>DASXHD010000065.1:0-38770 GCA_036488725.1 Polyangiaceae bacterium | reverse complement strand
CTCGCGGCCTCGCGCGCCGCGGGCGCGTTGAATGCGTCGTAAAGCCGCGCGATGCGCTCGGACGAAGGCCTGGTCGCCGCGAGGACGTCGCGCCGGAAATGCCACGCGAGCGCTCCGCGCCCGGTGAGCTGCTTGAATGCGAGCGGCCCGATGACCGGCAGCGCGAACGCGCGCGCCAGCGAGACAGGCCTCGCCCCGAACAGCGGCGGCGCGACGAGCACGAGCCGCTCGATGAGCGGCGGATGCTTCTCGGCGATGGCGATCGCGATGGCCCCGCCGAGGCCATGCCCGACGACCGAAACCGGCGCCGCGTCGAGCGCCCCCGCGACCTCGACGAGCGCCTTCGCGAACCGGTCGAGGTCGTATCCGAAACGCGCCGGCGTCGGCTTCTCGCTCTCGCCGAACCCCGGCAAATCGACCGAAATCACGCGAAACCGGTCGGCGAGCGCGGCCGAGACGCCGTCCCATTCGCCCCGGTCGGAGAGGAAGTCGTGCAACAAAAGCAGCGGTTTTCCCGCGCCGATCTCGGTCAGCCGAACGCGCGCGTCCTTGCAGAGGACGTCCCGCGTCTCGCTCTGGCTGGGCTCGTCCGAGAGGGCGGCGATCACGGCGCCGAAGGTACTGGGCCCGCGCGTCACCGTCATCCAAATCGTATGGAGCGAACGCTTCGCCCGGCGTTGCAGAATACAAGCATCAGCCGCGCGTGGGCGCCGGCCGATTGTTTGCGCAATACACACGTTCGACGCACAATGGAATACACACACTCCATCCGAGCCCGAGATCGCTGCGGAAATCGGCGTCTCCGAGCAAAACTACGCTCGAGGCGTGACATTGATTGTCACACGATGGAGCTAACCGCTCCAAACCACGTCCATCGATGGACGACGCAAAATAAACGGCGTAGATGGATTGACGAGAATCTTTTGAGTAGAATAGAGTCGCGAACGTGACATGCCACGTTTGCCGAGGGCTTCATGCGAGGCGGACGGGGTCGAAAAGTGACAGTGGGTGGAGCCGCAGATGTTGGGGCGCTCCAGGCTTCGGGGAAACCCGAGGCTTCCGCACGACAGCGGCCCGAAGTGTTCACCGACGACGAGCTGACTCGCATCGAACGAGAGCACGCCGAAGGGATCACGTCGGAGCAGATCGTCGATCTATTCAACCGAAAGAACCTCCGCTTCACAGAGGCCACCCTTCGGAAGTACGTGCAGCTCGGGCTCTTGCCGAGAAGCCGCCGGGTCGCGATCGCAGGCACGCAACGAGGCTCGCAGGGGCTGTATCCCGTGAGCGTCGTTCGGCGCATTCAACATCTCAAGTCGTTGCTGGCTCACTACACGATCGAAGAAATTCAGGCGCAATTTCTGTTCGTGCGCGGAGACATCGAGGAGCTCTCGCAGTCCCTCGAACGAGTTTTTTCGGCGTTCGCCAACGCGGCCAAGCCGCATGGCGACGTTCAAGAAGCTCACTCTCGCGCGGTGCTTAGGGAGCTTACCGAAGCCAAGGCGCTCGCAGCGGAGCTGATGGCCAAGCTGTCGAGTGTCGAGACCCGACTGTCGATGCACGCTCGTCTCGAGTCGCGCAAAGAAGTCGGCTGAAAAAAGTTTTTTCGATGGGCGGCGCGCCGGAGGCGGCGAACGGGACACGTCCATCTTCAGCACGAAACGGGAGGCAGCGATGTCGACGATCGAGGAGACCGAGGGAGCCCTAGCGCTCGCGACGGAGACCGAGGGCGAAGAAGAGATCGTCACGCGCGAGCAGCGTCGCTCGCGGCGCAAGCGCGAGGTGCGCGCGCGGACGATCAGCGTCAAGCGCATGACCAAGCGCGAGCTCGAGCTCGGACGCGTTCTCTATCCCGACGTCGAAGGCGTCGAGCGCCCGGTGACGCGCGCGGATTGCCAAGGCGGCGAGAGGCCGTGCCCGTTCGTCTCGTGCAAGCACCACCTCTACTTGGACGTGTCGGCGCGAACGGGCGCGATCAAGCTCAATTTCCCGGACCTCGAGGTTTGGGAGATGAGCGAGACCTGCGCGCTCGACATCGCCGACCGCGGCGGCGCGACGCTCGAAGAAGTCGGCGCCATCATGAACCTCACGCGCGAGCGCATTCGCCAAGTCGAGGTCAAGGGACTCGCGAAGCTCCAGGCGCTGCGCGACATGGCCGCGCTCCGCGACTACGTCGACGAAGGCCCGATCGGCAAGCGCCGCCTGCCGGTGCTCGCGGCCGACGACGAAGAAGAGGGCGAAGACATCGACCTCACCGAGGACGACGACGACGAGGACGACGTCGTGACCGTCACGACCGACACGACGGTCGCCAACGAGACCACCCCGGAGTTCGACGTCGAGGCTTTCGCGGCAGCCGATATCGAGTAGTAATCGGGCGTATGCCCGTTCGCACCGCGCTCGTTTCGGTATCCGACAAAACGAATCTCGTTCCGTTCGCGCGTGCGCTCGCGGAGCGCGGCGTCACCATCCTCTCGAGCGGCGGAACCGCGAAAGCTCTGGCGGCCGAGAAAATCCCGGTCGAGACCGTCGAGAGCTACACCGGTTCCCCCGAGGTGATGGACGGCCGCGTGAAGACGCTGCACCCGCGCGTCCACGGCGGCATCCTCGCGCGCGGCGAACGAGACCATGGCGATCTCGAGCGCATCGGCGCGCGCCTCATCGATCTGGTCGTCGTGAATTTGTATCCGTTCGAGAAGACGGTCGCGAACCCGAAGTCGACGCACGAAGAGATCGTCGAGAACATCGACATCGGCGGGCCGTCGATGGTGCGTTCGGCCGCGAAAAATCACGCGCGCGTCGCGGTCGTCTGCGACCCGGCCGATTACGACCGCGTGCTGGGCGAAATTCAGACGACCGGCGACGTCGCCGAAAAGACGCGCGCCGAGCTCGCGGCCAAAGCGTTCGCGCACACCGCGGCGTACGACGCGGCGATCAGCGCGTACCTCTCGGGACGCGGGGAAGAATTTCCGAAGTACCTCACGCTGCCGTTCGAAAAAGCGTACGCCCTTCGCTACGGCGAGAACCCGCATCAGCGGGGCGCCTTCTACACGGAGCGAAACGCGGCGCCCGGGTCGCTCGCGCGCGCCGAGAGTCTCGGGGCCGGCGGCAAGGAACTTTCGTTCAACAATCTCGTGGACGTAGAGGGCGCTCTTGATGCGGTTCGTGAGTTCGAAAAAACCGCCGCCGTCGTCGTGAAGCACACCAATCCGTGCGGCGTCGCCGTCGGAGAAAACTTGGCGGAGACTTACAAGCGCGCGCGCGAAGCGGACGCGGTGTCGGCGTTCGGCGGGATCGTCGCGCTCAATCGCGAGGTGGACGAAGCGACCGCGAAGATCCTCGCCGAGACGTTCCTCGAGTGCATCGTCGCGCCGAGCTACGCGCCCGCGGCGCTCGAGATTTTGCGCGCGAAAAAGAACCTGCGGCTCCTCGCGACCGGCGAGTGGCTCGCGGCGGATCACGGGGCGCTCCAGCTCAAACGAATCGGCGGCGGCATCGTCGTCCAGACGCGCGACAACACCGCCGCCGGCGAAGTGACGAACGGAAAAGTCGTGACCAAGCGCGCGCCCACCGCCGACGAAATGGCGGACCTCGACCTCGCGTGGCGCGTCTGCAAGCACGTCAAGTCGAACGCCATCGTGCTCGCGAAGGGGAGCGCCACGGTCGGCGTGGGCGCCGGCCAAATGTCTCGCGTGATTTCGGTGCAGATTGCATGTGAAAAAGCAGGCGAGCACGCGCGCGGGAGCGTGCTCGCATCCGATGCGTTCTTTCCGTTCCCCGACAGCATCGAGATCGCGGCGAAAAACGGCATCACCGCGATCGCGCAGCCGGGCGGCAGCGTGAAAGACGCCGAGTCGATCGCCGCGGCGGACGCGCACGGCATCGCGATGATCACGACGGGCGTTCGCCACTTCCGCCACTGAAAATTTGGCCCACTTCGATAAGCCATGGCACCGATGGGCGCCATGGAAGCGGAGCGCGGAACATGTGAGGTCTGCAAGACCGAGTTCGAGATCGAGCTCGTCGCTCAAGTCGTGCACTTGAACGGCGTGCGGCGGTTCGCGTGCGGGATGCCGTGTCGCGAGCAGCTCCTGCGCGCGGAGCGAGCGCGCGAGGCCGCTCGCACCGAAGCGTGCGCGACTGGCGTGCGGTGCATCGCGGTCTTCAATCACAAGGGCGGGACCGGAAAGACCACGACGAGCGTCAGCCTGGCTGCGGGGCTCGCGGCGCGCGGTCTCCGCGTGCTCCTCGTCGACACCGACGCGCAGGGCAACGTCGCCGCGTCACTCGGCATCAAGCCGGAGCGCACGCTCTATCACGTGCTCGTGATGGGTCTGCAACCGCGCGAGGCGGTGATGGAGGTTCGCCCGAATCTCGATCTCATCGCGTCGAACGAGACGCTCGCTGCCGCCGAGCTCTACCTCGCCGGCCGGCAAAATCGCGATCGCGTGCTGCGCGATCGGCTGTGGGCGGTCGGCGCGAGCTACGACGTCGTCGTCCTCGACTGCTCGCCGTCGCTCTCGCTGATGAATCAGAACGCGCTCGTCTTCGCCGACGCGGTGCTCGTGCCGGTCGCGTGCGATTTTCTATCGCTCGTCGGCGTGCGGCAGGTCGTCAAGACGATCAAGAGCGTCAACACGCTGCTTCATCACGCGGTCGAAATCTGGGGGGTCCTCCCGACGTTTTACGATTCGCGCGCGCGCGTTTGCCGCGACGCGCTCGACACGCTCGAGAAGCACTTCGGCGAGCGGTGTCTGCCGCCGATCCGCCAAGCGACGCGCATCAAAGAAGCGCCCGCGGCGTCGAAGACTCTCTTCGAGCACGCACCGAATTCGACCGCGGCGGGCGACTACGGACGCATCGTCGACTTGGTCGTCGAAGGTCTCCACATGCGGTCAGGCGCGATTCGCACGCACGCCGCTCCACCCGTCGCATCTGCCGCAGCAGGATGAGGAAGTCATGGCTCAAAGAATTCTCGAAGACGAAGTCGACAGCGTGCTCTCGGAGACTTTTTTCCGCGGCAAGCCGACGCATTACAAAGTGATTTGCATCTCGATGTACACGAAGGATCTCGAGCGCCTCGACGACCTCGTCGCTCAATTGAAAAAACGCGGCATGACCAAAGCGAACCGCAGCGCGCTCATTCGCGCCGCGCTGGAGCAGGTCGATCTCGATCGCGTTCCACGCGGGATTTGAGAGCCCAAAAAGAGCGCATGTCTTCGGGCAGTGGCGCGATGACCTCGAGTGGGCGGCGCGTGATGGGGTGTGCGAGTCGGAGCTCGGCGGCGTGCAGCGCTTGGCGCGGCATTTCGAGATCCGCGGCCGCTTCTTCTTCGAGCACGCCGTCGGCTTCGCGCGTGAAATAAGTTTCGTCGATGCCGTAGAGCTTGTCGCCGACGATGGGCGTCCCGAGCGACGCGAGGTGGACGCGAATTTGGTGCTGGCGGCCCGTGAGTAGCTCGCAGCGAACGAGCCCGTAGCCGTCGTTCGCGTCGAGCCCGCGGAAGATCGTGCTCGCGGCGAGCTCGACTCCGATCCGCATCTTCACGCGCGTCTTGCTCGTCGGGTCGAGCTCGAGCGGCGCGTCGACGCGGAGCGATTCGCCTTTCGCGACGGCGACGCCCCACGTGATCGCGACATAAATTTTTTCGATGCCCGCGCGGTTTTCGAGATCGCGCTTGAGCGCGCGGTCGCACTCGGCGGTCTTCGCGACGAGGAGCACGCCGCTCGTCTCGCGATCGAGCCTGTGTCCGAGCGACAAGAACTGACCGGGCCGCGCGCGCTGCAGCACCTTGATGAGCGTGTTCTTGTGGTAGCGCGCGGTCGGATGCACCGGGAGCTTCGGCGGCTTGTCGACCGCGAGGAGATGATCGTCTTCGTAGAGAATCGGGACGTCGGTCGGGACCGGTGTTTCGTCCCAGGGGGGCCTCCACAGCAGAACGAGCTGATTCGCGGTGACGCGCGCGCCGGGACGAAGGCGCCGGCCGGCCTCGTCGTACGCCGATGCGCGAACGATGAACTGCGCGCGCGTTCGGCTCGTTCGCTTCAGCTGCGTTTGCAAAAAGAGGTCGAGCCGCTGTCCCGCGACTTCCGGCGGCACGCGGAAGACCGACAAAACCGAGCCTTCCGGCACCCCTTTCGGAGGCTCGAAGCCTCGGTTTTCGCTCCAGCGCAAACGCGTCACGTGTTTCCGTTCGCGTGCATTTTAGCACGCGGACACTCGGCTCCGGGCTTCGTGGTACAACGCCGCGCGAATGGACATTCTCTTCGTCACGACGGAGCTCGCGCCTTTCGTCAAAGTCGGCGGGCTCGCCGATGTCGCGGCCGCGCTGCCGAAGGCGCTTCGCGCGCTCGGACACAAGATCACGCTCGTCTTGCCGCGTTTTCCGGCGTTCGAGCAAGGCGGTCTCTTGGTCGCGCGGCGCCTCACGCCGGTTCGCGTCCCGCTCGGCGGAATCACTTACGACGTGACGCTCTTCGACGGGCGGCTCGCGTCGCAGGTCGACATCGTGCTCGTCGACGCGCCGGGATTTTTCGATCGCGACGGCGTCTACGGCGAGCGCGGCGAAGATTATCCGGACAACGCGGCGCGCTTCGCGGTGCTCTCGTACACGGCGGCGGAGATCGCGCGGCAGCGCGCGGCCGGCGGCGCTCCGTTCGACGTCGTTCACTGCCACGACTGGCCGGCCGCGCTCGTGCCGGTCTACGTGCGAAACCTCCGTCGCGAGACCGCCGAGCTCGCCGCGACCAAGACCGTGCTCACCGTCCACAACATGGCGCATCAAGGGATCTTCGGTCGCGAGCAAGTCGCGGCGGTCGGGCTCGACGCGCGCGATTTTCAACCGGAGACCGGCGAGTTTTTCGGAAAGCTCAACTTGCTGAAGCTCGGGCTCGTCACCGCCGACGCCGTGACGACCGTGAGCCCGACGTACGCGCGCGAGCTCGCGACCGAGAGCGGCGGCGCCGGGCTCGACGGCGTCGTGCGCGCGCTCCCGCGGCCGATCGCGGGAATCTTGAACGGCATCGACTACGCGGTGTGGAACCCGGCCGTCGACGCGACGCTCGCCACGCGTTACGACGCGCAAGACACGTCGAGCCGCGCGCGCTGCAAGGGTGCGCTCCAGCGCGAGCTCGGGTTGCCGCTCGAGCCCGCGATGCCGCTCGTCGCGTCGATCGGGCGCATGGTTCACCAGAAGGGGACCGATCTCATCGCCGGCGCGATGCCAGAAATTCTCCGCGCCACCGACGCACAAATCGCGATCGCCGGCGACGGCGATCCGGAGCTCGTGCATCGCATCGAAGCCGCGGTCGCGAAATCCGGCGGGCGCGCGGTCTTCTCGCGAAACGCGCCGGAGGCGGTCGTGCATCGGCTCCTCTCGGCGGCGGACGTCGTGCTCGTGCCGAGTCGCTTCGAGCCGTGCGGCCTCGTGCAACAATACGCGCAACGCTACGGCGCGCTGCCCGTCGCGCGCGCGACCGGCGGACTCGTCGACACCGTCGTCGATTGCGACGCGAAGCTCGAGACCGGCACCGGTTTTCTCTTCGAAGAAGAAACGGCTCGCGCGCTCGTCGGCGCGACCGAACGCGCGCTCGCGGCGCGCGTGCTCCCGCAGTGGCCCGCGCTCGTCAAACGCGTGATGCGGCTCGATCGCAGCTGGGACGGCCCGGCGCGCCGCTACGAAGCGCTCATGAAGAGCCTCTCGCGCTGAGGCGAAGCGCCACGGTTTTGCCGGCCGCGCACGCGTTGACTTCACGCGTCTGGTTGCAACGCTGTGTGAGATGCCGAACACGGACAAGGAGCTCCGCGAGAGCTGGTTTTCGCCGCGCGCCGATGATTCGACGCCGAGCATTTTGCCGGCGCTGCGCGAGCGTTCACGTTCGGCGACGTGGGCGCTCGGCGCGACGACGGGCGCGATCGGCGGCGTCGTCGGGATTTTTCTCGCGAGCTGGGCGACGCCGAAATTCGGCGCCGCGATCGATCTCGCCGGAGCCGTCGGTCGCGCGCTCGGTTACGGACGCGAGGCCGGCTTCGCGATCGCCGCGATCATCGGAGCCCTCGTCGGCGGCGTCCTCGCGCTCACGATTCAACACGGTCGCCGCTGGATCGGCCGCCTCGTCTTCGCGTCGAGCGCGTCGGTGACGATTTGGTTTTGCGTGCACCTCGCGCTCGTCTCGCGTCACCACGCGACGTTGCCGCTCGCGCCCATGTTGATCGGCGCCGCCGCGCTCGGCGCGATGGTCGCGTTCGTTCCGCCGTCGCGTTCTTAGCGCGCCGCGATCTGCGCGAGAAAGCGCAAGAGCGTGCAGCTCGGCGCTTCGAGCCCCGCCGAGCGCATGAGCACGGGGAACCCGTGCTTCCACCCGGGTACCTCGTAGAGCAAATGCGGAACGCCCGCGTTCGCGAGCAGCGCGGCAAAGTCGCGCGCATCCTGCGGCGGGACGATCGGATCTTCGAGCCCTTGGAAGATCAGCATCGGCGGTGCGTCCGGACGAACGTAGCGCCCGGGCGTCGCGGCCTCGGCGCGCGCGAGCCAATCGCCGCCGTCCTCGTCGACCTCGTGCGCGGCGACGCGCCGCACGCCGTAGAGCAGCTCGTCGACCGCTTGCCGCATGATCGGGATGTACCGCTCGCGCGCCCGATCGATCGCGAGCGGCGCGTAATAAAGCGCCGCCCCGTCGACGCGGAGCGGCGTGTGATCCGCGCAGTCGCCGTCGAAGCGCGGCGCGTCGCGCGTGAGCGCGGCCATCGCGGCGAGGTGCGCGCCGGCCGAAGCGCCGATCAAAATCGCCTTCGGCGCCGAGACGCGCTGCTCGACGGCGCGAATCGCGCAGCGCACGTCGCCGAGGCCGGTCGGAAACGCGCGCGAGTCGCTCGACGCGAGCCGATACCCGACGCTCGCCGCCGCATACCCGAGCGTCGCGAGCATGCGGATCGTCGGCCGAAAGAGCCTCTTGCCGCCCGCGGTCCAGCCGCCCCCGTGGATGATGACGACGAGCGCCTTCGGCTTTCCGTTCTCGGGCAGCGCGAGATCGTATTTCTGTCGTTTGTCGTCGGTGCCGTACGCGACGTCTTCGATCACGGCGGGACCTGCCGCGTCGTTGAAGATGAATGCGGGGATTTTACACGTACCGTCGGCGGGCTCGATGACGAGCGTGCCGGCGTCGGGCGCGGCCGCGACGCTCGCGACGGGCGCGGCGTCGCTCTCGCTCGTCGAGACGCCGAGCGGCGGAATCGCGGCCGGCAGCGCGGCGCACGACGCGAGCGCGAGTGACGCGAGGAGCTTCTTCAACGGTTACTGCGCTACGTCAGCACAGCACCGGAAGCCAGTCGAATAATCGTGATAATAAATGTCGTGCCCGGGCGTGCGGTAGTTGCAGCCGTCGCCGAGCTGATGCGTGTCGAGATAGAACCCGCCGAGGAATGTGCCGTTCGGATCGTCGACCCACTCGTGCACGTTGCCGACCATGTCGTAGACGCCGTAGTCGTTCGTGCAGCCGGCGTGCGATCCGGATTTCGCGACCGTCCCCGCGAGGTGGTTGAGCGCCGGGTCGTTCATGTGCGGCGTCCAGAGCGACGGCTTGGTGCCGCCGCCGAGGCCGAAGACGACCGCCATCGGCGAGCGACCTTGGTCGTTGCATCGGCCGGGCTCGTTCTCGTTGCCGTACGGGTAGAGCGTTTTGGACGGGCCCATGCACGCGCGCTTCCACTCCGTCGCTTTGCAGAGGCGCTTGCCGGAGCGCGCGCACGCGGTCTTCGCTTGCACCTCGCTGACGTACGCTTGCGGCACTTCGCCGAACGCGTTCACCGCGCGCACGACGGGGAGACGGCCGTTCACGACGTGGTGATCGACCGCCTCGTACGGCGACCACGGGCGCTCGTCGCCGTTCGGCAGAATCTCGACGAGCGCGGCTTCGTATCGGTCGATGCAGTAGCGGTCGTCGATGCTCGCCATGTCGGGCGGGCAAAGGCCGTTCTGCGCGGCGGGTTGATCCGCGTCGTCGACCTCGAGCAAGTTGCCCGCGGGCGAGGGGATGAGCTGCAGCTCTTGAACGCGGCCGCGGCGAGCGCCTCGGCGGTTCGTGCGAACGAGCTCCATCTTCTGCGCGCGGGAAAAATGCGGCATGCGCGCTTCGGTCGCTTCCGCCGGCTCCGCCTTCGTGCACGCCGTGAGGCCCGACCACGCGAGCGCGAGGACGCCGAACGAAGACGTGAGGAGCCGGAGCTTCGGACCGATAGCGGGATGCAACCCGTAAGGAATACCGAGGATGCCTCGGCCATGGAACCCGAAATCGCCAGGCTTCCGGATTTTAGGTGGGACGTCTACCGGCGCCGAGGCGCGCCGAATCGGTCGGCCGCACGGAGCGATCGTGCGAGCCACGATGCGCGCAGCGCGACCCGCGCGAGAACGACGAGCTGATGCAGGATCGCGATCGCGATGATCGCCAGCGTCTGTCGCGTGGTGAATGCCGGGACGACGAGCGCGACGAGCACGACGAGCGACAACGAAATCGAGCTGCGCCAAATCCACGACCAGAGCACGCGCAGCGGCGCACGACGAAAGACGCGCAACGCCGCGCGGATCGCGCCGAACGTCCGCGTCCGGTAGCGAACGACGGACACGCGCGCGAGATCGTGCAGCACGGCCGCGATCATCGCGAGCACGAGCACGAGCGCGCAAGCGAGCGCGCCGATTTGATCGCCGCGTGCCTCGCCCCATCGCGGCTCGGCCCAAGCCCCGACGGCGCCGAACGTCCACATCGCGATGGCGAGGAGCGCGAGCTCGAGCGCAGCGCCCATCGCGAGCAAGTACCCGAGCGGACCGAACGCGGCGACGACGTACGGCGCGAGGTGTCGCGGTCGCGGCGCGCGCGTCTCCGGGGTCACGTGCGAGATCGACGTGATGAGCGCGGCGAGCGGCACGAGCCCGATCACGGCGCCGAAGATCATGACGACGAAGACGAGCCCCCAAAGCGCCGGCGCGACGCGGTCGTAGCCGGTGCGCAGCGCGAGCAGCGCCCAGCCGCCGTCGTCGAAGAGCACGCCGTCGCCGCGCGGATGGCCGCCGAAGAGCGCCGCGAGCCCGCGCGAAATCGGCCACGCGACGCACACCGAGACGGCGAGCTGATAGATGTAATATGCAAATACCGCGATCGGCCGGCGGCGCGCGCGCATCGCGTCGTTCGACACGAGGAGCAGGCGCGTGCCTTGCCGCACCGACTCGGGGCCGCTCACGTCGAACGCGTCACTCACGGGAGGACCCCGGAGAAAAAGAGCTCGGCCGCGTAAGTGACTCGCTCGGCGACGCGCCCCGAGGGCGGCGCTTGCGCCTCGCCGGAGCGAAAAAAATTGTTCGTCGGATCTTGGTCGACGAGCACCGCGTGGTCCGGGTCGACGACCGCGAACGCGACCGGGGACTTTCCGTGGAACGGCAGGCGCGCCCACGTGTTCTCTTTGTCGTCCTCGGTGCCCTTGCCGTCCCAGCGAATGCGCTGCTTGGTGCCGTCGTCGAGCGTGAGCTCGACGTCCACCGGCATGACGAGCGTTCCGCGTCGCGCGACGAGGACGAAGCCGTCGTATTCGGTCGCGCCGCTCGGCTTGTCGGGCGCTTTGATCGTCTCGCGTTTGCCGTCGCGATCGAAGATGCCGAGCGCAGCCGCGACGCGCGGCGTGTGGATGGCGAGGACTTTGAAGTCCACCCATCCTTTTTTGAACAGCGCCTCCTCGAGCATCGCGCGGACGTCGGGCCCGAGAACTTCTTCGTAGCTCGCGAGAAGATCCTCCGGCGTCGGGTGACTGAAGCGCGCGCGTCGCGCGTAGCGTCCGATCGCCCGCGCGCCGAGGTCGCGGCCCCACGTTCGATCGACCGTTTCGAAAATCGCCGCGGTGCGCGCGTAGACGAGCCCACCGTAATGTCCGCTCGTCGGAAACTCGAACGCCGGCTGCGCGACTGGCGCGTCGTGCACGAGGGGCCCCGGCCACGCCGCGTCGATCTCCGCGTCGCCCACTTTCAAGCCGAAGAAATCGACGACGCTGCCCGCGCCGAGCCACGCGCGAAGGCCGTTTTCTTCGGCGTAGCTGTTCATCCCTTCGTCGAGGAACGGCCAGGTCACTTCATCGGAAGCGAGCATGCCGTAAAACCACTGGTGCCCGAACTCGTGGATCGTGACGAGCTCGATGTCGAAGACGCGCGGCGGTCCGTACCACGGCCCGCCGGTCGTGATGAGCGTCGGATACTCCATGCCGCCCGCTTCGCTCGCGCCCTCGGGCGGATGCACGAGCGTGAGCACGTTGTACGGATAACGTCCGTACCGCTTTCCGTAATACGGCATCGCGAATCGAATCGTCGCGAGCTCGCGCTCGGCGTCGTACGCGAAGCCTCGTGGAAAGAGGACGCGCACGAGGACGCCGTCGATCGTCTCGGTGCGAATCTGAAAATGGTCGTACGCCGTCCACGCGAAGTCGTGCACGTCGCCTTGAACGTGGCGCTCGACGTGGAGGTTGCCTTCGTCGTGGCTCTCGACGACCGGGCCGGTCGCGCCGAGCACGAAATTCTTCGGCGCCTCGAGCGTGACGTCGTACGTGCCGAAGTCCGAATAGAACTCGGCGAGGTGATGAAACGGAAAATGCGCCCATCGCCCGTCGGGCTCGAGGCGCGCGATCTTAGGGAACCACTGCCCGATCATGTGGAACGTCTCGTAGTACCCGGTGCGCTCGACCACGCTCGGGAGCTTGTCGTCCCAAGTCATCTCGAACGTCGCGGTGCCGCCCGCGGGGATCTCGTGCAAGAGCGGCACGCGGACGTCGGTCTCGTCCAGATCGCCCGGGCGTCCGCCGGTTTTGTCGGCGCCGGGCCACAAGTCCACGCCCTCGGTCGCGAAGCGCCGCACGTCGATGGTTCCCCAGTCGGTGGCGACCTCGTCGCCGCGCCCGCCGAGCGCCGGCTCGCGCATGAAGGTCGAGCGCTCATTTTTGAACGCGTTCAAATAAAGATGCAGCCACACTTCGTGGACCGGCTGGCTGCTTGTGTTTCGCCAGACGATTTTTCCGTCGCCGTGGACGGTGTGCGCGCTCGGGTCGAGCTCGGCGGTCATCGTGTAGTCGACGACGTCCTCGGCGTGCGCGGGCAGCGAGCTGTCGTCGTCGTACTTCGCGCCTTCGTCGACGTCGGGCGTCGCGTCGCCGGACGACGTCGCGGGGAGGGCGAGCGCGAAGCAAAACAAGAGAGCGGCGCGGGTACGCACGCGCCGACGTTATCATCGAAAGCGCGCGTCAAAACAGCGAGAGCTGCCCGCGTGGCGGCGGCGCGGCGACCGGCGTCATCACCATCCCGCTCGCGCCCTCTTCGCGGTGCTCCGGCTGGTCGTAACCGAGGCGTTTGGTCGTCGACGCGAAGAGCGCCGCGATCGCCTCGGCGTACGGTCCCGTCCCGCGGCCGCGAACGCCGAAGGTTGCATCATACACCTTTCCGTTTCGCGACTGTTTCACGTGCGAGAGGATGCGCTCCGCCTTCTCGGGGAGCGCCTCGCGGACGCGCGCCTCGAAGACGTCGCGCACGTGGCCGGGCAATCGCAAGAGCACCCATCCGGCGAAGCTCGCGCCGGCCGAGCGCGCGGCCTCGAGCACGCGCGGCATCTCTTCGTCGCCGAGCCCCGGGATGACCGGTGCGACCATCACGCCCACGCGAACGCCCGCCGCCGCGAGCCGCTCGATCGCGCGGAGCCGTCGCGCAGGCGGCGTCACGTAAGGCTCGAGCGCCCGTGCGTGCGCCTCGCTCGCGAACGGAATGCTCATGGCGACCGACACCTGCGCGACGCGCGTGAGCTCCACGAGAACGTCGACGTCACGCTCGACGAGCGGCGACTTCGTCACGATGTGGACGGGATTCTTGTATTCTGCACATACCTCCAGACACCCGCGCGTCAGCCGGTAGCGCGACTCGAGCGGCTGATAACAATCGGTCACGCCGCTGAACATGAGGAGCTCGCCGCGCCATGACTTCGACGAAAGCGCCTTGCGTAAGAGCGCGGGCGCATCGCGCTTCACGACGATCTTCCGCTCGAAGTCGGTCCCCGCGCCGAAGCTCAGATATTCGTGGGTGGGGCGGGCATAGCAATAAGCGCACGCGTGAAAACATCCTCGATACGGATTCACGCTGTAGGTGAACCCGACGTCGGGGCTGTCGTTCTTTGCGAGCACCGAGCCGGTGCGGTCGAAATAGACCTCGAGCTCCGCGCGCGGGCCCTCTTCTTCTTCGAGGTAGACGACCTCCGTCTCCGCGAAGCGGTTGGCCGGGTTTTGAACCGTGAGATGTCTCACGGCTCATACTGTACACCCGTTCAGCTCACTCGTTGGCGGCTTTTTTATGGAGGATCGGCACCGCACCGCGACGCGTGAGCGGGACACCGTACTCGTGGAGCTTGTATTGGACCTTGCGCACGCTGATATCGAGCATCGCCGCGGCGCGCGCGGTGCTGCCGGCGGCGGCCTTCATCGCCGAGAGAATCGCCTCCCGCTCGAGGGTCGCGAGGGTCGAGCCGCGAAGGCTGTCGGCCGCGCGCCGGTTTGCGGCGACGGTTCGGGCCCGCGCGACGACCGCGACGAGCGCCGAAGCGTCCGGCGGGACGGCGAAGTCGGCACCCGCGCGGTAGGCGGCTGCGGATGCGTCGGATGTCGCGCAGAGGGCTATTTTTACGGCGTTTGGATGGAGATCGTTCGGATCCGAACGATCTGCCGTGAGGACCACCTCGTGCTGGGGGGCTGCGGGCTGGAGCTCGTAGCCTTTGTCGATCAATGCGATGCGGAGCGAATCGGGCAACGCGCCCTGGAGGCCAAGCTGAATGCTCATCCCCATTGGATGCCGCAAAACGCGCGCCGGGTTTTTGCCCTGGAGGCTAAGCGTCTTGCCGCTCGGGCACAGCGGCCTCGAAGCCGAACGCGAGCTTCCCGTCGACGCACGAAACCAGCACTTTTCCGCCGTGCTCGAGCTTGCCGAAGAGGAGCTCGTCGCCGAGCGGTCGCTTCACTTCCTCTTGGATGACGCGCGCGAGCGGCCGCGCGCCGAAATCGGGGTCGTAGCCTTTTTCGGCGAGGTAGGCGCGGGCCGGCGCGTCGAGGGCGATCTCGACTTTGCGATCGGCGAGCTGCGCCTCGAGCTCTTTGACGAACTTGTCGACGATGCTCGCCATCGTGGACTTCGAGAGCGCGTTGAACGCGATGCGCGCGTCGAGCCGATTCCGGAACTCGGGGCTGAACATCAGCTTGAGCTCGCGGTCGGCGTCGCCGATGTTGCGCCCGCCGTCGAAGCCGACCGAGCGCCGCGCGAGATCGCGCGCGCCGACGTTGCTCGTCATCAGCAAAATCACGTGCCGGAAATCGGAGCTCTTGCCGTTGTTGTCGGTGAGGCGGCCGTGGTCCATCACCTGGAGGAGGATGTTGAAGACGTCCGGGTGCGCCTTCTCCATTTCGTCGAGGAGGAGCACGGCGTGCGGCGTCTTCGTGATCGCGTCGGTCAAGAGACCGCCTTGATCGAAGCCGACGTAACCGGGCGGCGCGCCGATGAGACGCGAGACGGAGTGGCGCTCCATGTACTCGCTCATGTCGAATCGCAGGAAGGAGACTCCGAGAATTCTCGCGAGCTGCTTGGCGACCTCGGTCTTGCCGACGCCGGTGGGGCCCGTGAGGAGGAACGCGCCCATCGGTTTCTCAGGGCTGCGTAGGCCGGCCCGCGAGAGCTTGATGGCGGACGCGAGCTGGTCGATCGCCGCGTCTTGGCCGAAGACGACCGATTTCAAATCGTCGCCGAGCGTTTTGAGCTTGGCCTTGTCGTCGGTCTGCACCGTGCGCGGAGGGATCTGAGCCATGCGCGCGAGGACGGTCTCGACGTCCGAGACGGTCACCGTTCGTTTTTCGTCCGGCGCGTGGTCGGCCAACTTCACGGCGGCGCCCGACTCGTCCATCAGATCGATCGCCTTGTCCGGCAGTCGCCGATCGTGGAGATATTTCGCGGCCAAAGACGCAGCTTGCTCGACCGCTTCGTCAGCGTAGCTGACCTCGTGGAACGCTTCGTATTTGGGCTGCAAACCCTTTAGGATGAGACGCGTTTCGTCGACCGTGGGCTCGAGCACCTCGACGCGCTGGAAACGGCGGGCGAGGGCGCGATCTTTTTCGAGATGCGAGCGGTACTCCTCGAACGTGGTCGAGCCGATGCAGCGGAGGTTGCCCGACGCGAGCGCCGGCTTGAGGAGGTTCGACGCGTCCATCGAGCCGCCGCTGGTCGCGCCCGCGCCGACGATCGTGTGGATCTCGTCGATGAAGAGAATCGCTTTCGGCACTTCCTTGAGCGCTTTGAGCACGCCTTTGAGACGCTCTTCGAAGTCGCCGCGGTAGCGCGTGCCCGCGAGGAGCGAGCCCATGTCGAGCGAGTACACCTGCGAGCCCTCGAGCGCTTTCGGGACACGGCCTTCGTGGACCGCGAGCGCGAGGCCGTCGACGATGGCCGTCTTGCCGACGCCCGAGTCGCCGACGAGGACAGGGTTGTTCTTTTTGCGGCGCGCGAGGATTTGGATGATGCGCGCGACCTCGCGCTGGCGGCCGACGAGCGGGTCGATGCGGCCCTCGGCCGCCTCTTTGTTGAGCAGGACGGTGAACGACTCGAGCGGGTTGCGCATCGCGCCGTCGCCCGCCGCGTCCACTTTCCGCGGGTCGCCGGTGATCTCCGCGTCTTCGGTTTCGAGCTTCGAGGTGCCGTGCGAGATGTACGCGACGACGTCGAGGCGCGTGACGCCGAGCGACTCGAGCGCGCTCACGGCGAACGAATCCGGCTCGGCGAAGATCGCGACGAGCACGTTCGCGCCTTTCACTTCTTCTTTGCCGCTCGATTGCACGTGCATCGCCGCGCGTCGAATCGCGCGCTGCGTGCCGAGCGAGAGCGTCGCGGTGACGTCGTCCTCGATCGTCTCCATCTGGTCGAGGTAGGCCTCGAGCTTTTTCTTGAGGAGCTTCACGTTGCCGCCCGCGTGCTGGATGATCGCGGCGGTGCCGTCGTCTACGAGCAGCGCCAGCAAGAGGTGCTCGATCGTCACGTACTCGTGGTGGCGGCGCGTGGCTTCGTTCGTCGCGACCGTGATCGCAATTTCTACTTCGGTGCTGAGTCGCATGCTCAACCCTCCGACTCCGGCTCGGCCGTGACGAGGAGCGGCATCCCGTGGTCGCGCGCGAATTCGGTCACTTTCTGAACCTTGGTTTCGGCCACGTCGCGCGTGTAGACGCCGGCGACGCCGCTGCCTTTCTTGTGGATGGTGAGCATGATGTACGTCGCTTCGGTCTCGCTCTTGTGGAAGAACTGCATCAGCGCAATGACGACGAACTCCATCGTCGTGTAGTCGTCATTGTGGAAGACCACTTTGTAACGTTTCGGCGTGACCGACTTCGGCCGCACCTTGACGTCCAGCTCTTCAGCGGGGGTCTTGCGCGTATCGTTGGGCATGCCGCGTCGAAACAGCTTGCGCAGCCTCGGGCTCGGTTGCAAGCGCCTCGACGTACGGTCTAACATTCCGGGTAGGGCATGGAGCTCCGGGAGAACGTCGTCGTCGCGGGGAAGTTCCGGCTGCTTTGCATGATTGGCCGAGGCGGCATGGGCTCGGTCTGGCAGGCGACGCACCTCGCGCTCGACATCCCGTGCGCCGTGAAATTCATCGAGGGCGACTTCGCGAATCTGCCGGAGATGCAGGCTCGCTTTCAGCGCGAAGCGAAGGCGGCGGCGGCGCTTCGGAGCCCGCACGTCGTGCAGATCCTCGACCACGACATTTGGGAGGGGATGCCGTACATCGCGATGGAGCTGCTCGACGGCGAGGAGCTGAGCAAACGCATCACCGCGCAGGGCGCGATCTCGCCTGCCGAGACGAACGCGATTTTGGGACAGGTGTGCCGCGCCCTCGGAAGGGCGCACCAGCAAGGCATCATTCACCGCGATCTCAAGCCGGACAACTTGTTCCTCGTGCGCGACGACGACCGCGAGATCGTGAAGGTCCTCGATTTCGGAATCGCCAAGAGCAAGAACCCGAACCTCGACATCGGCGGCAACACCAAGACCGGCGCGATGCTCGGGACGCCGTATTACATGAGCCCCGAGCAAGCGCAGGGGAACAAGTCGATCGACGGGCGCTCGGATTTGTGGGCGCTCGGCGTCATCGCGTTCGAGTGTTTGACCGGACGGCGGCCGTTCGAGAGCGACGCGCTCGGCGATCTCTTGATGCAGATCATGGTCAAGCCGCTCCCGGTGCCGTCGCAAGTGAGGCCGGGTGTGCCGACGACGTTCGACGCCTGGTTTTTCAAGGCGTGCGCGCGCGATCCGAACGAGCGATTCCAGACGGCGAAGGAGCTCGCCGAGGCGCTCGCGACCGCGGTCGGGCAAGCCGCGGTGACGGAAATGATGAGCTCGGCGGAAAAGCGCGCGCTCATGATGCAGGGGACGCTGCCGGTGAATACGCCCAACCCGATGGCGGGCGCGGCGAGCGCGAGCACGCCCAACCCGTACGGGCCGACGGTCCACCCGCCGCCGTCGATGCCCAACACCGGACCGGCCGCGCCGACCCCTTTCGCCACGTCGATCGAAGGGCCACCGACGAAATCGCTCCTGCCGATCTTCGCGGCCCTTGGTGGGCTCGTCGTGTTGGTCGTGATCGGCGTGGTCGCATTCACGCTCCACGCGCGCGGCTCGGACAATCACGCCGCAACGCCGCCCGCGACGGCGACGGCCACGGAGACGACCGCAGCGACGGCGACGGAAACGGCCGCGCCGACCGTCGCGGCGACGGCGACTCCGACTGCGACGGCGACGGTCACCGCGACTGCGACGGCGACTCCGACTGCGACGGCCACGCATCACGTCGCGACGAGCACGACGGCGAAGCCGCACGGCACCGCGACCGCGGCGCACACGGCAACGGCAGCTGCGGGCGGCGGAAGACCGGATCTCGGCTTCTGAGATGACGCGCCTCGCTCGGCAGATTGCGTCGCTGCCGGATCCGCTGCTTCGGCGCGATTTCGTCCTCGACCGGACGGGCGCGCTCGCGATCGATCGGCTCGCGCGCGAGCTCGACGCGCTCGCGCTCGCCGCCGAGCAGGGAGACGAGATCGCGAAAGAGGCGCTCGTCGCCGTCGTGGATGCGATGAACGATCCGCGCGGCGAGGACGCGTTCCAGCGTCTGCGCGAAGAGGCCGAGGGCGAGGGGCTCGTCACGCTCGCTCGCCTTTTGCGGCGGCCGGCTCACGCGTCGCTCGCGCCCGGTCCGCGCTCGCAGCGTCCGCCGGACTACGGTTATGGCCGGCCGCTCACGCTCGGCGAACGAAAGTCGCTCGCCAAGAAGACCGATCGGAATTTGCTCGAGCGTCTTCTCGGCGATCCGCATCCCGACGTGATTCGCGGGGTCCTCCGCAATCCGCGAATGACCGAGGACGACGTCGTGCGTTTCGTCGCGCGCACGCCGGGGCGGCCGGAGCTCCTCACCGAGGTGGCGCGCTCGCCGAAATGGGCGCACCGCCCGCGCGTTCGTCTCGCGCTCGTCTTGAATCCGCTCACGCCGAGCGAGCTCGCGATTCCGCTCTGCGGGCTCCTCTTGCGTCACGAGCTCCGGCTGGTCGTCGAGTCGACCAACGTGCCCGCCGCGGTCCGCGCCGCGTCGGTCGAGCATTTGCGGCGAAAATATCCTCACGAAGAGGACGATCTGCCGGTGCAGTGAAACAATCTTTGTAACTCGGAGGTTGTTCGGGCCAGGTCACTTCGTGAGCCCGCAAGTCTTTGCTTCGCCGCTCGCGCTCGCGGCCGTCCGAGAAGGAGACGACGAAGAGCGCTCGGCCTTCACGTTTTTGTACGAGCATCACGCGCCGCGCATTCACCGCTTTTTGCGCGATTTACTGGGCGACGGCGCGCTCGCGTGGGACGCGACCCAAGAGACGTTCGCGCGCGCGTTCCGGCTGCACCGCGAGATCCTCGCCGATCGCGCGCGGGCGGTGCCGTGGCTCTTCGGCATCGCGCGCAACGTCTCGCTCGAGATGCGCAAGGCGCGCGCGCGTTGCGATCGCGTGATGACCGCGCGCGACGTCGAGCACGCAGTCGACGCGTCGCCGGAGAGCGAGCTCCTCGGACGCGAGGCCGCGCGGGTCATCGCGCGCGCCCTCGCGAAGCTCTCGGAGGATCGGCGCGCGATGCTTCTCCTGCGGCTCGATCACGATTTGTCGTACGAGGACATCGCGACGCTGATGGGATTTTCGCTCGCGAAGGTGAAGGTCGAGATCCACCGCGCGCGCGAGGTGCTGCGAGAGACGCTCGAAGAATATCGGCGAGGCGCGCGATGACCTTCGCGGACGACGCGCTCGATCGAGAAATCTTCGCGCTGCGTGCGGCGGTGGCGCCGAGGCCGCGGCTCGATTGGGACGACGTGATCGCGCGCGCGTCGCGTCCCCGGCGGCGCGAGCGTGCGCCTTGGGTTTACGCGGCGGCGTGCGCTGCGGCGAGCTTCGTGGGGCTCGCGTCGCTTCACGACTCGAAGGCGACGAGCGCCGCGGTCTTGCCCGGCGAGTCGATGAGCTACTTCGACGGTCTCTCGTGCCGCGAGGGCGTGGCCGATCCGGCCGTGACGACCGAGCCTCCGATGTGCGTCGCGCCGATGAAGCTCGTTTGCGAGCGCGACGTAACTTCCGACCCGCCCGCGCCATGAACCGGTCGGAGGTTTCGAATGCGACCGATTCTCGCCGCGCTCGCGAGCGCGCTCATCGTCTCGTGCAGCGCACCCAGTCAACCGGCCGTCGATGACGCGCCCGCGATCGCTCCCGACGCGAGCGAGCTCTATGCGGTTCCGATCGACGGATTGCCCGTGATCGGAGAGCGCGACGCGCTCGTCACGATCGTCGAGCTCACCGATTACGAATGTCCGTATTGCGCCAAAGCCGAAAAAACGATGCGCGCGTTGCGCGAGAAATATGGGCGCGATCTGCGCTTCGCGATCGCCATGCATCCGCTTCCGATGCATCCGCACGCGCGTGACGCGGCGCTCGTCGCGCTCGCTGCGAGCCGAGGGTCGTTCGAGGCGACGCACGAGCATCTCTTCGAGATCGGCGGCGTGGCCGATCCCAGCGCGACGCGCGCGGCGCCCGACGCGCTCGCGACCGCTGCGGCGCTCGGGGACGCGCTCCACGTTCGCGGCACGCCGACGTTCTTCGTGAACGGTCGGCGCATCGTCGGCGCGCAGCCGCTCGCGACCTTCGATGCGCTCGTCTCGCGCGAGATCGCGCGTGCGCGCGCACGTGTCGCGAGCGGTGTCTCGCGCGATCGCGTGTACGACGCGATTTTGAGCGAGGCACGCGAGCACCCCGCGACGTTCGACGACGACGACGCGCCGAAGATGGTCGAAGCCGCGCGCGGCGTCTCCGGCGCATCGTTTTTGGGGCGCGACGACGCGAAGAAGACCATCGTCGTCTTCACCGATCTCGAGTGTCCCTATTGCAAGAAGCTCGACGCGCGCCTCCGCGAGCTCGTCTCGGCGCACCCGGACGTACGCGTCGTCTTTCGCAATCATCCGCTGCCGATGCACGCACACGCTCGGCTCGCCGCGAAAGCCGCGATCGCCGCGAGCGCGCAAGGAAAGCTCGCGGCGTTCGTCGCGATCGCGTTCGCGCATCAAGACGCGCTCGACCGCGACGCGCTCGAGACGTACGCCGCACAAGCGGGGCTCGACGTCGAACGCTTCGCGCGCGATCTCGACTCGGCCGAGACGGCGCGTGCGCTCGCGGCCGACGAGGCGCTCGCGTCCAAGCTCGACGTGAAGGGCACGCCCACGTCGTTCGTCGACGGCCGGCTCGTCGTCGGCGCGCAGCCGGTCGCGACTTTCGAAGACGCGCTCCGCTGACGGGTCGCGACCGTGGTGTCAGTCGCCGGCGCCGTCGGTGCTCGTCTCGTCGGCGTCGCTCGCGTCGTCGGCGTCCGCGCCGGCCTCGGCGTCGGCTCCGGCGTCCTCGCCGCACGTGACGTGCGCGACGAGCGTGATGCCGGCGTCGGCCGCTGCAGCCGTACACGTCGCGCCGTCGAGCATGATCTCGCCGTTGCTCTCGTCCGCCCACGACCAACCCGACGCGCCTCCGTCGGGCGCGAACGGCAGCGTCTGGCCGTCGAGCGTGACGACGATCGACCCCGAAGCGTCCGGCACCGACGTCGTCAAATACGTGCAGGCCCCGACTTGATTTCGAATCGCGGCGAGCGCGGCGTCGAGATCGCTCGCCGAGCGCGCCGGGTAGTAGCTCGTCGGCGCGTTCACGAGCGGGCGTCCGCCGGCTTGCGCCATCGCGTCGAGCGCTTTCGAAAACGTGTTGTCTCCCGCGTCGGCGATGCCGACGACGTAAGTCGGAATGCCTTGCGCGAACGCGGCGGCGATGCGCTGCACGGTGCGAACGTCGTCGAGGCATCGCTCCGCGTCGCCGTGACAGTTACCGCTGCCGCCGTTGCCGGTCGGACAGTCGCACGTCTTCGGATCGAGCGACGGGTTGCAGTTCGGTGCGCCGTCGGTCGCGAGCACGAGCGCGCGCGCGGCGCTCGCGGCACGCAAATCGAGGAGGAGCGCAGCCGCGACGTCGATGGCGGCGGCGGTCGGCGTCGACCCGCCCGGTTTGTTCGCCTGCATGAGCGACACGAGCGCCGAGACGTTGCCGAGCGCCGGCGCGAGGTTCGCTTGCGGCGCGACGGTGCAGTCCGCGTTGGAGCTGCCGCTCGGAAAGAGCAGCGCGCCGACCGCCATCTTGCCGTCGACCGGCGGAAGCGTCGCCGCGAGCGCGTCGCGGAGCACTTGCCATCGGGAGTGCGGCCCGTCGAACGCCGAGCGCATCGAGCCCGAGCGATCGAGCACGAACATGACCTCGGGCGTCGCCGCGAAGAGCGGAATGTCGCCCGGCGTGCACCCGACGGGCTCGTCGGGCCCGGCATCGAACGCGTGCGCGTCGGATCTCTCGGGTGCCGGCAACCCCGTTCGCGCCGCGCAGCTCGCGACGACACCCGCAACGATCAGCGCCGCGGGCACGAGCCGATTCATGGGCTCACTCCTCGTCGTCGAACTCGAAGTCGAGCGCGCTGCCGAAGATCGCCGTGCTGCAGGTCTCGCAGAGCGGCGCTTCTTCGCGACGCACTTCGTCGCCGCGCGCCCAGACGTAGACGCCGGTCGGCGGCTCGTCACCGTTCGGCGCAGCGAGCGCGGTGCCGCAGACGTCGCAACGTCGCTCGGTCACCTCGGAGAAGAGAACTTCGTGCGATGCGGTCGTGAACGCGACCGACTCGCGAGCCTTTTCTTGGAGAACGGTATCGCGTGACACCGCTTGTACGCGCGTCTGCATGGTCGCCCGACCCATCGACGTCGAACATACCACTCCGCGCGGCATGTGGAACGAGTCAAACGGTCTGAATCGTTCGAACGTTTCGCGGGAAATGCTTGAGCCGCGGCACGCGTAGAACAACCGTCGAGCCGCTCGACGCGGCACCCACAATGGAGGAGTTGCCTGAAAAACAGCCGTCTCCTTGCCGCATGCATGCGCTGCGCGGTAGAACCAAGGCGTGGAAAAGCCCACCCGGAGAGAGGCGCTCAAGCGCGTCGGCATGGCGAGCGGCGTGCTCGCGGCCAGCGCAGCATTCGGCCGGCTCGCGTGGGACCACGGCGGCTACGGCATCGAAGCCGCGCACGGCGCTCGTCAGGTGCGCGACTTCCGCGATCCGAGCGTGCTCAAAGATCGCGAGCACGCCGAGCTCGCGATCGCCAAGGGCGAGGGGAAGACGCCCGAGCAGCTCGTCACGAACGCGCTCGCCGCGGTCGGCGGGATGAACCGCTTCGTCTCGCGCCACGACGTCGTCGTCGTGAAACCCAACATCGGCTGGGACCGCATGCCGATCCACGCTGCCAACACGAACCCCGACGTCGTCGCTGCGGTCGTCAAAGCCGCGTACGACGCGGGCGCCAAGCGCGTCGTCGTCGCCGATGGATCGTGCAACGATCCGAACCGCTGCTTTCAGCGCTCGGGCATCTGGCGCGCGGCGTACGCCGTGGGCGCCGAGGTCGTCCTTCCCGCCGAGCATCGCTACCGCACGATGCGCCTTCAAGGCGACGTCCTCGACGAGTGGCCCGTCTTCACGACGCTCGTCGACGCCGACAAAGTCATCAACGTGCCCGTCGCCAAGCATCACAACTTGGCGAAGTTCACCGCCGCGATGAAGAATTGGTACGGCGTCCTCGGCGGCCGCCGCAATCGTCTTCACCAAAACATCGACACGTCGATCGCCGACCTCGCGACCTTCATGCGCCCGTCGCTCACGATCATCGACGCGACGCGCGTGCTCCTCCGCAACGGTCCGCAAGGCGGCAACATCGATGACACGCGCGAGATGCACACGGTCATCGCGTCGGTCGATCAAGTCGCCGCCGATGCGTACGCGTGCACGCTCATCGGGCAGCACCGCGACAACGTCGGCTACCTCAAGATGGCGCACGACCGCGGCATCGGCACGATGTACTGGGAAAATCTCCGAGTGAAAGAGGTCTGACGTGCCCGACCACGTCGAACCGATCCCGTGGAAGACGGGAACCCCGGGCCCCGTCCCTAGCCTCGATCAGGCGCCCGCCGCCGTCAGCCCGAAGCCCGAAGCCCGAAGCGCGAAGCCCAAAAAGCTCGACCCCAAGCTTCCCGGCTCCGGCATCCCCGCGCGCAAATCGATTCGCGCGCTGAAATGGGTCCGGCGATTCGCGCAGGTCTTCTTCTTCGGCCTGTTCATGTACTTCCTCTTCCAGACTGGGTTCCGCGGATCGTTCGCGGCCAGCGCGGATCAAGCGGTGCGATTGCCGCTGCCGGTCGAGGCGTACCTCCTCGCCGATCCGTTCGTCTCCACGATGACCGCGCTCTCGACGCACACGGTCTATCGCGGGCTCTTGTGGAGCGTCGGTCTCCTCGCGCTGACGCTCGTCTTCGGTCGCGTCTTCTGCGGTTGGATTTGCCCGTTCGGAACGCTGCACCACTTTTTCGGCTGGCTCCTCCCGTCGCGTCGCGGTCGCGGCGCGTCGCGCGTCGAGGCGAACAAGACGCACGGCTACCAGCGCGCGAAGTACTACATGCTCTACGGCTTTCTGCTCCTCGCGATCGGGGGCAGCGCGCTCGGCGGCATGTTCGATCCGATCTGCATCGCGGTCCGCTCGATCGGCCTCGGCGTGATCCCGGCGGCGCAGTACGTGACCGGCCGCGGCCTCTCCGGCGTCGAGACGCACGTCCACAATCGCACGCTCCAGGCCGGCGCCGACCACTCGCAAGACGTCCTCGCGCAGACCGTCTGGCAATCGCATCAGTCGTATTTCCATCAAACGTGGCTGATTCTCTTCTTGTTCGTGGGACTGCTCTTTCTCAATCGCTTCATCCCGCGATTTTGGTGCCGCGTTCTTTGTCCGCTCGGCTCGTTCTTAGGCGTTTTCGCGCGATTCGCGCTCTTCGGAATGGAGAAAGATCACGCCAAATGCACCGATTGCAATTTGTGCTTGGTGCATTGTCAGGGCGCTGATTCGCCGCAAGGCGGGGTCAAGTGGCGGCAGGACGAGTGCCACATGTGCCTCAACTGCGAGAACGCCTGTCCCGAGGACGTCATCAAGTTCCGGTTCCTCCCGAACCGGCTGAGCGCGATCACCAAGCCCGACACCGACCGGCGCACGACGCTCGCGGCCGCCGCCACCGGCGCGCTTTTCCTCCCGGTCGCGCGCGTCGCCGACTCGCTCGACGTGAACTACCACTCGAAGGTCATCCGCCCGCCGGGCGCGGTCGAAGAGCGCGAGTTCCTCGAGCGCTGCATCCGATGTGCAGAATGCATGAAAGTCTGCCCGAACAACGCGCTCCACCCGGCATTCTTCGAGGCGGGCATCGAGGGCATCTGGACGCCCATCTTCATCATGCGCATCGGCTACTGCGAGCACTCGTGCGTGCTCTGCGGACAAGTTTGCCCGACCGGCGCCATCCAGAAGATCACCGAAAAAGAAAAGCTCGGCATCGGTCAGCCGCCGATCAAAGTGGGCACCGCGTTCTACGATCACGGCCGCTGCCTACCGTGGGCGATGCAGACGCCGTGCATCGTGTGCGAAGAATTTTGCCCCACTTCGCCGAAAGCGATTTGGGTCGAAGAGGTCGAAGCGCCCGTTCGCGCGGAAAAACCGGGCCCGAACGGCGAGCCGCCGCCGATGAAGACGGTGAAGCTCCAGCGCCCGCACGTCGATCCCGCGCTCTGCATCGGGTGCGGCGCGTGCGAAAAGGTCTGCCCCGTGCAAGATCAACCGGCCGTCTACGTGACGAGCGTCGGCGAGTCGCGCAGCAAGACCAACGTGATCCTCCTCGAGAACACGAAATACACTTGAGCAAAAAGTTCGGCGCTTTCGCGGGCGGGGTGCTTGCGATCGTGCTCGTCGCGCCGTGCGCACATGCGTATCGGCCGTTCGATGGCACCGACGCCGACGTGTCGTCGCTCGGCGAGCTCGAGCTCGAGATTGGCCCGCTCGGTTATTTGCGCGCGTCGCACGACTCGGCGCTCGTCTTCGCGAGCACCGTCGTGAACTACGGATTTCTGCCGCGCTGGGAGGTGGTCGCCGAAGGGCAGGGCGTCGCCGGGTTCGACGGGACCCTCCCGCCGCGCTTCACCGACGGGAGCCTGTTCGTGAAGCACGTGTTGCGAAGCGGCGTGCTCCAAGGCAAGACCGGCATCTCGCTCGCCGTCGAGCTCGGTGTGCTCTTTCCGAACAACGACGAGCCGTTCGCCGAAAATACGGGCCTGCACCTGAGCCTCATCACGTCGTACGCGTGGCGCGAGCTCGCCGCGCATTTCAACGTGTGGCTCGAGCGGAGCTCGGACGGGCGGCCCGACGCATTCGCTTCGCTCATCCTCGAGTTTCATCCGGGCGCCGCGATTCGACCGGTGACCGAGATTTTTTTCGATCGCCACGGCGACGTCGACGAGCCCTCGGCGCTCGTCGGCTTCATCTGGCGCGCGAGCGATCACATCTCGCTCGACGCCGCGACGCGCCTCGCGTGGGACGACGGCGCGCCTCTCTACGAGATCCGCGCCGGTCTCACGATCGGCGTCCCGTTCATTCGCGAACGCCGATGACGATCAGTTGACCGGCGGCGGCGGAGGCTGGCTGTCGTTCTGGATGCACGACGAGAGATCGAACAGCAAGAAGACGAGCGCCTTCTCCTGCGCGGTGAGCGACTTGTTCACGCAGTTGTTCGGGAACGTGCCGCCGACGTTGTCTCCGGCCGAGACGTGCAAGTCGGAGAAGACGACCTTGCCGCACTGCTTGTCGCTCGTCGTGCCGACCGGCGTGTTGAACGAGTAGTACTGGATGATGTTCGGGTTCGAACCGTAGACCCAGCGTATCGAGACTGGATCCGACGGCGGCTGGCCGTTGATCGCGTCGACGTCGTGCCGTCCTTGGTCGAGCGGGAACTGCCCGAGCGTCGTCGAGCCGCCGACGCTGAGCATCCACTGGGCGAACGCTTGGCCCTTCGCGAAGGTCTGGTCGATGTTGACCATCCACTGCGATTGCGGCGGGTTGTTGCCGTGATCCCAGGTCGCCGTCGTCGGCCAGAGCGACGGCGATGGATTGCTCTCGATCCAATAGTAGTGATAGTGCGTGCCGAACACGCGGCCGCCGGTGTTCGCGTACGTCTCCATCGCTTGGAGCGCGCTCGCGGGCTTTTCTTGCGGGTACGTGTTTCCCTCGCAGCCGAGCATGACCATGTCGTAAGAGGTCAGCGGCTTGGTGTTCGCCGCGCCGTTGTCGGCCCAGAAGCTCGTCGCCGAAGGCGAGCCGCCCGAGAGTTGAGAGCCGCCGTTGCCTTTGTAGAGGTTCACGCGGCCGCCGCCGCCGGTGCTCGTGAACTGGTCGCTCGCGATTCCGATGAGCGGCAGGATGCACTCGAGCGCGTCGGCGCCGCCCGTCGTGAGCGCGATGAACGGAATGTCGTCGTCGGGCGAGGTCTCCGCTGGCTTCGCCGCGAGCCTCGTCATCTGCGGATCGGTGATGGGGTTGTCGGCGCACTGCGTGATGGTCGGCACAGTGAAGGTGCGCCGCCACTTGCCGACTTGAATCACCACGGGCAGGTTGTTGGTGACCGGAACGTTGTCGAGCTTGAAATGGCCCGCGGTGTCGGTGAGCGTCGCGACGAGCGGGTTGCCCGAGAGCGTCGAGCCACATTGATCGCACGTCGCGCCGTGCACGATCGGCGAGAGCGGCGCGTTCGGGACGTAGACCGCGACGTTGTAGAGCGGCAGGTTGCCGGCCGGGTCGTAGACCGTGCCGCTGATGCTCGTCGTGCCGCCGCCGCCGCAGCTCACTTGCTTGAGGCAAAGGTTGGTGCACGCGCCGCCGCCGTCGCCGCCCGACGAGCCGTCTTGGAACGGGTTGCAGAACGGCCCGGAGCACCCGCCATCGCCGCCGCCGCTCGTGCCGTCGAGCCCGCCGTCGAACGTCGTCGAGTCGCCGCCGCACGCCGGGGCGATCGAGAACCCGACGCCTGTCAGTGCCAATGCCAACCATCCGAGCTTGCGCATGTCGAACTCCCGGCTGCTTAAAGAAGATTAGATTGAAACACGATGGACGGGACCTGGTAAGTAAATGGCCGTGAGCGAAGAGAACCGTCATCGCTTTCTTCGTGCGTGCCGCCGCCTCGAAACCGACGCGACGCCGATCTGGCTGATGCGTCAGGCCGGGCGTTACATGGCGGAATATCGCGCGCTTCGTGAGAAACACACGCTCCTCGAGCTTTGCAAAACGCCCGAGCTCGCGTGCGCCGTCACGATGCAACCGCTGCGTCTCGGCGTGGACGCCGCGATCCTCTTTGCTGACATCCTCCTACCTCTCGAGCCGATGGGCGCGCCGTTCGAGTTCGCGAAAGGCGAGGGGCCGGTCGTTCACGAGCCGATTCGATCGCGCGCGCAGATCGACGCGCTGCGCGTGATCGATCCGGCCGAAGGTCTCGCGTACGTGCTCGACGCGGTGAAGATGATCAAGCGCGAGCTCGCCGGCCGCGTGCCGCTGATCGGATTTGCGGGCGCGCCGTTCACGCTCGCGAGCTACTTGATCGAAGGCGGCAAGAGCACGCACTTCGTGAAGACGAAGAAGCTCATGTACGCCGAGCCCGACGCGTGGCACGCGCTCATGGGAAAGCTCGCCGAGGTGGTGCACCGTTATTTGCTCGCGCAGATCGCGGCAGGTGCCGACTGCGTGCAGCTCTTCGACTCGTGGGTGGGGCAGCTGTCGCGCGAGGATTATCGCGAGTACGTGCAGCCGCACGTCGCGCACGTGCTGAAGGGGATTCGCGAAGTGCCGGTGATCCATTTCGGAACCGGCACGCACGCGCTCCTCGATCTCCAGCGCGACGCGGGCGGCGACGTCATCGGTCTCGACTGGCGGACGCCGCTCGACGAAGGGTGGAAGCGCGTCGGGTACGATCACGCGGTGCAAGGCAATCTCGATCCGACGGTGCTCTTCGCGCCGGTCGACGTGGTGAAGAAACACGCGCAGCGCGTCCTCGACGCGGCGGACGGACGCGTCGGGCACGTCTTCAACTTGGGTCACGGCATCTTGCCGGAGACGCCGGTCGACACGGTGAAGGCGCTCGTCGACTACGTGCACGAAGCGTCGCAGAAAAAATGAACGCGGCCGTTCTGCTCGTCTCGCACGGGACGGTCGATCGGCTGGACGATCTTCCGGCGTTCTTGAAGAACGTGCGACACGGGCGCGAGGCGCCGCCCGAGCTCGTGAGCGAGCTTCGAAAGCGGTACGAAGCGATCGGCGGGTCGCCGCTCACGGCGATCAACGAGCGGCTCGCGAAGAAGCTCGAAGCCCTGCTCGGCGTGCCCGTGAGGCATGCGTCGCGGTTGTGGCGGCCGAGCGCGCGCGACGCGATCGCGAGGCTCGACATCGAGCGCATCGTCGTAGTGCCGCTCGCGCAGCACTCGGCGCATGTCTACGGCGATGCGGTGAAGCGCGAGCTGGGCGAGCGTGCGATCGTGTGCGCCGAAAATTGGGGGCAACGGCCGGCGCTGCTCGACGCGTTTGCCGCCCGTGCGCGCGCGCTGGCTTCGCGAGATGCCGTGCTCCTGCTCACGGCGCACTCGCTCCCCAAGCGCGTGATCGCGGCGGGCGATGCTTACGAACGCGAGGTGCGCGCGAGCGCGGCGGGCGTGACCGAGCGCGTCGCCGGTGCGTTCGCGGACGTGATCGTCGCGTTCCAGAGCCAAGGGCCGGGGAGCGACGCGTCCGAATGGCTCGGGCCGACGCTCGGCGAAGCGTTCGACGCGGCGGCCGCGAAGGCGAAGCGCATCGTCGTCGCGCCGATTGGGTTTCTCGCCGACCATGTCGAGATCCTCTACGACCTCGATGTCGAGGCGAAGGCGATGGCCGAGTCGCGCGGGCTCGCGTTTTCGCGCACCGAGTCGCTGAACGACGCGGACGACTTCGTCGCGGTGCTCGCGGAGATCGCGCGGGAGCTCCTCGCGTGAAGGTCGTCGTGATCGGCGCGGGAATGTCGGGTCTCGCTTGCGCGTGGGCGCTCCGCGAGCGGGCCGACGTGACCGTTCTCGAGGCGGGCAAACGCGTCGGCGGCAACGTCATCACCACGCGGCAAGACGGCTTCGTGATGGACGCGGGACCCGACGCGTGGGTGACGACGAAGCCGGAGGCGAGCGCGCTCGCGCGCGAGGCGGGGCTCGAGGCCGAGATCGTCGGAACGCGGCCGGAAAATCGACGCGTGTATGTTGCATGGAATGGGCGCCTTCACCCGATGCCCGAGGGCGTCGTGCTCGGCGTGCCGACGCGCATCGCGCCGATGGTCACGACGCGACTTTTTTCGCTCCGCGGCAAGGCGCGCATGGCGCTCGAGCTCTTCGTGCCGAAGCGCGCGTGGGCCGACGGCGACGACGAGACCATCGGCGCGTTCGTCGAGCGGCGACTCGGACGCGAGGCAGCGGAGCGGCTCGCCGGGCCGCTCTTGAGCGGGATTTTCGCGGGCGACGCGCAGCGGCTCTCGGTGCGCGCGGCGTTTCCGCAGTTCGTCGAGCAGGAGAAAAAATACGGTTCGCTCGTGCGTGCGATGCGCGCGGCCCCGCGGCGCAAGGCGAACGGTGCAGCGCCACCGAGCGCGTTCGTGTCGCTTCGGTCCGGCATGTCGCTCTTTCCCGAGACGCTCGCGAAGAAACTCGACGTGCGGCTCGGCGCGGGCGCGTCGCGGATCGCGCGGTCCGGCGCGGGGTACGAAGTGGCGACGGCGTCGGAGACGCTCCGATGCGACGCGGTCGTCCTCGCCGCGCCGCCGCACGCTGCCGCCTCGCTTCTCGGCGCGCTCGACGGCGACGCGCGCCGACTCACCGGCGAGATTCGCTGCGGCTCGTCGGCCGCGATTTTTCTCGGCTACCGTCGCGAGGACGTCGCGCATCCGCTCGACGCGACCGGTTTCGTCGTCCCGCGCACGCCCGACGGCCAGCTCGTCGCGTGCACCTTCGTGACGAGCAAGTGGGAGTCGCGCGCGCCGGAGGGCCACGTTCTCTTGCGCGCGTTCGTCGGCGGCGCCGGTCGCGAGGCCGTGCTCGCCCGAACCGACGACGAGCTCGTCGCGATCGCGCGCACCGAGCTCGCAGCGCTCATGGGCCGTCTCGGCGAGCCGGTGCTCGCGCGCGTCTTCCGTCACGTGGGCGCGTCTCCGCAACCCGAGCTCGGGCATCTCGCACGCATGCGTGCGATCGGCGAGCGGCTCGCCGCGCTGCCCGGAGTGCATGTCATCGGCAACGGCTACAACGGGACGGGTATCCCGGATTGCATCAAGCAAGCGCGCGCGGCGGCGGAGGCGATCGCGCGCGCCTGAACCAGCCCCGATTCGCGCGCGTCAATTCGCGGCGCGTCGCGCGCGCAGGCGGCGGCGTAGCCAGACCGCGCCGAGCGGCACCGCAAGAAGCACGAGCTCATAAGGCACCGGCGCCGGGATCACGTGCTCGTGGATCAGCGCCGGCCGTCGCACTTCGTCCGCGGTCGCCGCGCGCTCGAAGACGAGGTCGGTCTCGGCGCGCTTCGTCGCGGAGTCCACGAATTCGTTGATCCACGCGTCGTGCGGCAGATCCACGCCCGCGAGCGCCGACGCGAGCCCGGGCGGCGTCGCGACCGACGCTGCGAACGGCAGGGCGGCCGTCCAAGCGGCGTTCGCGAGATCGCTCTCGGCGCCCGCGACGCGGCTGGGCGAGATGACGAAGAGGTGAAGCTCGCGATTCGAGACGCTCGCCGCGTCGTCCGGCTCGCGGTACGGATAGACCGGCGCGTCGGTCGCGAACGAGATGCGCACCGCGCGCGACGCGATCGGCGCGGGCCACATCGGCGCGTCGGACGCGAGGTCGGGCCGCACGTAGCGGAACGCGGAGATTTTCCATTTCTTCGCGAGGTACGGCGTGACCCACCGCTTGAGCGCGTCGCGAAATGTGAAGTCGTGCGCCGCGAGCCAGTGGGCGAGCGCGTCGGCGTCGCTCGCGTCGAGCACCGCGACGTCGAGGCCGGCAACGTGCGTCGTGGCGAGAACGCTGACTCCGCCGCCAAACTGCCCATCGGCGGACGCGCTCGCGGCCGAATATTTATTTGCGAAGAGCGCTCGCGTGCAGCCGACGGCGACGAACGACACGCTGTACGTGTCCAAGACGCGCGGAGCCGTCGCGCCGCGGAGCGCCTCCACCCAAGCGTCGCCGACCTCGCCGAAGGTCGGCTGCGTCGGCGTCGGCACGAGGAAGCCGAACGACTTGCTCGTCGTGTCGAACTCCGCGCTGCGAATGAAATACTCCTCGTGGTGCGCCTCGTCCCAGACGATGAGCGCGTCCTCGCGCTGGATCGGGATCGCGAAGGCGCCCCCGGCCGTGGCGCACGCGCGCGCATCGCGCGGCGCGAGCACGAACGCCAGCGCAACCGCCGCGAGCGCAAAGCGCATCAGAATTCGGCGGGGTCGGTGTACGTCCCCATCGTCTCGCGGAGGACGTCGCAAATTTCTTGCTGCGTGCAGTACGCCTTCGCCGCGTCGATGATCGGCGGCATCAGGTTCGCGCCCGAGGTCGACGCGACGCGCACCGCGTCGAGGCACGCGCGCACCTTGCCCGCGTCGCGCGTGGCCTTCACCTTGCGCAGGTTCTCGAGCTGCTGCTTCTGCACGGTCTCGTCGATGCGGAGCACCGGGATGTTCGCGGTCTCTTGATCGCTCACGTACTTGTTGACGCCGACCATCACGCGCTCGCCTTGCTCGAGCTGACGCTGGAAGCGGTACGCGCTCGCGGCGATCTCGCGCTGCGGGTAGCCCTTCTCGATCGCGGCGACCATCCCGCCCATTTCGTCGATCCGGCGAATGTACGCGAGCGCCTCGGTTTCGAGGCGATTGGTGAGGTCCTCGAGGAACCAGCTGCCGGCGAGCGGATCGATCGTGGACGCGACGCCGCTCTCCTCGGCGATGATCTGCTGCGTGCGGAGCGCGATGGTCACCGCCTCCTCGGTCGGGAGCGCGTAGGTCTCGTCGAGCGAGTTGGTGTGGAGCGACTGCGTGCCGCCGAGCACCGCAGCGAGCGCTTGGAGCGCGACGCGCACGATGTTGTTGTGCGGCTGCTGCGCCGTCAGCGACACGCCCGCGGTCTGCGCGTGCGTTCGCAGCTTCATCGACTCGGCCTTCTTCGCGCCGAATCGTTCTTTCATGAGCCGCGCCCAGATGCGGCGCGCCGCACGGAATTTCGCGATCTCTTCGAAGAAATCGTTGTGCACGTCGAAGAAGAACGAGAGCCGCGGCGCGAACGCGTCGATGTCGAGACCGCGCTCGCGGCACGACTCGACGTACCCGACGCCGTCGGCGAGCGTGAAGGCGAGCTCTTGCCCCGCGGTCGCCCCGGCTTCGCGGATGTGATAGCCGCTGATCGAGACGGTGTTCCACTTCGGCACCTCGGTCGAGCAGAACTCGATCATGTCGGTGACGATGCGCATCGCCGGGCGCGGCGGGACGAGCCACGCGTGCTGCGCGATGAACTCTTTCAGGCAGTCGTTCTGCACGGTGCCGCCGATCGCGGTCCGCGGAATGCCGCGCACGTCGGCGAGGGCGACGTAAAACGCGAGAAGCACGATCGCCGGACCGTTGATGGTCATCGACGTCGTGATCTGCTCGAGCGGGAGGCCCCCGTACAAAACCTCCATGTCGCGCAGCGTGTCGACGGCGACGCCGCACATGCCGACCTCGCCGAGCGAGCGCGGCGAGTCGGAGTCGTAACCCATGAGCGTCGGAAAATCGAACGCCGTGGAGAGCCCCGTCTGCCCGTGCTCGAGCAAATATTTGAAGCGCGCGTTGGTCTGCTCGGGCGTGCCGAAGCCGGCGAACATGCGCATCGTCCAGAGGCGGCTGCGGTACATCGTCGGCTGGACGCCGCGCGTGAACGGGAACTCGCCGGGGAAGCCGAGCTCTTGCATGTAATCTGCACGCAAATCGGCGGGCGTCAGCAGGTCCGGAACGTCGGCGTCGCTCCAGGTCGAGAAGCGCTCTTTGCGCGGCGCGAGCCTCGCCTCGGCTTTCGCGACCGAATTTTTTCGCCACGCGGCCTTCGCGCGCGCGATCGTCTCGAGATCGCCGGGGACTTCGCCGACGACGTCCTCGTCGTTCGGCCTAGGCTGCGGTGCGTGCATGGCCTGATTTTACCATCAGGCTTTGGCCTTGTCGGCCTCGCGGTAAGCACGGAGCGTTTTCACGCGCGAATACACGAAGTACGCGGCCGCGAAGATGATGACCGCCGCGATGCCTTTGTCGGCCTTGTGCATGAAGCGCGAGAGCGGCGAGTTCTCCTTGAGGAGCTCCTGGCCGAGCTTTTGACCGACGGTCGCGAGCGCGTAGCACCAGGGGAGCGAGCCGAGGAACGTGTAGACGTGGAACTTCACGCGGTTCATCCGCGCGACGCCCGCGGGGAACGCGATGAACGTGCGCACGACCGGGAGCAAACGGCCGAGAAGGATGATGACGTCGCCGCGTCTCTGAAACCAGCGGTCGGCGATCTCGAGCTCGTGTTTCGAGATGAGGACGAAGCGGCCGTATTTTTCGATCGCCTTGCGCCCGCCGGTCCTGCCGACCCAGTACGCGATCTCGCTGCCGATGTTGCAGCCGATCGCGCCGGCGACGGCGGCGAGGATCAAATTGAACGGGCTCAGCGTGACGCCGTATTGCGTGCCGAGCGCGGCGCGCACGCCTGCGTCGGACATCGCGCCGGCGTACGGCATGATGAGCTCGCTCGGCAGCGGGATGCACGCGCTCTCGATCGCCATGAGCAGCGCGATGCCGGCGTAGCCGGCGGCCGCCATCGTGTAGACGCAAAAGGACCCAAGAACCGCGAAAATGGGCTTCAGCAAAGCCCGAAACCTCTAACCTGGCTTTTTGATCTGGGCCAGCTCTTTTGCGAGGTCGATCGCCGGGAGCGTGGGCTCTTCGCCGATGTCCGACTGCCGCGATTTGCGGACGTCGATCGCCGGGAGCGTCGGCTCTTCCGCAAACTCATTGTCGCCTTTGTTCGGGAGAACGACTTTCGGCGGCGGCGTCTTCGGCACTTCGACGTGCGGCTCGGCCGTGCCCGGCGGCGGCACGTCGGTCGGCGCGTTGGCCGAGCGCGACGACATCGCCGGCGGCTCTTCTTTGGCGCCGGTCTTCGCCTCGACCGTCGCGCCGAGCGCGTCGTCCTCGATCGCGATGACGACCGCGGTCACGTTGTCCTCGCCGCCGCGCTCGTTGGCGCGTGCGATGAGCTGCTTGGGCGCCTCTTGCATGTCGCCGCCCTGCGCGCTCTGCACGATCGCGAGGATCTCCTCGTCGGTCACCATGCCCGAGAGCCCGTCGGAGCAGAGCACGTAGACGTCGCCCGCTTGCGACTCGTCGTTCTGCAAGTCGACCGCGACTTGATCCTGCATGCCGAGCGCGCGCGTGATGACGTTCTTCGGGAGCTCTTTGCGCTGCTCCTCGGTGAGGTCGGGCATCGCGAGGAGGTAATCGTTGAAGAGCGAGTGGTCGCGCGTGAGCTGCTGAATTTGTCCGCCGCGGATTCGGTAGCAGCGCGAGTCGCCGACGTGGCCGATGTACATGCGGCCCTTGCGCGGCGAGAACATCGCGCCGACGACCGTCGTGCCCATGCCGTGGTACTCGCGCGAACGCGTCGATCGCTCGAAAATTTGGCGGTTCGCGACGCGGATGCCGGTGAGCAGGCGGTTCTCTTCTTCGCTCAAGTTGGCGTCGAAGTGAAACGGCCAGGTGACGTCGTCCTGCGCGGTCGAGCGGAAGAACTCGCTGATCGTTTCAGTCGCCAATTTGGACGCAACGTCGCCCGCGCGGTGGCCTCCCATCCCGTCGGCCACGACGTACAAATCGTATTCTTTGAGGACGATGAAAGAGTCCTCGTTGTGTTCTCGCTGAAGCCCAACGTCCGTCAGACCCCAGGCGACTGCCCGCATCAACGGATTAGCTCCCGCAACGAAAAAAGAATTTCACCGGTGTTCATGGGTGTCAAGGTCACACTTCCATGATGTCTTTTTCTTTGGACCCGACAATGGAATCCACCTGCTTCGTGGCCTCCGCGATCGCGTCCTCGGCACGCTTCTTGGCGCGATCGACATCGTCTGCGCTCGCTTCGCCTTCGGAGTCCATGTTGCTCAGCATGTCGAGCGCGTCGTGGCGCGACTTGCGGATCGCGACTTTGCACTCTTCGCCGTACTTGCGGGCGATCTTTACGAACTCCTTCCGTCGCTCTTCGGTGAGCGGCGGGAGGGGGATGCGAACGATGTCGCCGTCGGCCTGAGGGTTGAGGCCGAGATCGCTCTCGCGGAGCGCTTTTTCGACGGCTTTGATTTGAGTTTTGTCCCACGGCTTGACGGTGATGAGGCGCGGTTCGGGCACGTTGACGTGGGCCATCTGCGCGAGCGGCGTCGCCGTGCCGTAGTAGTCGACGCGGATGCCTTCGAGCAATGCGGGCGTCGCGCGGCCGGCGCGGAGCTTCGACAATTCGCGCTTGAGCGCGTCGTGCGCCTTGGCGACGGAACCGATCAGATCTTTGTGGACCTCGTCGATCATGCTCATGGCTGTTGTCTGCTCCGCGGCGCGCAGCCTAAAGCGGCTCGAGCGGCACGTCGACCGTTTTTCTTTTTTCGGTGTAACGTCGTCTCCGCGTTGGACGCTCGGGCTCGGCTGTCGATCCTCGTCGTGGCGGGCGCGCTCGGCGCTTGGGCCGGAATCCGTGCGCACGACCGGGCGACGAAGGCGGCGGTCGACACGCCTGCGGTGGAGGCCCCCGTCCCGGCGCCGGCGAATTTGATCGCCGAAGCGACGCTCGTCGCGCCGGACGCGACTTGGCGAAAGGCCCAGGTCGGCGTCGGCGGAATCGTGCTGCTCGCGCCGGCGACGTTCGGCGGGCTCGTCGCGGCGATGGCGCGCGAGCCTTCGCTCGGTGCGGTGATCGACGGCGGCGCGCCCGCGTTCGGCGCGCTCGGCGCGGGAGGTGCGTGGCTCATCGCGGCGCACGTCGTGAGCCCGCAGCGCGCGCGCTCGACGCTCACCGGCGAATCGCAAGCTGCGCTCCCGGTCGCCGGGCGCGCGGGCACGATCGAGCTCTTGCACGCGCAAGGCGCGTGGATCGGGCTCGCGGGGAGCTTCGTCCTCGTCGGCTCGGATCGCGCGGCGATCGAAACGCTCGGGCCGTATGCGTACCGCACGCTTCCGACGCAGCCGCTCCCCCAATCGGCGCTCGGCGCGAGCATGCAGCACGCCGCGCTCGACGGTCCGGTGCGCGACGCGCTCCAGCGGCGTTGGGCGGACTTCGATCGATTCTTGATCGCCAAAGACGACGAGCAGCGCGAGCGCCACGGCGGCCGCGAGCCGGACCTCGCGGACCCGAAGGTCGTCGTGGGCGAGCTCGACGCGATCGAAAAAACTTACGAAGACCGGATCGCCGGGATGGACACGGCGGAGGTCGCGCTCGACGTCGACGACGACGGGTTTCATTTGCGGGTCACGGCGAGCGCGCCGCACGACGGCGACGTCGCGCGATGGGTCGCGTCGCTCGGCGGCGGATCGACCGCGCCGCTCGCGGCGTCGGGGCAAGACTCGCTCGCGACGTTCTTCTGGCGATCGGACGAGGGCGATCGACAGCGCGCCGCGAAAGAGACCGCCGACACGCTGACGCGCGCGCTCGGGGCGCGCGTGCCGCCCGCCGAGGAGGCCAAGCTCGCCGAAGATCTCTCGAGCATCGCCGCTGGGCGAGGGGATTGGGCGCTCGCGTCGATCGACGGCGGCGCGCGCGCGGGGCTCCTCTTGCGGTTCGCGAGCGGCGATCCGCCGGCCCTCGCCGCGTCGCTGGCGAGCGTGATCGATCTCGCGCGCAAACCGACGCTCTCGAAATGGGAGGGCGACGCGCTCGGCCTGACGAAAGTCGAACGCGACGGCGATCGCGCGACCTTCACGACCGCGACCGGCGCGTTCCAAGCGACGTGGGCCGCGCGCGGGGGCGAGGTCGATTTTGCGGCGGGTTTCGACGCCGCTTCGGTGCTCGCTGCGGCAACTCCGGCGACGACCCTCTCCGCCGATACGAAAGTTTCGGCGTGGCTCGCGTCGCTCCACGCGAACGTCGTCTGGGCGCTCGTCGCACGGCCGCTTCTTTTCTCGAGCTCGCCGCGCAGTGACGCG
>DASXHD010000042.1:0-123012 GCA_036488725.1 Polyangiaceae bacterium | reverse complement strand
AGTTCACCCCGAACTACCTGACGTTCCTCGATCAGCTGATGGCGTCGGTCGGCGTCATCTTGAACATGATCTCCTCGAGCATGCGCACGGAGGAATTGCTCCAGCAGCTCAAGAAGTCCAACGCGGAGCTCGAGGCGCAGGCCGCCGAGCTGAACGACAAAGCGAAGCTCCTCGAGCTGAAGAACCAGGAAGTCGAGCTCGCGTCGCGCAGCCTCGAAGAGAAAGCGGAGCAGCTCCAGCTCATCTCGAAATACAAGAGCGAGTTTCTCGCGAACATGTCTCACGAGCTCCGCACGCCGCTCAACAGCTTGCTGATCTTGAGCAAGACGCTCGCCGAGAACCGCGACGGAAACCTGACGGGCGAGCAAGTGAAGTTCGCCGAGACCGTCTACACATCGGGCAACGATCTCTTGCAGCTCATCAACGAGATCCTCGACCTGTCGAAGGTCGAAGCCGGCAAGATGCCGATTCACCCGAAGACGTTCCCGCTCGAGGAGGTGCGCGAGTACCTCGAGCGAACGTTCCGCCCGCTCGCCGATCAGAAGGGGCTCGCGTTCGCCGTGCGAATGGACCCCGCGCTCCCCGACGCGATGTTCAGCGACCCGACGCGCTTGCAGCAGATCCTCAAGAACCTGCTTTCGAACGCGTTCAAATTCACCGCGAAGGGAAGCGTCACGATGTCGGTCGAGGCCGACGAGGGCGCGATTCGCTTCTCGGTCGAAGACACCGGCATCGGCATCCCGAAGGACAAGCAAAAGCTCATCTTCGAAGCGTTCCAACAGGCCGACGGCACGACGAGCCGCAAGTACGGCGGCACGGGCCTCGGTCTCACGATCAGCCGAGAAATGGCTCGTTTGCTCGGTGGCGTCATCGACGTGAAGAGCGCGCCCGGCGAGGGCAGCACGTTCACGCTGCGGCTGCCGATTCAGTACGCGGGCGCCGACGCGGCGCACGAAATCCGCGCCGACGAGGCCGCGCCGTCCCCCGAGGTTCCGCCGCTCCCCGAGAACGCGAGCTTCAAAGGCAAGAAAGTGCTGCTCGTCGACGACGACGGCCGCAACGTCTTCGCCATTTCGAGCGTGCTCAAAGCGCGCGGCATGGACGTGCTCCACGCGGAGAACGGCAAAGTCGCGCTCGAGCTCCTGCAAACCGTGGGCGGAGTGGACGCCGTCCTGATGGACACCATGATGCCCGAGATGGACGGTCTCGACGCGACGCGCGCCATCCGTGACATCGTGCAGTTTCAGTCTCTGCCGATCATCTCGCTCACCGCAAAAGCGATGAAAGGCGATCGCGAGAAGGCGCTCGCCGCGGGCGCTTCGGAGTACGTCACCAAGCCGGTCGACCCCGAGCGGCTCCTCGCGATTCTTCATCAGTGGCTGCGGGCAGCCGAGGCCGCTGAAGGAGCGCGTCACTTGTCATGAGCGCCGCGGCGCAACAACACTGGTCGCCACTGCCGAGCAAGGTCCTGGTCGTCGACGACTCGGCGGCGAACTTGATCGCGCTCGGCGCCGTGCTCAAGCCGCTCGACGTGCAAGTCGTCGAAGCGCGCTCGGGGCCCGAGGCCATCGACCGAGTCATCGACGACACGTTCGCCGTCGCGCTGCTCGACGTGCAGATGCCGGGCATGGACGGCTTCGAGCTCGCGCAGCGCCTACGGCAGCTCCAGCCGGGAAACGAGCTGCCGATCCTGTTTTTGACCGCGATTCACCGCGACGAGCTCTACGTGAAACGCGGCTACGCCGCCGGTGGCGCGGACTACATCATGAAGCCGTTCGACGCCGACGTGCTGCGCGCGCGCGTCAAGGCGTTCGTCGACTTGTTCAAGCAGCGCGAGCGACTCCGCGCCCGCGAGGTCGGCGAGCGAACGCACGAGCGCGACGAAGCGCTCGCAGAGCTCTCGCGTCTCCTCGAGCGCGAGCGCGCGGCCCGCCGCGACGCGGAGATCGCCAACAACGCGAAAGACGAATTTCTCGCGACCGTCTCGCACGAGCTTCGCACGCCGCTCAACGCGATCCTCGGCTGGTCGATGCTCGCGCGCGACATGACCCACGAGCCGCAAGTGCAGCGCGCGCTCGCGACCATCGAGCGCAACGCACGCTCGCAGATGCGCATCATCGAGGACGTGCTCGACATCGGCCGCATCATCAGCGGAAAGCTGCGGCTCGAGCTCGGCGCCGTCGACCTCGTCGACCCGATTCGCGGCGCGCTCGAAGCCGTGCGGCCCGCGGCCGACGCGAAAGAGGTGACGCTCGCGACCGACGTCGCCGCCGACATCGGGAAGATCACCGCCGACGCGGAGCGCCTCCAGCAAGTCATTTGGAATCTCGTCTCGAACGCGATCAAGTTCACGCACGTGCGCGGTCGCGTCGACGTGACCGCGCGCCGCGAAGCGTCCGAGGTCGTGATTCGTATCACCGACGACGGGCAAGGCATCGGCCCCGAGTTCCTGCCGCACGTTTTCGAGCCGTTCCGTCAAGCCGACGGCACGACGACGCGCCGCCACGGCGGTCTCGGTCTCGGCCTCGCGATCGTGAAGCAGCTCGTGCAGGCTCACGGCGGGAGCGTGAGCGTCGAGAGCCCGGGCGAAGGCAAGGGCGCGACGTTCATCGTGCAGATCCCCGCGCGCGCGGCGCCCTCGAGCATCATCCCGACGGCGGCGGAGCCGGAGGCGGCCGCCAAACACCTCGAAGGTTTCGACGTGCTCGTCGTCGACGACGACGACGACAGTCGCGCGCTGCTCATTCAGCTGCTCGAAGTCTACGGCGCGCGCGTTCGTTCGGCGGCGTCCGCCGAGGAGGCGTTCCGCGCGCTCACCGAGCGAGCTCCGAGCGTCATCCTCAGCGATCTCTCGATGCCCGAAATCGACGGCTTCGGTCTGATACGCCGTGTGCGCGCGCTGCCGCCCGAGCACGGCGGCCGCACGCCCGCGATCGCCGTGACCGCGCACGCGAAAGGCCCGCTCACCGACGGCGTCTTCGCGGCCGGCTTCCAGGCTCACTTGCCCAAACCCATCGAGCCGGATCAGCTCGTGCTGCTCATTCGTTCCATCGCCGCTGGCGTGAAGCCGGGCGATGGATGAGCTCCCCGCGGGGGTCACGGATTTCATCCAAAAGCATCTGAGCTCGGTCGAACAGATCGCGGTTCTGAGGCTTCTGAGGGACGATCCGTCCCGAACCTGGGCAATCGGCGACATCGCTTCCGAGCTGCGGAGCTCGCCGGTCGCGATCACGCGGCGCATCGAGGACCTCGAGCGTTCGGGCGTTCTTCTTCCGCGCGAACACCAAGAAGAGGTCCGGTATGCTCCGTCGTCGAGCGAAACGTCCGAGGCCATCGCCCGCGTGATCGAAACTTACCGAAGCCGGCCCGATCGCGTCATCGAGGCCATTTACTCGAAGCCTGACGAGGCGCTCCTCGCATTCGCCGACGCGTTCAAGCTGAAGAAAGAGAAGCCATGATCGCCGCCGCCGTGTACGTGCTCTGCGCGCTCACCAGCATTGCGTGCGCCGTGCTTCTTCTTCTCGGGTGGCGGCGCTCGCGCCAGCGGCTGCTCATGTGGAGCGGCTTGTGCTTCGCCGCGTTCGCGATCAACAACGTGCTTCTCTTCGTCGACATGATCGTCGTGCCCACGGTCGACATCTCGGTCATTCGCACGGTGCCCAGCGTGCTCGGCGTCGCCGTGCTCGTGTGGGGCTTCGTCTGGGACACCGAATGAGCCTCTTCGCTTTTCTCTCCGGCGCGACGATGTTCGGCTGCCTCGTCGCGAGCGGCTTCTTCTTCAAGTTCTGGCGCAAGACCAAGGACTCGCTCTTCGCGATCTTCGGCGTCGCGTTCATCGTGCTCGCGACCGAGCGCGTCGTGCTGCTCGGCCGCAGCGCCGAGGAGCCGAGCCTCGTCTACGCGTTTCGCCTCGTCGCGTTCGTGCTCATCTTGGCGGCCATCGTTAACAAGAATCGCAAGAGCCGGGCGTGATGCTTCAGCGCGCGTCGAGCACGCGCAGCGAGCCGCGGACGACGCCGTAACCGCCGCCGGCGCGGAGCGTGCGCACGACGTCGGTCGGCGTCACGCGGGCGGCGAGGAGATCCTTGTAGGATGCAACGATTCGCGCGACTTGCGCCGGGTCCTCCCGCACGAGCTCGATGCGAAAACGCGAGACGCCGCGCGACGCGAGAGCCGGGACGAGCGACGCGGCGCTCTGCGCGGCCGCGTGGAAGACCGTGTTGCGGCAGCCCACGTCGGCCTCGACCGGATGCGACATGCCGGCGCGATCGCGGAGCGAAACGGCGTGGCGATCGCACGGGCGGCCGCACGTTTTGTGATCGCGTCCCTCGGAGAGGAGCGCGGCGATCACGCAATGCTCCATGTGGAAGAGAGGCATCGGGTGATGCACGACGACCTCGGCGAGCGGCGCGAGATCATCGGCGAGGAGCGCCTCGAGCTGGGTCGCGTCGAGATCGAACGACGGGGTGAAGAGCGCCAGATCGCGCCGCAGCACTTCGGCCGCGCTGAGACGGTTGGTGACGTTGAGCGAGAAGTCGCCGATGCGCCGCACGCGCGAGCCCGACGCACCGTCGCGCAGCGCGCCGAGACCGCGCACGAGGATCGCGTCGGGCGCGAGCTCTTCGAGGTAGCGATCGATTTTTTCTTCGCCGGGTTTGCGAATGCGCGGCGGCGCGACACCGACGAAGCGCGCGCCCTCGGCGCGCAGGGTGCGGAGCGCCGGACCGGTGCCGGTGAGCTCGAGGAAATCGAGGTAGACGCCGCTCGCGCCCGCTTCGATCGCCGCGCGCGCCTGCGCGACGTTTCGGCAGAGGACGAAGAGACCGTCCTCGAGCGACGCGTCACGCGCCGGAGGAAAAGACGCGGCGGAGGCGAGCTCGTGCGCGGTGGCGGCCGTCGCTGCGTGCGTTCGGGGCGCGGCGGCTTCGAGCGCGGCGACGACCGCGCGGCGCGCCCGGTTCAGCGCGGACATCGGGACGAGCAGGTGGGGCGGCAGATCGATCTCGAGGCGCTCGAGCACGAACGGCGAGTCGCCGAGCCGGCCGAGCTTGTCCTCGAGGAGCGCGCGGTCCGTCGGCGCGGCCGTCGCGCGCACGGCGGGCGCGTCGAGCACGACCTCGGCCTCGCGTCCGTCGCGGAGCGAGCGCGCTCCGAGCACGGGAGCCTCGCCTTCACGCCCGCGAATGCTCATCGCGAGCGGCGCGCGGAAGCGCTCGCGGTCCATCGCGGCGGCGATGCGCTTGTCGACGGTCGGCGAGCTCGTTCGAAAAATGCGACGGCCGGGCGGGAGCGTCTTCGGCAGCTTCACGTCCGGTCCGAGCCAGACGCGGTCTCCTTCGAGCGCCCAGACGCGACCGCCGATTTCGCCTTCGCCTCCGAAGCCGCCCTCGACGAGCACGCCGTCGCCGAGGACGAGCGGCACGTCGAGCCGGGCTTTCAGCCAGCGTTTTCCTTGTAGAATGCAAATGTCGAGCGCCTCGCCCATCGCGAGCCCGTGGTGGTCGCACGTTCGGCCGTCGACGAGGCGCTGATGATCGACGCCGCGCAAAAATCCGGGGCCGGAGCCGCGCGAAAAAGTCTGGAGCGCGTCGGCGCGCTGCTCGGGCGAGATCGACGCGCCGCTCGCCGCTTCGCGATAGAGACGCGTCGTCGCGTAGACGTACTCGGGGCCTTTGAGGCGACCTTCGATCTTGAGCGACGCGACGCCAGCGGCGGCGAGCGCAGGCACGAGGTCGGTCGCTTCGAGATCTTCGGGCGAAAGAAGATACGCGTCGGCCTCGCGTGCTTCGCCGTCCACGACCAGCTCGTAGGGAAGCCGGCATGCTTGCGCGCAAGCGCCGCGGTTCGCGCTGCGGCCGCCGATGGCCTCGCTCGTGAGACACTGTCCCGAATAAGCGATGCAGAGCGCGCCGTGGACGAAGACCTCGAGCTCGACGTTCGTCGTTTCCGGCGCGCTCGCGATGCCCGCGATCTCGTCGACCGAAAGCTCGCGCGCGAGGACGACGCGCTTGGCGCCGAGCTCGCCGGCGAGCGCGACCGACGACGCGTCGGTGCACGTCATCTGCGTCGACGCGTGGATCGGCAGCGACGGCGCGATCTCGCGCGCGAGCTTCGCGACGCCGAAGTCCTGGACGATGATCGCGTCGACGCCCGCCGCGGCGCACGCGCGAATCGCCCGCTCGACTTGGTCGAGCTCGGAGTCGAACACGAGCGTGTTCAGCGTGACGTAACCTTTGACGCCGTGGGCGTGGAGCTCGGCCATCGTCGCCGCGAGCGTCGATTCGTCGAAGTTCTGCGCGCGCGCACGCGCATTGAACCCCTGCAACCCGAAGTACACCGCGTCGGCCCCCGCGCGGACCGCGGCGTCGAGCGCGGCCGCATCGCCGGCGGGAGCCAAAAGTTCGGGTCGGCGGCGCATGGGACCGCGCTGTTTAGCACAACGAGGAGTCAGGCGACGCGGCGCGGGCGCTTCACGGCTCGTACGGTCGCCGTCTCGTGGCTGCCCGCGTAGAACGCGTCCGGTCCGGCTTCGAGGCCGGCGATGAGCTTGCCCTTGGGCAGCACGAGACGCTCGAGCACCTCGCCGGTCGTCTGGTCGACGCGGCGGATGTCCGACTGATCCTCGTCGATCGTCGCATGCCAGAGCTCGCCGTCGGCCCACGTGACGCCGGTCACGAATTTGTCCGACTCGATCGTGCGCAAGATCGCGCCGGTCTCCGGATCGATCTTGTGAATCTTCTTGTCGCGATATTGGCCGACCCAGAGCGTGCCCTCGGCCCACGTGAGCCCCGAGTCTTTGCCCGCGCCGGGCGCGGGGATGCTTCCCACGACGTTGCCGGTCTCGGGATCGATCTTTTGGATCCGCGCGCCCGCGAGCTGCCAGAGGTGCTTGCCGTCGAACGCGGTGCCGGCGTCGGCGGCGACGTCGAGACGCTTCGTTTCTTTCTTCGTGCGCGGATCGAACGCGAGCATTCCGGCGCCGAACGCGAACCAGACGCGCTCGCCGTCGAACGTCACGCCGTGCACGTGCTCCACGCCATCGAACGGGCCGTACTCCGCGACGATCTCAGCTTTCGATTCGGTGTTTTTCATGTCGTGTGTCATGGCCCGGCGACGAGCAAGCCGGGGAGTAACATGTGTGACGCGATTTCGGAGCGGCGCGTCCATCGCTGCGCGCGGCCTCGGCCGATGCTCGATGCGTGGCCGGCCTCCTCGAGCGCGACGAGCGCGCGCTGCACGCTGCGCGCGCTCTTGCCGAGTGCGGCGGCGAGCGACGAGACGGGCCACGCGCCGCCTTGCGAGAGGAGCGCGAGCGCGTCTTGTGCGGGCGAGTCGTCGGGCGGTGCGAGCACGCACGCGTCTTCGGCGACGAGGACGAAGCCGTCCCCCGACGCGTCGATGCGCACACCCGCGAGGCGACGTGTGCGCGCGATCTCGACGCGCAGGCGCGCACGATGTGACTCGTTCGCGCGTACGACGCCGAAGACCTTCGCGATGAGCGCGGCTCGCGACGCCGCGGCCGGCCACGCCTCGGCGAGGACGCGCAAGATCGCGAGCGGGATCGGTCGCGAGCCGAGGCTGCGCCCGCCCGCGCGCCGCCGGCACACGTCGACGACGAACGCGCCGGATCGCTCGAGCGCGGCGACGTCGGCGAGGCGCGCGCTGCTCGTTTTTCCGCCGCGGAAAACGCGCGCGACCGGGATCTCGAGCGCGCGAGCGAGCGCGCCGGCCTCGCGTTCGAGCGCGGCGATGCCCGACGCGGTCGCCGCGCGTTTGGCCGCGCCGGCCGCTTCCGCCGCTGCGTCCGCGTCGAGCCGACGAAGCGCAATCTCGCACACGGCGATCGCGCGCACCGCTGCGATCGTCGGCGCGTCGCTGCGAACGCCGGCGAGCGCTTCGAGCGCGCCCGCGAGATCGCCGAGCGCGACCGCCCGGCGCGCCTCCACGAGCCTCGCCCACGCCGCGTTGCGCAGGTCCCCCGCGCGATCGAGCGCGCCGATCGCCTCGTCGAGCCCGCGCGACCGCGCGAGCTTGCGATCCGCGAGGTCGATCTCGGCGGCCGCGACCGCGCAGCGCGCATGCGCGAGCCGCTCTCCGCGCTTGGCAAACGCCGCGGCCGCGCGCTTCACGAGACGTCGCGCCGACTCGAGCTCGCCGAGCCGCGCCATCGCGACGCCGCGCATCGCGAGCGCCGGCGGATCCTCGCGCGTCCCGACACGATCGAGTGCGCCGAGCACGTCGCCGATCGCGAGCGCCCGCGCCGCCGCGCCGAGTCCAGCGTCCATGGAGCTAGGATACGCGTCCCGATGACGAATCGAATTCTTCCCGCAGTCGTCGCCGCCGCCCTCGCGACGAGCGCCCTCGCGCGCGCAGACGACGCGCCCGTCGGCACGCGCCAGGTCACCGACGACATGCATTCTTATTACGGCGGCGAGCGCGCCTCGGCGTACGTCGTCGCGACGCTCGGCACCCTCGCGGTCGCCGGCGGCATCGTGCTCGTCACGCGCGACACCGACTTCGCGCGCGGCTTCGGCGTCCCGCTCATCGCGCTCGGCGCGCTCGAAGGCATCGGCGCCGTCATCTACGCGTTCCAAGTCGGCGCCGAGATCCGTCACTACCAAGCGAGCATCGATCGAAGCGGCGCCGCCTTTCGCGAGGAAGAGCTCGCGCACATGCGCGGCACGCGCTCGCGCTTCGTCTGGTACCTCGCCGCCGAAATCGGTCTCTCGGTGATCGGCGCAGGAATCGCGACTTACGGCTTCGCGAGCGACCAGGATACGTGGAAGGGGATCGGCCTCGGCGTCGCGTCGATCGCCCTGCCTTTCGTGCTGATCGACAGCATCAACAACGCGCGCGCAGGCGCTTATGCGCGGCATGTTCGCTTATTCAATCCGTCTCTCGCATTCGCGCCCGGCGGATTCCGAATTGGGCTCAACGGAACTTTCTAGTCGGAGCGAACCTTCTTCGACGCGGCTCATGCGGTGCTAGATTTCAGTCGTGAAACGCACCACCGCCCTTCTTGTCATTCTCTTCACGGCCGCGTGCAGCGGCGGACAATCCGGATGGGGCGACGACTCCAACGGCGACGACGCGTCGAGCGTCGACGACGGCTCGCCGAGCGGGAGCGACGGCGCGACGCAAGGCCAGGACTCCGGCGGCACGACGAAAGACTCGGGCGGCGGGACGACGGACTCCGGCGGGACGAAAGACGCAGGCACGCCGCAAGACTCGGGCGGAATCGTCGCCGACTCGGGCGACGGCTTCGGCGCCGTTCGCACCGCGTGCATCAACGAGATCAACAAGCTCCGCCAGCAGTTCGGACACAAGGCGTACTCGCTCTGGGAGACGGGCCCGATCGACACGTGCGTCGACGAGCAAGCGACGTATGATCAAAACGCGGGCATCGCTCACGATGCTTGGCAGCACAACAAATATCCGACTTGCAACGGCAACGCACAAGACGAGTGCGAGGGATATGGCAATACCGTTCAAGGCATCACGCAATGCATGGACGACATGTGGAACGAACGCAATCAGCCCAACTGCGCTTCGTGCGATTCGTGCAACAGCACGCAGCTCACGCAGCAAGTCATCAATTGCGAGAGCACGAAGACGTGCGACTTCTACGGCAACTACGGCAGCGAGTGCGGCCACTATCTGAACATGTCGGCGGACTACTTCGCCGAGGCCGCGTGCGGGTTCAGCACGGTCGGCTCGAAGCAGGACTGGGCGGTTCAGAACTTCCAGTGAGTCACTTCGAGCGCGCGAGCTGACCCAGCGTCGCGACGACGCTCACGAGCTCGGTCGGCTCGATCGGCTTCGCGAGGTGCATCGTGTAGCCGCTGTCGAGCATCTTGCGTTTGTCGAGGGTGCGTGCGTTCGCCGTGAGCGCGGCGGCCGGCAGGTCCCGCTCGCGCCCGGGCATTTCGCGCACGCGGCGAATGAGATCGTAGCCGTCGCGGCCGGGCATCGAGATGTCGGCGAGCAAGACGTCGAAAGGCCTTTGGCCGAGCGCCGCGAGCGCTTCGTCGACGCTCGCGGCCGCCGCGACGTCGGCGCCGGAGCCGCCGAGGATGGTCTGAACGAGCTCGCGCGCGTCGGCGTCGTCGTCCACGACGAGCACGCGCAAATCGCGGAGCTCGCGCGTCGGCGTCGCTTCGCGCTTGGGCGGCGCGTCGGAGCGCGTGCGCGCGCGGCCGACGGGAAGCGTGACCGTGAACCGGGTCCCGCGGCCTTCGCCTCCGCTGTCGACCGTGATGCGACCGCCGTGGAGCTCGACGAGCCGGCGCGTGATGGCCAGACCGAGGCCGAGCCCGCCGCGTGCGCGCGTCGTTCGCGCGTCTTCTTGGCTGAACGCATCGAACACGTACGGCAGAAAGCGCGGCGCGATGCCGATGCCCGTGTCGCTGACGACCATTTCGATCGTGCCTTCGACTTCGCGCGCTTGGATCAGCACCGAGCCGCCGTTCGGCGTGAACTTCACGGCGTTGCTCACGAGGTTCCAGACGATTTGCTGGAGGCGTCCGGAGTCGCCCGAGACGGCCGGGAGCCCGGCGTCGACGTGCGTGGCGATGCGAATGTCTTTCGCGTCGGCCGCGGGCCGCGCGGACTCGAGCGTCGACGCGATCAGGCTCTCGATTGGCACTGGGTGCACGTCCAGTCGCATCTTGCCGCTCGTGATGCGCGACATGTCGAGCAAGTCCTCGACGAGCTGCGCCATCGAGACTGCGTTGCGCCCGATCGTCTCGACCGCGCGAGTCCGCCGCGAGTCGTCGAACGTCGGCGCCGACATGAGCTTCGACCAGCCGAGGATCGCGTTGAGAGGCGTCCGGAGCTCGTGACTCACGATCGCGAGAAACTCGTCCTTCGAGCGGTTCGCGATGTCGGCCTCGCGGCGCGCTCGCTGCTCGGCTTGATAGAGCTGCGCGTTCTCGACGGCGACGCCCAAGCGGCGCCCGAGATCCTCGGCGAACATCACGTCGTCATCGTCGTACCGCCGGCCCGACTCCGCCATGACGAAGCTCATCGCGCCGAGGACGCGCCCGCGCGCGACGATCGGGACGATGAGCGCCGATCGCAGACCGAGGCTGCGCGCGATGCGGAGCTGCTCTTCGTCGACCGAGCCGGCGACGAGCATCGCGTCGGGAACGTCGCGATAGAGCTCCGACTCGCCGGTGCGGAGAACCTTCGGCACGCCGGCCTTCGCGTTCGGGTCGGGCGGGTAACGTCGCTCGAGCTCTTCGACGAGATCGACCTTCGCCGGATCGGCGTGAGCGACCGCGAGGCGCTTGGGGCGCTCTTCGCCCGCGACGACGATGTCGACGGCGCACCAATCCCCGAGCCGCGGCACCGCGAGACGAACGGCGCGCCGCAGCGTCTCCTCGTGCTCGAGCGATTCGGCGAACGACGCGGTCGCCTCCGCCAGGAACGCGCGCCGCCACTCTTGGCGCTTCTTCGCCGTCGCGTCGCGAAAGACGAGCACGACGCCCTCGACGTCGCCGCTCTCGGCGCGAATCGGCGCGCCGCTGTCCTCGATCGGGATCTCGCCGCCGTCGCGCTGCACGAGGAGCGTGCCGTTCGCGAGCCCGACGACGCTGCGGAGCTCGAGCACTTGATCGACCGGGCTCGGTACGACCGCGCGCGTGTGCTCGTTCACGATGCGGAAGACCTCGGCGAGGCGGCGCCCGCGAGCCTCGGACTCGGACCATTTGGTGAGCGACTCGGCGACCGGATTCATCATCGTGATCGCGCCGGTCGTGTCGGTCGCGACGACCGCGTCGCCGATGCTGTGGAGCGTGGTCGACAGACGGGCGCGCGTCTCGCGCTCGGCGTCGAGGCGGGTCGCGCGCAGCATCGCTTCGGCGCACTGCCGCGCGAAGGCCGCGATGAGATCGCGTTCGTCTCGCGCGAACGCGCGCGGCGCGAAGTAGCCCATCCCGAGGAGGCCGACGACCTTGCCCTCGGCGACGAGGGGCATGCGCCAATATGCGCGGGCGCGCGGCCCGGTCGCGGACGCGCGGGCGAGCGCGGGCAAATGCGCGTCGTATTCTTCCGGCGTCTCGACGAACGTCGCCTCGAGCGCGCCTTCGATCGGCAGGTGTCGGATCTTTTCGATGATCTCGGGCGCGCACTGATGCTCGCGCACGAGATCGAAGCCGGATTGCGTCTCGTCGAGCGAGTAGAGCGTGCACGTGTCGGCGTGCGCCATGTCGAGGCTGCGCTCCACGATGACGCGCGCGACGTCGTCGAGCTCGAGCGTGCTCGAGAGCGCGTCGGACAGCTCCATGAGCACACGAAGACGGTCGTGCGCATCGCGTTCGCGCGTGTACGCGTTCGCGCGGTCGAGCGCGGCGGCCGCTTGCGCGGCGGTCGTCTGCAACAGGGCCCGCTCATCGGTCGGGAACTTGCGCGCTCGCTCGAACGCATACGACACGACGCCGATGACGCGCCCGGCGGCGACGAGCGGCAGCGAAGCGACGCCGCCGTCCCCCGGCCCTTCGGACCACTGCGCTGCGCTCGTGCGGTACGCGACGGCGAGCGGCGACGCCGAGTCGGTCGCGATGCGCTGCCCGACGACGTGCGACTTCGTGTCGCCCCCGTGCGCCGACACGATCTCGAGCTCGCGCTCGGAGCCGCGGACGGGGCACGCGAGAACGGCGCTCTCCGCGTGCAGCGCGTCGGTGCCCCGCTCGACGATGACCTTGGCGATCTCTTCGGGCGTGCGTGCCGCGCCGAGCGCGCCCGCGACGGCGATGAGCTGAGTCAGCAAGAGCGCGGTGTGCTCGATCTGCGCCAGCGTCATCCGCTGCTGCTCGGCCTGTACGCGCTCGGTCAGATCGCGCGTGACCTTCGCGAAGCCGACCAGCACGCCCCGCTCGTCCCGCAGCGCCGTGATGACGACGTTCGCCCAGAACTGCGAGCCGTCCTTGCGAACGCGCCAGCCTTCGTCCTCGAAGCGCCCGTCGCGCGCGGCGACCTCGAGCTCGTAAGCGCACTTGCCCGTCGCCGCGACCTCGGGCGAATAAAACGTTTCGAACGACCGGCCGATGATTTCGTGCGCTTTGTAACCCTTGATTCGCTCGGCGCCGATGTTCCACGTCGCGACGATGCCGTGCGGGTCGAGCATGAATATCGCGTAATCTTTGACGCTCTCGACGAGCAGACGAAAGCGCTCTTCCGAGAGGCGCAGCGTCTCGACGACCGCGCCATCATGTTCTCCAGCCACGATCGCATTCTGCGTTACTTCGCGCGACGGCGCGCGTAGCAAATTGTCACTACTCGTAACGCAAACCGTCGACCGGTCTCAGCTTGCTCGCGACGTACGCGGGATAAATCGTGGCGAGCGTGCAGATCAGCATCGCGCTCACTGCGACGGCGAGAAAATCCCAGCCGCTCACGTGAACCGGCAGCCGGTCGATGTAATAGACCTCGGGCGGCAAGCGCAGCCCGAACGCACCGAGCCCGGCGCATTGCGCAAGCCCCCACGCGACGCCGAACGCCGTGCCGATGCCGCCGATGACGATCCCTTCGGTCATGAAGGTTCGCAATATGTCGCCGTCGCTCGCGCCGAGCGCTTTGAGAATGGCTATCTCTTTTCCTTTTTCGGTGACCATCAATAGCAAAGTACAAATGATGGAAAAGCTCGCCACGATGATCGCAATCGAAAGAATGATGAACGTCGCGAGCCGCTCGAGCTTGAGCGCAGAAAATAAATTCCTGTTCATGTCGCGCCAGTCGCGGACGCGTAAGTCCGGGCGGTTGACGGCTGCCGCGACCAGCGGCGTCACGGCGTCGGCGCGTTCGGCGTCTTTGACCTTCACCTCGATGGCGGTGACTTGCCCCGCGGTCGAGAAGTAGTCCTGCGCGACGTCGATGAGCGTGTAGACGTGGCTCGCGTCGTATTCGTACATGCCGCTGTAGAAGATCGCGGCGACGCGGAATTTCTTGGTGCGCGGCATGATGCCCATCGGGCCGAGGTCGCCGAGCGGCGACACGAGCGTCACCTCGTCGCCGACGAAGACGTGGAGCGTGTGCGACAGCTCGCGGCCGATGATGATGCCCGGACGTAGCGGCGGCGCCGTGTCGATCGCGGCGCGAACGGCAGGGTCGAGGTCGTCGTCCTCGAGCGCGAGGTCGTTTCCTTTCTTGTATTCCTCGCCGTGCGGGCCGATGCCGATCACCTCGTCGGGCGGGAGGTGCCGCAGCTTGTCGGGGTCCTCCAGGTAATTGAACTGGCCGACCTCGATGTTGCTCTTCAGGTCGATGACCGCGCCGATGGTGTCGGGGTCGATGCCGCGGACGATGACGCCGGCGAGGTTCGACGGCGAGGACATCATCACCTCGCCTTGGACGACGGGCGTCGCGCCCACGACGCCGGGGACCGCGCGCACGCGCTCGAGGATCGGGCCGTAATCGGCGAACGGCTTCTGCGCGACCGTGTCGACGACGATGTGCGCGTTGTTGCCGAGGATCTTGCGCTTCAAGTCGTGGCTGAAGCCGCCCATCACGCTGATGACGCTCGAGAGCGAGCACGAGCTGATCGCGACGCCGCAAATCGAGAGCACGCTGATGACCGTCAAAAAGCCGCTCTTTTGCGAGCGCACGTGGCGCGCGGCCACGAAGAAGGCGAAGCGCGCGTGCTCGAGGCGGTCGAGGATCCACGGCAGGAGCGCGGCGAGGAGGAAGTTCGCGGTCGAGATGCCGAAGAGGATCGCGCTGACGCGCGCGGCGGCGTCGACCGGAGTCCACGCCGAGCCGCGCACCGGCGGGAGCAAGTAGACCCAGAGGACGCAAGCGGCGAAGCCGGTGGCGGAGAGGGCGAGCGTCGTCCGCAAGAGGGCGCGCAGGCTGCGCGACGCGAACTTGGGCTCGTAACCCGGGAGCTCCGAACGACCGGTGACGCGCGTGTACGCGTAGGCGAGCGCGACTTGGACGAGCGCGGTGCTCGCGCATACGCCGAGCACGCCGCAGGCTACGCCGAGGACCTGAATCGGGAGCGCGCAGAGCGCGAGCACCCAGAGCTTGCCGCGGTTGTCGCGCGTCGCTCGCCAGCTCGCGCGCAGCGCGGCGCCGGCCGTGAGGTCCTGATCGGCGACGAAATGCGGCGCGAGCGAGAGCGCGATGCCGAAGATCCCGAACGTGAGCGGCACGAGCGACGCGAGGACCACGACGACTTGCACCCACGCCATGCGAAACACGGCGCGAGGCCGCAGCCAGCCGAGCGTGGCGTCGAGCGAGAGCCGCTCGCCCCGCGCGGCCGCGATCCAACCGCGCACCAGGCCCGCGTTCACGAGCGCAAGCACGATCCATTGGACGACGAGCGCGCAGGCGGTGCTCGCGGCGATTGCCTCGGCTGTCGTGAGCCGCCGCCGGACGAGCAACGCGATGCCGACGCGATCGGCGTACGCGATGCCGCCGGCGACCAAAAAAATGACCAGGAGCGGGATGAAGAGCGCGAGAAAATTCTTCTTCAGGGTGACGAAGCCGTGCCCGATGGCTTCGCCGACCGACCACGGCTGAGGGACGCGCGGCCGCTCCGTCGGTTTGTCCTTCATTGCGGCCTGAGCAGCGGAAAGAGGATGACGTCGCGAATCGACGGCGCGTTCGTGAGCGCCATCACGACGCGGTCGATGCCCATGCCGAAGCCCGCTGCGGGCGGCATCGCTTGCTCGAGCGCGCGAACGTAGTCTTCGTCGTAATCCATCGTCTCTTCTTCGCCGCGCGCTTTTTTGGCGACTTGCTCCTCGAAGCGCGCGCGCTGGTCGTCCGGATCGTTGAGCTCGCTGAACGCGTTGCAGATCTCGCGGCCGTGAACGAAGAGCTCGAAGCGATCGACAAGCTCCGGCCGCGAATCATTCCGCCGGGCGAGGGGAGACGTCTCGAACGGATAATCGGTGATGAAGACCGGGACGCTCTTGTCGCCGGCGCGATAATCGTCCGTCAAAAACGGCTCGGCGAGGTACTCGTAACAAGCGAAGAGCCGCTCGCCGTCGTTCTCGCACTTCTCGAAGCCTTTTCTGAAATTGCTCCAGTCGACCTTCTTCGCGCGCGCCGAGGTCTTCGACCAGTCCTTCACTTTTTCGACGAAGCCGGGGCGCAGGAGGGCGACGAGGTCGCCGCTCTGAAACTCGGCGATCTCGGTTTTTCGTGCTGCGCGGGATACGGCGTCGTTCATCGAGATTCGCTCGAAGCGCGCGAGCGTGAACGGTCGCTCGGCGGCCCACTTCGCGTGTGGCTCGGGCAGCGCCTTCGCGAGCTCGGCGTCGACGAAGCGGAGCATCGTCTCGGTGAAGTCCATCAAGACGTCGTAGGTCGCGTACGCCCAATAAAACTCGAGCATCGTGAACTCGGGGTTGTGGCGCGTCGAGAGACCTTCGTTGCGATAGCAGCGACCGATTTCGTAGACGCGCTCGAGGCCGCCGACGAGCAGGCGCTTCAAATAGAGCTCGGGCGCGATGCGCATGAAGAGATCGAGCTCGAGCGCGTTGTGGTGCGTCTTGAACGGGCGGGCGATCGCGCCGCCGACGATCGTCGACATGGTCGGCGTCTCGACCTCGAGAAAATCGTGATCGTCGAGGATTTTGCGGGTCGCGCGCACCGCCAGCGATCGCGCGCGAAAGACGTCTTTCGGTCCGCCGACGTCGGAGCTTGCGATGAGATCGACGTACCGCTGCCGGTAGCGCGCTTCGACGTCGGTGATGCCGTGCCATTTTTCAGGGAGCGGCCGCAGCGATTTGGTGAGCACGCGAAACGCGGTCGGGACGACCGAGAGCTCGCCGCGCTTGCTCGCGGTGAGCGCGCCCTTGGCTTCGAGGATGTCGCCGACGTCCACGTCGTCGAGCCGCGCGTACGCGTCGCCGAGCTTGGACTGATCGAGGAGAAGCTGGAGCTCGCCGGTGCGATCGCGGAGGCGCACGAACGAGAGCGCGCCGGCCGAGCGAAGCGCGATCACGCGGCCCGCGACGTGGCTCGTCTTGCCGAGCGCGTCGACCTTCGCCGTGTCGTATTTTCCGCCTTCGGCGCGCGCGCTGCCGGCCGCCGCGCGCACCGCCGACACGTCGTCGAGCGCGCCGCCCCACGCGGCGAAATCGTTGGCGAACGGATTTTCCCCGCGCTCGCGGATGCGCCGCATCTTCGCGCGCCGCGCCTCGAGGATGGCCGCCTCGGCCCCGGTTTTTTGCGCGTCGCTCATGGGCGCTTGGGTTTAGCATCAACGTCGATCGATGGGCTCGAAAGAAAAGGAGAAGGAGAAGGACGCCTCCGGCCTGATCGGCGGCATCGTCGTCGGCGCGGTGGTGCTCTTCGCCGTCGGGCTTCCGGTGTTCCTCGAAGAGGTGCTGCCGCACATTCACGGCGCGACGCCCGCCCAGCTCATGGACGAGCCGCTCGCGCGCTCGCCCAAACAGCTCGCGAGCGATCTCCCGTCGACGAAGCGTTCGTCGAACATGGTCACCGTGTCGTTCAAGAAGGGCGCGGCCGGCGACTACGAGAAGGCCGAATACACCTGGGACGCGTCCACGTCCGACGCGCCCAATTCGCTCCGTTTGCGCGTCGAGTACCACGAAAAAGCGCCCGACGTGTCGCCGAAGCTGACGCGTCACTTCCACGCGTTCCAAGACGGCAAGCACAGCTGGGGACCGGTCACCATTCGCGCGCGCGACGACGGCGGCGTCTTGTTCCAGGTCGATCGTCTGGTCGACGGAAAAACGAACCCGCTCTTCGATCGTCAAATCGAGGCGGCCAAAGAAGTCATTTTGAACGCCGCGTTCGATCTCCCGCTGCGCGTCTCGGAGCAGGAGATCGTCGACGTTCTCGGCGCGGGCTACGCGCCGGCGACGCTCGCGAAGCTCGACGTGATGACGACGGTCGAGCAAGCCGCCGCGGCGCTTCGCGCGATCATGCCCGCCACGCTCGGCAGCGGCAGCTCGTTCGACGTGCCGCTCGACCATCCGCTCATCCCGAAGGTCCACCTCTCCTGGATGAACCAGCCGCGCGGGCGCTTGTCGAGCGTCGACCTTTCGACGGGCAAACGCTACGCGGCCAACCGCAACGCGCTCGAGGCGTGTCTCGAGAAAAAGCTCGGGCCGCCGAAGATCGACGTGACCGATTACGCCCGCGGACAGAAGGATTTCTTGTTCTTGCTCGGGACACTCACGCTGCGGCTCGGGAGCTCGTCGATTCACCTGAGCACGAACGGGCTCGACGACGACTCGTTCGCGCGGCTCTTTCAGGCGCTCGATGCCTGCCGTGACAGCGGCGAATCGGGCGGCGGCACACGCTAGGAACTATCGCGCCCGTCGCGCGTCTGAACGCTCATGCGCCCGAGAGCACTCTTGTTCGTGATGGTGGCCGCTTGTGGAACGCCCGCGCCGCCTCCGCCCGTGCCGCCCGTCGCGAGCGCGCCGTCGGCGAGCGTGGTCGTCGCGCCGCCCGCTCCGCCGCCGGGGCCCGCGCGCGTCGACCTCGCCGCACGCAAATCGACGCATTTTCTCGGCGAAAACGTGCTCGTCGACTTTTGCGTCGTCGACACGAGCCCGTCGCCGATCACGATTTCGGTCGGTGGCGATTACGGGGGGTCGTCGCGCAGCTTGCGCTTCAAGGTCGAGGTCCGCGACGCCGCCGGTCAGGTCATGCCCGATCCGGATCCGAACCCGGTGAATTTCGGCGGGATGGGCTACTCGCCGAAGATCGAGCCCGGCGCGCGCTGGTGCCAGTCGCTCCAACTCATGCGCTATGCGCGCATCGACGCGCCGGGCACGTACACGATCACCGCGACGCACGACCTCGGTTGGAAAAGCGAGAAGCCTCCGGTCGGCACGACGAAGATTTCGCTCGCGATGCCGAACGCGGCCGAAGCCGAAAATGTGATCGCGGCGATGGAAGCGCTGCCCGACGATCCGAACGGCTCGGCGGGAAAAGTGTCGCCCGCGTACGCCGATTTTTCGGCGCTTCGGTACGACGTCTACACGGCGCCGCTCGCGAAGCGCGCGTCGGCCGGAGATTTGCGGGCGATCGACGGGCTCACGAACATTCCGTCGCAGGCGGCGACGCGCGTGCTCGTCGGGCTCCTCTCGAACCCGTCGCGCGAGGTCGCACGAGCGGCGGCGCGCGGGCTTGCGATGCGCTTGCCTGACCCGGCCCTCTCCGGCGCGCTCGGCGCGCGAAATCCGTTCGAGGCGACGTACGCCGATCAGCGCAAGTACCTCGGGCGCGCGTGGGTGCCTGCGCTCGCCGACGACGTGCGCGCCGCGGCGGACCAGCGGCTCGCGTCGAGCACCGCGGAGGACGTGACCGACGGCGCATTCATGATCGAAGCGGTCGGCACGCCGGCCGACGGTCCGGATGTCGTGAAGGCGCTCGACGCCGCGATGGATCGCACGCGCACCGCGCCGCCGGAGACAGACGTCTATCCGACGCCGCGAGGCGCCTGTCAGGAGCTCTTGCGGGCAGCGGAAATCCTGGTCGATCGAAAGCTCGCCGCCGCGGCGAAGCCCAAGAGCCCGGGCGAGATCGCGGTTTGGCTCGTCGCCCTTTCGCGCGGCGCGCGGCCGAGCGCGTGGGAGGCCGAGCTCGGGCGAGCGATGCGTCATCCGATCGCGTACGTGCGTCAGCTCGCGCTCGAACGGGCGCCGCACGGCGCGCTCTCGCCCGCGCTCGTCACGAACGTCGGCGCCGATCTCGTCGATCGCGATCTCGACGTCGTCGTCGCTGCGGCCCAGCTCGCCGAGGGCGAGCACTTGGCGCCGTTGGCGCCGGCCGTCGTTCGCGCGATGCCGAAAGCGACCGACCTTCGTCTCAACGCGCTCGCGACCGCGGCGTGGTCGCTCGGCGCGCGCTACGATCGCGCGAAGATGCTCGTCTCGATGCTCTCGAACGCCGCCGCGTTTCCGCAAGCGTTCAGCGAGCTCGCCGGCGTGATCGCGCATCACGGCTCGTCGAGCAGCGGGCAGCCGACCGAAGCCGAGCGCAAGGCGCTCGCCGCGCGCTGGACGCAATTCATCACGCTCCACCGCGCCGACATCGAAGCGGGCAGGACCGTTCCGTTCAAAGACCCGAGCGTGACGCCGGACCTCTTGCCCACGGCGTGGAAGCTCGATCCGTGATTCGCGGCAGCGTGGAGATTCGGCCGTTCGATCTCGCGCGCACGTTCGCGATGGGCCGCTTTGGTTTGTACGATCCGACCGCGTCGGTCTCGCCGCGTCGATTGCGAAAGGCATTCGCGACCGCGAGCGGCCCGTGCGTCGTCGAGCTCGAGGCGCGCGACGGAGGCGTCGGCTACGCGGTCGACGGCGGCGACGAACGCGAGGTCGCCGCGGATCTCGAAGAAGCGCTCGCGACGGACGACGGGCTCGACGCGTTCGCGCCGGACCATCCGGTGCTCGCGAAGCTCCACAGATCGCTGCCGGGGCTTCGCCTCGTGCGCGTGCCGTGGCGGTTCGACGTCGCCCTCTCGACCGTGCTCCAGCAGCGCGTCACGGTGCGCGAAGCGTGGCAACAGTGGTCTCGCATCGCGGCGCGATACGGCGAAAAATGCGGGGATCTGCGCGTCGCGCCGAGCGCCGAGCGCGTCGCGCAGCTCGAGACGTGGCGGCTCGAAGAGCTCGGCGTCGACCCGAAACGCGCGCGCGCCGCCGTCGCGATCGCGCGCGACTTTCATCGCCGCGGCTCGCTCGCGTGGACCGATCGCGCGCGCATCCGCAAGCACTTGCACGCCATTCGCGGCATCGGCCCGTGGACGACCGAGATGACGCTCGGTTTCGGCTGGGGCGATCCCGACGCGCTCCCGCTCGCCGACGTGCACCTGCCGCACCTCGTCGCGTGGGCGCTCGCACACGAGTCGCGCGGCACAGACGAGCGCATGATCGAGCTGCTCGAGCCGATGCGCGGCCACCGCTTTCGCGCCGTCCGACTTCTCCTCGCAGGCGTCCGTCGGTGAACGACGCGCTCTTCGCTCCGCTCGTCTTCGGAAATGTGATCGGAGCAATCGTCGCGCCGCGAGGCGCGCGAGGCGCTCGCAATGTCGGTCGCAGCGCGGCGGCGCTCGCGTGCGGAGCGGCCGGCGTCGTCGGTCCGCATTTCGTGCCGGAGTATTTCGCGATCGTTCGCACGGTCCTCGCGTTCGCCACGACCGCAGCCTTCTTCCGGCTCGTCGAAATTCTTCGTCACCCCGAATCGCCGCTCGGCGCGCGCGTTCTCGCGACCGCGTTTCCCGTCGTCGGCGTGCGCAGCTTCGCGCCCCACGCGGCGGAGGCTCGGCTCGACGACTTCATCGTGGGCGGCCTCTTCGCCAGCTTCGCGATCGCGCTCTTTCTCGTCGCAGGGACGTTCCCACCTGCGGCGCCGTACTCGGGCCTACCGAGCGCGATGCGGACGCTCGTCGGCGGCACGTCGGCATATTTCATGGTCGACGCGGGCGCGCGTCTCACGCGCGCGACCTTCGCAGCCCTCGGCTTCGATCCCGGCCGACTCCACGACGCCCCCATCCTCGCGCGCTCGGTCACCGAGTTTTGGGGCCGCCGCTGGAACCGCACCATCCACGTCTGGCTCGACGAAAACGCCTTCCGCCCCGCGATGCGCGCGGCGCGCCGCCGCACCCGCAACAGATCGCTGTCGCTCGCGGCAGGCGTCCTCGCCGCGTTCGGCGCGAGCGCGATCCTCCATGGCGTCCCGATGCTCGTCGTCTATCCGTCGTACGCCGCCCCGATGACAGCTTTCTTTCTGCTGCACGGCCTCATCGTCGTCTTCGAAGCGCGCCTCGGCGTCGCCCGCTGGCCCGCGCTAGCCGCGCACGCATGGACGCTGGGCATCTTCGCCCTGACCGCGCCGCTGTTCGTGGAGCCGCTGCTGCGCGCGATGGGGAAGTAAATTTTGGGCTACCTCGGGCTAAAGCCCGAGGCAGCTTGGAGATCAAAGTGGCGCCGTCTCGAGGCCAACGCGCGCTTGGCGGACGCGGCGGTAAGCCCGCCTTCGGCGGGCTCGCAAGCCCGGCGCGCGACATCTGTTTCTCAGCCCGCCGCAGGCGGGCTTGATGCGCCGCCCATCCAGGCGCCCGCAAATCACCATTGCGCGCCGTTGATCTCTCTGCTGCCTAGGGCTTCAGCCCTAGGCGGCCCAAATCTGCCTGCGGCTCTTCTGCTGTCGCTGGCTCCTCTGCTGTCGCCGGCTCCTCTGCTGTCGCCGGCTCCTCTGCTGCGACCGGCTCCTCTGCTGCGACCGGCTCTTCTGACAGCCGACAGCTGACTGCTGCAGCTGTCTGTCGCTAGCGCCTTCGATATTCCGCCGGCAGTCCCTGGGGGAAACGCGCGTACTCCTGCAAGAACGTCAGGTCCGATCGGCGCTCGGCGTACGCGAAACGGCCTTCGTCGGCGGCGACCGGGGCGATCACGCCGGCGGAGATGCCGCCCCAAATCGGTCCGCTCACGAGCCAAAAGACGCCGTGCGTGAGCTGGGTCGCGCCCGTCGCGGCCGACCAACCCGCAAGCGCGGTCACGATGCCGCCGTTCTCGTAGCGCGTGACGATCGCGCGGCGGATCTCGTCGGCGCGGATCACGACGAGCGCACCGTCTTTCAGGAGCGTCACGCGATCCTCGTTGGCCTCGAGGAGCTCGCCGGTGACTTTCGTATCGTCGGTGCGCACGACAGACACCTCGGAGCCGGTGACCGGAACGTCCTCGAGCGCCACGCGCGCGGTCACGTCGTTCGGCGTGACGATCCCGCGACCGAGCTGACCGGGGTCGCCGCATGCCGCGACCAGCAGAAGGAGCGCCGCGCGTTTCACGGAAAGCACGCTCGTCCGTTGGCTGCGCAAACGAGCGAGAGCGCGAGCGACGCCGCCGAGCCGATCGAAAGTCCGACGATCGACCCGGTGCCCACGTCGACCGAATAAGGCCGATTCGTTTCGAGCAGCGCGACGTCGCGGAGACCGAGCGTGATCTGTCGCGCCCTCCCGATCCGCGAGCGATTGGCCGCGTATTCGAGCCCGAAGCCCGCGACGACGCCGGCGCCTTCGTCGATCGACCAATGCTCGAGCACGAACACGCGGCCATCGGGCATGTGGCACTTCAAGAACGGCGCGCGCGTTCCCGCTTCGGCGATTTTCGCGACGTCGGCCGGCGTCGCGAAGTGCGCTTCGTAGACCGTGCGCGAGCAGCCCGCGAGGCCGAGCAAGACCAGCGCGGCGAGCCCGCGCGCGCGCATCAGTAACCCTCCGCCTTCGAAATGATCTCGTTCATGATCTCGCGCGTGCCGCCGCCGATCGGATAGAGACGCGCGTCGCGATAGAGACGCTCGACGACGTACTCGCGCATGTAGCCGTAGCCGCCGTGGATCTGCACCGCTTGATCGACGACGAACGAGCACATGTCCGTCGCGGTATTTTTCGCCATCGCGGCGAGCTGCGGCGAGGCGTCGCCGCGCACGAACCTCATCGCGACCTCGCCGGTCAGCGCGCGCGCGGCGGCGATGCGCGTCGCCATGTCGGCGAGCTTGTGCCGCGTGACTTGAAAACCGGTCAGCGATTTACCGAAGGCGTGCCGCTCGCGCGCATACGCGATGGCCTCGCGATACGCGAGCTCGGCGATCGCGACGCACTGCCCGGCGAGAAACACGCGTTCGGTCACGAAGTTCGCGACGATCATCGCGAACCCGCCGTTCTCGTCGCCGATGAGATTTTTCGCGGGCACGCGGCACGACTCGAACGCGAGCTCGGCGGTGTCGCTCGCCCACCAGCCGGTCTTCTTCAGCTTCTTCGACGCAGAAAACCCGGGCGTCCCGCGCTCGACGACGATCAGCGAAATCCCCGCGTGCGCCGCGCCGCCGGTGCGAACGGCGACTGTCACGAGGTCGGCGCGAACGCCGGACGTGATGAACGTCTTTCGCCCGTCGAGCACGTAATGATCGCCGTCACGCACCGCGCGCGTCGCGAGCGCGGCGACGTCGGACCCGCCGCCCGGCTCGGTGATCGCGAGCGCCGCGATTTTTTCTCCGGCGACGACCGGCTTCACGAATCGCTCGACCTGCTCCGCGTTCCCGAATCGAATGATCGGCGGCAGCGCGATGCCGTGGCTCCCGAGCCCGACGACCGTGCCCACCGATTTTCCGGCGAGCACGAGCTCCTCGCTCGAGACGAGCACATGACAGATGTCTCCGCCCGCGCCGCCCGCGCTCTCCGGATACGCGAGCCCCGCGAGCCCGGCCTTCGCGACTTCGGCGTAGAGCTCGCGCGGAAATTCCTCCGCTTCTTCCCAAGCGTGCGCGTGCGGCGCGATGTGCTTCTCGGCAAACTTGCGCGCCTGCGCGCGAAGCTGCGCGTGCTCGTCGGTCTCGAACAAATAAGTCGCCATCGGCCCGACGATACACCCGCCGCGGATGCGGCATAATGCGGGAATGGAGCGGTTTTCCTACGCCGCGTTCGTCGCCGCCGCGCAACGGGACGACGGCTCGCTCGAATCGCTCTCGCGCGAGCTCGAGCGAGACATGGAGACGAAGCTCCGCGCCGCCGCGCGCCCCGAGCAGGAGGTGCACGAAATCATCCAAGCGCTCCGGCGCGTCGGACACGAGATCTACAGCTTCGACGCTTCGTTCGACTGGGAGTCGTTTTGCACTTGGGGCCCGACCGCCGCGCACTTCGAATGGGAGCTGACTGTCGCCGTGACCTACGAGCCGCCGACCGTCGCCGTCACGTTTCGGCGTCGCGCTTCGTAGGCCAAACCTCGTCGGCGATTTCGGGCGGAATCGTGCACGCGACCTGCGCCCCGTCGCCGACATCATCGAGGACGAGCGCTTCGTGCGGCATCGCAGCGAAAGGCTTCTTCGTCGGATCTTGAAGCCTGAAAGGCGTCTGTCGCATCGCCGCGGTCACCTCGCGGAAAAATCCGAAGAGCTCGCCGACGCTCGAGCACTTCGTCGACGCACGCACGCTCACGACAGGCACCTCTGGCCCTTCGTCCTCGTACGTCGCGTCGGGGCTCTGCTCGAACCGAAAGTGAACGCTCAGCGCCTCGCGATCCATCGTGACGAAGAGCAACCGCTCGACCCCGTGATCGAAATCGAAATAGAGCAGCTCCATCAACACGCGTGCTCGGAGATCGGAACGATATCGACGTTGGTAAAGCCTTCGCGCTTCATCGCCTCGGCGAGCTCGCGGCGGACCACGGGGATCTCGCTGTAGTAACGCGGGAAGAAGAGCTTTCGACCCTTCGGGACGCGAGCGGAGTCGAGCGCCAGGCGGTCGAGGAAGAGGATCCGCTGCGTCGACGAGCCCTCGCCGGTCCACGTGACGCCGGATTGCTCGACGTCGATGCAGTCCACCGGATTGACGAGATGCGCGACGAAGTATCGATCGCTCGCGAGCTTCCCTTTCTGATCCTTGATTTCGAGACCGTAGTACTCGACGTCGTCCACCTTCTGCGCCTCGAGGAACGATCGCAATCGCGGCGAGACGATCATGAGACTGTCGGTGTTCTTGACGTAGTCGGCGAGAACGCTGTGGCGCGGTCGGTCGGCTGACATCGACATCGCCAGGTGCTTGGGCGGATTCGCTGCGAGCGAGACGCCCTGAGCGACGACCCACATGTCCTCGAAGCCGACCAGATCATCGACGGTGCAATAGCCATCGCCCTTGTCGGCTGCGTATTCCAATACGAAAAATTCTTCGGACATCGTCAGCTCCTGTCCATGACGGTCCCACGCTATCAGCGCGTCGCGTCCCGCGCGCCTACTTCCGGAGCAACAGGCGTCTGTCAAATTTCAACAGACTGTCTGTCGTGATATGACAGACGTCGATGACTACCCTCGCCAAGACGGCTCGCGCTCGCGCCAACGCGCTCCTCGATCAAATCGACCGAAAGAAGGACGAGGTCGCGCGCGCGTTCTACGATCTCGGGGACGCCCTCCGGGAGCTGAACGACAAGAAGCTTTTCGCCGCGCTCGGCTACGCGACCTTCGACGCGATGCTCGCCGACCGCGACATCATGAGCGCGGCGCAGGCTCGCAAGCTCATCGAAGTCGTCCATCGCTTCGACCGCGACATGGCCCAGCGGCTCGGCGCGGAGAAGGCCTACGCCCTCGCGCGGTACGTCACGCGCACCAAGCAAGACGACTACGTCGCCGATCTCGTGACCGAAGGCTTTCCGGTCGGCGGCCGGCGCAGGCCGATCGACGAGGTCAGCGTGCGACAGATCACGCACGCGACGCAGCTCGCCGTCCTGAAGCAAAAGGGCCAGCACGGCGAGAACGAGCGCGCTCGGCAAGCGGCCGAGTCGGCCGCCCGCAAGGTCCAGGCGACCCTCCGCAGAAAGACCGACGAACAGGCGACGACGGCAGTCGTCTTTCGCCATGGCTCGTGGTGGCTCCGCGTGCTCGTTCCGGCCGAGATGGCCGAGTCCGCGCTCGGCTGAAGCGTCTCTGGCTCAGGCCTGGCGCAGACGTCGCTGCGTCGCGGCCGGACCGCCCCACGCGCGCCCCAGCAGAATGCCGGTGAGGCCGAGCGCGAAGCCGAAGGCGAGAACGCCGAGCACCCCGATGGGCAAGCCCGTGCTCAACCCGAAGAGCGCGACGAACGAAATGAGAATACCGGCTGAGATGACGACGATTGCGAGCTGCAGCATGATGGCACTAGAGGCAGCAATTCGCGGGCCATGGATCCTTCGCGTTTCACGTTCGACTACTTCGACGTCAGCGACGATCGCGCCGCTTGGGCTGCGACTGAGCCGCACGAGGACCGTACGCACGCGCTGATTCACGCGGGGTTCAAGCCGCTCGGCTGCGCGATGGCGAAGCTGCGCGTCGGGCGGCGCGTCCTGCTCGAACAAGTTTGGATCGCGCACGGCGGTCGCGTGATGGCCGGCGTCGGCGGCGGCATCGAGCTCGCGACGCTCTTCGAGGACGGCACGATCGTGAAGACGTCGCAGCCGTTTCGGTGGGCCTTCGTCCACACGACGTGGTGGCATCTCCGCAAGCATCCTGCGGCGCGCCATTTTCACGAGACCTTCGCCGCGCACGCCGAAGATCTGTTGGCGCGACAGGAGTCTCGCGTGAAAGACGTCGAGGCCCGCGGCGGCGTCGTCGTGCCCGCGACCTCGATGAAGGCGCATTTCGCGATGCGCTTTCGCGCGGCGGATCTGCGCATCGCGTTGCAGCTCGTCGAGGTGCACGTCATCGGCATCGCGACGCTGATCCTCAGCCTGCTCGCCGGCGTCGCCGCCGTGTGGGCGCGTCTCGCGACGCACGGTCGCCACGGACGAATGGAGCATCCGCTCCTGCTCCTCTTGGGCCTCGCGGCCACGATCATCGCGATCCTGCCGACGACCTGGCTCGCCCGCATGGGCGCGGCGATTTGCATGCCTTGGTTTTTTCGCGGGCCGCCGCCGCAGCCGGCGTCCGAGCTGCTCGCGCGCGCCGAGTCGGTGCCGGCCGGTCGAGTGCCGTCCGACTTTTGATATGGTCGTGCGATGACCTGGGTCCTGCGCTCGCGTCGCGTCGTGTCGGAGGGCACCGTCGAACCTCGATCGGTTTGGATCGAAGGCGAGCGCATCGCGAAAGTCGCCGATTGGGACGACGCGCCCGAGGGGGCAAAAATCGAGGACTTCGGCGACGACGTGATCATGGCCGGTCTCGTCGACTCGCACGTTCACGTGAACGAGCCGGGTCGCACGACGTGGGAAGGCTTCTTCAGCGCGACGCGCGCGGCGGCCGCCGGCGGCGTGACCACGATCGTCGACATGCCGCTCAACAGCATCCCGGCGACAGTCACAGTGCGCGCGCTCGAAGAGAAAGCCGCGGCGCTCGAAGGTCAGTGCGCGATCGACGTCGGTCTCTGGGGCGGCGCCGTGCCGGGAAACGATCGCGAGCTCGGCGCGCTGCTCGACGCCGGCGCGCTCGGGTTCAAGGCGTTCCTCGTCGACTCGGGCGTGCCCGAGTTCGACTGGCTTCGCGAAAGCGATCTGGCGCTCGCGATGGAAACGCTCGCCGATTGGGACGCGCCGCTCCTCGTTCACGCCGAGCTCCCCGGACCGCTCGCCCGCGCCGCCGCGCTCCCCACGACGCTCGATGCGCGCGACTACCAGCGCTACCTCCGCTCGCGGCCGCCCGAAGCGGAGATCGAAGCGATCGATCTTTTGATGCGCGAGTGCGCGCGGACGTCGGCGCGGACGCACGTCGTCCACTTGTCGGCCGCCGATGCGCTCGAGCGCCTCGGGCGCGCCAAAGAAAACGATCTGCCGTTCACCGCAGAGACGACGCCGCACTATTTGAAGCTCGAAGCCGAGGCGATCCCCGACGGCGCGACGGCGTTCAAGTGCGCGCCGCCGATCCGCGAGCACGAAAACCGCGAGCGACTGTGGAAGGGATTGAAGGACGGGCTCATCGATCTCGTCGTGACGGACCACTCGCCCTGCACGCCCGAGCTCAAGAAGCTCGACCTCGGAGATTTCGAAGCGGCCTGGGGCGGCATCGCCTCGCTCCAATTCGGTTTGGCAGTCGTCTGGACCGAGGCGCGCGCGCGCGGCGCCTCCATCGCCGACATGGCGCGCTGGATGAGCGAAGCGCCGGCCAAGCTCGCGGGCCTCGCGCGCAAGGGCCACGTTCGCGCAGGCGCCGACGCCGATTTCGTCGTGTGGCGTCCGGAGGCGGATTTCACGGTGAAAAAAGAGTGTATTCTGCACAAGAACAAAGTGACGCCCTACGAAGGACAAACACTCTTCGGCCCGACGATCGCGACGTACCTGCGCGGTGAGCGAGTCGACCCGCGCGCGGAGAAGGCGCGCGGGCGCTGGCTGAAGCGAGGCGAGTCGTGAGCGGCTGGGAAGAATTTCCGAACCTCGCGTCCGAGCGGCTCGGCGCGGTCGTCCTCTGGGCGAGCGACGACTTTTTCGCGGCGAGAGAAAATTTGATCCGCGACGCGGCCGCCGAGTGGCGCGAGCACGAGTACACCGACCGCGGCAAATGGATGGACGGCTGGGAGTCGCGGCGCAAGCGCGCGATCGGTCCCGACGTGGAGGACGCCGCGATCGTGCGCCTCGCGATGCCTGGCGTGATCCGGGCGATCGTGGTCGACACGGCGTTCTTCCGCGGAAATTTTCCCGAGCAGTGCGCCATCGAAGGCACCTCGGCGCGCGAAGGGACGCTCGTCGACAGCTTGCTGTCGACAGACACCGAGTGGGTCGAGGTCGTCCCGCGGAGCCCGCTTCGCGGCGATTCGAAGAACGTCTTCGAGCCGCGATGCGACGTCGCGCTCACGCATTTGCGCCTGCGCATTTTTCCCGACGGCGGCATCGCGCGGCTGCGCGTTCACGCGTCGCCCGCGCCGGACTGGGTGCGCATCGGCGGCGCGTCGTCCTCGATCGATCTCGCGGCGCTCGAGAGCGGCGGCGAGGTGCTCGCGTGCAGCGACATGTTCTTCGGCCCGAAGCACAACTTGATTCAGCCCGGCCGCGCGCGAAACATGAGCGACGGCTGGGAGACCAAACGCCGCCGCGGCGTCACGAGCGAGACGCACGACTGGGTCCTCGTGAAGCTCGCCGGTCAAGGCACGCTCGATCGCGTCGAGCTCGACACGGCGTTTTTCCTCGGCAACTTCCCCGACACCGCGATGCTCGAAGGCTGCGACGGTGATCCGGAGACAGCCGTCTTTCGGCCAGTCTTCGCGCGGCGGAAGTTGATGGGGCACACGCGGCATTTCTTGGCGAACGAAATCGAGGACCGCGGGCCGTTCACGCACCTGCGCCTCAAAGTGTTTCCCGACGGGGGCGTCAGCCGTCTGCGCGCATTCGGCAAGCTCACCGAGCCTGCGCGAGCCGACGCCGCGGCGCGCATGCTCGCGACGTCGTCGCCGCGGGATCTCGAGGCGCGCCTCCGCGCGTGCTGCACCGCTTCGCGCTTCGTCGCCGCGATGACGAAAGAGCGACCCTTCGCGTCCGGCGAGAAGCTCCTCGCGCGCGCGCGCGAAATCGTCTCCGCGTTCGGCGAAGTCGACGTGCTCGAAGCGGTCGCCGGCCACCCGCGCATCGGGGACAAATCACGCGAGCGCTTCAGCTCCGAAGAGCAATCGCGCGCCCGCGCCGGCTCCGCCGAAACGCTGGCCGCGATCGCCGAAGCCAACCGCGCCTACGAAACCAAGCACGGCTTCGTCTTCTTGATCTACGCGACCGGCAAGACCGCCGACGAGATCCTCGCCGCCGCGCGCGCGCGCTTGCAGAATACACGTGAAATCGAGCTGAAAACCGCCGCCAAAGAGCTCGCGGAGATCACCGCGCTCCGCTTGCGCAAGCTCGTCCTTTAACGAATCGGCAAGACGCCGCCCTCGAGCGTCTCGGCGATCGCGCGCTCGGCCGACGTGCCTTTCGCGACGCGGGCGAGCGGCACGTCGATCGTCTCGACCATGTCCATCGCGCCGCCGATCAAGCTGCCGACGTAACCTTCGTCGAGCACCTCGACGTAGCGGTGATCGATCGAGGCGCGATAATGCACGGCGAGCTTTTTGCCGTCGTCGCGCACGACCACGCAGCCGGAGTGCGCCATGTCGTTCATGCGATTCGCGAAGTCGATCACCTCGGCACGCCGCTTTCGATCCGGCTTCACGCCGAAGACGAGATAAAGCGCGAAGAGGCCCGGCTGATAGACGGCTTGCACCGCCGCGAGCTCGCCGCGCTTTTCGATGGTGAAGAAAGTCGTCTCGCCGCGCGTCTTCTCGGTGAACTTCCATTTCACCTTGCGGAGCACGCCGCGGATCGCCGCGATCGATTTCGTCGTCGTCCAGGCCATGCGCTCCCGATATCACGACTCAAAAGCGAGGGGGCGCGCACTCGGGGTTCGCGAGCTTCCAGCCTCCGCCGGGCGTGCACTCCTCCGCGATCGAGCTCAAGCAAGCGCCGTAGTCGCAGCTCATGGGGGTCGACGGACACGGCGAGCCGAGAAGCGGTCGCGTGTCGGGACAAGCTGCGTCGAGATCGACGCAGACCCAGGTCAGGGTCCCGAAGACCGAATCTCTGAACGCGGTGAGACAGCCGCATGTCGCGCGCGGGTAGTTGCAGGTCAAACCTTCGTCTAGAGAATCGCAGGCCGAGCCGCGCGGCACCGCGTCGAGCGTCGCCGGACAGGCCGGCGGATTGTCGCCGGGCGAACAGACGTCTGCCGTCGCCGTCGGCACCGCGGCCCAGTGGCCGTGCTGCGGCCCTTCGGACGAAAGGTATTCGCAAGAGAGCGCCGTGTCGCACCCCGGCGTCGGGTACTCGCAGATGGACGGACAATAGTTTGCGCACGCCGCGCCGATCGCCGGCGGGTCCGGCGGACACGGCTCGAACGGTGAAGGAGACGAGCTGCAGCCCACGACGGCAATCGGCAAAAAGACAAGGAAGCGCATGCTCGCGTGCCGAAAGCAAAGCGCGAACCAACACGCAGCGCTCGTGGTTTCGCCCTTCCGCGTCGGAGTCGTCTGATCGCCCGATCACGGGGACGCTTGCGGTACGTTGAGCGGATGGGAATCTCCACGCACGTCCTCGACACCGCCAAAGGCGCGCCCGCGAAAGGCGTCCGCATCACGCTCGAGCGGGCCGTCGGCGAAGCACAATGGGAGCTCGTCTCCGATAGCGAGACCGACATCGACGGCCGCGTGAAGACGCTCGTGCCCGCCGACTTCGCGCTCACGCCGAACAGCTACCGCCTCCGCTTCGACACGCACGCCTACGCGCGCAAAAACCACTTCGAGTGCTTCTTCCCCGAGGTGTCGATCGTCTTCGACGTGAAAGACAGCTCGCAGCACTACCACGTGCCGCTCCTCTTATCCCCATTCGGTTACTCCACTTATCGGGGTAGCTGACGCTCAGCCCCGCACCTTGTCTTTGGCCTGAAGGTCGAAGAGGAGCAGGAACACGTCGTTCTTGCGGTTGGGTACGCGATAGAACCCCTCGCACTTCAAGACGTGCCCAGCCACGGCCGTCATCGCCCAGGCCTCGATCTCGCCGCAGCTCTCGAAGGACTCGACCATCATCGGCACGCCTTCGCGCTCTCCGACCTTGCGCACGCGCGCGAGGTCGCGCTTGCTCACCTCGGGGATCGACTCGTTGTCCCAGCTCCATAGCCACGTGGACGACGCGCGCGACCACGACCCCGCGGCCTGGATCCGCGAGCGAACGCGCACGCGGCCCTTGCCATCGGAGAAGGTCAGGGAGGCCTTCGCGAGGTCGAGGTCGAACGACTCGTACGTCCCGAGCCCGTATTCGTCCTTGGTCTTCTCGAGCTTCTTGCGACACTCGCCGCGCGCCTTCTCCAGATACGCCGCGAACTTCTCGGGGGTCATGATGATCGCCTTCCTCCAGACTGGGCGTTCAGATTTGCGGGAGATCGTCGCCGAAGGTCCACTTCGGCATGCTCTTCGGCTTCGTCACGAAGATCGTCACCGCGCCGTCTTTCGAGGCGACGACGTCGGCTGCGTAGTTGCCCGACGGAAACGCGATCGTCGGCGTGCCGCCGGCGCCGACGATGCCGCTCACCGTGAGCGCGTCGCCGCGGATCACGAGCGGGAACGTCGCGACGAGCGCGCCCTTGCCTCGCGCGCCGCCGACGACGCGCACGCGGTATTGCCCGTCGCCGCCGGTCTGGAGACCGACGCATCCGTGCTTCTTCATCCGCTTCGGCCAATCGTCGGGGTCCTCCGCGTCGGCGACGGCCTCGACGCCGTCGTAGCTCCCGATGATCAAGTGCGCGACGTCGGTGCCGACGTGGAACGTTTCGTCGACGGCGCCGAGCGCGGGGGGCTTCGCGTTCGTGACCTCGATGCCGCGCGCTGCGAGCATCTTCGCGAGGATCTTCGCGGTCGACTTGCACCCGGGGGACGAGAAATGCGCGGAGGCTTCGGCCAGCGCGGCTTTGCCGAAGCCGCGCTTCGGAAGGGCCGCGTCCCAATCTTTCGCGTTCGCCTTGAGCCCGTGCTCGTTGAAACGCGAGGTGAGCGCGACGAACCCGCGAAGACAGGCGTCTGGATCGACGGCGCCGACCACGGGCGCGGCGGCGACGAAGCCGTCGTGATCGCCGTAGCCGTCCGGCGCCTTACGAAACCCCGCGGCCGTCGCGCGGCGAAACGCGGGGACGACGCCCGCGTCGAACATGGCGCCCGTGACGATCTCGCGCTCCTTGGCTTCCTTCCACTCGGCGAGCGTCACGTCGTCGCGCGCCGCCGCGGATTTCACGGCCGCGTCGAAGCGACGTTGGTCTTTCTTCGCGACGCCGCGATGGCTGACGGCGATGAGATCGCTCATCGACGGCGACGCGAGCGCGAGGACACTCGCGGTGTGCTCGCGGCCCGCGTCGGCGTCGAACGCTTCGCCGGCTTCGTGTCCGTCGAGGTACGTGCACGCCTCGAGGCCCGCGAGGTCGAGCTTCGCGAAGCCGCCTCGGCGACACCAGCGGTCGGTGAGAATGCCCGCGAGGATGCGCAGTCCGATCGGAAAATCGAGCTGCGCCTCGAAGAGCGCGGCCGCGCGGCCCGTCCCCATCGCGACGACGTCGTCCAAGCGCGCGAACCACGTCGCGAGGAGCGCGTGCCGCGAGGGCCACTCGCGGTGACCGAACGCGTTGCGGCGCGCGCCCATCTCGCGTGTGCAGAGCGCGTCGAACAGGACACTGTCGGCGACGCCGCGCGCGGCGAGCAGGTCGCGTAGACGCCCCGCGGAGTCCGCGTGGAGCGGCCCGCTAGCGCTCGCGGGCGATTGCGTCGGACACGCGCGCCCGCCGCTCGCCGCGACGAACACGTCGAGCATGCGCTCATGACGCGGCGTCCATTCGGCGACGTCGAAGGAGAGCTCGAGCGAGGCGGTCGCTCCTTCCTTGCGCGCGAGCGGCGGCAGCACGGCCTCCTTGCCCTCGACGTACGCGAGCGCGAGCTTCGCCGACGCAGGCTCGAGCGCCTCCTTCGTCATCGCGCGGAGGTCGGCGAGCTCCCACTTCGCGTAGAGCGGGACGAGGTGCTCCGGGGTCTTCGTCCGCGCGGCGATCGCATCGGCAGCGAACGCGACCGCGTGGCCCTTCTTCTTGGCGATCGCTACGAGCTCGTCCTTCGACGCCGACCAGTGAAATCCGTACGCCAGCTCGCCGTCCGGCGGGCCGACGAGGTCGGGCGCGAGCACCGCGAACGCGAGGCTCGCGGCCAGGAGAGCTTCCTCGTGCTCCGGCTGGCCGCCGACCTCACGAATCCCGCCGAAGGGCGACTTCGCGATGGCGTCTTCCGCGTAAAAGAAATGCCAGCGCTCGAGCGCTTCCGCGCCGATGCCGAGCGCATCCAAGAGCGGGCGGACGTGACGGAACGTGGGCCAGTCGGTCAGACGGTGAAGGACGATCGTCGCCATGTGACGTCGCGTTCGTACCACGAATCGCGCGAGCTCCTCGACCGCGACGGGCCCTGTCTCGCGATGCGCGCCACGAGTCGACGGCCTCACGTCAATCGTGTCGAACGTCGAGGGGATGCTCCGACGCGCTGAGCGTAGACTAGCGACGAATGTTCGAACGGGCTTCGGAGCGCATTGAGCTTCCGTGCGCCGTGCTGCTGCCGGCGTCGAAGGCGGCGGCGTGTCGCGCGCTCGGAATCGACGAGGCCGCGCTCGAACGAATCCTCGACGGCGCGCTCGCATGGACGCCCGAGGTGGGCCTCGTCGACGAGAGCGCCGCGCTCGATCGCGATCTCGAATTCGGCGACCACACGTGCGTCGATGGGATCGCCGAGCGCATCCCCGAGCTCGTGCTTCGGCACGTTCCGATCGAAAAAGAGCGCCTCGCCGCGGTGGTCGGAGGCGCGCGCCTGCGCACGATCGACGACGCCGATGCCCCATACATCGCGCTCGTCACGCTCGCGCAGCAGCTCCGCCGCTTGCTCGAGCTCCGCGCGCCCGAGATCATCGTGCGTGCCCAGCGCTCCCGCGTGCAGCGGCGGTTCGAGCAGATCGTCGACGCGCGTTCGGGCAAGCCGAGCGTCACCGCATGGCAGCCGTACGAGGAGCTGATGACGGGCGAGGCTGCGTCGGCGCGATGCGAGCCGCCGCGCGCGATCTTCGCCGACCGTTCCGCCGAGGATCCCGCGAAGCCTCGCGACTGCTTCGTCCTGGGCTCTGGGTTTCTCGTGCTCTACCCGTTCGCGAGCATCGTGCTCGGCGCAGGCGGCGAGGTGCGCGACGTGTTCGAAACGTGCGGTCTTCGTCCGGTCGGCTGCAGCGACACGAAGATCCTCTTCGTCGCGGGCGGAGGCCCCACCGCGGACACCGGTTACTTTTCTCCGACGCCCGTCGTGCGCGACGTGGCGAAGCGTCGCTGGGTCACCGGCAAGGTTCCGAAGGGGCTTCCGCGATACGTCGCGGGGACGATCGGCGACGTCAAATGGGCGATCGTCGCCGACCTCGAGCGCGCGCGTGGCTATCGCATTTCGCCCGACTGGGTCGGCGATCAATGCGGCTTCACGGTCGCGAGCCTCGACGGCGCGTACGCGTACGACGGCGGCAACTTCATGATCGAGATCGCGACGGGAAAGCGCGTGCTCGACATGCGTCAGCTCGGTCACGACGTGCTCTCGTTCACGCGGCGGCCAGACGGCGCGTGGCGATTCGTGGGCGTTCCCGCGCCGCAGACGGACGACGAGGCGCCCGGGCCGCCACGCGTCGTCGACGTCGACGCGGCCGTGATCGCGCAGCCTGCGCATCCGGTGTGCGCGCTCGATCCGAGCGGAGAAAGAATTCTGTCGGTCTCGAAGAAAGAGCTCGTCTTCGCGAGCGTCGAGGGCGAGACGCTCGCGCGCTTCGATTTGGCCGGGCTCGCGCGTGGGCTCGCGCTTCCGAAGAACACGCCGCTCTGGCGCGATCTGCTCGCGACCCATGGCGTGGCCGAGCGCGTGACGGGAACGGTGGCGAGCGTCCGCGCGGCGCTCGAACGTGGGTACGCGGACGACGGAGTCACCGACGCCGAGATCGCGCGCGCGATCTCCACCGCGAGCAAGCGCGTGAAGCTCGCGCTCACCGTTCGCGCGAAGCGATGAGGGTCAGCGGGATTTGCGGTTGGCGAGGACTTTGACGAAGCTCTTCGAGCGGAGCTCTTCGACGGTGAGGCCGGTCGCGAGCGCTTCTTGCTCGGTGAGCGCGCCGCACGTGAGGCCGCGGAGGAAAAAGTTGAGGAGGCCTTGGCCGGTCGCCGCGTCGTCGAACACGTCGCCGACGAGCGTCGCTTGCGCCGCCTTCTCGACGAAGTTTTTGAGCCGTTCGGTCGCCGCGTCCTTCGACTCGAGAAAGAACGAAAAGACCGCCGCGTAACGCGTCGGGAGCTGCGCGGGGTGCAGGTCCCAGCCTTGATAGAAGCCTGTCTCGAGCGAGTGCCGCACGTGCGATGCGTGCAGTCTCCACGCATCGTGCACGGTCGCGCGGTTGCCGACCGGCATCACATTCGTCGCGCCGTCGGAGAGCATGACGCCCGTTCCGGCGAAGGCGACTTGCATCATGTTCTTCGCGAAGTCGCACGCCGGGTGGAGCATGTGCTGGTGCGCCGCGGTGATGCCCATGCTCGCCGTGTAATCGTAGGTTCCGAAGTGGGCGCCGAGCAGACGTCCGTCGCAGGCGTCGTGGATGATCGGCAGCGCCGCGCGTCCGTCCGGGAGAAAAATGGTTTGCGGCTGCTCGACCATGATCTCGATCGGCACGCGCCCGAGGCCGACGCGCCTTTCGATCGCGGCGAGCTGGGCGATGAAGACGCGCACCTGATCGACGTGCTGAATCTTCGGAAACGTGACGACGAAATTCTGCGGCAGGTCCCCGTTGAGCTCTTTCGCGAGCGTCGTCAGAAAAATGTCCAGTGTGCGGACGCTGCGCGCCGCGAGCTCGCGCGAGAAGCATTTGATGCGAATGCCGATGAACGGCGGGAGCGTGCCTTGGCGTTTTCCTTCGGCGACCTCGCGCGCGGCGAGCGCGACGTGGCCGTCTTCTTCGGCGTCGGCGCGCGTGCCGTAACCGTCCTCGAAATCGATTCGAAAATCTTCGACCGGCTCGCGCTCGAGCTTCGCGACGACGCGCGCGTAAACGACGTCTGCGAGCGCGGCCGGAACGCCAATCGCGCCGGCGAACGTCTTCGCGTCGGGCGCGTATTCGGCGAGCGCCTTCTTCGCGAGCGCGCCGAGCTTGTGTGCCGTGTCGTGCTTGAAGAGATGCCCGCCGCCGTAAACGGTGTGAACGGGTTGCCGCGCGGACGATTCACCGGGGTAACGCGCAGCGATCGCCGCATGCGCGCTCGAGAGCGATTGCATGCGGGCGAAGCTAGAACGACACGCGAAAAACGGGAAGCACACGCGTCGCCGCAGCCGCTCCGACAGCCGTCTGTCGTTTGCAGCTCGAGCCCGACCGACGAGCTGCCCTCGATGTGGACGAAAGTGGTCTTCGGCGGCTCCTGCGCAAGAACGCCACACATGAGGTCGATCCAATTCGCATGATGAATTCGTCGATGCGTTGGTGATATCTTCAACGTGGGCTCGAATGTCGACACCCTCGTTACCGAAGGTGGGGGACGTCATCGCGGACAAGTACCGCGTCGATGGATTGCTTGGCGAAGGCGGAATGGCCGTCGTGTTCGCTGCGCACCATTTGTTGCTCGACAAACCGATCGCTGTGAAGCTCCTCTCGCCCGAGCTGCCGCGGCTGCCGCAAGTCATCGAGCGCTTCGTGACCGAGGCGCGTGCGGCGGCGCGCGTCGAGAGCCCGCACGTCGCGCGCGTGATGGACGTCGGTCTGCTCGTGAACGGTCTCCCCTATCTCGTGATGGAGCGGCTCGACGGGTGCGATCTCGAAGAGCTCTTGCGGCTCGAGAAGCGGCTCGGCATCGGAGACGCGGTCGATTACGCGCTTCAAGCGCTGCAAGGTCTCGCGCACGCGCACACGCTCGGCGTCGTGCATCGCGATCTCAAGCCGAGCAACTTGTTCCTCGCGCATCAGCCGGACGGGACGGCGATCGTGAAGATCCTCGACTTCGGCATCGCGAAGGTCGACAAGGCGCAGCGCAAGACGCAGCAAGGGCAGGCCGTCGGCTCGCCGGTTTACATGTCGCCGGAGCACATTCGAAATGATCCGGTCATCGATCATCGCACCGACATTTGGGCGATGGGCGTCGTGCTCTACGAGCTCTTGACCGGCAAGCCGCCGATCGAAGAGGAAGGCGTCGGCGAGACGCTCGCCGCGGTGCTCAGCAAAAAGCCGTTGCCGCCGAGCTCGCTCCGGCCGGAGATCCCGCCGGCGCTCGACGCCGCCGTGATGCGATGTCTCGAGCACGACGTCGCCGCGCGTTTCCCCGACGTCGCGCATGTCGCGCGGGCGATCGCGCCGTTTGGAACGGGCGCGTGCGCGTCGCTGCCCGATGCGATCGAGCAGACGTTGCGACAGCAGCTTCGTCGCTACTCGGGGTCGACCTCGTTCGCGGTGCGCTCGCCGGCCGCGAGCGGGGCGGGTCTCGCTGCGCACCACCGCGCGCTCGCGACGAGCGCGACGCAAGAAGCGCCCGCGGTGACCGAAGACTCGGTGCCCGAGCTCCACACGGGGCGAAAGAAGTGGTGGCTCGCGCTCGCGGTGATCGCGACTGCGGGCGCAACCTACGGCGTGCTCGTGAACGCGCACGTGATTCAGCAGTGGATGCCGGGTGCGCCTCCGCCGGAGGTGCCGTCGGCGTCGCCGCTCCCGAGCGAGAGCGCGGACGACAGCGCGAGCGCGCACGCGAAGCTCGCGGTCCCGAGCGCGTCGCATCATCATCATTCGCCGAGCGCGCACCCGCACGCGTCGTCGTCGTCGCCGCCGCACCTTCTCCGTTACTGAGCGCGGCCCGCGGCGTCGCCCGCGGGCTACATCCTTAGAACGCGCGTCACCATCGCACCGGTCACAACGCGCTCGAGTGGTCCACGTAGACCGCGAGATACAGACGACGAACACTTCGATCACGCGCCGCGCACGCTACGCATTCAGCCCGATCCGCAAGAAGTCCGTTTCGTGAGTTTCGCGGGCCATCGATGGCCCGCGGATCACTTCTTCGAACGCGCTTGCGCCAGAAGCGCGCGCGCGACGCGAGCGAGATCGGCCTCGTCGATGCCCACGACGTCGAAGCGGAGCTGCCCATCCTCGGCGACGTGCGCGCGAACGAGCGGCGCGTGCGAGTGAGTCCCCTTGGGCGCGGCGACCGCGCGTTGAAGCGCGTGCGCTCGGCGCTTGGCGCGCGCTTGCTTGGCGTCGTCGTGCGCCGTCGGCAGCGCGGTCGCGTGCTTGATCGCTTTCTCGAGCTGGCTCACGCTCGCCTTGCCGAACGGCACGCTCGCGAGCTTCGTCCCGACCGGAACGGCGACCTCGAGCCGATCGACCTCCGCCGCGCGCTCGTGCTCCGGCGTCGCGGACATGTACGTGAGCGCGAGATCGAGCTTCGTCGTCCCGTATTTGACGACGGTGCGCTTCGCGAACGCAAGCGCGACACGCCGATCGCGTTTGAGCGTGCGATACCCTTCTTCGAACCGATCATCCGCATACGCCTCGAGCGTCGGATACCCCGCGTCGAGATGCATCCCGCCGCGCGCGATCTCGTCGAACGCTTTGCCCACGTCCCAAGCAAGCGACTCTCCGCGATCGAGCATCGCGTGAATCCGCTTCTCGAGCGCGTCGAGCTTCTTCCGTTCAGCCGGCTTCATGAACCGGGTCGTATCACGCGACCGGCGGGCCATCGATGGCCACGCCGCTCATGATCGTTGAGCGAGTTCTCGATTGCGGCCGTTCACGGCAGCGGCTTCAGCGGCCGGCCCGGGACGATCGGGAGCGGCTCGATTTCCTTCAGACGTCCATCCTCGAGATCGAACAGGTGAGCGGTCGAGGGCAGCGTAACGTCAGACGCCCCATCAGCTAAGACGACGACGTATTGCGTTCGCATGAGGAGCGAGAGTTGGGCCACGACCATGTCCTCGACACGACTGAGGCTGATGTAGTGGCCCTTTCGTCCGAGGAACCGACGGTTCTCGAAAGGGTAAACACGAAGGCGTGTACGAGCTTTTCCGTGACGTGCGAAATGCCGTGCGTTGTCGAAGAGTGGGTCGAGCGCGATCTCCGATCCGACCACTGCCGCGAGATAGTTCAACGCGATCTTCGTGGCGGCGCGGAACTCCGGCTCTGCGATCCTCAGGACGTTCTCGATACGCACGTGGCCTTCGGGTTGATCGTCGAGTCGCTGAGGCTCGCCGTCGAGCTTGAACCCCTTGGACGCCAGAAAAGCCGTCGGGTCTTCGATCTCGAAAGTCCGGATGAAGAGCGGCGTGCCAGGTTCATAGCCGCGCGCGACGAGCTCCTCTTTCGTCGGGACCTCGTCGGCGCGGAAGCGCTCGTAGGGACCAGCGGTCGACTGCGCGAACCAGACTTGGGGAAACGCGAGCACGCCTAACGTCTCGCCGCCGTCGCGACTCGCGATTGCGTAGCCCTTGCCGCCCGCGAGCGGTTCTTCTTGGAACTCCACATGCGAGGTGCTGCGTCGTCCGAGGGACTCGAACTCCGTCGCGGACTTTAGCCCGACGGTGATCCGGTCGAATGCCTCCGGAGAGTCGCGCGCGAGCTTGAGATCGAGCTCCCGCCCTAAGTAATGGTTGCAGTCGTCGCATACGCACTTCAGGACGAGATTGTTCGTGAAGACGCCGAACGCCTGCGGCACCACGTGCTCACGACCAGTGAAGGCCCGCACGTCCTTGTCCTCGAGGCAGTAAATGCAGCGCACTAGGTCGAGTGTACGCCGCGTCGATGCCCATCCTGGCGACGTGCGCGCGAACAGCGCGCGTGCGAGTAAGTGCCCTCGAGATTGATTGCGGCGAGGCGAGCTCGGTTTCGCGATTTTCGCGGGCCATCGATGGCCCGCGGATCACCGTTTTCGAACGAGTCGACGACGAAGCGCGCGCTCACGCCGCGTGAGGTAAGCTCGCGCAATGCGAAGCCTGGTGCTCGTGATCGTTGCGCTCGCGGCCTGCGGCGGTCAGATCGGTCCGTACGAGGTGACGACCGATTCGGGCGTGTGCACGCTCTACACGCCCACTTCGTCCGGTTACTGCAACCTGAGCCCGTGCGATGCGGGGGCGAACGACGCGAGCCCAGCCAGCGACCTGACCAACACTGCCATCGTGAAGTGCGGCGACTCACCGTGATCACGGCGTACTCCCGCGCCCACTCGACTTTGGTTAGTTGTTCGTACTCGCGGCAACGATTCCGAATTGCGGCAGTAGGGCTGCGCTTGACGATCCGAAATCCGACGTCGCTCTCCCGGATGGCGAGCTGTCAGCACCCGAAGCCGACATCGTCTCGGACTCATCTGACACTGGCGGGTACAACATCTGTGGGTTGCACAGCAGGGGCGCCGATATCGTCTGTCCAGAATCGTGGAGCTGCCTGAAACTGCAGCACGGATTTGACTGGACGGTTCAATGCTGTCCGCCGGGCGTGCTGCACGCGGGCGAGCCGGGATGCACCGGTCACTAACGGACGCCCCTCGTCGCGGGCCATCGATGGCCCGCGGAAATCGCGTTTTTACACGTCGGCGTTTTCGTCGACTGCGCCGCCTTTTTTGAGTGCGCCTCCGGCGGCGGCGAGCAAGTACGCTTCGATGAAACCTCCGAGCTCCCCGTCGAGCACGGCGTCGACGTTCGATTGCTCGAAGCTGCTTCGCGTGTCTTTCACCAAGCGATAAGGCGCGAGCACGTAGTTTCGGATTTGGCTGCCGAAGTTGATGGCGCTCTTGCTCGCTTGGTACGCGGCGTTGGCTTGCTCGCGTTTTTCGAGCTCGAGCTCGTAGAGCTTCGCTTTGAGGACCTTCATCGCCATCGCGCGGTTTTGATGTTGGCTGCGCTCGGCACGGCAAACGATGTTGAGACCGGTCGGGATGTGCTTCAAGCGCACCGCGGTCTCGACCTTGTTGACGTTCTGGCCGCCTTTGCCGCCGGCGCGCATCGTCGTGAGCTCGATGTCCTTGTCGTTGATGACGATGTCGATGTCGTCGTCGACGTCGGGCGTGACTTCGACCGCGGCGAACGCGGTTTGCCGCGTGTGGTCGGCGTTGAACGGGCTCATGCGAACGAGGCGATGAACGCCCATCTCGCCGCGCAAATATCCGTACGCGTGATCGCCCTCGACCGTGAACGAGACGGCGTCGAGGCCGGCCTCGTCGCCTTCTTGGTAATCGATGATGTCGGTTTTGTAGCCGCGCTTTTCGCAGTAGCGGAGGTACATGCGAAGGAGCATCGACGCCCAGTCTTTCGCGTCGGTGCCGCCGGCGCCGGGGTGAATGCTGACGATCGCGTTCGCGTGATCGGCCGGGCCGCTCAGCATGCGACCGAGCTCCATCGCGCGCGTGCGGCGCTCGAGATCCGGTAAGAGCGCGGCGGCTTCGGCGATCGTGGGCTCGTCTTTCGATTCGGCGCCGAGCTCGAGGAGCACTTGGCCATCCTCGACGTCTTTCGCGAGCTTCTCGAACGCGCTCACCGTGGCCTCGAGGCCGGAGCGTTTGCGCGTGAGCTTCTGCGCTTTTTGGTGGTCGTCCCAAAAACCGGGGACGAGCGTTCGTTCGCCGAGCTGATCGATTTCGCGTTTCAGCCGCGGGACGTCAAAGATGCCCCCTTAGCGCATCGAGGCGCTTTTGGAGGTCGGCGAGGGTCGCGCGCGTTTCGGAGAGCATGATGGGAATGTATTGACGCGCGCGCGCGGGTCAAGCGGACAGCTGTTAGAGTCGGCGGCCGTGCGAGCGCCCCCGATCCGCGCAAGGACGGGAGACCTCCGATGGAACTTTCACCGCTGGGCACGATGACGATCACGATGGGCGAGAGCGTCTTCATGGCGAACGTGCCGTCGGGCACGCGACTCGTCATCGACTTTGCCGACATCGTCGTGAAAGGCCCGCGCCTCGACGCGCGCAAAGCTCCGAATTCGCCGGCAGGCGACTGGCTGATCCTCGGGCCGGGCAACGTCGCGACGCTCGACATTCGGATGCTGCGAGCGACGCGCGTTACGCGTGGCTCAATCAAGTGCAGGGCGTCGCGCGCGGGACGGCGGCCGGAAAAATCGTGACGTTCGAGCTCGCCACCCTCACGTGACGAGGCGGTCGTAGTTTCGGCATAGCTCACCGCACATGCCCCGCGAGGCGCGCCGAGAACCAACCGTCGGTCCAAACGTCGAGCGCCATTTGCGCCGAAACGCGGCGCGCGGTCGCGTCTGCGTGGAGCTCGGTGCCGTCGGGCGAGTCGTGCTCTTCGGCCGTCGCCTTCGACCAGCGCGCGATTTCTTCGATCACACGCTGGGTCACGCGCTCGCGCGCTTGAATTCGTTCGAGCCGCAGCCGCTCGAGCCGCGCTTCTTGGCCGGAGTACGCGAGACGTTCGAGATGAAAGACGAGCGTGCCGTCGACCTCGTATGAAGGACCAAAGTAGCTCGACGTCACCGCGCCGGTCGTCGTCACGTAGTCGTGCATGCCGCCGCTCGAGTCTTTGACCGCGACGTGGAGCTCGGGCAGGAGCGCCGACCAGCGCGCGCGCGAGGCGAGGCCGTCGACGGCGGAGTCGGTCGCGTCGAGGCCGGCGGTGCGAATCGCGATGCGCGCGGCATCGCGCGCGATGTCGCCGAGGGGGACCTGCGCGGTCGTTGGCGCCGGCGCGGCCGGCGTGATGGAGACAGGGACCGGCAGCGCGGCGAGCGCGAGGAGCACGAGCGGGAAGGTGAGCGGCAGCATGAGCGCGGCCTTTGAAAGGGTCGTGCCGCGCGAATTCGCCGAGAAAACGCGAAACGGCCCTGGCCAATTGGCCCGCGCGCCGGCCCGCGGGCCACCGTGCGCTAGGATGTCGGCATGTTCGTTCCCCTCGCGCGGCTTCTTCGGCGGAGCGAGCCGCGGTCGCGCGAGGACGAGCTCGTCACGCTCCGCGCGCGCTTTCGCGCGCAGCCGAGCGCGCGCGAGGCGGGGTCCGAAGCGGTGGCGAGCGCGCGGCGCCTTCGCGAGCTACGCGTCGCCATGGCCGCGACATTCTCGAACGTCGAAGCCTGCCACGGCTGCGCGAAGAAGCGCCCCGAGCCATACGGACATTGGGCCGGCGGCGCGTGCTGCGGCTCGCGCACGCTCGATCTTTTTTCGCCGGCCGAGGTCGCGTCGCTCGCGCTCGCGGGCGTCGCCGCGCGTCATCTCGAGCCTCCCCGCGGGGATCACGCGGGATGCGCGTTCCGCGGCGCGACCGGCTGCACCCTCGCTCCGGAGCAGCGCCCGAACGTATGTGTAAGATACATATGCCTCGAGCTTCGCGCCGAAGTGCACGAAAAGCCCGAATGGCGTCGCATCTCCGAGCTCGGCGCCGCGCTCCGCGACGAATTCACGCGCTTCGAAGAGCTGCTCGCCCGCTCGAAGGAGTAAGATGGTGATGATGCGGAGAGCGGCGATCGTCGCGTTCGGCTGCGCGCTCGTGGGGTGCGCGGCGCTCTCCGGTCTCGATCAGCTGACGACGGACGACGCCGACGCGACGGGCGACGTCGCGGACGTCGCCGCGCTCGACTCGCCCAACGAAACCGGCTCGCCGGAGAGCGGTCCCGACGCCGCGACGTGCGCGTACACGCTCGGAACGCGGCACTGCTTCGAAAATACTTCCAGTTGCCCCGGAAGCTGCTGCATCTCGTCGTCGAGCACGACGTGCGTCGCGACCTCATGCTCGCAAGGCAGCGTCGTGCTCGCCTGCACGTCGCCGGCGGATTGCCAGCAGAACGTCTGCTGCTTCGAGCAGTTCGGGGATCCCGTGATCGGCTGCCCGCTGCTATTTCCTGCCGCCGGCGCGACGAGCACGTGCACGACCGCCGACACGTGCAACGCGGCGAGCGTTCACGCGCGGCTCTGCGCCTCGGACAAGGACTGTTTGAGCGGCCAGACGTGCGTCGCGGCGGCATTCGCGATCAACCCGGCCGACGTCTTCGGCGTGTGTCACTGAGCATCAATGCGCGCTGCGGCCGCCGGGCAGGACGTTCCAGAGCCGCGACATCACGACCGCGCCCGCGAGCGCGAACGGAATCGGCGCGAACGCCCAGACGCCCCAACCTTGTTTGTCGATGAGATGACCGAGGCTGACGCCGACGATCGCGCCGGCGATGTACTGCACGCCGTCGAACAGTCCGGCGGCCGTCGCGGCGGCCTTTTTTCCGCCGAAATCCATGCTGGCCGCGCCGCCTATCATCCCGTGCGCGCCGTTGACGAAGAACGAGAGCGCGACGATGGCGCACGCGGGCGCGACCGGCGAGACGTGCCCGCGGTTGAGCAAGCCGAGCACGAGCAGCATGACCGCTTGGCCGACGAAGCCGATCACGACGACCGGCGCGCGCCGTCCGTGAAAGACGCGATCGCTCACCGCGCCGAACGCTAGCCCGCCGATGATGCCGGCGATCGCGATGCCCCACGCCGCGATTTCGTAGGGATGGAACGCGGTCAGCTTCTTGGCTTCGACGTGATAGACGTCGACGAAGAATTTCGGCCACCACGCGTCGACGACCGAGCGCCGGACGAAACCGATCATCATCGACGAGAGCGCGATGGTCCACATCGTCGAGCTCGCGAAGACCTTCCTGAGGACGTCTTTGAGGGCCGAAGGACCGGGCGCGGCGTCGTCGGCGCCGCCGTCTCCCGTGTCGAGCGGCTCGAAGCCGGCGTCCTCCGGCGTGTCGCGTACGAAGAGCCAGTTGAGGACGAAGAGGACCGTGATGCACGCCGCGGGAATCCAGAAAACCCACTGCCAAGGCAGCATCCCGAGGATGAACGGCGCACCCGAGAAGGCGAGCAAGAGCCCGGCGCGAATGAGGATGCCGAAGATGCCCGAGAAGAGCCCGCGCTCGCGCACGTGGAACCAGGCGGCGTTGATCTTCACGATGGAGAGCGCGCCGAACGACTGGAAATAAAAATTGATCGTCCACACGGCGACGAGGAGCGCGATCACCGTGGACGCGCTCATGCCGAACTGAATTTCGGCCGGCGTGATGACGTGACGCGCTTTGCCTTCGCCCGCCCAGACCGCCGCGGTGCCGAGAAAAAGATGGCCGAAGCCGAAGAGAAGGTTGAAGAGCGCGGTGCCCGCCGCGCCGAAGAGAATCGCGCGGCGGCCGCCGATGCGATCGGCGATCGGCCCGTTCAAGAAAACCGACGCGCCGTACACGAGCGTGGCCGAGCTGTCGAAAATGCCGAGCTGCGTGTTGCTCCAACCGAAGAGCTCGGCGAGCCGCGCGTTGATGGCGGTGAAGTTGTACCGCGCCATGTAGAAGAACGCGTACATCGCGCCCGCGAGGACCCAGTTGAGGACGCGGCGCCGGCGAAAATCCGGCTGATCGAGCAGCATGCGGGCGCCGAGCATAACCGCTGGCTCGGCTTTGTCCTACCTTTCTCTCGGGCCGCCTCAGGCGCGCGAAAACTCGCGGTCCGACTAGTGTGATATCGGCCTCAACCTCCTACCTATTTGGTTTAGGCTGAGTTGCTATTTGCTACACGACCATGAGAGCGTCGCGCGCATGCGGCACTCCTACTCCTGGTTGTTTTTGATCGCGGCTGCCTGCTCCCAGCAGACGAGCTCCGAGACCGAAGCGTATCGCGTGAGGCATCATCGGCCCTCGCCGCACCACGCCCTCGATGCATCCGCGCCCGATGCCGCCGAAGCGGATGCCGAAGCGGACGCAGCAACGGAGCCCGACGCCGGCGCGCCGGTCGACGCCGCGATCGACACGGGGAGCGAAACGCCCGACGCGTCCAATCCGGTCGAAGCAGGTAGCTCGTTCATCCCGAGCGGCTGGCTCTATACACAAGGCAACAAGGTCTACGTCTCGAACGGCACGAGCGGCAGCGTGTGGGTCGGTCGCGGCGTGAACGCGGACGACCTGTATTTCTGCGGCTACAACGGGTCGCTCTGGATGAATAATCCCGGCAGCACGGTGCAGACGCTCCTCGGCGGGCTCGTCTCCACGTGGAAGCCGTCGTTCGTTCGCGTCTCGCTCGGAATGAACAGCTACACGCCCGCGAGCTGGACGACGAACCCCGCGGCGTACAAGACGCCGATGACGAGCGTCGTTCAGACGCTCGGCGAGACGCCCGGCGTCTACGTGCTCGTCACGCTCCGGAGCGACGCGACGATGACCAACTACGGCAGCGACGACGCGACGTACCTGCCGACCACCGCGACCGACGCAGTCTACACCGCGCTCGTCGACACCTTCGCGACTGATCCGTACGTGCTATTTGGCATCAGCAACGAGCCCGGCGGTAATGCGTTATCCGATTCGGCGATTCGTTCTGCGATGGATCACGCCGTCGGCGTCATTCGCGCCGAGGAGAACAAGTTGGGAGTCCCGCATCACATCGTTTCGGTGCAGGGCAACGACTGGACGAGCGACATCAGCTTCTACGGCACGAGCCCGCTCTCGTGGGACAACGTCGTCTACGAGGTCCACGGCTATCCGCCGGCCACCGCTTCGTACACCTATTCGAACATTCCGGTCATCGTCGGCGAGTACGGAAATCTTCCCAACGCGGGCGCCTTCTTCGCCGACATCGAGTCGAAGCAGATCCCGAGCCTCGCGTGGGACTTCGATTCGTTCAGCGACTGCTCGCCCGATTTGCTCACCATCAATCAGAGCGCGACGAGCCTGTTGCCGAGCGCTTGGGGCGCGACCGTCCAAGCCTATTTGCTCGCGCACTAAGGGCAGGTCTTCGGTGCGACGTGGCAATCGGCGATGACCGTGTCGCACCAATATCCGCCATAGCAGCCGTTCTGCTGGCAGTCGGCCGCGTCGCGATCGCACGCGCGGCAGCCGGCTGTCACGCCGGGCGCGACCAGGTTGCCGCACTGGGTCGCGTCGACGCTCGCGTCGTCCGGCCCGGCGGTGCCGCCGAGGTCGACGTCGGTTCCGCAGGCGAGGAGGGTGGCGGCAAAGAGAGCGAGCGCGACCTTCACGGCTCTCGAGCGTAGCCGAGCAGCGAACGAACGCGAGCGTCATGCGGGCTGCGCGGATAGCTCGCGAGGAAGTGCTTGCCCGCGCGGTCGGCGTCGGCCGTCTTGCCGGCGCGAACGAGCGACTCGATGCGGACGACCTCGGCCTCTTGCACGAACGCGCCGCTCGCATACTCCGACTCGTACGCGTCGACGAGCCGCACCGCGCGCGCCGGGTCGCCCGCGTCGAGCGCCGCGCGTGCGCGATCGAGCGCCGCGACTTGCTGGGTGATCGAGCTCGCCACCGGAGCTGCGACGCGAGCATGCGCGTGCTGCGGTGGAGCCTCGGGCAGCTCGACCGTCGTCTCGGCGGTCGCGACCGTTTGCTGCGGCGCCGGCACGAGGTGCTCGGTGGGCATCGCGATGGGTCGTGCGAGGGGCGCCTCGTCGTGGTGCGCCAGATGCGCCGCGCCGACGGCCGCCGCGCCGACCACCAGCGCGCCGAGACCGATCCACTTGGCGACGAGGGCCCAACCGCTCGCGAGCGCTTTGGGTGCCATCGAGCCTGCCGCGGCTGCGGCCGCGCTGCCCGCGAGCCCGAGCGCCGCGAGCGTCTTGTCGCGCGACGCGGCCGTCGGCTTCTCGTCGCCCCAAGCGCCGAGCAGCTCCCGCTCGAAGTCGGTCGCCTCGGGCGACGCGAGCAAACGAATCGGATCGTTCATGGCGCCCCCCGGCGGAGCTGGAGCTTGGTGACCGCGAGCTGAAACTCTTCGCGCGCGCGCCGCAAACGCGACGCGGCAGTTCCTACCGGAATCGAGAGGAGCTCGGCGATCTCGTTCGACGTGAGACCTTCGAGCTCGAAGAGCACGAAGACCGTGCGCGTGTCCTCGTCCATCTCGCTGAGCACGCGCTCGAGGACGCGCTTGGCTTGCGAGCGCTGCGCGGCTTGCTCCGGATTGGGCGCGGCGTCGGCCATCGTCGCGAGCGGCGCGTCGTCGGTCTCGCGGCTGCGCGTGCGTGCGCGCCGGGCGTTGGCGGCGACCCCGCGCGCCGTCGAAAACAAAAACGCGCGCTCGCTGCCGGACTGGATGGCGTCGAGCTTTTGCGAGGCGATCCAAAAGACCTGCTGCGCCGCGTCGTCGACCGAGCCCTGCGGCACGCCGAGCCCGCGAAGCGACCGCCAGATGAACTCGAAATGCGACGCGACCATCGCGCGCAGCCGCGCGTCGCGCTCCGCCGTGCTCGCGGGGCGCGACACGACGCCGCTCGTCGGAGCGTCATCGTCGCCCGAACGACGCGAAAACGGGAAGATCGACACGGCAGTAGCCATCATAGCGCACGGGAGAATGTCCGCCCCGCCGCGCGGCGATCACCGGATTTCGAAGCCGAGCCCTGCGCCACCATGCCCCGTCCAGACGGGGACTTGGTAGACGGTCGCGTCGGGCTGCACGAAAAAGCGGTCTTGCACGAGCGCAAAGCCGCCGGAGCCTTCGAGCTCGAAGAACACCGGCCCGGCGATGCGCACGCGAAAAGCGAGCGCGAGGCCGGCGTCCGCCCAGGGGCGAGTCGCGCTTCGCGCGGGCGTCACGTTCTCGCCGCGCGCGTCGATCGTGCCGAAGTCTCCGCGCGCGCACGCGTCGAATCGGACGCGCCCGCCGCGAAGGACGACGCAAAATTGCGCGGCGCCGGCGGTCCACGTGAAGTCGCCGCCGCTCGTGGTCTCGCCGGTTCGTTCGAACCGGAGGCCGCCGCCGAGCGCGACGTGCTCCGAGAGCGCGCGCGTCGCTTCGAAGAAGACCGGCGTCGCGAACGTCACGTCGGGCGTGGGCCCCGCGACGACCTCGCCGTCCACTCCGGCGACGAATCCCCACGGAGAGGCCGGAGCGCCGCCCGAAGGCGTTGCGGTCGACGTTTCGGCCGCCGGAACGCGGCGCGAAGAGCTTGCGGGCGGCGTTTCGGTCGTCGAAACGCCGTGCGAAGAGCCTGCGGGCGGCGTTTCGGTCGTCGGAGCCGTGGACGCGAGCGGGTCGAGCGCGACTGCCGCGACGAGGCCGAGCGCTTCGATCACTTCCTGACACGATGCGCCGGCGACGCTCCGTTGCGTCGACGCGCCGTCGGCCTCGCGGAGCTCGATGCGGCCGGTCGTCTTCTCTCCCGCGCGCGCGATGCGGACGACGAGCGTGCGCGCCGCGCTCGCATCGATGAGAACGCGCGGGCTCCGCGCGTGAACCTGATCGACGAACGTGCTCTCCGGCGGACAACGCGCGTCCGCCTCCCAGTCGATCTTCACGGCGGAGGGCGTTTGCGTTTGCGCGATCGCGCCCGCGCTCACGAAGAACGTCGCCAACGCCGCCCGCACGAAGCGCGAGCTTACTTGCGCGACACCCACAGCGCGAGCGCGATGAAGACGAGCTGGAAGGGCAACCTGACCCACAAAGCCCAGTGCGGAATCGATCCGCCGAGCTCGGGGTGAATGCACATGTTGACGTTCGCCGGAAAGACCGCGACGTAGAGCGCGACCAACCCGATGCCCGCCGCGCGCCGAACGTTGGGCCACGGCGCGAAAAGGCCGAGCCCGCCGAGCACCTCGCAGACGCCGCTCACCTGAACGAGAAGAAGCGGCGCGGGCAGCACGCGCGGAACGATCCGCACGAAGAAATCCGCGTTGATGAAATGGTCGAGCCCGATCGCGATCATCGCGACCGCGAGAATCACCCGGAAAACGCTCCGCACGAGCTACATCCTACCCATTGCGCAAGCGGCGCGATCGGGCGACGATGGCTTTTCGATGCGACACGCCGATCTGCTCGCTCAGATCCCGCTCTTCGAGGGCCTGGCCGATGAAGACCGCGAGGCGCTCGCGGAGCGGCTCGACGAGCGTCCGTTCAAGCCGGACGAAATGGTCTTCGCGAAGGGCGACGAAGGCTCGTCGATGTACATCGTGCTGCAGGGCGCGGTTCAGATTTTCCTGCCGCCGCCCGACAAGGACACGCCGCCGGTCGTCCTCAAGGACGTTCGCACCGGCGAATATTTCGGCGAGCTCTCGCTCTTCGACGACAAGCCGCGCTCGGCGAGCGTCAAAGCGACCGTCGACACGGTGCTGCTCGAGCTCACGCGCGAAGAGCTCGGCGAGCACCTCCACAAATCGAAGAGCGCCGCGCTCGCGATCTTGAGCGAGATGGCGAACCGCCTGCGCGAGACGAACGCGCTCCTCTCGCAGCGCGCCGCGAAAGACGTCGTCAAAGAAATCGAAGAGAACCTCACTTGGGGCCAGCGCCTCGCCGACAAAGTCGCCGAGCTGAACGGCTCGTGGGCGTTCATCCTCTTCTTGCTCGTGCTCACCGTCTGTTGGTCGATGGCCAACAAGTGGCTCCCGAAGCCGTTCGACGAGTACCCGTATCAGTTCTACAACCTCGCGCTCGCGATCCTCGTCGCGCTGCAGGGCCCGCTCATCGTCATGAGCCAGAACCGCCAGTCGATGAAAGACCGCGCGACCGCCGAGACCGACTTCCGCGTGAACCTGAAGAACGAGGTCGGGATCGAAGCGCTGCAGCGCGAGGTCGCGGCGTTCCACGCCGAAGCGGTCAAGCGTCTCGACATGCTCGAGCGGAGCGCGCTCTCGTCGCGCGTGCGAAGCGAAATCGCCCCGAAAACGCCGGGCGGCCCGCTCGCGAGCAAAACCGAAGAGCCCAAAGCTTCGGCTAGCGATTGAGATCGGTGCTATGACGGCGCCGTCTTCTCCGCGGGGAAGTCGGTTGGAAGCCGACGCGGTGCCGCCACTGTGACCGAGCGCGCTCGGGAGCCAGAAAACTTCGGCGAAGACGAAACGCTCTGAAACCCGCGCGAGCACGCGGAGGAGGTCTCGTTGAAGGTCTTCGCGATATTTGTATTCTGCATGGGTTGCGGCGGCGGTATTTCCGCGGTCGACGCCGGACCCGACGCGGCGCTCGACGCGAGCGAAGCGGCTGACGCGGGCGGCGCGTTCGTCACCGGCGTGGTCTCGTTCGACGCCGGCCCGTGCTCGGGCTTCGGCGCCGCCGAGATGCCGCAAGTGATCGAAGGCCCGCCGGTCGGCGGCGGAACGTCGCAAGGCTCGACCGACGTCGTCTCGCTCGGCGTCGGCGGCAGCATCGTGCTGTCCTTCGCGCCGAACGCGATCGTCGACGGCGACGGCGTGGACTTCGTCGTCTTCGAGAACGCGTTCGACGTCGCGGGCAACCCAAGCGACGTCTACGCCGAGCCGGGCGAGGTGAGCGTGAGCGACGACGGCGTCACGTGGTCGACGTTTCCGTGCACCGCGACCGCGGGAAATCCGCCGTACGGCGAGTGCGCCGGCACGCACCCGGTGACCTCGCCGCCCGCGGCGCCGACCGATTATCCGAATTGCGGCGGCGACGGTTTCGACCTCGCGGAGCTCGGCGTCGCGCGCGCGCGTTACGTCCGCATCGTCGACCACAGCGGCGAGACATGCGACCCGCAGCAGCCGACGAAGAACGCCGGCTTCGATCTCGACGCGGTCGTCATCCTGCACGCGCAGCCGAACTAGGTTCGGTCAAACGGTCGCGGGCCCCGTCGCGTTTGCCCGGCGCCACGTCGAGCACGTTGCCCACGCGGCCCAGGCCGAACGCCGGCATGTTGACGTAGACGTTCTCGTAGTCGCCCGCGCGCACGCGGTACGTCTCGTGCCAGATGCCGACGTCGCCGCTCGTTCCGACGCGTTTGTTGAACGCGCGCCACGCGGGCAAATGCGCGGAGTCGCGGCCCTTGGCGTAGGCGAGGAGCTGCTCCATCGAACGCCAGTATTGGAGCACGAGGAACGTGCGCCCCGGCCAAAACTCCGCGCCGAGAAAACCGAGCTCCGGTTCGAGCGTGAGCTCTTTGATCATGCGCGGCATCGCCATCGCGACGGGGAGCCACTTGTGCGGCTTCCACCACGCGTTGATGCGCATGCCGATCAAGAAGACCACGAACTCGCCGTCCATCCGCCCCGTGACACGCTTCGCCAAGATGCTCATGCTGCGCCCTTCTTTTTGTGAACGGCGTTGACCTCGAACGCCGACACGAGCCGATCGACTGACTCGCGGTAGAAGGCCTTGAAGTGCGCGTCGCTGCCGACGTCGCACAGATGGCCGGAGAGACGCAGCGACGCGAGGCCGTGGACGTGCGCCCAAATCGACGTCGAGACCGCGCGCACGTCGGCACGCGCGAGCACGCGCGCGTCCATGCACTCGCGAACGCGATCCATGAGGAGCTGAAATGCCTCGGCGGGAGCTCCGGGCTTTTTCGCGCGGCCGGCGCGCGCGTCGGGCGTCATGAAGATCGCGCGATAATCCTCCGGGTTTTCAAGCGCAAAACGCAAATACGCGTCGCCCGAAGCTTCGAGCCGCGCGCGCGGCGTCCTCTCGTTCGTCGCCTTGAGCAAATACATGCAGAGCTTTTGAAATCCGATCGCGCAGACCTCGTCGAGGAGCGCCTCTTTGCTCGCGAAATGCCGATACACCGCCGCCGGCGACACGCCCGCCCGTCGCGCCACCTCGCGCAGCGAGAAGTCGGCCGTCCCCTCGGCCGCGACCATCGAGCGAGCGAGCTCCAGCAAGAGACCGCGCGTTTCGGACATGTGAACAGTGTTTACATTCGACGCCGCGGTGTCAAGAGGGTAATGTCGCGGGCGTTTTGCTGTTCAACTCGCCAGTCTACGGCGTCTTTTTGATCGCGTGCTTCGCGGTCTTCTGGTCGCTGCGGCGCTACCGGCTGCCGCGGGCGCTCTTTCTGGTCGTCGCGAGCTACGGGTTTTATTTCTACGGCACCTTCGACAAGGCGCGCGAGGAGAGCCCGCCGCTCGGCCCGCTCGGCTGGAGCATTTTGTGTCTCGGCGTCATCTTCGTCGGCAGCACGATCGACTTCGCCGTCGGACGCGCGCTCGCGAAAGAGGAGCGGCCGCGCGCGCGCAAGGCGCTCTTGCTCGTCTCGATCGTCTACTACTTGGGCGTCCTCTCGGTCTTCAAGTACTTCAACTTCGCCGTCGAGTCGTTCGCCGACGCTGCGAGCGCGATCGGCTGGCACGTCTCGCCGGTGCACCTGCGCATCGTGCTGCCGTTCGGCATCTCGTTCTTCACGTTCGAGACGATGAGCTACACGATCGATGTCTACCGCCGCGAGATCGAGCCGGCGAAGCGTTACCTCGACTACCTCCTCTTCGTCGCGTTCTTCCCGCACCTCGTCGCCGGCCCGATCGTGCGGCCCAAATCGATGCTCCCGCAGTTCGCGCGCGAGCCGTCGTTCGACGAGAGCGAGCAAGCCAAGGGCCTCTGGCTCATCGCGGGCGGGCTCGTGAAGAAGATCGTCATCGGCGATTTCCTCGCGCAGAACTTGGTGAAGCGCGTCTTCGACAACCCCGAGCGCTTCACGTCGCTCGAGGTGCTCGTCGCGGTCTACGCGTATGCGATGGAGATCTACGCCGACTTTTCCGGCTACACCGACGTCGCGCTCGGGAGCGCGCACCTCTTCGGCTATACGCTCCCGCAAAACTTCGACCAGCCTTACATCGCGCGAAACCTCCAGGATTTCTGGCATCGCTGGCACATCTCGCTCTCGACTTGGCTGCGCGATTATCTCTACATCCCGCTCGGCGGCTCGCGGAAGGGCTCGTTCTTCACCTATCGCAACCTGATGATCACGATGGTGCTGGGCGGGCTCTGGCACGGCGCTTCGTGGAACTACGTCATCTGGGGCGCGCTCCACGGCGCGGCGCTCGCGGGCACGCGCATGTGGCAAAGGTGGCGCGACAAGATGCGCGGCGGGCCGGCGGCGCCGGCGAGCCCGGTGCGGTCCACGATTAGTGTATTTTGCACGTTTCAGTACGTGTGCTTCGCGTGGATTTTCTTCCGCGCGAAGACCTTCGAGCACGCGACGCTCGTGCTCTCGCGCATCGCGGCGGGGCACGGCGGCGCCGCGAACCTCTCGCCGCGCGTGCTCGCGGTGCTCGCGCTCGCGTTCGCGCTTCATTACGCGCCGAAAAACGCGGCCGTTCGCGCGCGCGAGGCGTTCGTTCGCGCGCCGGTCGTGCTGCAAGGGCTCGCGCTCGCCGCGGTCGCGCTCGGTCTCCACGCGGTCGCGGGAGCCAAGGCCGAGCCGTTCGTCTACGGGCAGTTCTAATCTGCTATCGTGCCCGGCGCCGTGCTGCCGACGAGGAACGAGTCTAATGTCGACGTGCTACCTGCACGTCGACCGCTCAAGGTCGGAATTCCCAAAGAGATTGCGACGAACGAAAAGCGCGTCGCGGCGACGCCCGAGTCGGTCAAGAAGATCCAAAAGCTCGGGCTCGAGGTGCTCGTCGAGACGGGCGCGGGCGAAGCGGCGCACTTTCAAGACGGCGCGTACGCCGAGACGGGCGCGCGCGTCGTCCCGCCCGACGAGCTCTGGGCCGAGGCCGATATCGTCCTCAAAGTGCGTCCGCCGCAGATGGGCGACGCCGGAAAGCACGAAGCCGATCGACTGAAAGAAGGGGCGCGGCTCATCTCGTTCATTTGGCCGGCGATCAACAAGGCGCTGGTCGACGCGCTCGCCGCGCGCAAAGCGACCGTGCTCGGAATGGATTGCGTGCCGCGCATCACGCGCGCGCAGAAGATGGACGCGCTCTCGGCGACCGCGAACGCCGTCGGGTATCGCGCGGTCATCGAAGCGGCCGCGGCGTTTCCGCGATTTTTGCCCGGGCAGGTGACGGCGGCGGGCCGCGTGAAGCCGGCGCAAGTGCTCGTCGTCGGCGCGGGCGTCGCGGGGCTCGCCGCGATCGCCGCCGCGAAATCGCTCGGCGCGGTCGTGCGCGCGTTCGATACGCGCCCCGCAGTGCGCGAGCAAGTCGAGAGCCTCGGCGGCCAGTTTTTGAAGTTCGAGTTCAAAGAGTCGGGCGAAGGCGAGGGCGGTTACGCCAAACAAATGAGCGAGGCGTACATCGCGGCCGAGCAAGCGCTCATCGGCGAGAACGCCAAAGACTGCGACATCATCGTGACGACCGCGGTCATCCCCGGCGTGCCCGCGCCCAAGCTCGTCACCTCCGGCGCGGTCGTGTCGATGAAGCACGGCTCGGTCATCGTCGACATCGCCGCCGAGCAAGGCGGCAACTGCGCGCTCACCGAGCGCGACAAAGCGATCGAGAAGTTCGGCGTATTGATTGTAGGATACACGGATCTCGCGAGCCGCATGGCCGCGCAGACGAGCGAGCTCTACGCGACGACCATCTACAATTTGCTCGAGGACGTGTTCGACAAAGAGAAGGGCGACGTCGTGCTCGATCTCGAGGACGAGGTCCACCGCGGGTGCGTCCTCTTGAAAGACGGCGAGCTCATGTGGCCGCCGCCGACGCGTCCGCGCCCGCGCTCGCACGCGCCGCCCGCCGAGCCGCCGCCCGTTCCGAAGGCGCCGGCGCACGCGGCGCCGAGCCGCATCGGTCCGATCTTCATGACCGTGGTCGCGGCGCTGCTCGCGCTCGCCGGGCTCTTCGCGCCGAGCGATTTCACCGAGCACCTCACCGTGTTTCTCCTCGCGTGCGTCGTCGGCTGGCACGTCATCTGGAACGTCTCGCCCGCGCTCCACACGCCGCTCATGAGCGTCACCAACGCGATCAGCGGCATCATCCTCGTCGGCGGCGTGCTCCTCTTGCGCACCGGGGGCCTGCACGTCCCCACGATTTTGGCGGGCGTCGCGGTGCTCGTCGCGATGATCAACGTGTCGGGCGGTTTCCTCGTCACGCAGCGGATGCTGAAGATGTTCCGTCGCGGGAGCGGCCACTGATGTTTCTCTCCGCGCAGCACATTGCGTACCTCGCGGCGGCGATGCTCTTCATCTTGAGCTTGCGCGGGCTCTCGACGCAGGAGAGCGCGCGTCGCGGCAACCTCTTCGGCATCGTGGGCATGGCGCTCGCCGTCGCGATCACTTGCTACGCGCTTTTGTCCGAGCGGAGCGTCGCGGGCCTCGGGGAGTCGACCGGGATTCTCGCAGCGTCGATCGCGGTCGGCGCGCTCGTCGGCGCGGTCGTCGCGGGCCGCGTCGCGATGACGTCGATGCCCGAGCTCGTCGCGATCCTCCACAGCTTCGTCGGCGCCGCCGCGGTGCTCGTCGGCCTCGCGAGCTACCTCGAGCCCGAGAAGTCGGTTCATCTCCCCGCGAGCGGGGCCCCGGCCGGCGACGTCGCGCACCTCGTCGAAATTTTCGCCGGCGTTCTCATCGGCGCGGTCACCTTCACAGGGTCGATCATCGCGTTCCTCAAATTGCGCGCGACCATCGGCAGCAAACCGCTGCTCCTGCCCGGACGCCACGCGCTCAACGCGCTCGCGATCGTCGCATGCGTCGTCCTCGCCGTGCTCTTCGTCCGTGAGCCGGATCCGCGGGGCCTCCAGTGGCTCCTCGCGATGACCGGCATCGCGCTCCTCCTCGGCGTTCATCTCGTCATGGCGATCGGCGGCGGCGACATGCCGGTCGTCGTGTCGCTCCTCAACAGCTACTCCGGCTGGGCCGCGGCGGCGGCCGGCTTCATGCTCGGAAACGATTTGCTCATCATCACCGGCGCGCTCGTCGGCTCGAGCGGCGCGATCCTGAGCACCATCATGTGCCGCGCGATGAACCGTTCGATCTGGAACGTCGTCTTCGGCGGCTTCGGAGCGACGCCGGCGAAGAAGGGCAAGACGGCGGAGCTCGTCGGCAAGATCAACGCGACCGGCGCCGAGGACGTCGCAGAGCTTCTCCTCGCCTCGAAGCGCGTCATCGTCATCCCCGGCTACGGCATGGCGGTCGCGCAGGCGCAGCACCCGGTGAAAGATCTCACCGGCGCGCTCCAAAAACGCGGCATCGACGTGAAATTCGCGATTCACCCAGTCGCCGGCCGCTTGCCCGGCCACATGAACGTTCTCCTCGCCGAAGCGAACGTGCCGTACGACATCGTCAAAGAGATGGACGAAATCAACGACGAGTTCGAGCACACCGACGTCGTCCTCATCATCGGCGCGAACGACATCGTGAACCCGAGCGCGCTCACTGACGAGTCGAGCCCGATTTACGGCATGCCGGTGCTCGAAGCGTGGAAGGCCGCGCGCGTCGTGATGTTGAAACGCGGCATGAGCGCGGGCTACGCCGGCGTCGACAACGCGATTTGTTACAACGAGAACACGCTCATGCTCTTCGGCGACGCCAAAGACAGCATCACGAAGCTCCTCGCCGCCGTGCAGGCGGAGGCCAAAGCCGCGTGATCGCCGAGGCGATGAGCAAACGCGCGCGGATCCTTTGCGCCGCGGGGAGCTTCACGTCGGCCGCGGTCGTCGGGTTCGGCGTCTTCGCGGGCCTCCCGACGCGGTGGGCGCCGGTCGACACGACCGCCGCCATCGTCACGCTCGCGTGCGTAATCTCCGGCGGTCTCATGCTCGCGCGCTCGGAGCACGCCGCGCTCGTCTCGCGCATCGTGAACGCCGTCGTGATGTTCGTCGGGCTCGCGCTCATTTTGATCCTCGCGGCGACCGCTTCGTACCTCTCCGGAATTTACGGCCCCGTGGGCAAAGGCGGCGCGATGGTCCTCGTCTTCGTCGCGCTCTTGGCGGTTCCGTATCTCGTCGTTCTGCCGGCGGCGCAGCTTCTCTATCTCAAGCGCTCATGACGTTCCGCGTGCTGTTTCGCGGGCTCGTCGTCTACGCGGTGCTCTTCGTTTGCGCGATCCTCGGGGGACGCGCGGCGGCGAGGCTTCGACCGCCGAGCGAGCCGACGTTCATCGCGTCGCGATGGAAAGACGGCAAGCTCCTCGGGCGCACGGTCACGCGCTCCGCCGACGGCGCGCCGCTCGACGAGCTCGGCGGAACGCTCGTCTTCGAGCACGTGACCGGCGAAGCGTGGCTCCCGACTTTTTCGCACGACGCGGCGTCGGTCGCGATCTTGACCGCGCGCGAGGGCGTGCGTGTCGACCTCGACGGCAAGACCGCGTACGTGACGCCCGACGAGCTCCTCGCGCGTCAGGCGTACGACAAAGGCGTGACGATCGATTCGATCGGCCTCACGCTCGGCACCGATTTTCCCGTCGTCGTCGCGATCGCCGCCGAGCATCTCGGAAAAAATCCGATCGACGTCCAAGAGCACGCGACGATGCACCGCATCCGCACCGAGCGCATCGTCCCCGGTCGGCTGCCCGAGCGCCCGCTCGACGCCGCGAGCTTCGACGACGCGGACGCTGAGCGCTTCGTTCTCGGAGCGGCGCGTTATCTCGCGCGCGGCGTCGGAGACAACGGCCGCTTTCGTTATCTCGTCGATGCGCCGACCAATCGTGATCTCTCCGGCTACGACTGGCCGCGTCACGCGGGGGCCACGTACTTCCTCGCGCAGGCCGCCGAATACGCGAAGCGCGCCGGCGCGCCCGACGCGGCCGATCTCGGCAGCGCGGCCCTCCGCGCCGCCAACTTGCTCCGCGGCGCGGCCCTCGCGCGCTGCGGCTCGCACCAGTGCATCGGCGACGGCGACCCGCTCGACATCGGATCGATCGCGCTGACGACGATCGCGTTCGCCGAAATCGTCTCGAGCGATCTCGACAAATCTTTCGAGCCGCTCGTGCGCTCGCTCGCGAGCACGATCCTCTGGCTCCAGCGCCCCGACGGCGAGTTCATGCACCAGGTGCATCGCGACGGCTCGGCGATCGACGTGCAGCTCCCGTATTTTTCCGGCGAGTCGGCGCTCGCCCTCGCGCGCGCAAACGCGCTGACGAACGACGCGAGCTACCTCGACGGCGCGCGGCGCTCGGTCGCGTACTTGATCGGCCCCGCCTGGCATTTCTTCGGCGACCGTTATTACTTCGCCGAAGAGCATTGGACGTGTCAGGCCGCCTCGGAGCTCCAAGACCGAGCGGGGAACGCGGCTGCGATCGACTTTTGCTTACGATGGCAGGACTTCAACCGCGGCGTTCAGCTACACGCCGGCGACTCCGAGCTCGATTGCGACGGCGCGCTGGGCGTCGGTCCGATCGTGACGCCGCGCTACACGCCGGTCGCGAGTCGATGCGAGGCGGGAATCGCGACGCTCGACGCGGCGATCAAGACGCACACGAATGCGGCCGAGATCTCGGCGCTGCGCGATCAAATTCGCCGCTCGCTCGCGCTCCTCGCGCGCCAGCAATTCCACGGTCAGCTCGAGCACCTCATGGCGGATCCCGAAGCGGTGCGTGGCGCGATGCCCGGCAGCGAGGTCGATTGGCAATTGCGTATCGACTATGCGCAGCACGCCGGCAGCACGATGCTTCGATGGCTCGCATTGCCACGGAGCACGAAGGTTGGTCCGTGACGGTCGTGCCACATGTCGGGAAATCTCGTGCAGAACGCAAACAAATACTTGTGCTCTGCAATCCATTGGCTACTTTCCAAATAGGGCGTGCGCTTCGGCCCGTCCTTCCGACGCGAGGCATGACAGGAGCTCAGTGGAGATTCAGCACGCAGTATCGAGCCGCCAACCGCGGCCGAGCGCGGCGAATCACAACCATTGATCGGCTCCTCGGCCCGTCAGCAAAAGCGATTACTTCTCGTCGGTCGCGATCTGCTCCGTCGGCTCGTTCGACGGACATGAAGAACCAACCAATGGCCCATCGTCCCATGCTGTCCGATCTCAAGAGCTTTACCCCCGAGCAAGCGCGCGCGTACTTGGCTGCCGCCAAGGGCGACGAGCTCGCTGCTGCGATCGCGCTCGCGCACGATCGCAACGCGCTCGACGGCTCGCGCGCCACGCCGGACGACGCGGAGGTTCACCACGCGCTCTTCTTGCTGCGGCGCGCGCAGGGCCTCCCGGCTCCGAGCTTCGACGCGCTTCGCGTGCAGCTCCGCCAGCGCGCGGCCTGAATCGAAAACGTTACTCTGCCGCGCTGGACGCGGAAGAGGCCGTCGAGGTCGCGGCGGTCGTCGTCATGGCGGCCGCCGCGGATCGCGAATGTGTCGTCGTGGCGCGCGCGGTCGGAGCGGTCGTGGCCGAGGCCGAAGGCGCGACGGTCACGCTCGGCGGCGGCGCGGCGGAAACGCTCGGCGGCGGCGCGACGCTCGCGCTCGTGCTGGTCGCCAAGTTGATCTGCTCTTGCTCGCGCTGTTTGTCGCGCCAGGCGATCGCGCCGAGGATGCCGATCATCATCGTGACGCCGAGGACGAGCCCGGCCATGAGCGCCGTCTTCGGCGACATGCTCTTGGGCACTTCGATTTCTTCGGCGAGCGCGGCGAGGTCCGGCGTCGAAGGCTTGAGCTGATATTGGACTTGGTCCTCGCTCATCGTCGCGACGCGGACGCGGCCGGTGCCGCAGACGTTCGCGAGCGCTTCGGCGAGCTCGTCGGCGGTTTGAAAACGTTTGCTCGCGTCGCGGTTGCACGCGCGCGCGAACCACGCGTCGAAGCCCGCCGGCACGCCGGGGTTGAGCTTCGACGGAACCGGCAGCGGCGCGGCGCACACTTTGAGCACGATGTCGCCGAGCACTTCGCCTTCGAACGGAATGCGCGCGATCATCGCGGCGAACGCGCACGCGCCTAGCGACCACAAATCGGTGAGCGGCGTCGGCGCGCCGCCGACCGTGAGCTGCTCGGGCGCCATGAAGTTCGGCGTGCCGATGACCGCACCATCTTGTGTGGGCCCTCCCATCGGCGCCGCCTTCTGACCCTCGATGGGGACGTCGAGCATTTTCGCGATGCCGAAGTCGACGAGCTTCACCGAGTACGGGATTCCGCCGTCCATCGTCTCGCCGTCGGTCGTCTGGAGGAAAATGTTGTCGGGCTTGAGATCGCGATGAACGATGCCCGCCTTGTGCGCCTTGCCGAGCGCCTTCGACGCTTGGCCGATGACGACGGCGACCTCGCGCGGCGGGAGCGGCCCGCGACGGATCAGCATGTCCGAGAGCGACTCGCCCTGGAGATACTCCATGACGATGTACGGCAGGCCCGCCTCGTTCACGCCGTAGTCGTAGACGTTGACCGCGTGCTTCGATTGGAGCTTTGCGGCGGCGCGCGCTTCGATCTCGAATCGTTTTCGCGCGTCGGCGGCTTGCGCGTGCGACGGCTTGATGAACTTGATCGCGACGCGCGTGCCGAGCGTCTCGTGCACGCCTTCCCAGACCGTGCCCATGCCGCCCGAGCCGATGAGACGCAGCACGCGATATTTCCCGGCGACGAGCGAGCCCTCGAGGGCCGGCGAATCGTGCTGGAGCGACTCATTGGACATGGCGGAAAAAAGAGGAATTCCAGACTAACGGATGGCGCTAGGCTTTGCGCCGTGAAAACGAGAATACTCGCATTGATGCTCCTGCTGGGCTCGGGCTGCGAGGAAAAGACGCCGCCCGCCGCAATCGATGCGGCGCCGGTCACCAGCGCAACCACGAGTGCGTCTGCCGCGCCCGAGGCGCCGAGGCCGCCGGTCGTGACGATCGACGACGCGGCGTTCGAGGTCGCGGGCGACAAAGTGAATTTCGGCGGCGACGCGAAGGGGCGCATCGTCGGTCTTCTCGCGAGCAAGCCGCTCGTCGCGGGACAAACGCTCGAGGTGGACGCGCTGCGCGACACGACGATGGCGCACTTTTCGATCGCCGTGGATGCGCTGCGCGAAGCGAAGGTCAAAGACGCAACCGTGAAGACCGCGAAGCGCGATCGCACCGTCGGCACGCTGCACGTCGTCTTCGAGCACGCGCCCGCGCCTGCGTGCGCGCCGGTCGCGATGGTCGCCAAGGACAACGCGATCCTCGTGTGGCCGCGGAGCGGCGCCGTCGCGCAACGTTACACGCACGGCTTCGCGGGGCCGGACATCACGCTCGGGTCGGCCGAGCTCATTAAAGAGACCAACGCGTGCGGCGGGTCGATCGATTACGTCGCCGGCGACGACTCGATCAAATGGGGCGTGGTCTTCGATCTCGCAACCGCGGGAAACGCGACGTCGACGATCGTCGTGACGAAGCCGCCCGTGCCTGGAAGAAAAGTCACCGAGGATTGACGATCGCGCGCGCCTCGCTCGCGCCCGCTGGCGGGTCGATGTCGAGCAGCGCGGCGATCGAGCGCACGTAAGCGCCGAAGCCGGTCTCGTCCTTCAACGTGACGCCCGCGAGGACGCGGCCGGGAGCGCGCACGAAGAGCGGCACCGAGCGATCGAACAAGTACGGGCCGCCGTGGCTCATACCCTTTCCGAGATCGTAATCGGTGTCGACGAAAGAGCCTTGCTTGGTGACGAAGAAGAGCGCGTCGGTCAACGAGGGCGACATCGAGCGGCAGACGAGGGCGTCGAGTGACTCGTCGGCTTCGGGCGGGCACGTCGAGCCTGGGGCGCGCGGCGGGTAGACGCGATCGATCTCCGGCTGCGCGAGGAGCGTCGCGGTGACGACGGCGTCGAGCTTTTTCCGCTTTTCGGGCGCGAGATTTTGATGCGTGTAGAATACATATGGGCTCGCGACGCCGAGGACCCACGAGCCGGCCTTCGACTTGCCGAGCGCTTTTCGGGCGGCTTTTTCGAGCGTGTCGCGCAGCGCGTCCGGAAAAACGCGTCCGACGTTGCGGCACGGTCGCTGCCAAAAATCGTGCACGCCGGGCGCGCACCACGGGCGCGCGGAGATCGGCAGCTCGGGGAGCGGCGGCCCGCCGTGATCGCCGGACAGCACCACCGACCAACCGTCGGCGCCCACTTTGCGGTCGAGCAGCGCGAAAAAATCGGCGAGCGCGGCATCGAGCCGCAACAGATCGTCCCACGACTCCCACGAGTCGGGGCCGAAGAAGTGGTTCACGTAATCGAAGGACGAGAGCGACACGGCGAGCAGCATCGGCTCCGCGGGATTTCGGCGATCGAGCGCCGCGGCGGCGAGCTCGAGCACGGCTTGGTCGGCGCGCGGGCTCGCGCGGAACGCTTTGGTCGGTTTGGTCGACGCCGCGAACGAGTGCGGAAACGTTTTTCCGAAACCGAAGACTTCGCTCTCGCCGGTCTGCGCGTCGGGCTGGCGCGCGTGCGACGAGACGAAGACCGGGTCGAGCAGCGTCCACGGCTGCTCGCGCATTTTCTGGAGCGCCGCGGTGTCGAGAAAGCGCGCCCACGATGGAAATTCCGGGCTGAACGCGCTCGACGTGACGAACGCGTCGCGCGTCGTGTCGTACCAGAGCGTCGCGTCCGGGTGGCGACCGCCGCCGAAGACGGCGCCGCGATCTTTGATCGAGAGCGAGACGATGAGCGCGTGCGGGCGCGTCTTTCGGAGCACGTCGGCGATCGTGTCGACGGCAAGCCCGGGCAAGCCGATGCCTTCCTCGTCGGTCGGGCCTTGCGCGGTGACGACGTGCGCCGTCGGATCGAGAAATGCCGAGACGCGCTCGCGCGATTTCGGATCGACGAGCTCGTTGGCGACGATGCCCGAGCGATACGGCGGCGAGCCGGTGAAGAGCGCCGAGTGACCTGCGGCCGTTTCGGTGACCGCGTGCGCATAACGCATGTCGCGGACGTACGTCCCCTCGTGTCGAAGTCGCGCAAACCCGCCATTTTTGGGGAGATCGTCGAAGCGCTCGGCCGCTTCCCACGCGGCGAGCTGATCGACGACGAGCGCCACGACGACCGGCGCGCGCTTCGGCGCGGCGCTCGCGCTCGCGGTCGTCGTCGCGACCGGCGCAGCGTGCGTCTCGGTCGCGCCCGGGCTCGCGGCGCACCCAATCAACATGGACGCAAAGAGGAGTCGACGGATCCGCCGAAGGCGGGACGTCGCAGACACCAGGCGGCGAATCATCGCGCGCGACGTTATCATCGCCGCATGACCGAATACGACATTCACCTCGACGACAAATTCGGGCACTCGAAGCTCATCGACGTCGCGGCCGAAGCCGCGCTGCACCAGCCTTGGTTCAATCAGACGCTCACGACCGTCAACGACTCGGTCGTTCGCCTCGGCGTGCTCGAGGGCGAGTTTCATTTTCACAAACACGACGACGAGGACGAATTTTTCTTCGTGCTCGAAGGTCAGCTCCTCCTCGACATCGAGAGCAGCGCGACGATCACGCTCGACCCGCACCAGGGTTACACGGTGCCCAAGGGCGTCGTGCACCGCACGCGCGCGCCGCAGCGAACGGTCGTCATGATGATCGAGTCGCGGGGAGTCGTGCCGACCGGCGATTGGTCTGTTACGGTCTCTGGCATGGGGCTTAAGAAACGAACTTACTTCGTCCCGCGTGCGGTCTTCGGCGTGAGCTTCGGCGGCGTCGTGCCGGCTTGCGTGGCGCTCGGGATTCAGGCGTGCAGCAACAGTCCGCAGCTGACCGTCGCCGCGGTCGCGTACTGCTGCTTCGAGGCCAGCACCGATGACGGCGACGCGAGCGACGCCAACACCGACGCGCTCGACGCCGAGATCGAAGCGAGCGACGCGGCGAACGACGCGAGCGACGCAGAGAGTGACGGCGAGCAATGAAGGCACGACGAACGCGCGTCGTTCCGAGCCTCGTCCTCTCCGCGAGCTTCGTCGGCGTGATTCCCGTGTGCGCGCTACAAGCGTGCGGCGGAACGGAGACGGCGCAAGACGGCGGCTCCGACGCGAAGGTCGACGGCGTCGCGGCCGACGCGTTCCAGAGCGACGTTTTCTTGGGCGTCGCGGCGTGCTGCTTCGACGCGATGAGCGTCGCCGACAGCGCGTTCGTGCTCGACGCGAGCAGCGACGCACCCGAAGGAGGCTGACCGCGTGCGCATCCGGCGCGTGCTCACCGAGACACCGCTCGCGCGGCTCCACGAGCGGACGCTGCTCCAGCGCGGGCCGCGCAAGGGCGTCGCGATTCCGTGGGGTTCATTTCGTCGCGATCGTCACCCGCGCGCGGCGCTCGCGCTCGCTTACGACGCGCAGCGCATGCTCGCGCTCGGGGAGTACGCCGCGGTCGGATTGTTTTCGCGGTTCGTCGAGGCGCTCGCTCGCATCGGCGCGCCGTTCGACATCGTGTCGGCCGCGACGCGCGTTCCGCAGGACGAAATTCGTCACGCCGATCTCGCGTTTCGTTTTGCGGCGATGTGCGCGGCGCGCGAGGTCGCAGTCGATTCGCCGGACGAAAAACCATCGCGATGGAAGGACCGGCTCACGGTCGACGAGCTCGATTCGTTCGCGATCGAGGTCATCGCGATCGGCGAGACGCTCGCGTGCGCGCTGCTCTCGGCGTGCCGCGACGGCGCGACCGATCCGCTCGCGCGCGCCATCTACACCAACATCGTCGCCGACGAGGTGCACCACGCGCGGCTCGGTTGGTACTACTTGCTCTGGCGCGCGCCGCAATGGTCGGCGGCCGATCGCCAGCGCGTCGCCGACGATGCCGGCGCGCTGGTCATGCAAATCGAAAAACGTTTCGGCACCGGACGCGACGCGCCTCGCGGAGCGCAGAAAGCCGCGCGCGCGCTCGGCGTGCTCGACACGCAGCGCCAACGCAAGGTCGTTCACGAGGTGATGGAAAACGAGATCGTGCCCGGGCTCGACGCACTCGGGCTCGGCGCTTCGCACGCATGGGAAAAGCGTCAGCGCATCGCCTGAGCGAGACCTGCGTCGCCCTCGGGCGCGCGCTGCGGCCCGTCGAGCGCGCGTCGCTCGAGCGCGCGCTCCGGCGTCTCCTCGCGTGGCAGCGCACGCTCCGCGGATTCCCGCCGCTCGCGCGCGCACCGGACGCGACGCCGTACGTTTCGCTTTACGTGCGCGGCCGATTGCGCGGTTGCTGGGGCTCGCACGAAGGTCCGCCAGAAGAACGCCTCGAGCGCGCCTTCTTGCTCGCGCTCGCCGACGGGCGTTACGGAAGCATCGCGCCCGACGAGCGTCGCGATCTCGCCGCCGACGTCGCGTACGTCACGCGAGCGCGTCCGGTGCGCGCCGACGAAGCCGCGATGGCGATGGAGCCCGGCGTCCACGGTGTCGCGGTCGTTCACGAGGGCGTCGCGACGGTGCTCTTGCCCTCGGTCGCGCGCGAGCATGGTCACGACGCGAACAGGGTGCTCGACGTTCTCGCGAAAAAAGCGGGACGCGCGCGATCGGACGAAGGGCTCGTGTGGCTCCTCGACGTCGAAGAGGTTTCGTCACGCGGCGCCCGCGCGAGCTCGCCGACCGTCGCCGCGAAGCGTTGGCTCGAGTCGCTCGTCGCGAAGTCCGGCGAGGTCGCGTTCGAAATGACGCCGACCGGCGACCTCGTCGCGAGCGGCACGATGCGTCACGGTCGCGCGGCGGTCGCGGTCGAGGCGCTCGGCGCCCTCGGCTCCGCGTCGGCACGGCGGGCACGCGCGTGGCTCGCGCGATCGATCGCGCACGGTCTCGAAGGCCACGAGCTCGGCTGGCCGGATCGGCCCGACATGATCCTCGGCACGCTCGCCCTCGCCGCGCGCGCCGGCGTGCAGGTCCCGCTCGAATCGTTCGCCGCGTCGATCGACGTCGCAGCGTGCTCGCCGTGGCACGCAGCGCAGGCCGCCGCGGTACTCGGCGCGCGAACGACGCCGCAGTTGTGGGACGCGTGCGTGCGGAGCCTCGAGACGCGCCCGTTCTCGCCGTATGCGCTCATCGCGGCGCGCGCGCGCGGCGACGGCGAGATCTCGTCGCGCACCACACGCGCGATCGTCGACGCGATCCGCGGCGAGCCGCCGTTCCTCGGCGGCGCTGCGATCACGCCGGTCCCCGAGACCGCGCTCACGTCGGTCGCCATCGAAGCGCTCGCACCGCTCGCGACCGCCGAAGCACGCCGCGCCGTCCGCGCCGCCCGAGCGTTCGTTCTCGCGCGCCAACTCCTCGACATCGGCGCCTCGATGCACCCGCGATGTCTCGGGGCCTTCAGCGCGTCGCCCATCGCGTCCGCGCTTCGGTGTGACGTGACCGCCCACGCCGTGCTTGCGTGCGGTCTTTCCAGGCACTATACCTAAAAGTATAGTTCCTTTCCCAGGAGGTTAACTTGAAATCATTCAATCTCGCGCTCGTCGTCGTCATGCTCGCTGTCGCTCCGGCCTGCGGCGGCGATGATCAAAACGGAAGCGACGGCGGCAACGGAAACGACACCGGCAGCGACTCGCCGAGCGCCAACGACTCCGGCGGCAATGACTCCGGCACCGACGGCAGCGCGGTGCAGAAGGCGAACTACGGGAGCGTCATCTTCTCGCACACGCAAACGAAGACCGGTCAAACGACGAGCGACGCGTACACCGCGATCGCTGGCTTCTTCGCGACGCCCGATGGCGGCGCCGGCGGCGGCGGTGGCTGCGCGGGCACGCAGTCGGGGAGCTGCTGCTTCGTTCCGCCGAGCCAGGCCGACGGCGGCACGACGGGCAGCGCGACGGCGGTCAGCGCAGGCGGCATCACGGCGAAGGACGGCAGCGCGACGATCGCCACGCTCACGCCGACTGGCACGAGCTACGCGCCCGTCGCCGATCCCCCGACGAGCTCGCTCACGTGGAACGCGGGCGACATGATCTCGGTCACCGCGGCCGGCGACACGGTCCACGCGTTCAACGGATCGGTCGCGGCCGTCGCGCTCTTTGCGGGCGTGACCCCGGCGCTCTCGCCGCTCCAGCAAACGGTCATTCCGCGATCGTCCGACTTCACGTTGACGTGGACCGCCGGCACCGGCGCGATCACCGTCACGGTGAGCGCGCTCAAGGTCGCGTCGAGCGAAGGCGTCATCACGTGCAGCGCCTCGTCGGACACCGGAACGATGGTCGTGCCGCACGATCTGCTCCAGAACTTCAGCGCCGGCGACACGGGATACGTCACGCTCGGGCGTACGATCTCGGCTGACGCCTCGTCCGACAACGCGACCGTCACGCTCGAGACGGGAACGTCGATGGGCGGCTCGGCCGCGTTCCAATAGCCGCATCGGCGGCGCGCTGCGCACGGAACGTGCAGCGCGCCGTCTCATGCTCCGAACGACGCTGCCTCTGCTTTTGCTCGTCGCGGCGTGCGCTGCGCATCAAACGACGTTGCCGGTGACGACGACCTCGGCGACCGTCGTCGGCTCGAGCGTCGCCAACCGCGTGGAGATCCGCGAGTACAAGGTTCCCACGGCCGACGCATTTCCGCACGACGTCGCGGTCGGCCCGAAGGGCGAGCTCTGGTTCACCGAGGAGCGCGCGAACAAAATCGGGCGCCTCGATCGCACGACCGGGACCTTCGACGAGTACACGCTCGAGACGGCCGCGGCCGCACCGCACGGCCTCGCGATCGATCGCTCGGGCAACGTGTGGTTCAGCGCCAACGCGAAAGGATTCATCGGCAAGCTCGATCCGGCGACGGGTCGCTTCGCCAAATACGCGCTGCCCGATCGGCACGCGAGCGATCCTCACTCGCTCGCGTTCGATCGGAGCGGCACGTTGTGGTTCACGGTCGAGAAGGCCGGCTTCGTCGGCAAGCTCGACACCGAGACGGGCGAGTTCGCGCTGCGCCCGCTCGCGCGAGAAAACGCGCTCCCGTACGGCATCGCGATCGGAAAGGACGGCGCGCCGTACGTCGCCGAATTCGGCGCGAATCAAATCGCGCGAATCGACCCGCACACGATGGACGTCCGCGAATTCCCGCTCCCGCAAGCTGCGCGCCCGCGTCGCGTCGCGGTGGCCCCGGACGGATCGTTGTATTTTACAGATTTCGCACGCGGCAAAATCGGACGGCTCGACACCGCGACCGGTGTCGTCGCCGAGTGGAGCTCGCCTTCGGGTCCGCGCTCGCAGCCCTACGGTCTCGCGATCACCGATGACGGCGACGTCTGGTTCGCCGAGACGGGCGTCCAGCCGAGCCGCCTCGTCCGCTTCGAGCCGCGCACGAAGCAATTCGGAATGCGCGCGATTCCCGGCGGCGGCGTCATCCGCAACATGGCCGCGACGCCGGAGGGCCGCCTCTTCTTCGCGTCGAGCGACACCAACCGCGTCCTCGTCGCGACCCCCGGCCTCGGCGCCGTCGCGACGCGCTGACTGATTCGGTGGAGCAAAGGGGGATCGAACCCCTGACCTCCGCATTGCGAACGCGGATAGCCGCACGGCGAAAGCAGTCGTGTGGAAACGTTTGTACCCCGAATGTGTACCCCAAGCAAGATGCGCGGGGATCTACTCCCTGGGGTGTATTGCGGCGCGCGCGAGCCGACGCGTACGCTGGAACGATGGGAAATTGGAACCAAGGTCCGCCGAACGGCTACGGGCCACCGCCGAATCAGCCGTACTACCCGCAACACCCCGCGCCGCCGCAGGTCGTCTACGTCCAGGCGCCCGCGACGACCGTCGTGATCGCGAAGGCGCCCTTCAACCACACGATCCACATCGTGCTCGACGTCCTTTCGTGCGGCGGATGGCTGATCATTCACCTGATTTGCTGGGCGTGCCACTGAGACGACTCGCGCTCGTGCTTCTCGTCCTCTCGCCGCTCGCGTGCGGCGGGTCGACGCCGAGCCCGCCCCTCGATGCAGGCGAAGACGCAGCCGACGACGGGCCCGCCGTCGTGACGATCATCGCGTGCGAGAACGGCGCGCCGTGCGACCCGGACGCCGGCGACGACTAGGCCGCGTTCAATAGGTCGTCGATCGTGCCGTTGAAGCGAACGCAGTCGACGATCCCTCGATACGCCTGCACGTCGCCCGCCCACTGGTGAAAGAGCCACGCGGTGTATGGCGCGGGGAGCGTCGGCGGTTTGCCGCCGTTGTACTCGGCGAGCGCGAGCGGGAGCGACGTGAAGGCGTCAACCTTGTCGAGGCCCATCACGGCCATCTCCCCCGGCGAGCTGTAGCCGACGAGCGCGCCACCGAGACAGCGCTGCCACGTTTCGACGAAAAGCTCGACTGCGGCGCGCACCTCGTCATGCGTCGCTGCTCGGTTGCTCGAGTTGGGCTCGCCGAGCTCGACGTCGAGCCACGTCGGAAGGACGCCGCCTGCATTCGCGCGTGCGTCGAGGTGCTGTTTGCACTGCTCGTCCGCGTCCTGCTTCATACCGTGACGGACGCGAAGAAAGTGATAGACGCCAATGACGTTGCCCATGCCGACGCCGCGCAGCGCATTCGTGCGCGGGATGAGCATCTTGTCGACGGTGCCGACGCCGTCCGTCGCCTGGTGATAGACGAACGCCTTCGAGCCGGCGATCGCTTCGAGGTCGAGATTGCCGGACCAGCCGGAGACGTCAATGCCTTCGATCATGGTCAATGCCCTCCGAGCCGGTGAAGAACCTCGACGATTCCGCCGCCGCTCACGAGGGCGATCACCGCGGCGGCGATGTATTTCCGGAATTCACCCTTCGTTTCGCCGAGCTCTTTCAGCGCGGCCGCGCGCTCTTCCTTCAGCCGCTCGAGGTTGTGAACGCCAGTGTCTTCGGCGTCCTTCTCGAGGCCGTCGACGCGCGCAGCGAGGCCTTTGAAACGTTCGTTCCAAACCTCGGTGTTCGCGTCGATCTTGGTGCTGAGCACCTGCACCTGCGCGGCGACGTTTCCGATCGCCTTCAGCGCGCCTTCTTCCTGACGACGCTCGCGCGATTCGCTTTCGCGTAAAAACTTCAGGAGCTGAACGTCGAGTTCTTCACGGGTCGGCATGATTTCACCAGCACGCGCGGACGATCCCGCCCGCGATCATGAGAATTCCGACGACGAGCGCGGACCAACGGATCCAGGGGTTCCGGTCGTTCACCGCGTCGAGCTCGTCGCGGAACGTGTCTCGCGGCTCGAGGACGAGAAAAGGATCCGTGTCGCGCTCGTCGCCCGGGTTCACGACTTAGCTTCCTGCGCGGAGATCTCCGCGTCGACGGCGGCGCGGTCGTTGGGGTCGAGCGCGGGCGCGTCGATCGCCGGTGCGTTCGCTGCGAGCTGCGCGAGGATGTCCTTCAGCGCCGCGGCGTCTTGCATCGCGATCGTGACGACGCTCGCGCCGGGGACCGCGTTCACGGCCGATTCGATGATCGAGAGTCCGTCAGACGCCAGTTTTCCGAGATCGAGACTCATTGGACACCTCCGTCGACCGTTGCCGTTGCCGCCGGCGGCGCGCCGGCTTCGTTCCAACGCGCGTCGACGGTCTGGAGGCACTTGCGCTGCGCGGCGAGCGTCGAATAGGACTGAATGCAGCCCTCTTTCTCGACGTAGTACGCGTCCTTCGCGACTTGCCGATTCGTGCACGCGACGACCGAAGCGCCGACCATGACGAGCGCGAGAACGAGAAGGAGCGCACCGGTGACGATCCTCGCAGCAGCCTGCGCGCCTGCGCGCAACGTGAACGGCGGGAGCTGAATCCCGACGACCAAGAGAGCGCCGGAAAGCGTCTCGACGTCGCCGTGGAATTGGGGCCACTTGTGCAACGCGACGACGGCCGCGAGCCAGAGGGCGAGGGTTGCGAGCTGCTTCGCGTGAAGTTTGAGCCATGCTTTCATCGAAACGTTTCCTTTCACTGACTGCCGAAGCTGAATGCCTGGACCCACACGGTGACGTCGGCCGCCGTCGCGCCTTGGTTCGTCACGGTGACGCGGGCGTTCGTGCCGGAGATGCTCCACACGCACGTCGAGGGGCCGGTCGACGCGAACGCGGAATCAGACGCCTGCGCGTGCGCCGCGACGAACGTCGACGTCGTGTTGTTCGACGGGTTGTTCGACGACGTGATCGCGGTCGGCGCGCTCACCGTGCCGTTCTTATTTTCGACGACGTATTCGCACGTGATGAAAGACGTCGCGGTCAGGTGACCTGTCGCAAGCGCGGACATGCCGACGTTGGCGACGAGTCGCGTCGCGCGGTCCGTCGTCGTCGCGTAGTCGCACGTCATCGTCCCGGCGCTCGCGGCCGCGGTGCCAGTGCAGACTTTTTGATCGACGTTGATCGGCGTCGACGTCGCGCGAGCGAGGACGGCGATCGCGAGGAAAGCGAGGAGTAGAAGAGCGACGGGATAGGGTCGGTTCTTCATCGCGCCACCTCGCAGCGATCGAAGTGCTCGACGCACACGCCGTTACTGCAATCGGTTTTGATCGTGCAGGTGACGAGCGTGCGCGCGCCGTCTTGGATGTAGAGTGTCCCCGGCGTCGTCTCCGAGCCGATGACGAACGATGAACTCGGCGGCAACGCCGGGTCGAGCCAGAGCCCGCTCGACCCGAACGCGAGACGGAGGAAATGTAGAAGGGTTGCGATCATTTTCGGCCTCACGGAGCGAGCACGAAGGTGTTTCCGGACGAGTCGATCCACTTGAGCGCGCCGCCCTGGCTGTAGACGACGCCGCCGCCACTCGGCGCGCTCGTCGGCACCGTGCCGGCGTTCGCAATACCGATGACGCCCGTCCCGCCTCCGAAGGACTCGGTCAGCGAGCCGAATTGCGCGCTACTCGGAACGTTCAGGGGGACGTTGATGATGTTGAGCGCGGAGCTCGTTGCCGTGAGCACCGACAGCGCCGCGTCCGTTTGCAACGCGAGTGTCGCGCCGCTCTTATTCGTACCGATCGTGCCCGTCGCGGTGTTCGTGCTGAATGTGATCGCCGCCGTCGACGCGGTGCCCGTCGTTCGCCACCATTCCTGCGAACCAGAAGCGCCCGAAACGATGATCCCCGAAATGGTGTTCATCTCGATCCAGCTGCCGGAGAGGATGCCGATGTACGTAGAAAAGTTGGGACTGCCAGACAGGCGAATCTGCCCCCCGGTGGGGCCCACAATGTCCAGCACCGGACCGGCGCTATTCGCTTGCAGGTACGAGCCGATATCTACGCCGTTGTCGTAGAGATGCGTTTCGGAGTGGCCACTCGTGCCATCGAGGTTGAGGAACGTTTGCGCGGCATCGGCTTGCAACGAGAGGGTCGCGCCGACCTTGTTCGTGCCGATGGTGCCGGAGCTTCGCTGCGAGCCGAATTGAATGCCCGCGCCCAGCAGCGTTTGCAGCCACGCCGTGCCGTCGTCGCCGCTGTTGATCCACGACGGGAACGTGCCGGACAAATTCGTGTTGTTCGGAAGCCACTTAGTCGTCGACGCGTGCGAATTGAAGTTGTTGTGGATCGTGTTCGCACAGCAAGCGTCGGGGAAAGTGACACCGTTGAAGACGGTCCCAGTCGAGCCATCGAAGTAGTAGTTATTCGCGTCGATCTGGCCTCCGGTGAAATGAAGGCCAGTCGCGGACGTGAGCGTGATGTCGCCCGCGTACATGTTCGTCCCGATGAACTGCTCCCCGTTTGCGACGGTGTCGTCCGCGAGCAGGTTCGTCGTGTTGTGATTGATCTCGAGAGTGATCAGCCCGTGCCCGTCGTTCCCGCCTCCGATCAGGTGGACACCCGTCGTGCACGAGGTCACCGAGCCGCTCAGGATGTACGCGTTGCCCGTATTTCCGATGCGAATGCCTTCACCGCAGGAGGACGCCGGCGAGACGCTATTCGTGACCTGAATGCCGGTGACGACTTCGTAGCCGCCCTGGATCCAAAGGCCATAGGTCGGGTTGCCGATGAACTTGTCATTGGCGATCGTCGTGCCAAGGAATTGGCTCGTCGTGAGCGCGTAATTGAAGACGAGTACTCCGGCTTCGCCGAGATCGGTGAACGTGCAACCCTCGATGCGCACGTTTTCGAATCCGCCGCCGCCTAGGTTGCCGTTGCCGATACCGATCTGCGCCGCGCCCGTGCCGTTGCCGAGGATCTGAAAGTTTCGAAAAACGTCGCCTTGTCCACCAGCGACGAGCACGGCCGCGTTTGTCGCCGTCTTGAGGATCGAGCCGTCGCCGCATCCCACAATCGAAACGCCGGCCGGCACCGTGTAAGGCGATGACGCGCCGACGAGGTACGTCTTGCCGCATCCGAGTTGTATCGTTCCGCCACTCGCGACCGCGGAGATCGCGGACGTCATCGCGGCCGAGTCGTTCGTGGCGCCGTCACCGACTGCGCCGAATTGCTCGAGCGTCGTCGCGTTGAAAATCTGCGAAGCCTTCCAAAGCGAGCCGTTCCACACGAGCGCGTTGCCTGCGCTCGGGATCGCCGTCGAGACGCCTAGGCCCTGAATTGCGTTCACCGTGAGCTTGCCAGGTTCCGTCGCGCTCGCGTCGACGTCGCCGTGCGGATAGGCCCACACGGTCGCCGCGCCGGCGTCGTTCGTGAAGAGCGCTTGCCCCGCAATGCCAGGGACGACAGATCCGCCGGTCGCGCCCCAGTAGTACGACCCGCCGTCCCACGAAAGCGCGCCAACGCTCGGCGCCGGCACGGGATGGCCCTGCACGCCGGTGACGATCTTGTTCGCGTTCGTCGAGCCGTCGAGATCGCCGTTCCAAACCTGGATGGGATCGGCTTCCGCGACATACGCCACGAGCGAAACGACGAGCATCGCGACGACCGCGAGCAACGCGGCGATTCTGCCTTTCATGAAACCCTCCAAACGGTTCCGGTCCAGCGCACGAAGACGAGCGACCCGCCGGGAAAAGCGTTTTTCTGCACGACGTACGTATGCGCGGCTGCGACGAGCCCGCCGAAGCCATCGGGGCCGACGATGTTGTTTGCCGCCCCTGCGTTCAGCGTGATCGTGTGCGCGTTCAACGATCCGTCATCGCTCAGCACGCCGAGCTGACCGACGAACGGCGCGAGCGGCAGGAGCTCGTTGCGGTTCGCCGTGAGCGCCGCGATCTCCGTGCTCCAATTGTTCGTGCCGGCCGAGTAATCGACGTCCGCGTCTGCCATCGGCTTCGCGTCGGTCGCTGCCGGGCTGATCGTGAGCACCGTTTGCCCGTTCGCCGAGTCGTCAGCGAGCGTCGCGCCGATGATCTTCAGCGCGGGCTCGGCGGGCATGTCCGCGCCGGCCGAGTTGCGAAGGATCAGCGCTCGGAAGACTTGCTCGATCCACTGAAGCGTCGAGCCCATTCACCACGCTCCGCGAATCGTCACGGAGCCGGTCGCGCCCGCGCCGCCTGCGCCTCCCACCGATCCGCCCGTCGAGCCGTTGCCGCCCGCGCCGCCGCCGCCGCCGCCTGCGCCGGAGTTTGCAGTCGGCGCCGCGACGCCCACCGTACCGTTCACGCCCGCGCCCGCCGCTGCGCCCGCGCCGCCGTTGCCGCCGTGCCCGCCCGCGCCGCTGGGGCCCGCGCCGCCGCCGCCGCCGCCTGCGCCGCCGGGATTCGTGTTCGGCGCGCCGCTCACGCCGATTGCGCCGCCGCTCAGACCTTGCAGCGAGCGCGCGCCGTTCGTCTGCGGCGTCACCGTGAGGAAATTGTCGCCGGACCATCCGCCCGCGCCGGGCCCCGTGTAGACCTGCTGTTGATCGCCGGCCGGCATGTTGAAGTTTTTGAGCTTCGGCGAGCCAGCTGGAGCCGAGCTCCCGCCCGGGACGCAGAAGGGCGTCGTGCCGGTGCCAACGTTTCCACCGCGGCCGCCTTGTGCGCCGGGGAAGATCAGCGTCAGTGCGCCGATCTCGATCGTCATGTCGTCGCCGTCGGTTCCGTCAGCCGTAGCAGCGCCGCCCGCGCCGCCGCCGAGCGTCGAGCAACTGGCGGTCGCTCCGGACGTCACGTCGCATTCGCCGACGACCAATTGCGCACCCGCGCCGCCGCCGCCGCCGCCCGCACACGCCCCGCCCGCTTGACCGTTGCCGCCGCCTCCGCCGCCGCCGCCGCACCCGAAGCCCTCGTAGAAAATGTGCGAGATGCACGACGGGATCATGACGCTTTGCAGGTTCGCCGTGAACGTGAACGCCCACCGGCGCTTTGCTTCGTCGTCGAGCGCGACCCAGCGGCCCGGGCCGCTCGTCGGCGCGAGCACGACGGGATCTTGCGCCGTCTCGACGGACGCGTTTTGCAGCACGAAGCGGCCGTAGCCGAACACGCTACGAATCGCGCCGTTCGGGAGCGACGTCGTGTCGACGGCCTTCAGCGCGGCGAGCGTCGCAAAGTCGGCGCGGTAGCCGTTCGCGAGCGACATGGTCCGATCCGCGAGCCCTTGCGGCGCAGGATTGAACGTCGCGGCCTTCGGAGGATCCGAGTCATCCGGAAGCAGAACGTTCGCCGGAAAATTGTCTTCGTCCCCGGCGTAAGGGTTCACGTCCTCGACACTGCGCGAAGCACCGTTGCGTTACACGCAACGTTTAGTCATTGGTTCGGGTCGACTTCCGGCTCCCAAAAACGGCACGACGAAAACCGACCGCTGAGCAACGGTGCCGACATGGGGCCGGGCGGGTTTGCGTAAACCCATTGGCCCCACGTGCCGTCCGGCATCGTCGACGGCGTCGACGGATCGAACTTCGTCGCGTCGTAGCACCACACGATCGCGCGCACGTACGAGTGCGCGGCGTGCTGCGATGGGCCCGTCTCGAGCAGGCCCTTGATCGCGTCGACGTCGACGCGCGGCACCTCGTGCCCATAGCCGAGGTCGTCGTTCGGCCAGTCCCAGCCCGGAAGCGTCGTCGCGTTTTCGGCCCACGGCGGCGAGAAGACGACGATCCAGAGCTCCGACCAAAAGCCCGCGCGCTCCGGGTTACTCACGCTGTCCCAGTCCCACGCGATCACGTCCGTCGTCATCGTGCCGTCGGGCGCGACGGTGACGCGAGTGCCGTGACGATTCACGATGAAGCACTTCGGCTGCCCTAGCACGTACTCGTGAATCGCTTGGATGAGGTTCTCTTGGCTTCCCGCGTGCTGCCAACGCGTGAGCCACTGACGAAGGCGCGACGCGAAGGTCTGATCGGGCTCGCTCATGCCGCGAATCATTCCGCGCGAGCGCCCGATCATCTCGAGCGCGCTTCCGGTGCCGTACCCGGGCCACGACGCGAAGAGGCCTTCGAGCGCGAGCTCGAACATCACGTCGAGCGTCGCCGCGACGATCCACCAAATCGTGTAACCGACGGTGAGGCCGTCCTCGACGCGATCGCTCAGCCACCACACGATCCATTCGGTCGTGCGACTGCGCCATCCTCCGCTCTGCGAAATGAGACTCATGCCGCCGCCGATTGGACGAAGCGCACCGTCACGGCGACCGTCACCGATGCAACCTGGCCCGCCGAAAGGGCGATGTCTTCGAAGCCGTCGATCGCGTAAATCGCAGCATGCGCGTCCTTCGCTGCGCCGGACATGTCGCTCGCGAAGAGGAACCCGGCCGCAGACGGCGGCTTCGTCAGGCCGCCGATCGGGTAGGCGGAGACGAGCTCGGCGACCGCGTCTTGCACCATCGTCGTCAGCGAAGGCGCGTCGAGGCCGGCCGTCTGGATCGCCCACACCGTGATCGTTTGAGCCGACGCGACCACCGTCGCGCCGTTCGTCGTCACGGTCACCGTGTCGGGCCGCGCGACCGCTTCGATGTTCGTCGCGACGGCGGTCAGATCGCCAGCGCTCGGCGCGCCACTTGGCGACGCGCAGATCACGCCGACGGTGCCCGTCGTGCTCGTGCGCGTGATCGATCGTCGGTTGATGTTCACCGGGACGCCGTTGTCATTCGCGGTGCGGATCGCGTAGGCGTACGCGTCGCGCGGGCCGAGCATCGAGAGCGCGCCGAGATGCGACATGCACGTCGCTTTGAGGTCGTCATCGTTCTGCGCGTCGAGGCCGACGACGTCCGTCGTCGTCGTCGCGGTCACCTGCGACCACGGCGTCACGAAGCCGAGCACGGTCCCGCTCGCGGTAGTCGACGCCGAGCCCGTCTCCTGCGCGACGATCGCCACGTCGGTCAGCGTCGCGTTCGCGCCGAGGTGGAGCGTCGCGACGTTGACGTACGTCTTCTTCGTCGTCGGGTTTTGCAGGATCAGCTTGCCGGGATCGGCATCGAAAACGCCGCCGCCGGCGTTCACGAGCGTCACCGTCCCTTGTGCCTGCGTCGCCGCGACGCGGATCACGCCGTAGACGTAGTAGGCGAGGAACGTCAGCCAGTTGCCGCTCGCGGTCTCGAGGAAGCCGCCCGAGATCATTGCGACGAGCACGGTCCACATTGCGACGATGGATGCCGCGATGATTCGCATGAGCGTGCGCATCGGCCCGCCGACGCGCCAAGTGTTGCTCGGGACGCCCGCGGCCTGGAGCGCCGTCATCCACTCATTGAAAACGGTGTCCGTGTCGAGCGGGGTCAGGAGCGTGCTGATATCAACGGGAGGAGGCGGCATAGTTCACCCTTGCTTGACGAGGTGGAGGCCGGACGCGTCGCGGACGATCGTGATCGCGTAGCCTTCGGCGTTCAGACCGTCGACGTCGACGTCGACCGTGATGTTGATCGTGACCGTGCTCGGTCCGTTGCCGTTGCGCTGCTCAGTGATGAGAGCGGACGCCGCGGTCACGCGGTCGTCGAGCTCGCACTCGGCTTTGATCAGATGCGCGAGATTCGGGTCCAGAGGCGTCGAAAGAAGATCTTCGAGACCGAGACCGCGCTGCTCTCCCATCGCGATCGCGTCGAGGTTGGAATCCGGATCTTCGAGCAGCCGGTGAAAGAGGTCCTGCTCGAGCTCGGTCAGGGGGTCGGAGAGCTCGCGCGCGTACGGGTCGACGTCGTCGAGGCAAAGAAGTTCGCCGGACATTATTTCACCTTCACGAGGACGCCTTCGCACGGCGTAGTAAATGCGGGCGGCGTGAGCGCAGTTAGAAGCGTGCCGAACGCCGTCGTGATCTGCGGAATCGTCGTAAAGGGTCCTGCGCCAGCGAAAGCAAGGAGCGCGGCGTAGATCGCCTGAAGCGCATCGCCGCGCGCGGCGAATGACGGCGCATTCGCACCAAGCTCGATCAGCGTCTGCGCGTTGAAGTGCAGCTCGAGCGGCGTGAAGCTCGGATCGTGAGAGACGACGATCGGCCGCGAAGGATCGAGGAACGCGAGGCGCACGATCGCGCCGTCGAGACTGTATTTCGCGCTCACGCCGGGGATCCCAGGCCAAAGCGGAATCGGAAGCGCGTCGGGCAGTCCGGGCGCCTTGTCGACGGCTTGCAATTGGAGCCGCCCGTCCGGGTTCTGCGTGACGATGCGATAGCGGTACGTTTTCAGGTACGGGAGGCCGATCACTTCGCGCACGAAGCGCTCGAGCAATTCCCGCACGCCCTGATCGGTCGCGTCCGCACCGCACGAAACGATCGCGGTCGAGTCTCCGTCGGCCGTGAAGTGCTGCTCGACGTCGCGCGCGGTCAGCGTGCCGGACCATCGGCCGTTCGTGTCGGTGAATTGCATGCCCGGCAAGATCAGCGAGTCGAGCACGCCGATCGTGAGCGTCCGCGTGAGCGGATCGAACGTCAGCGCTTCCGCGTCGTCGGGCGGCGTCGAAGCAGGCCGCGACGCGACGTGCGTCTGTCCGTCGTTCGACACGTACCAGTCGAGGCCCGCGAGCACGCGCGACGCGACGCCGCTCGAGCGCGGGTAATTCGGACCGAGTTTCGTGGTGGGCACCTCGGCGATCGTCTCGCCGACGTCGGCCGCGGTCGCGTTGATAATCGTGTCGACGCCTACGCCGTCGTCGTCGGCGAAGTCGCGCGCGGTGACGGTCTGATTCCAGCCGTTCGCGCCGCCGATCACGCGAAGGCGCACGCGATCGGCGAAACGCGACGTCGCGCTCGGATCGACGGTGCCGATCACGTCCGTGTCGAAGACGTTCACGGTGACCTTGCCGCTTGGAAGCGCAGCCGACGGGTCGAGGTCGATCTCGAGATCGAGCTCGAGCGGCCCGCGCCACGACGACGCGATGCGCAGGTCCGTGATCGGCGTCATCCCGTTGAGCGTGAGCGCGTGCATTACGATCCGCCTCCGATCACGTCGCTGAACGTGCCGATCTGATCGTCGGCGGCCTGAAGGCGCTTGATGTTCGCCGTTTCTTGCTCGATCGCGACGTCGAGGGCATCCTTCGCTTTCGGCGTCTTCTTCGCCGCACCGGGGATCGTGCCGTTCGGCTTCGTCAGGATGAACTTCGGCGAGCGATATTCCTTCATCTTGATCGTGAAGGTTTCCGAGCCGCCCTTACCCTGCACCGGCTGCGAGACACGCAGCACGACGACGGCCGTGATCCCAATGCGAGCCAGGCGGGGGTGATAGATGCCGATGCCGCGGCTTCGGTCCTTCCGACCGCTGACGGGCGACTGGAGCGTCTTCCCATAGAAGTCGTCCCACGCGTCGAGGTCGGTCTGCGTCGTGAGGCGCACGTCGATCTCGAATTCCGGGAGCAGTCGGCGGCGAAGAATGAGGCTCGCGCCGTCGAGCCCCCAGCCTGCGAGCTCGATCCACTCCCATTCACGGCACGCGCCGCGGATCTCGCACTTGCCCGGCGACTTGTAGCCGGCGAGCGTGAAGTGATTCAGCGCGAGCTCGTACGGCGGAAGGAGATCCTTCACGCCGCTCATTGGGGCGCTCCAAATCCGGCTTGAACGAGCACGTCGGTCAGCGTCTTTTTCAGCTGCGTCTGGAACGACGGGCTCTCGAGCTGGCGAGCCGCACGATCACTGCCGACCTCGATCTTCACGGAGAGGGTCACGTCGCGCACGCCACCGGCGTGCCCGGAGGACGGAGTCGAAACGTTTCCACCGCTCGGCGGCTTGAGCGCCGGAGCGACCATCACGTTCATCGCGTCGTAGACGGCGCCGGCGTTGCCCTTCAGACCGTCGATGACGGGCTTCACCATCATGTCCGTGTTGCGCTGCATCTTCTTCGAGGGCGAATGGATCTCGGCCTCGTCTTTGAAGCCGCTATCGATCGCGTACGCGATCGCCTTGCCGAAGAGCTTGGGGCCGGTGAGCGACGCGCCCGCCAGACGAAAGGGTAGATCGGTGAGCGACTCGCCGGTCGCCGCGGCGACGCCGACTCCACCTTTCGGCTTCCCGCCGCCGCCGGTCAGCGCCGTTTTCAGCGCCATCCCGGCCGTGTTCGTCGTCGGGATCATGTCGATCAGCTTCTTCACCTCGTCGCGGATCTCTTTGATGTCCTTTTTGAGCTTCACCTTCGTGTCGAGCCACGAAGACTCGACGCGGAGCGCGCCGAGCACGAGGCCCCGCACGAAGTCGTTCCCGGCGCTCGCGGAGTCGTGAATCGAGCCGACGAGATCGCTGCCGAGGGACGTCACGAGCTGCTTGATCGCCGCGCCGCTCGACGTCTTTTCCGGGTCGAAGAGATCAAAGAAGTCCTGCATGTCGTGAAGCAGCGGCTCGATGTTCACGCCCGACGTCAGCGTCTTCAGGTTCTCCTCGAACTTCTCGACCTGCTTCGACGGGTCGAGCATGAGCGCCTGATTCGCCTTGCCGAACTTCGACTCGACCGCTTTGCGCATCGCGGCCGCGCCCTGCTCGAGCGGAACGGTGCCGGCGAGAAGCGCCTGCCGCGCGTCGTCGATCCCGGTATTCATGCTCTTCGCGAGCTCGCCGGCGATATCGTCGAAGCGGAGGTTCTTCCCGAAGAGCTCCGACGGCGAGATCTGGAATCGCTTCGTCAGCTGCCCGCGCTTCGTCAGCTCCTCGAGCTGCGACGCGAGCGCAGTGTCACCTACGCCCTGCGCCTGCCCGACGGCGTTCATCGTGTCGACGAGCGTCTGTCCGCGCATACCCGTGCGCGAGAGCTCGATGCCGAGCGCATTCAGCTCGTTTTTCGCGATCGGGACGCTCTTCGAGAGCGCTTGCACCTGCGATCCGAGATTCGCCGCGTTCTCTTCGCTCCCCGTCGCCGCCGCGCGGAGGATGTTCATTTGTCGTGCGGCCGCCTGGCTCTCGACGATGAACTTCGTGAGGCTCGCGGCGCCGTAGAGCGCGGCGCCGCCCACTGCGACGACGGCCGCCGCGGTCGCCGCGATTCCGATCGCCGCGGCGCCGCCGGCCGTGCCGAGTCCTTCGGCGACGTCGCTCAGCCCGCCGAGCTTGCCCATCACGTCATTCGCCGGGCCGCCGATCGAGCCGATCGCTTTCTTGAGCGCGTCGCTTTGCTTGCGATGCTCGTCGGTCGACTTCTTCATCCGCTCGGCGCTCTGCTTTTGAGCGTCCGCGAGCTGCTTCTGTTTGCGAGCTACCTCGGTCGTCGTCGTGCCGAGCTTGTGCAGCGCGAGCGTGTCGCGCGTGACGGCTTGGTTCGTCGCGCCGATCGCGGCTTTGAGCTTGTCCTTCTGCGCTTTGACTTCGGCGCTCGAGCCGCGGAGCTTCCGGAGCTCGGCGGACATTTCCTTCGCGCGCGCTTCGCCCTTCGCGATCGAATCCGCGAGCGCGTCGACGGCCGTGCTCGTCTCTTTGGCAACGCCGGCCGCGTTGCCTTTGAGATCGAGATTGAAGGTTGCTCGTTTGTCAGCCATGGCTCGCCGCTCGAATGAAACGCAGGGCCTCGAGCCCTTCAGCGAAGAGGAGCGCCGCCGCCATCACTTCGCGATTCTTTTTCCCCGCGTCTGGACCATCGTGTTTTGGCCCCCACGTCGCGATCAGTTCGGCGGCGCGGAAGAGCGATTCCTTCGTGTTCTGCGTCGCCTCCGCGTGGAGGCTGATTATTTTCCCGCGATGCGATCCCTCTCCCCGCGGAAGAGCGCGGCGAGGACGCCCCACACCGCGTATGGGATGCCGGTGTGCTGGAGCTTCAGGTACTCCTCGCGATTCGGGTACGCGAGGTTCGGGAGGATGAACTCCTGAATGTCGGCGATGTTCAAGCCGTGATCGCTCATCGCGTCGACGAACTTCGTGTAGGTGACCGCCTCGCCAAGCTTCACGGCGACCGGGCCGCTCAGGGTGTCGATCACTTCGAAGAAGACGCCGCGCTTTCCGAGCTTCGCCTCGAGATCGGCTACCACGTCGCGGAGCTTCGCCTCGTGCTCGAGATCGTCGAGCTCCTGCGCCTCCGCGCGCTCGGCGTCCGCCTTCTTCCACTGATCGCGCACGCTGCGCAGCGCTTCGAGTCTCGCTTTTTGTTCTTCGTTCAAAGCCATGGTTCACCGCGGGTCAGAAGCCCACGCCTCCGTCTTGGTCGCGCAGGTCGTCGAACATCGTCGTTTCGCCGTTCGCGTCTTTCTCGACGACGTAGAGACAATCGAGATCGACCGGCGTCTCGGCGGACTCCGGACCGATCTTCAGGCTGCCTTTCTGCGTTTTCATTTTGCAGCCGTTGAACGTCGACGTGATGACGTAGCCGTTCTCCGCCAGCTGGATCTGGAACACGAACGACGCGCGGACGACGCTCGACGGCGACCCGACCTTGTCGCGCAGGTAGGCCTTCAGCCACTGCTTTTCCTGCGGCAGCATCGTGAGCGTGAGCGCGTCGACGTCGTACTCGCCGAACGTCATGTTCAGCGGACGACCCGAGCGAATCGCTTGGTGCGTCTTCTCGCGCTCGATCTTTTCGGACCAATCGAGCGCACGGAACCCGCGACGCGGGATGCCGTCGACGGAGCAGAGAACGGAGCGCCAACCGAAGGCCACTCCGTCGATGAAGAATTTTTGGGGATCCACGGCGGGCATGGGTCAGCTCCTTCAGATGAACTTGGAGACGCCGACGAACTGTCCGATGTACCGGAGCGCGTCGACGTTGATTTCGTACGTGAGGGTTTGTGGCCCGTTGGTGGACAGGTCGTCGGAACGCGAAAGCGCGAACGTGGCCGCGCTCGCGCGGTTCTCTCCAGTGATCTGCTCCGTGTAGGAGGGATTCACGAGGCCCTCGATCTTCTGCGCGTCGGCCTCCGTGATGACGCGCACGATCTGGCCCTGCGCGTTTTTGATCTTCTGCGTGTGCACGCCGAGCGAAGTGATCGCGCTGAGCTTGTCGTAAGCGAGCTGCTTCGCGAGGTTCATCACGCGCGCGTGCGGGACGAACACCCAGTCCGATCCGAGCGGGGAAAAGAGCCGGGTCAGCGTGTTGAAGGCGCCCGACTTGCGCGGGATGCTGCGCAACGTCGAGAAGCCCATATCGTCCAGGCCGGGGTTTTTCTGCTCGTTGTGGTACTTCGGCGCGCCGCTCGGCGTCGTGATTCGAATGTCCTCGAGCGGGCCGTCGCCGGGCACGCTTGCCATGCGGGCGATGTCGCCGGTCAGCGCGCGCGCGATGATGCCGAGGTGCGCGTAACGGACCATGTAGACGCCGCGAATCGGCGAGATCGCGTCGCACCCTTCGGCGGCGACGTGGATGTACTTAGACGACGCCGCATTGCGGATCGCCTGCATCGCCGTCGCGTAGGTCGGCTCGTCCTCGCCCACGGTTTTGAGCCGCGTGTTGAGGCTCGCCCATTTGTACTCGCCCGGCGTCGCGAGAGTCGCGAGCCACGCGTCGACCGCGGAGATCATGGTCTGATCGGCGTCGCCGTCGACGAATGCGACGTCCCACGGAAGCTCCGTCGCCCGGAGCGCCGCGGTCGCGTTCGCGATGTCCGCCTCGAGCACTTTCGGACCGACCGTCGTGCACGTGAAGAGGTCGCCCGCAATGAAGGTCTGCGTCGTCGTCAGCGTGAACGTGACGCCCGTGCCGGGGATCACGATCGAGGCCGCGACGCCGAGCGCCTGCACCGGCGACCAAGTCTCGCCGCCGTCGATCGAATAGGTGTACGTGATCCCGGTCACGCCGATCACGCCGCCGACGCCGATCTTCACCTGCACCGGGAACGTGTCGAGCGGGGTCGTCCCGCCAGCCGTCGGAACCGCCGTGCCGGTGACCTTCGTGTGGTCGACCGCGCCGTACGTCGCGCCGGAGCCCGTCACGCGGACGAGCACGACCGGCAAGCCGGTGATCGCGAGGAAGTACGCGGCGAGCTCGGCGAGCGGACCGGAGCCGGCCTGAGCCTGCATCGTGGTCTGATCGGTGAACATCGCCGGCGTGTCGATCGCCATGACCGCGTCGCTCGACGCGGCGATGATCGCAACGATGCCCGTGGGATCGGTCTGCGGGGCAACGCCCGTCGAGCCGTCCTGATCCGTGTCTTGTACGCCGGGAAGCATGGGTCTCCGTCACTCCTCGTCGAACGAGGTTGTAGGGGTGAGGTGTTGCGGGTGCGCGATCTCGTCGGACAGATCGAAGAGAGGCGCGTGGAGCGTGAGATCGAGCTGGAGCTCGCGGCCGTACTGACGTTCGACGTTCGCGATGTTCACCCAGTGAAGCGCGCCGACGTCGAGCGCCGCGCGCGCGGCGTACTGCGCGGCGCGTCGGAACCACTGAAGCAGGCAACGAACCGCGACGTACTGGCGGCGATCGTCCTCGGGCGCCGTTGCGTCGACGGCCCACACGTAGACGGTCGCGCGCTCGGCCCAGTCGTCGAGCTCGCGGCCCACCACGTCGTCGGGACTCTGGGGCTCCGCGTCCGTGGGCGGCGGCCACTCGGTGCGCAGGCCGTAGCCGACTTGCCGCGGCGCCTCGAGGCCGCCCGCGTCGCCGTCGGGCGTGCCCGGCTGAATCACGATGCGATTCGCCGTGCCGTCGCCCTCGTTGACTTGCTGGACGTCTTTGCGCCATCCGAGCTCGACGACGGCGGAGACGCCGTTCGATTGGAGGTACGAGGCGACGGCGTCGACGAACGCGGGGAGGCCGGTCACGTCCGGCATCACGAACCGCCCTTCATGATCGCGTCGAACGCGACCGTCGCGCCTTGCTCGACCGCGTCGAGGATCGCGTCGGGCGCTTCGGCGTACGGGATCACCTGCCGAATCGGGCGGCCCTTGGTTCCTTCGTTGTGCCAGGGGTCGCCCGGCCCATCGAGACTGATCTCGATCGACGACTCGACCGCGCGCACGTGAACGTGATCGGCGGCGTGCACCATGGGGCGGCCGCCGTCCTTCTTCGGCTGCCACGTCGTGCCGAAAGGGTCTTTCCCCGCGGCCGCAGTCTTGCGCGCTTCCGCCTCGACGAGCGGCGCCGCTTCCTGCGCAGCGCGCTGCGTGAAGCCGTCGAGGTTGCCGCATGCGCGGCCGAACGCGCGGAGCTCGTCGAGCGCGCTCACGTGGAGCCTCCGCTTCCGGAGCCCGAGCAATCTTCGAATTCAGCCGTAGCGCGCTGCACGTCGAAAGCGACGTACGGGCTCGCCTCGGTGTAACCGTACGGGCCGCCTTGGCTGACGCCGCTGCCGGCCTCGTCGTTCGCGAGCGGAAGTTCGATCAGGCCCGTCGACGCGTCGCTCGCTTCGACCTGCACGTCCTTCAGCGCGTCGGTGCGATCGTCGATCGCGGCGGCCGTCTGCGCGTCGCTCGGATTCGCACCGCGGGCGCGCCACATGTCGGGGAGCACGCACCGCGCGATCCAGTCGAGCAACGCATCCGGCGGGTTCGTCTCGTCGATCTGAGTGACGTCGTAACGCTTCCGGAGGTACGCGAGGATCCGCGACTGCCACCGGCGCGAGGAGACGTCGAACGCGTTCGGCGACGTGATCGCCGCGAGCGTGCCCGCGGGAACGATCACGCCCGTGCCGGACTTCGCGATCGCCACCGTGAGCACGTCGCCGGACGCGACCGGCGCGGCGACGATCGGGATCACGACGGGGATCGACGCAGTCCAGTCCAGCGCGCTCGTGTCGACCTGCGCGACGAGGACGGGGGCGCCGCCACCGGTGCGCTTGTAGACGCTGAGGGTCGCGAAGTTCGCGGGATCGTGCGCGAGGTTCGCGAGCGGCCGAAACACGACGGACGTCGCGTTGCCCGCGGCGAGCACCGTCGCGAACGGCTGTTCGCTCATCGTGTCGGTGGCCAGCGCGTCCGAGGAGGAACGTTTCCACACTGCTCCCGCTGCCACGTCGACGTCTGCCGCCGGCATGAGCTTCGACGCTTTGAATGCGTCGATGCTGAGGAGTTGTGCGAAGGGGGTCGTCATCGGTCGCGCTGGCGACCGCCGGCAACGTCGGAACCCTTACGAGCTCCGGCGCTGACGGCGGGCGTCACCTCACTTTTTCGGGGCGTCCTTCTTCGGGTCGGCGGGAGGTGCCGGCGGCGGCGGAGGCGGGTCGGCCTTCGGCGGCGCGAGGTCGAAGAGCACTTCGAGAGCCTCGTTCCGCTCTTCCCAATGCGACTCGCGAGAGATGAGGTCGACGATGTACTCGTGATCCTCGTCGGTCGCTTTCCCCGCGAGGCCGCGCTCGAGCGGCCCCGCGATCTCGTTCGTCGGACGCGCGAGACCGAGCGTTTGCTCGAGAAACGCGCGCTGCTTCGCGCTGAGATTTTGTTTGCTCATGGCTTCCTCACGTCGCCTTGCACTTGAAGAGGCGGAACGGATGACCGTACCCGCCGGTGTTGCGGCCCTCGGTCTGGTACTCGAGCGCGTTCATGCGGCCGAGCTCGGCGACCGTGAGGTTGCCGTAGAACGTGGTCGTGAACGGCTGACGGTTCACGTAGATCATGCTGCCGACCTGCGCGCTGCCGATCTCTTCGCAGTACACGTAGAACGTGTTGTCGCTGCCGGTGACGACGGTGCCGTCCGGCATCGTGTACGACTGGCCGGCGCCGAATTCGAGCACCTCGATCGGGCTCGACATGCCCCAGGACCGGATGATCGCTTCGACGTCGCCCGAGCCGCCGCCACTCGCCGCGGCCTGCGCGATGATCTTCGCGTTCGTGAGCTGCTGCACACGCGGAGTCATTCGTGCCGGCGCCAGGATCCCAGCGACTTTCAGTCCGCGCGGATCTTGTCCGTTCGGCATCTTGATGCCGCGAACGTAACCGACGATCTTCCCGAAGTTCTGAAACGCCACGTCGAGCGTCACGGAATCGTCGATCGGGCACGCGCCGGGGTATGCGCCCGAAGCTGCTCCGGTGAAGATGTTCGAGTAGGTGACGCCGTTCTCGGAGTCGACCGGATTCACCGGGTGCGCTTGGTTGAAGAACGAGAGCCCGTCGTAGCCCTTGCCGGTCTCGCCGTACAAGATCAGCTGCGCGATGATGAGCTGAGGCCAGTAGGCCGCGTAACGACCGATGTCTCGCGCGTACGTGGATGCCTGATCGACGCCCGTTCCGTCGAGATCGTCGAACTCGTTCTTTTTGATCCGAATGCCGCCGCCGGCATTCTCGTTGTCGAGCTCGAACGACTCGGCGACGAGCTCGTCGAAGCGCTTGTTCCCGCCAAGGCCTTCGCGACGGATCTGCGCCGTGGCGAGCTGAAACAGGATGCGTTCGCGCTTCTTTTGGCTGGTCAGCTCGCGGGTGATTTTCTTCCACCACAGCGAGTCGAGGAGGCCCTTGTAGCCGTCCTCCTGGAGAACCTCCATGTTCGATTCGAGATCGAACACGAAACTGGGGTCGAGCATTGTCGGATTCCTTTCGGGAATCCGGACTTCGTCGACGTCGTGAGCTTTCGCCCGCGGCGCCGATGAAGTCCGGAATCAAGAGTCAGGGGAGAGGGCCAACGAAGACGAGGGCCGTGCCTTCGAGTTTCCACACGTAGCCGGAGTGCGAAGCACCCGTGGCCGTTGCGGTCACCGTGTGATCGTCTGCGACGTAGACGTTCGTCAGCAGGTTGGCCGACGTGATCGTCCCGTCGTTGACGAAGCCCATGCAGCAGATCTCGCGATCGAGATCGACGTTCACGAGCTGAGCGCTGGCCGCGCCGCCCGTGTTGTCGACGGTCTCGGCGAACTGCCCGATGCGCGTCAGCGTCGTGCTGGTCTTGCCTTGAACGACAACGCCAGCGGCGGCGGTGTCGATGCACGCCATGCCGCCCTTCCAGGCCTTGAAGTTCGCTCCCATCGGGAGCCTGATCGACTTGATGAACAGCGGCTTTTGAGTCCGCTCTTTCGCGAGAGCCGCCATGGTCAGCCCGCCTTCTTCTCGTCACCCTTGGTGACGTTGCCGAGAATGAACTTGTTGCCCTCGCGGCGAATGCCGCCGCCCACCGCGCGCAGGCCCATGCGCTCGTCGAGCTTCGCCTTTTCCGCCGACGGGAGTCGCGACACGCGCGAGCCGTTCGGATCCTCGCCACCGCGCGGGAGCTCCGCGTTGACGTTGGGCTGCTCGGCCGCCGCGAGATTGCGCGCGGCGCGCTTCGGGAACTGAGCGACGGCGCCTTCGACCTCTTCGAGCTTGCGCGTCGCGAGGTACGCCGCGAACTTCGGAGGAATGTCGTGCGACGCGATCAGCTCGGCGCGACGCGCTTTGCGCTGATCCTTGGTCGTCGACCGAACTTCCGCGCGAAGCGTCGCGAGGTCCGCAGCGAGCGCAGCGATCGCTTCGGGCCCACCGGCCGCGCTCGCGATGGCTTTTGCCTTGCTGTCCTCTTCGTCCTCGCTCTTGGCCTCCTCTTTTTTCTCCGGCGGCGATTTGTCGTCGTCTCCGTCGAGAACCGCGAGCATCTTCTTCGCCGCGCTGGCTTTCTTTTCGTCGTCGGACTTCGCGTCCTCTTCGAGCTGGGCTCGCATCGTGTCCTCGTAGGACTTCGAATCGCTCGCGTCCTCCTTCGGATCCTTCTTCTCTTCTTCGTCAGCCATGGTGGCCTCACTTGTTCCCGCGGCTGACGCCGACGGTGCGCGCGCCAACGTCGCGAGCAGTTCGGTTTTCGTCGTGACTCCGTTGGCGAGTCCGACCTTGACGGCGTTGGTCCCGAAGAACAGCGCGCCGTCGAAGCTTTGAATCGTCGCCGCGCTCAGCGCGGGACGCGTGCGATTCACCCAAGCGAAAAAGATCGCGGCGGCTCCATTCACGTTGGATCGCAAGTGCGATTCCGCGTCGTCCGTGATCGCGACGTGAGGGTTTCCGTCCTTCTTGCGCTCGCCGCTTGAGATGACCGAAAACTTCAGACCCTGCGCGCGGTCGAGCGCCGTCACGTCCACGAGCGCGTTGATTACGCCGATCGATCCGACCTGCGCCGTTTGCGTGACGAAGATCTCGGGCGCTGCCGTCGCGAGCGCGTACGCCGCACTCGCGGCCATGCCGTCGGTGAATGCAACGAATCGCTTGCCTGACGATGAGGCCATCGCTCGCAGTTCGGCCGCGAGCTCGAAACAGCCCGCGACGTCGCCGCCGGGGCTATCGATGTGGAGCAGGACGGCGAGAGCTTCGGGATCGGCAAACGCCGCGGCCGCGCGCGTGCGAATCGACTCGTAATTGTCCCAAATGAACTCTGGCTTTTGCGTCAGCGGTCCGTCGATCGTGACGCACGCAACGCCGTTCTCGACCGTGTACGGCTTCGACACGTCCGGAGCGCAGAACTCGATTGCGAGCGCCGAAGCTGTAATCGCGAGCAGCCCGGTGCCCTGAAATAGCGCCCGAGGTCTCACGCGGCCTCCGCGTAATCTTCGGCGTCTTCTTCGTCGCGCGCGAGCTCGTCTTCCTGATCGATGACTTCGCCAGGCATGTCCGCGGCCTCTTCGGCGAGCGAGACGCCGTCGACGCGCTCGAGCGGGAGCCCGGTGCGCGCCGCGAGCGGCTTCACGTCGACGCGGAGCTGGTAGGGTGCGAGCGCTTGGTTCGCCGCCGTGATCGCGGTCCCGAGCTGCGCCTGCGCCGCGGCGTCTTCTTTGAGGTCCTTCGGCGGCGTCGTGTCGTATTTCACGACGACGGTTTGCTCGAGCGCGTCCTCGCCATGATGCGTCGCGACGTACTGGGGGATCCCTTGCGTGTTGATCCCGTACGCGAGCTTTCGCTCCGTCGACTGGATCAGGTCCGCGCGAATCGAGCGGTACAGATCCATGTTCGAAAAGCCGGTGCCGCCGGTCGTCGTGATGACCTGGCCCGCGATCCCGATCATGAACTCGCGATCGCTGCGCTCGATCGTCGTGTCGAACGATTCGTAGCCGCGGCCGTTCGACTCGACGAGCTTCACGTCATAGCCGGGCGGCGCGCCGAACACGCTGTTTGCGCCCCATGCCATCACGCGGCCGAACCACGATTGCTTTTGCTGCTCGCTCGCGCCTTGCGGCATGACGGCGACGCGGGCGGGATTCGCGAGCTTCGCTTCCCAGTTCGCCTTGTGCAGCATCGCGTGCTGCTTGTTCACCCAGGCGATCCCGAGCGAGTACCACACGCCCGACTGCCACGGAGCGGTGCGCGCGCCGAACGTCCAGAGCACCCAGCGGCCGTCACCCGGCGTGATTGGGAGCGAGCCGACGACGCTCGTGTAGTACCAGCGGTTTTCGTTCCAGCGGTAGACGAGCCAGCGGGGATCGAGCCGCACGAACACCGGGTACGATCGACCGGCGACCGGCGCGAAGTAGCCGACCGCGACGCCCATGCCGATCCCGTCCTCGACGATCTTCTCGAGCTCGCTCGGCGGAAACATCGCGTCGTAGCGCTCGGTCACGCCGTCGCGACCCTCGAGCTCGGCGACGATGTCCGCGCGGCCGCTCATGCGACGCGGCAGGTGGACGAGGCCGGAGACGAGCGTCGAAAGGATTCCGCAGAGCGTCCCGTCGCGCTTCATCGCGGCCCAAAGCTCGCCCGCCATTTGCAGGTTGCCTTCGTCGGCGCGATGAATCGCCGTCTCGAGATCGGCGATGTACCAGCGCAGCCGCGTCTGCGGGAGCGGCGTCAGCTGGCCTTGCGTCGCGTCGAGCGCTTCCTCGATGTTCGTGTCGCCGAGCGTCGGGCCGTAGCCCGGAGCGGACTGGTACGCCGAGACGCCGAGAAGCGCCGCCGTCAGTCCAGCTTGGAGCCGCGAGCGGATGCTCACGCATTGGACACTGCGGGAAGCGCCGTTGCGTTACACGCAACTTATGAAGCTTCGGCGAGCGCCGCTTCGATGTTCGGCGTCGAGCCGTGCTTGGCGAACCACTCGTCCGACTGCCACCAAAGCACCGCGATCCCCAGCTGATCGCGCAATCGAATGCGATGAGAGAGGCGCGGACGCAGGCCCTGAAACCATCGGCACACGGTCGCGCGCGACGTGCCCGCCGCCTTCGCGATCACGTCGTACGTCATGCCGCCGGCGACGAGCTGGCCGAGCTCGCGGAGCGCGCGGCACCTCATTGCCAGCCCAGCGTTCGCGCGATCGCGAGCGTGCCGAGGATCCCGATCACGAAGACGGACCCGCAGAGGAACGACACGAGCAGGCAGCCGGCGAGCACGGTCAGGTGACGACCGCGACGCTTCTCGCTCAGCACCTGCGCGAGCTTCGTCGGATCCGCCGCGGGCGGCGGCGGCGTTTTCTTCGTCGTGTTCATTCCGAGCCTCGTTGGCCGCCGACGTTGGCAAGCATCTGCGCAAGACCGCACGCGATGATCAGCACCGCGAGCCCGGAGACAAACCAATGATGATCGGCCCAATCAAAAATATTCACGAGTCACCTCCGTACGGGTCGAGTCCGCCATCCCACGGCGACATGGGCCGCGCCGGCGGCATGTCGTCGTCTTCGTCGTCGCGCTTCGTGTCGCCGTCGTCGCGCTCGTACATCGTGGGGACGTACGTGCTCAGCGCGAGCGCGTCGGCGCGGTCTGGCGAGCGGCCGAGCGCCGACCGGATCAGGTCCTTCTCGATGATCTTCGCGAGCCCGCGGAACGTTTGATCGGTCGCGATCTCCGCGAGCTCGCCCTCGACCTTGCCGTCCGTCGGGATCGTGCCGCCGGCCTTCATCCACTCGACGAGGCCGAACCACATCTCGTCGCGTCGACGATGCACGTCGTTCGGCCGTCGCGTCGCGCGCTCCGAACCGCGGAAGCCGATCAGCTCAAAGTCTTGCTCGTGCCGCTTTTGGTACGCGCGCAGCGAAGCGAACACGTCCGCGCCGACGATGCCGTCGCGGTCGACGACGACGAGCGGGGGCTCGCGCGAGTCGCCGCGGTAGCGCGTGATCACGCTCAGCGTCTCGACGACGTGCTCGTCCGCCGTGAGCCCGCGATGCGCGATGAACGCGAACGCCTTTTGACCGCGCCGCGGACAAAAGACCGACTCGTCGCCCTTGCCGCTCGAGCCCGCCGGGTCGAGGCCGATGAAGAGCCGCCCCGTCGCCGGTGCGGTCGACCACGCGCGCTCGGCCGCGGCGATCATGTCGAGCGAGAAGAGCCGGCCCTCCGTGAGCTCGACGAACTCGCCGAGCACGCGGATCCGGTAGATCGGCCCGTTCGGCCCGCCCCAGTCGACCATGCGATCGCGGATCCAATCCGCCGTGGCGAGCCCCGGCACCCTGCACTCGCCTGTCACGTTCGGCGACTCGGTGCTCGGGATATGCAATTGCTTCCACCGGTCCGAGCGGAACGCATCGAAGAAGTACCCCTTGTTCCGATTCGGGTTGCCGGTCAGGAGCATCCGCGCCTCGCCGATCCCCTCCTCGCCGCCGGCGAGATTGGACAGGATGACCTCGTAGATCGGATCTTCGACGATGCTCGCCTCGTCGACGATGAAGAGCAAAGCCGGGCATGCCAGGCCCTGGAGCCTGAACTCGTCGTCGGGTGAGATGCCGAACACTTGCCGTCCGTCGAGGTCGTGCAGCCCCGTCTGCGGGAGCTGCGCGATCTTTCCGCCGAGCGGCACCTTCGCCGACGAGTAGGCCAGTCGAACGGAGCGCCACACGGCCTCTTTGACCTGCGCGAACGAAGGCGCGAGCAGGACAACGCGCGAGCGTGGGCGCGTCGCGAACCACCAAAGCGCAACCATCGCGTCCGTGTCCGTCTTGCCGACGCGGTGCCCCGAGCGCACACACACGCGATCGTGGGAGGCGATTGCTTCCAGCATCGCGCGCTGAGCGCTCCACGGTTCGATCCCCAGCACGTCGCGCGCGAAGCCGACCGGATTGTCGCGGTACGTCGGATCGGGCCACGCGTGCCCGGACTCGGTCGCGACGAGCTGCGAGCCCATGCGAAAAAGATCGGCCGTGAACGTTCGCGCGCGCGTCGCCCGGGTTGTCGTCGTCGTGCTCATCGCGGTTGCTCCGGCTTGAGGTACGCCACGAAGCCGAGCCGGGCCGCGTACGTGCGCTTCCCATCGGGGCCCTCGAATAGTCGCAGCGACGATCGCTCGTAGACGACGAGCCGCGCGATCCGCTCCTCGCCAAACAAGTAGGCGAAGCCGTCGCGCATCGTACCCACGAAGTCGGGCTTCTCCGCCGCGTCGCTCTCGAAAGCGAGCGCGGGGACCTCTACGCGTCCGGTTTGCGGAGCCGTGATCCCGCGCGCGCTGATCGCCACGGCGACAGGCGAGATCGTTTCGATGACCACGCGACCCACGTCCGACGGGACGAACTCGACGATCATGATTTCTCCTTCGCGAGCTCGTCCTCGTACGCAAGAACCGCGGCCGCGTCGGCCGGCGAGATGGGCAGCGGCCTGTTCGGCGAAAGCATCCGCTCGTGAGCGTGCTTCATGAAATCGATCGCGCGTTCGAGGCTCTCTCGCGACGCGCGCGCCGTGTCGACGTTGCTGAACGTGTTGCTGTACGTCTCCGCATCGTTCGGCCAACGTCCGAACTTCTCGACACGCCCGTCCGCGTAAATGATCGCGCCACGCTCGTCACCGAGATTCGGATCGAGAAAGATCGGCCAGCCGGTCAGGAAGTGCGGGAGGTGATACGGCTCCTCGCTCAAGCGCGCGGGGCTGCTTGTCTGCTTCAGCCGATCGAGCATGATGGGGTCGACGACGACGCGTGTCCGTTCGGAGGTCATGATCCGTTCGCCTCCTCGGCTTTGCGCATCGCCTCGACGAACGCCTTCAACGCATCCGGGTGCGGCTTCAGCGCGTCGGCGATCAGCGATTGGACACGTTTCCACGCGGGCGACCGGACGAGCGTCGCCTCGGTGATCTCGAGCTCGCCGCGAAGGCGCGCGCGCTCCCGAAGGATCGCTTTCACCTGCGCGAGAGCGGCGGCGCGTTCGCTGCCTTTCGATTCCGGGTCGGCCATCGTCCGCGCGAGATGGGCCTGCGCTAGCTCGAGCAAAACCTCGACCTGGTCCTTCGTCGACGTCGTCTTCGTGGCTTTGCTCATGAGCGTTTCCCGTGCTGGTGGAAATTCGGAGGAAAACCCGGCGGTAGGGCGCGGAAAAAATCGAGGGTGTGGCCCAGGACGACTCCCCATACTGTTTTGATGACGCTGCAACTCATCGCTTGTGCCTCGTGAGGTAAGCCGCCGCGTTGGTGAGCACGGACGGGTCTTCCTTCGCGATTCCGATGAGCACGTTGCAGTCGCGGCAAAGCAGCGCGCGAACCTTTCCAGTGCGGTGATCGTGGTCGACGCAGAACGCGAAGAGACGCTCGAGGTTGGCCACTACGCCGCAGATTGCGCAGCGTCGCCCTTGCGCGTCGAGCATCGAGAGATATCGCAGTCGCGTGATGCCGAGCTTGCGATGAAGCGAGTGAGCGAAGCGATGCAACCACATGTCGCCCGGTAGGCGCGTGTGCATGAAGTGCGTTACGAGGCTCCGATAGTCAGTATTCACTTGTAGTCACTACGCTCCTATTTTGTGGAAACTATAAAACGTAAAATCAACGTCTCGCGTGTGGGCTGATATAGGGGTTTCAATCTGACTACTGCTGACTATTCCCTGGGATGGTGAAAATATCTGACTACCAATGTGACTACCGAATAGTCACTTGTAGTCACATTATTAGTAAACGAACGTTGACAGTCACTAGTAGTCACTTGGTAGTCAGTAGTCACATAGTCACATTACTGCGATACGAACGCCGACCCACGCACGCACCGGATACGCTTGGTCGTACGTCTTGGTCATCTTGTCGCCGAGCTGAACGCCGAGCTTCGACGCGTGCTCACGCAGGCGATCGGTGAAGCGACGAGCCCCGAGCGGCTGCCGTCCCTCCTCCTCGCACCATGCCTCGTACGTCGCGCGCAACTTGGCCCTCGTGACGCGGAATTCGGGATGGTCCGGACCGAACTCGAGCATCGCGAAGAACTCGCCGAGGGAGTCCTGCTCGGCGCGATACGTCGACGTCGCCTCGAGCGCCGACTCGGGCGGCGTGAGGCCGATGCGCTGCCACTCGAGACAGCCGGCGATCGCCCAATTGAGGATCCCCGGCAGCTCGGCGGCGAGCTTCTCGGGGAGCGACTGATCGCGCTCGGCCTCGGGGATCTGAACGAGCCACGGGATTAGGCGAATGCGACGCCATATCCCATCGTCGCCGCCCGTGATGATGGGCTTGTGGTTGCCGAACATCACGATCTTGTGCGTCGGGAAGAACGACCAAAAGTCCTCGCGCATGCGTCGCGCGCTGATCACGTCGCCGCCCGTGATGTCCTTCACGAACGATTCGTCGAGACGTTTGCCCTCGCCGACCTCGGAAGCGACCGCGAGCCGACGACGAAAAAGACTCGCCTCGCGCGTCGCGTGCTCGCTTTTCGCGAAGAGCATGTCGCGCGGCATCGGGCCTGCGAGCTCGTCGCCGAGCAGCCGCATGAGCGTGTTCGTGAACGTCGTCTTGCCGTTCGCGCCGCCGCCGTAGAAGAAGAAAAGCGCGTGCTCTTTGACGCTGCCCGTCAGCAGGTAGCCGGCGATGCGCTGCAAATAGAGGATCATCATCCGGTCGCCGGCCATCGCGCGCTCGAGAAACGCGTCCCACGTCGGGCACTTCGCCGTGGAGTCGAAGGCGACGGGCGCGACCATCGTGAAGAGGTCCTCGCGGATGTGCGGGCCGAGTTCGCCAGTCACGAGGTCGATGGTGCCGTTCGCGACGTTCAGCTTCAGCGGGTGCTGATCGAGCGCCTCGTGAAACGTTTCCACATCCTTGTGCGTGGCGGCGACGTCGAGCATCGCGTGAATGCCGTTACGGTTCTGCGAGCGCGCGGCCCACGAGTAGGCTTTCTCGGCTCGATCGAGTTTATTTTCGGCGTCCTTCCGCTCGTCGTCCTCTTCGTCGTGCGTGCGGACGTCCTCGAATGCGAGCTTCGCGCGCTCGATCTCGGTCGTCGCCTCGTCGAGCATCATGCGGGCGGTCTGAACGGCAGCCGCAAGCGCGCGCTGCGGCGATTCCGTCCACCGTGCTCGGTCCCACGTGAGCCACTTATTCCACTTGGGAACGTGGCGGAGGTTGGGTCCGAACCATTCGATGAGTCGCTCGGCGTTTCGTGTGTCGGAGCACGCGTTGGTCGTTCCGACCGGGACGCCGTCGACGGCGGCGTCGATAGCGGCATCGAGCTCGACGGGGTCGGGCGCAGGCTCGCGATCAGGAGCTTGATTTCCCGGATCCATCGGTCCACGGTCTGCGCCGTCGTCTCCGCCTTCTTCTGGCGGAGGAGGAGGAACGGCACTCGGATCGTCGTCATCAAAGTCTGCCATTGCTTTTGCCTGTCGGACTGCCGTCCGTCGTGCGCTTTCAATTCGATCTCGAAAGGGATCGCCCACGGTTCGGCGGGCACGTAGCCGAAGAGATCGGACATGCCCGTGGAGCCGCTTTTCAGCTGGTAGATGCGGTTCGTGTGAAGATCGCGAACGGTCTGGTCAATGATGTTGCGATAAAAAAACCGAGCGTTGCCGAGCGCGCGCGGAAGCTCGACGAGCAGCGCATCGCGGAGCGTGTCTTCGACGCGCCTCACGTGCGTGGCCTCGGTCGCGCCTTGCGAACGCCGCGCCGCTTTGGGCGCGTGCTCGCGAGCGGCTTCGGCAAGAGCCGGAGCTTCTTCACGAGCCCATGACCTGCTTCAGCGCGCCGAGCAGCTCCGCGACGTCCTGCGCGCTCGCACAATCGACCTTCGCTTCGAAGTAGCGGAGCGTGAAGCGCATGCCGGACGCCGGCGGTGCGAGCGTGAGGTCTTTGACCTTCGGAACGTGCACGAGCGCGCGCGGCGGAGGAACGGAGACGGGCGCCGTTTTTTTTTGTTCCGTCGCCGGCTTACGTCGAGCGATGCGTTCCGCGCCTTCGATGAGCTGGGCGTCGATGCCTCCGTCGGCGTTGTCGAAGATGTTGACCTTCCCGGCGCGATGAAAGTTGTCGATCGTCTGCCGCGCGACCTTGTAAGAGAGGTCGGCGTCCTTCGCGATATGGTCGACGGAGATGCGCCGCCCGTCGCTGAGCACGCTCCAAACTTTGTCGCTGTAACCGTGATTCGGCATGGGTCGGGTCCTTTCGTCTTCTTTGAGTCGGGCGACGTCGGCGTCGCTGATGCGTCCGGTGTCGGGGTAGTCGCGCGCGTAGTCGCCGAGCGCTCCTCGCGCGATCGCGCGCTTCGTCTTCGCGAGCGCGCGCATCTCGACTTGGCGCACGCTCTCTCGCGTGAGGTTCATGATCTCGCCGACCTCCTCGAGCGTCGCGCCGTCGCGGTCGGCGACGTCGAGCGCACACGTCGCGGGCATCTTCTCGAGCTGCTCCGCGTCGATGTCCGGGAAGTTCATCTTGATCGCGCCGGTGCGATCGCTCACGTCGAGGTAGAGGTGATGGGCGCACGAGACGAACGGGCACGGCCGCTCCTCGGTGCATTCTCCGCGCGTGTGCGGTCGCTCAACGTCGCCGAGGCTCTCGAGCGTCGCATCGGCGATCATCTTGCCGAACTTGAGCTCGCGCTTCGTCATGCGCTTGGTGGAGATGGTGACCGCGCGGACGTCTCGCTTTCGGCGGGAGCGCAGCATCTCGCGCGTGACCGTCTCGGGCGCGGGCGCCTCCTGCAGAACGGGAAGGTGGATGTGAGCGGCGTTGCTCATGCCGCCGCCTCGCTCTTCGCGACGCTCTGTTTCACACGTTTCCACAAGTCGTTCGGCATGCGCAGGTGGAACTTTTCCTCGTACGCGTGCCACACCCATCCGGGCTTCAGCCCGCGGCGGTTCGCCTTCGCGATCGCCCGCTCGAGCCACTCCTCGCGTTCGGCTTCGGTCGGCGGCTTCACCTCGACGAGCTCGCCGTCTTTCTCCTCGAGCTTGCGCGGGCCGTCGCCGTCGTCCTCGCGCTTTTGGTCGACGTCGCAGTGCGGGCACGTGCGCGCGCTGGCGGCGATGCGCGCGAAGCAATTCGAGCATTCCTTCGTCGGCGCGTCGCTCTTCGAATTCTTGATGCGCTCCTCGAGCGACCAAGGCCGGTCCATGTGCGGCAGCCCGTGCTTCGTCACGTTCGATGCGTGGTCGAGGATGATCGGCGTGACGTCATTCCACGGGCGGAAGATCCGTCCCGCCATTTGCATATAGAGCGAGAGGCTTTTCGTCGGACGCGCGAGCACGAGGCATTTGCAGGCCGGGAGATCCCAGCCTTCGCAGAGCACGCCGACGTTGCTCACCACCTGCGTCTCGCCGCTCGAGAGGCGTTCGAGGATGGCCCGCCGCTGCTCCTCGGGCGTGTTTCCGTCGAGATGCTCGGCGCGAACGCCGGCCGCGACGAATCGCGCGACGATGGTCGTCGAGTGCTCGACGCCGGCTGCGAAGACGACCGTCCGCCGGCCGTCCGCGTACTTCTGCCAGTGCTCGACGATGTTGCCGATGAGCGCGCCCTTGGTCATCGCCTCGGCGAGCTCGCCGGCGTCGTAGTCGCCGCCGGTCGTGTGGACGTCGGAAAGGTCAGGCGGCGCGGGCGTCGAGTAGACGATCGGCGCGGCGAGGTAGCCCTCGGCGATCGCGCGCTCGTACGTGATGGCCTGGACGATCGCGTTGTACATCGTGCCGAGCGGCCGCCCGTCGGAGCGGCACGGCGTCGCGGTGAGCCCGATGTGGACGGCCTTCGGGTAGGCCTCGAGCACGCCGGCGACGTAGCTCTTCGCGAGAGCGCGGTGCGCTTCGTCGATGAAGACGAGATCGGCGTCGGGTCGAATGCGACGCACGAGCGTGGCGATGCTAGCGACCTGCACGGGCGCTGCGCGTTTGCGGCGGCGATCGTTGCCGCGGATGACGCCGACGTCGAGGCCGATGCTCTGCAGCGTTTTGACGCTCTGATCGATCAGCTCGAGACGATGGGCCACGAAGAGCACGCGCTTGCCCTTGTCGGCCGCGCCCTTGATCATCACGGCGGACGTCAGCGTTTTCCCCGTGCCGGTCGGGCTCAAAAGAATCTGACGTCGGATGCCCTTGCGGATGTTCACGCGAAGGCTCTCGATCGCGTCGAGCTGGTAGGGGCGCGGCTGCATCATGCGGCGTGCCTCATGCCGCCGCCGGTTCGGACGGAGACGAGGAAGAATGTTTTTTTTTTCTCGCGGTTACGACGCGACCGCGCCGCGTCCTTCGCGTAGCGCGACGGCCACGTTTGTTTTGCGAGCGCGAGTGCCGCACCGCGGTCGAGCGGCTTCCGAACTTGGAAGTACGCGACTTCGGCGAACGCCGGATTCCACGCCGCCGGATCGACCGCGCGGCGCGACGAATTGCACGAGAGGCACAGCGTGACGAGGTTCCTCGGATCCGAACCGCGTTTGTTCGTGTCGAGGTGATCGAGCGTCAAGCCGCTCCACGTGAACGCGCTGCCGAGCTGGGCGGTGTAGCCGCATGCGAGGCACTTGAAGCCGTCGCGCATGTAGATCGCGAGGCGCGACGAGCGGCCGATCCAGTCGTAGCCGCTAGGCTGTCCGTCGCGCCAATGCGACAGTTTTCGCGTACGACGACGGCTCATGCGGACCTCCGCGGCGCATCACGCAGGCCGCCGACGTCGAACGAGCCCGTCGTGCGCGCCTGCCGGATCTTCCGACGCAGCCCGTAATCATCCCAAGGCGGCTGACACGTCCGATTCCACTCCTTCATCAGAAGGAAGGCGGATTCGTCGTCGAGCGCGAAGCCGCGGACGAGCTTTTGCGCGACGACGAACGTCCATGTTCCGCCGCGCTGGCCCGTAATCGCCGGCTCGCACGTCGCGAGGTACTTGCGGGCACGTTCGATGATGTCCGGCGCGGACTTCTCTTGCGGCTTTTTCTCGGCGCGCGGCTGCCGCTCTTTGCGCATCACGTTCGCGTGCAGCCACGGTGGGAGTTTCGCGATCGGCGTCGCCGATAGCTTGATCGTCCACTCGTAACGTTTGCCGCCGATGACGGACGGCGCGGCGACGATGTACCGGCCCACCTGGAGGACGTCGACGCCTTTGCCGGCCTTGCCGCGCACGTCGCACGACGGTCGCTGAAACACGTAGTGCACGCCGCCCGTCGCGGTCTGCTGCGTCGGCGTGACCGGGATGCTCGGCCACGAGAAGAGCGTCTCGAATCCGCCGCTCCGCACGTCGACGTCGATCACGAGCCACTCCGGTTTGACCGCGAGGCCGATGTTTGCGCCGGGCCATCGCAGCCACCAGGCGGCGATTTGCTTCTCGTCGCACGTCGCGTCGTAGACGCCGCGTCCGCGCGCGATCGCGGGCTGTTTGCCGTTCGGCGCGAGCGGGAACACAGCAAAGCCTGCGCGCGCGTAGGCCATCGCCGACAAGCCGAGCATGGTGGTCATCCGACGCCTTTCAGGGCGGGCTGCTCGGCCGGCGCCGGATCGTTCGGCACGTACTGTATGACCGCCGCGCGGATCGCCGTCGTGAGACGGAACCCGTCACGAAGGCGAGAGCGCGTGATGCCGTTCGCGACGAGCCCGCGCGAGCGGATGTCCTCGAGCACCTGATCGAGGTAGCCGAGCATCTCGCGCTTCGTCGTCATGACAGCCACCGCGTGAAGTCGCGGAACGTCGCGCGCGGATGCGCGGCGCGAAAGACGATCGCAAGCGCGAGAAGCGCTTGCGGGTCCGCGCCGCGCATCGGATCAGGATCGAGGTACGCCTGGATCGGATCGTCCGACGTGAAGGGCGCGCGTCGAGGCGCGATCGCGAGTACCTCGAGCAAGCTCATTCGTCGCCGCCCGGTCCGTCGATGGGCGCTTCGCGGTATTTCCGCTCGTCGGCTGCAGCGTCCGCCGCGAGCTCGTCATCGAGCGGTTCGTCGTCGTCTTCGAACCAAGGACGCGGGCAGCTCATGACGCGTCCGCCTCGGTGACCGCCGCCATCTTGCGGACGATGCCGTGGAGCGACGCGATGTTCGCCTCCGTGAGCGGCTCGAGCTTCTCGGCCGCGTGCTTACGGACGATCGTGCAGAGGTCGCCCCGGACGGCGTGGTACGCGGCCCAGTAGGCCGACCCATCCTCTTTCTGAGCCTTCTCGGCCGCTTCGTAAGCTTTCTTCCAGATCGCGTCGGCGCTCGCGTCGGCGCTCGCGTCGGCGATCGCGTCGGCGAGCGCGTCGGCGCTCGCGTCGGCGCTCGCGGCGGCGCTCGCGGCGGCGATCGCGTCGGCGATCGCGTCGGCGCTCGCGTCGGCGCTCGCGTCGGCGAGCGCGTCGGCGAGCGCGTCGGCGATCGCGTCGGGCGGAGTCTTCTTCATCGCCGCACGCCATGTGGCAAGCCACTCTGCTCGCCTGGCGTCCCAACGCGACCACGCGGATGCACGCATTGAGGCGAGCTCTTTGGTCGCGGCCTGTAGCGAGGCGTCGTCGCGAATGACGCCTAGCGCCTCGAGACGCGATGCCTCCTCGTTCAACCCGGCCGCGCGGGCGATGCGCGGCACGTCCTCGCGGATCGCCCAATCGAGCAGCATGAACCGGCGCACGCGCTCCACGGCTTTCGTCGACTTCGTGCCGATGATCGTGAGCATGATCGGCTTCAGCATCCGCGTGCGAAGCGCGTCATCCGATACGCGGTCGTTCACTCGGCGGAGAAAGCCGAACGACTCGCAAACGCACTTCGGATGATCGTTCCAAGCCTCGTTTGCGAGGACGGCGATCGCTTCCATGACGCACATCTCGGCGCCTTCGGGCAGCGGCTTTCCGGGCTCGTAGTCGTCGGGCTCGTTATGTGAGCTGGCTTTGAGGATGATGCTGTCGATGTCGATATGCGGATTGATCTGCGGCGTGTTCATTGGTCGGACTCCGTTGCGGGAAAGGGGGATGCGTACTCGCGGCGAATCTCCGCGAGCCTCAAGTCGACGACCGACCAGCGGTGACAACCGACGCCGCTGTATTGGCCGAAAGGAAATTCAGGGCAGGCGAGCGCGGAGTTTTTGAACTCGCGGATCGCGATGCGCGCCTCGTCGAGGAGCGTCGAGCCGACGGGCACGCGCGCGCACTCGACCATCCACGGCCCGCAGTAGCGCGCGTGTTGCTCTCGTCGGCACGGCGTCCCGACGCGCACGCCCGGACAGCCGCCGCCGATGTTCGCGTCGCCGTTACCGCTCTCGTGCGCGCCCCATACGTCGAGCACGACCGCCCAAAACTTCGGGTCGCTCTCGTCGATGGCTGCGTTCGCGATGGCAAAGACGTTCCGCTCGTGTCTCGGGATCGGGGCGCCGTGCGTGTAGCCGTCGAGCACGGGCGGGAGGGAGAGAAGCAGGGCGATGAGGAGGGAGGCCGTCATGCCGCGCCTCGCACGAGAAATGACGCTGCGTTCAGCGTGGCCGAAATGCCTGGTCGTTCAGACGTGCGCGCCCGCGCAGTGAACGCGCTCGCGCAACCGTTCAGCTGCGCGCAAGCGCGAGCGGTGCCAGCGTGGATGAGCATGCTAAGCCGGCCGCCCGACGATCAAGTCCTGAACGGTGAGACCGAGCACGCGCGAGAGCGCGATAACCGTGGAAACACGGGGATCGAGGGTCTGCCCGCGTTCGATCGACGAGATCAGCGACTGCGCAAGACCGGCGCGCCGCGCGAGCTCTCGGCCGGTGATCGCGAGCCTCTTGCGCTCGCGCCTGATGCGTTGCCCGACGGTCATGCACAAACGTTTAGCCGTGCACAAATGTTTGGTCAAGCATGTTCCGCTAGCGTCGCAGCGATGGCCACTTTTCGCGACCGTGTGCGTGAAATCATGCGAGAGAACGGCTACGTCCACGAAGACGGCGAGCCGAATCTCAGCAAGTTTTCGAAGGATCTCGGCCTATCGCGAAGTCACATCGGCCTGCTCTTGGACAGCGAGACCGGCGACCCTCGGATTTCGACCGTGAAGAAGATCGCCGAGAAGGGCCGCGTCACACTCGACTGGCTCGTGCTCGGCGTTCAACCAAAGTCGATCGACGATGCAGCGGAGGCGCGAGTCCTGCTGAAACAGCAGAGGAGAGACTCGAGCCCCCCAAAAGTCAGACGCGCGTGATGCGCGCGACCGTTCACGGCTCCAAGGAATAGTGAATCTGCGAGGTGCGCGGATCGTAGGTGCAGGTTCCCGTCTGAATCTTGTGCTTCGCGGTTGATGTAACCGGCCGCATGATCACGATCCGCAATCGGCGCGAGCATCCCCCGTCGACGTAATCGAGCTTTCCATCCGGCTCGTCGAGAGGGTCAGGGAAGATTGCCGCTTTCAATGCGTCGCGGCATTGGTGACGAAAGTCGTCGTCGTCGATCCCCTCGATATGCTCATTCGGGCCCGCGTCGCACGCCGCGCGCGTTCGCGCGTTGAGATCCGAGATATGAGCATCCCAAAGCTCAGAGCTGCGCGCACGCTCGGCCTTCGACTCATGTCCCAAGACGGCGACGCAGAGAACGCAGCCGCCGCCGATGCAGCACGCCAGCACGACGAGAACGAGTGCGGCGATAGCGCATCCTGACATGCCGGAGTTTCGTTGCTGCGGCGCCGCGAAATTGCTCATGCGGTGAAACTATGCGAATTGGCTTGACCAAATATTTGGGCGTGACTAAACGTTTGTACATGGGTCCTACCTCTGCAAACGTTTCCACCGACCACGTCTCTCGCGCCGAACACCTCTGCAACGAGGCCGCCCTTGCCGTCGTCGACGGCGTTCCGGGTGCCCGATCGGCTCTCGCGGTCGCCGAGCTTCTCCTCGCTCGCGCCCGTGCGCGCTTCGTCGCGCAATGACCGCCGCGGCATTCTCTCCGCTCGAGGAGACGCTCGTCTTTCTGCGGTGCCCGGCTTGCCAAGCCTCGCTCGAGTACGGCTTCTGCCCGACGTGTCAGCCCGCGGCGCATGCGACGTCGCGCCGACTCGCGCTCGAGGCTGAGCGTCTTCCGCTCGCCCGCGTCCCGGCGAGTACTCCGCCGAGCTCGCTCGCAGACCTGATCGAACGGCGCAGCGACGCCGCGCAGTTCTCCGCGCTCTGCCACGCGCTGCGCGCGGGCGTCGCCTCGTACAAGCAGCAACGTCTCGCCCAACGACTGACGACCGCGCGCGCGATGCAGCGCGCGATCCCGAAGGAGAAACCCGAATGAACGACCGTGACTTCCGCGACCAGATGATCGCGCTCGCCGTCTCACGGCAGCTCGTCGCGCTCCACTCGCTCGGCGGCGAAGACCGCGAGCTCCCCGGCGTCGTCATCGGCCGCATCGTCAAGGTGACGTCGCGTTCGGTCGTCATCGCGACGGAGGGCAACTTCGAATCGCCGATGCCGCTGGCATCGGTGACGAAGCTCGAGCCGCTCGAGGGCGCGCCCACTGCTCCAGAGGCGGCGTGATGCGCGTCTATACGTGGCACGGGATCACGGTCCTCGCAGGCTTTCGTCATCCGGCGCTCGCGATCGTCGACGGGTTACTCCGCTGCGTCATCCGTCCGCGCATGGGGTGGCTGTCGTGACCGCGGCGCCGAAATTGGCCGACGAACGCGTGCGCGAGATCTTGCGCGCGGCGGTCGACAGCGGCGTGGCCGAGCGAAAGGTCCTCGGCTTGTCGTGCAAGGGCGTCGGTCGCATGGGCGGCCTCACGTGCCCAGAGCTCGAGTCCCTCACTCAGGAGGTGCTCGACCTGCGCACCGTGAAGGGGCTGCTCGAGGCTCGGATCAAGCAGCTCGAACCGGAGGCTAAACATGGCTAGCGAAGCAAAGAAACCGTCCGCCCAAGAGAAGGACGTGGATCTCGCGTCGTTTCGCGATCGTCCGTATCTCGGCGCGCACAGCCTGCCGATCAAGAGCGACGGAAGCCGCAAGGCCGTCGTCGTGATTCGTGACGGTCGCGGCGGCGAAGTCGTCGGGCACGGCGGCCGAAAGAAGAGTGCGCCGATGCTCTTCTTCGAGGGCTTCGAGAAGCCGATGGTCTTGAACGCGGGCGCGCTCAAGACGCTGCACATGCTCTTCGGCTCGACGCAGCGGAGCAAGCTCATCGGGCAGAAGATCGGCCTCTACGCGTCGACGTGCCGCTACGCCGACGGCACCACCGGACCGTGCATCCGCATCCACGCCGCGCGTGTCGACGGGATGAAGCCCGTCGGGCCGGAGCTCGCGGCGCAGATGGACAAGGCGCAGCAAGACGCCGCGCTCGCGTCGCAGCAGCAAGGCGCCGCGGCGTCTACCGAGCCCGTCTACTTCGACGTTCCGAAGGTCGAGATCCCCGACACGGGAGACACGTTTTGATGAACTACGCCGGCCGTTGCCGCCCGACGCGCCTCACGCGCGTCGCGGTGCCGAATGCGATTCGTGACTCGATCACGCGACTGAAGGTTCGCCATGCATCGACCGCGCGTGTCGCGATCCTTCTCGGCGTCGGTGAGCACGTCGTTTGGGACGCGCTTACCCCGATGGGCTCGATGCGACCCGAGACGCTGGAGCGCGTGCAGGACGGACTGCGCGCCATCGGAGAGCACCCGTGAGCGCGGCGAAGCTGACGAAGGCTCGCCGTCGCGTGCTGGAGAACATCCGCGACGGGCGCCCGTGGAATCACGGCCGTCGCGGCTACATGGGTGGCGCGTCACGCCGAATGTTGGACGCTATGCGCGTCGAAGGCCTGGTGGACTGGACCGTGGCCGGGCGAGCTCACCGAGACTGGACACGCCGCGCTCCGGGGTGACTCGTGAACCTCGCGGAGATCCTTGCGCACGAGCCGGACGGCGCGCTCCACATCTCGACGCTGAAACACATCGCCGAGTCGCCGCTCCACTTCCGTCACGTGCTCGAGCACGGCGTCAAGGTGACGAAGGCGATGCGCATCGGCACCGTCGTGCATCGCCTCGTGCTTGGCCCTCAAGCCGGCCGTGACGTCGTCACCTGGCCCGACACGCGTCGTGGCAAGGCGTGGGAAACGTTCCAAGCGAAGCACGAGGCCGCGGGCAACGAGATCGTTTCGACCAAGGAATGGGAGGAGGCCGAAGAGATCGCGGCGGCCGTGCTCGCGCACGACGGCGCGCGCTCTCTGCTCGAGGGCGCGCGATGCGAAGTGCCGTTGCGTTGGGAGATCAACGGCGTTCCGTTTGCGACGCGCGGTATCGATCTCGTCACCGCCGCGCTCGGCATTGGGGATATGAAATCGACGCGGACGGCAAACCCGAAGCACTTCTCGCGTGACGCGCTGAAGATGTTCTACCACGTGCAGCTCGCGTCCTACGAAGAGGGCGCGAAGCAAAACGGGATCGACACGAGCGCCGGCGTCCGCCTGCTCGCCGTCGAGAGCAAGGCGCCGTACGCGGTGCAGATCTTCAAGCTCACGCCGCGTCTGCTCGACCGCGGGCGCCGCGAGCTCGCGCTCTGGATCGAGACGCTCAAGGCCTGCGCGAACGCCGACCACTGGCCCGCCTACAGCGTGGCCGAGCTCGACCTCGACGCGCCGCCGGACGCGCCCGTCGAGCTCGATTTCGAAGACGAAGACGAAGACGAAGACGACGAAACCGACGAAGCGGCGGCCTGACCGTCCGACGACAACGAAAGGGAACGACGATGCAGATCACTCACCTGCGCATCAAGAATTACCGCGCCATCGAGGCGCTCGACGTGAAGATCCCGCCGAAGGGCGCGATCGTCAAAGGCGGCAACGCACGTGGCAAGACAACGGTACTTCGCGCCGTGCGCGCCGCGCTGCTCGCGCGCGACATCGGGCCGGACGCGATCCGCGAGGGCGCCGACCGTGCCGAGATCCTCGTCGACGTCGACGATCCGCGGTTCCGCGCGCGACGAACGATCACAGAAAACGGCTCGACACTCTCCGTGGAAACGTCTTCACAAGACGTGAAGAAGAAGCCGCAGACGTATCTCGCCGAGTTGCTCGGCACGGCACCCCTCGATCCGCTCGACCTCTTCCTCGCGAAACCCGCGGAGCGGAAAAAGATGGTGCTCGCGGCCATGCCCGCGAGGGTGACGGACGAGGATGTTGCGCGCTGGCTGCCAGACTTCGCGCGCGAGCTCATCCCCTCGCACATCCTCGAGCTCCTCGGCGCGATGCACGGCGTCGACGCATGCGCGACGCTCCACAAGATCCTTTTCGAGGCACGTCGCGAGGCGAACGCGTCGACGAAGGATGCGGAGAATCGGGTCGGCGTGCTCGAGAAGGATCAGGTCGAGAAGTTCGGCGGCGTCGAGCCGTCGGCCGTAACCGCCGCGGCCGCGGCCGCGGAGCTCGAGCAGGCGCGCGCGCAATGGACGCAGCTCGATTCGAAAAAGAAGCGCGCGATCGAGCAATCGGGCAAGTTCGCGAGCGCGCGCGAGCAGATCGAGCAGATCCGCGGCCGCGCCGCGCTTCGTCGTGAGGCTGCGAAGGATCGTCCGCCCGAGGATGAGATCATCGCCGCGGGCGAGACCGTCAAACGCCTACGCGCGGAGCTCGCGGGCGCGGAGACCGCGCTCTCGTCGTTCGTGAAACGTCGCGAGGCGGCCCAACTGGCAACGGCGGACGCGAGCGAGCTCGACGAGCAGGCCGCGGGGCTCGAGCGCACGCTCGCTGCGGCAGTCGAGACCGCGCCGAGCGAGGAGGAGATCGAGACGGCGAAGCAAAGGGGTATCACCGCGCGCAGCGCGCACGAGCGCGCCGTTGCGCACGAACGCGCCGAGGCGGCCCGCGCCGAGCTCGTGAAGGCGACGGAGGAGGCGAGCCAGAGGGCCGAACGCGCGAAAGCCCTGACGGAGATCGTCGACCGTCTGCGCGTCGACGCGCCGCGCGAACTCCTCGAGCGAAGCGACGCGATCCCGGGCCTCGGCGTCGCGGGCGACGAGCTCACGCTCGACGGCAAGGTGATTGATGCCGTGAGCGGCAAGGAACAAATGATGTTCGCCGTTGAGGTCGCGCGACGGGCGAACGCGAAAGCGAAGTTCCTCGTCGTCGACGGCCTCGAGCGGCTCGACGCGGACGCGCTCCCGCTCTTCGTCGAGATGGCGACGCGAGACGGATTCCAGCTGCTCGCAACGAAGGTCGAGGGGCGCGAGATGCTCGTCGACGTGCTCGAGACGGATTCGAAAGAGGAGGCTGCCGAATGAACACCACACCGAAAATGGAACCGCAAACGACCGTGCTCGAGCTCTCGCAAATCATCGAGTCGCCCAGCAACACGCGCAAGCGCTTCCCGCCCGAGGAGAAGCTCCGCGAACTCGGCGAGTCGATGAAGGCAAAGGGACAGCTCCAGCCGGTGCTCGTGCGGCCGAACCCGGCGCGGCCGAATTCCGGATCGTACGAGCTCGTATTCGGAGCATGCCGTTTCCGCGCGGCGAAGCTCGTGGGGATGAACACGATCGTCGCTACGATTCGCGATCTCACCGACGTCGAGGCCCTCGAGATTCAGATCATCGAAAACGGCCAGCGGTCGGACGTGCACGAGCTCGAGGAGGCCGAGGGCTACGAGGCCTTCATGAAGCACGGGTACGACGCGGACAAGCTCGCCGAGAAGATCGGCCGCTCGCGCTCGCACGTCTACCAGCGCTTGAAGCTGCTCACGCTCGCGAAAGACGTCCGCGCCCACTTCCTGAGCGGCGCGATCGGTTCGGCCGTCGCGCTCTACCTCGCGCGCGTCCCGACCGCGGAGATGCAGGCGCGAGCCTTCGACGAGACACTGGAGATGTCCGCGCGCGAAGCGGCCGACTACATCCGCCGGCACTTCATGCTCGAGATCGCGGAAGCGCCGTTCGACACGAAGGACGCGACGCTTTTGCCGAGCGCCGGCGCATGCGCGACGTGCCCCAAACGGACGAAGAACAACAAAGAGCTCTTCGGCGACGTCAAAGGCGATCTCTGCACGGACCCGGACTGCTTCTCATCGAAGAAGGCCGCGCTTCGCCAGCGGACGATCGACGCAGCGAAGAAGGCCGGGCGCGAGGTCGTCGAGAAGCCCGTCGACAAGGTCTCGTACGATTACGGCAGCTACAAGTTCGTGCAGCTCGACACGATCTGCCGCGCCGACCCGAAAGAGCGCAGCTATGGCGAGCTGCTCAAAGGCGTGAAGGATGGCCCGAAGGTCGCGACGGGCTTCCTGCGCGACGGCACGCAGTCCGACCTTCTGCCGCGCGAGGAAGCGCTAGCGGCGATCGCGAAGAAACACGCGAGCGTCCGAAAGGCGATGGAGGCACCGGCCACATCCGATGACTTCATCAGAGAGAACCGCGTTCAGGAGCAGGCGCGGAAGCTCGCGATCCGCGAGCTCGTGCGACGCGTGGAAAAGCAAAAGCCGCCCAAGGATCTCCTGGTCTGTTGTTGCGAGCAGTTCGTTCGGATCATGAGCGACGTGCTCGAGCGGCGCGGCGTCGAGCTGCTCGAGGACGACTCCGCGCAGAAGGCGGTTCGCGCGACCGAGGACGAATCGATCCTGCGCGGCCTGCTCGTCGAGATGATCGTCGAAGTCGATACCGCGAGCGACGGGGCGCTCTTCGATCTCTACGGCGTGAAAACGAAGGACTTCGTGAAGCAGGCGCGCGCGGAGATGACGAGCACGCCGGAAGCCGAGGCCGCGGAATGAGCATCGAGCCCGAGCACTATCCGCCCGCGCCGCCGGCACCCGAATGGAGGCCGGCGCGCCCGCGCGAACACGCGCCGGACGCCGACGAGATCCGTGCCGAACGCGAGCGGCCGTATCACGACGACCTCACCGCGGAGCTTGGTCGCGAATCGAGGTGGCCGTGACAACGCGCGCCGAACTCGCGGCTCGCGTAGACGATCTCGCCGAGCGCGTGCGGTCGCGACGGCTGAGAGCGAAGCTCCTCGGCCCCATCCGTCGCGTGATGTACTTCGGGACGACGCTCGATCATCTCGAGTGCGGACACAACGTTTTCGCGTCCGATCACCTGAAGGCGCGACGGCATTGCGACGCGTGCGCGCGCGGCAACGCGCCGACGGCGACGAGCCAGATTTCGCAGGCGCGAAGGGACGGACGGTCGTGAGCGTCGAGACAATGGCGGCAGCGCTCGCCTTCTCCCTTCGCGAGACGGACCCGATCGCACGCTTCATAGCCCAGCTTCGGGACGAGCCTCCGGTGTTCGCGCAAAGCTGGGCGCGTGAGACGTTGCGGCTTCGCGACGAATTCACAAGCCACGCGACGGCGCTCCTTTCTGCACCCCCGCGCGAAGCGGTCGCGCACGCGGATTGGATCCGGGATAACGCGTCAGTCGTCGCGTTCCGCTGGGCGGCGCTGCGCGAATCGGCCGCGCGCTTCGCCGCGATCGACTTTCGTCCGATCCGGATCGCCTAGGGGATCATGGGCGCGGCGCTCCTCGACGAGGCGATGCTCGACGCGAACCAGGTCGCGTTCATCCTCAATTGCTCGCCGCACGAGGCCTATCGCGTGATGCACCGCATGCGTCACTTTCAGGAGTGCCCCGGTGGCAAGCTCCGGGTGACGCGCGCGGCGCTCCAGGAGTACGTTGACGAGCGAACGCGGGACCCATGGGACGACGAGCAGCGAGAAAGGTCTGGCCCCGCGGTGACACGTGGTGGGGGTACATCCAGCGCGATCGCGGGCGCGGGAGCCGCGAAAGCCTCGGGCTCCCAGTCGCGACCTGCTCCGAAGAGGACGCGCTCGCGGTCTGGCTCGAGCGCTCGCGCGGACAGCGGAAAGCTGACGTTTCCGCGAACACGCCGCGCGTAGGGACGGCGTTCGACGCATACATCGCGTCGCAGCGCCGTCGCGGGCGACCCGAAAGCACGATCGAGATCTGCGAAGACAAAGCGGGCCACTTTCGCCGTCTCTGGAGCGCAAACCGGCCGCTTCGGACCATCGACGCGGCGCTCGTCGCGAAGTACATCGAGACGCGCGAGCGCGAGGGCGCGGCGCCACGCACGATCGCCCGCGAACTCGTCGTGCTGCGCGGCGCGCTGAAGCTAGCGATCCACCTCGGCACGTTCACGACGCCGCTTGAGCGCGTGATGCCGATCGACTTCGCGCCGAAGTACAAGCCGCGCGAACGGTGGCTCACGCAAGAGCACGCGCTCGCGATGTTCGAAGCGTTGCCCGAGGAGAGGCGCGGATGGTTCGCGTTCGCGCTCGCCACCGGCGCGCGGCGATCGGAGGTCGAGCGCGCGCGGATCGAGGACATCGATGACGCGCTCGTGTACATCCGGGGAACGAAGACGGCGGCGTCGGCGGGATCGGTCTCGATCGTTTCGTTGCAGGCGCCGTGGCTCGAGCGCGCACGCACGCACGCCGAGCGAGAAGGGACCGCGTTTCCGCATTGGAGCAACGTGCTTCGCGGGCTCGATCACGCGCGGCTTCGGCTCGAGACGTGCCCGAAGTGCCGAGCAGGCAAGGGCCCGAATTGCATCGGGCCGAACGGCAACAAGCTCTTTCGGGGGACGCCGGATCCGGAGTGTCGCGCGTGCGAGGCGATGCCCAAGATCGGGAAGATCTCGCCGAACGACCTTCGCCGCTCGCTCGGCATGTGGTTGCGAAACGCGGGCGTCGAGCCGCACCTGATCGGCAAGGTGCTTCGCCACGTGAACAGCCGCATGGCCGAGCTCGTCTACGCGCGCGGATCGCAGGGCGCGATCGGGACGCTCATCGAGACGCAGATCCGGGCGCACGCTGTACCCCAGAATGTACCCCAGAGGCGCAAACGTACGGGAAGGGCGCGACCTATGAGACGGCGAAAGGCTCGAAAAAGCCCTTGATTTTCGGTGGAGCAAAGGGGGATCGAACCCCTGACCTCCGCATTGCGAACGCGGCGCTCTCCCAGCTGAGCTATTGCCCCGAACTTCGGCGCGGCGGAATCTACGCGGTCGCCGCTCGATGTCAAGGACGCGCCGCGCTCTCGCGCCTGACGCTCAGGACCCGAGGCGCGCCGAGCGCATCGTCTCGACGACTTTGGGAAGGCGCGCGTCGAAATCGGCGGTCGCGCCCGTGGCCTCGACGAGGAGAATGCGTCGATCGGTCGCGTAGACGTCGAGGAAATACCGGTTTTCGCGCGTGCCGTCGTTGAATGTATAATGCAACGATCGGCCGGGGAGGCCCGCGGCGTTCTTGACGTCCTTCGCCGCCTCGGTCGCGACGTAGCCGCGCTGGCGGAGGCGAAGGTCGATGGCTTGGGTCCAGAAGTCGAGGTTGGCCTTCGGATCGTTGGCGACGACGCGCGTCGCGACGACGACACCCGAGGCGCTGCCGATGCGGTCGTCGAAGTGGTCGCCGCCGAGGCGCGCGAAACCGTCGGGCGCGGAAAGACCCGACGCGGGGCCGCAGGCGGCGGCGAGGATCGAGAGCACGAAGAGAGCTTTGCGGAGCATGGTCATTCCTCAGTTGGCGACGAGATCGGGGACGCCGAGTTGGTCGAGCCAGTCGGCGTGGAGCGGGAGAATGCGCGGCGCGGCCGGCGCGACCGGTTTGGTTTGAGTTGCAACGATCGCCTGCGGCTTCGGACGCGCGGCGAGGGCGACGCTCAGCGTCGAGAAGGCGGCGTGGTCTTTGAGGAAGCGCATGCGTCCCTCGATGCGGTCGATCTCCATCGAGACGCGCTCGAGCTCGTGCTCGAGGGTGATCATGTCGTTCATGTTGGCCGACCGCGCGAGGAACTCTTGCAAGCGCTTCTGGGTCGCGTTGAGATTTTGCAGGCGCACTTCGGCGTCGTGGAATTCTTCGCTGACGTCCTCGGCGGTGACCGACTGGTGCGTGACCTCGCCGAGCGCGGCGACTTTCTCGAGCACCTCGTGAAAACGTGGCGAGGGGACGCGCACGGTCACCGTGCCGTCGTGGCGACCGGCGAGGTGACCGCCCATCGACTCGCCGATGTCGATGATGCGATCGATCGTCGGCGCGATTTGTCCATCGTCGACCGTGATGCCGACGTCGCCAGTGTAGACGACGAGCACGTCGGGATTTTCGTCGGCGGTCTTCTTGCCGTCGGCGGCCGGTGGCGCGGTCTTCGCGCCCATGTTGGACGGCGGCGTGGTCGCGGCGCGACTCGAGGCGACGTTTCCCGGCGCGGGCGCGGCCTCGACCGCCGCGGCGGGCGTCGCGCTCGGAGGCGCTCCGCTCATTTCCGAGGCGCCGCACGCCGTCGTGGCCAAAATCAGGGCAATTGCGAGACCATGTCGTTTGGCGTTCACGCTGAAAGAACGCGCGGCAGAGTCGGACCTTACAGGCCTATCCCGTGTGATACCCGCTGACCAAAGCGCGCGCCAAAAGTCCCCAGCCGTCGATCGCGACGAACAAAAGCAATTTGAACGGCAGGCTCACTTGCGTCGGACTGAGCATCTGCATGCCGAGCGCGAGGAGCACGTTGGCGACGACCATGTCGATGACGAGGAACGGCAGATAAAGGAGAAATCCAATCGCGAACGCTTCGCCGAGCTCGGTCACGACGAACGCGGGGACCAGGATGGTGAAATCGTCGTCGCTCACTTTCGCGCGTTCGGCGGGGGCGCGCGATTCTTTGGCGACCGAGACGAAGCGGGCGCGCTCGCGGGCGTCGCTGTTCGCCTTCAAGAAATCGTGCATCGGCTGTTTGACGGCGTCGATGCTGCCTTTGACGAGCGTCGCGGTGTCGAGCGCTTTGCCGCTCGTGAAGATGGGCTCGGCGTTCTGCCAGATTTTTTCGCCGACCGGTTGCATCGCGAGCAGCGTGAGCGCGGCGGCGAGCGCCATGACGACCGTGTTCGACGGGACGCTCTGCGCGCCGATCGCGCTCCGCACGATTTGAAGGACGGTCGAGATCTTCACGAACGCGGTCACGCTCATGAACACGAACGGCACGAGCGAGACGAGCGCGAGCGCGACGACGAGGACGATCGGCCTGCCGAGGAGATCGTCGCTTCCGACGTTATGCATCCGAATCCTCCTTCGGCTCGGCGACCGCTTTGGGGCGCACGCGCGCGAGGACGTCGGCAAAACGGAGCGGCTTGGTCGGGGCGTCTTGCGGAACCTCGGACGCCGGCATCTCGCCGAGCTTGGTGAGCCCGCCTTCGGACGCGCCGACGACGATGACTTGCTCGCCGATGCGAACGAGATAGATCGCGCGACGCTGATCGAGCGGTAGCTGGCCGACCAGCTTGATCGACCCCGACGCGCGCGCGACGCCGAGCCTCTTCGCGCCCCACAAAACCGCGAACGCGAGCACGCACACGACGACCAGCGTCAAAAACGTCTCGACGAGGTACCCCGTGTAGCTCCCCATGGTTTGCGGGCGGGCACGATAGCGCAATTCTGGTAAAAGCAATCACGCATGGCCAAGGACCTCGCAGAGCTCGTCGCCGCAGCGCAGGCGATCGAAAATGATCAGCGCCGGCTCGAGGAGCTCGCCGAAGGTCTCGGCAAGACCAAGCTCCAGAGCGAGAAGACGATCAGCCGCGCCGCGCGCGAGCTCCAGGGGGCGCTCGAGCAGCAGGAGCAGCTCGCGAAATCGCTCCGCGTGCTCGGCGAAGCGATGATGCACATGCAAGAGCGGCAGCAGGGCGCGGTCGAGAAGCTCGGCGCGCGCGCAGTCGAAATTCAGACGCGACGCTCGCGGCTCTCGGAGCTCATGCTCCGCTACGCGGCGCTCGGGACGAAGGCGGCGGAGCTGCTCGAGTCGATGTCGACGTCACTCGAAGCAGAGGACAAGGCGGCGGCCGTGAGCGGCGCGGACGCGAAGCTCGTCGCGATCGTCGAAGAGGCCGCGACGCTCGCCAAAGAAGCGCGCGACGAAGACTTCACCGAGCTCGCCCACGAGGCCGACGTGCTCAAGCAAAAATTCCACGGCGTCCGCATGCAGCTCGGGACCGCGAGCAAAAGCTCCGTGAACTGAGCGCTTCAGCTCAGCACGAGCTGCCAGCACGCATAAATTCGGTCAGCGACCGCGACGAGGAGCGGGGCGACGTGATCGTCGACCGCTTCCACGACGAGCACCTCGCCGTCCTTTCGGGACAGCGTGACCGTGCCGAGACCCGGCACGATGAAACGGCAGACCTCGAGGCGCTCGCGCGCGCTGCCGGTTTGAATGCATCGATAGATGTGACCTTGGAGGCTCACGGCGATTTGCTGCATCATGCGCGAACAAGCGGCCGCCCGAGCACTGTGCATAAGTGTGCGCTGCGTGATAAAAGCGGCGCCACATTACTGTGGCACTGGTCGTCCAAAAGTTCGGGGGCACGTCGGTCGGGTCGATCGAGCGCATCCGGAACGTCGCGCGCAGGTGTCTCGCCGCGCAGCGCGCGGGAAACGACGTCGTCGTCATCGTCTCGGCCATGAGCGGCGAGACCAATCGCCTCCTCGGCCTCGCGCACGAAGTCACCGAGGTGCCCGACGCGCGCGAGATGGACGCCATCGCGGCGACCGGCGAGCAAGTCGCCGCCGCGCTCACCGCGATGGCGATTCAAAACGAAGGCGGCAAGGCGCGCTCGCTCCTCGGCCACCAAGTGAAAATCCTGACCGACGGCGCGTTCAACAAAGCGCGCATCAAGGCGATCGAAGGCTCGAAAATTTTCTCGACCGTGCGCGAAGGACAGATCGCCGTCGTCGCAGGATTTCAGGGCGTCGACGAGAAGGGCGACATCACGACGCTCGGCCGCGGCGGGTCGGACACGACCGCCGTCGCAGTCGCCGCGGCGATCGGCGCCGACGCGTGCGAGATCTACACCGACGTCGCCGGCGTCTACACGACCGACCCCAACGTCTGCCCCACGGCGCGAAAAATCGCGCGCATCTCGTACGAAGAAATGCTCGAGCTCGCGTCGCTCGGGGCCAAAGTTTTGCAAATTCGAAGCGTGGAGATTGCAATGAAGTACGGCGTTCCGGTTCACGTGCGCACCTCGTTCAACGAGTCCGAGGGCACCTGGGTCACGCGCGAGGACAAGACGCTCGAGGACGTGGTCGTCGCGGGCGTCGCGTACGACAAAGGCGAGGCGCGCGTCTCGCTCGTCGGCCTCGAGAACAAAGTCGGCGCGATGGCGGAGCTCTTCGCGCACATCGCCGACAAGAACATTTCGGTCGACATGATCGTGCAGACCGCCGACACCGAATCGGCCGGCCGCGCCGACGTGACGTTCACGTTGCCGAAGGTCGACTTCGCGCGCGCCAAGACCGAGATCGAAGCGATCGCAAAATCGCTCGGCGCGCGTGACATTCGCTGCGACTCCGACGTCGTCAAAGTCTCGATCGTCGGGCTCGGCATGCGCTCGCACGCGGGCATCGCGTCGAAGATGTTCCGGCTCCTCGCGAAAGAGAACATCCCGATTCAGGCGGTCTCGACGAGCGAGATCAAAGTGTCGGTGCTGGTGCCTGCAAAATACACGGAGCTCGCCGTGCGCACGCTGCACGACGGGTTTGGTTTGGCCGCCGCTACTTCGTGACTTCTTCGCAGTCGGGCGGGGGAGGGCCGCCGTCGCAGCCGAGGTACTCGCGGAGCTCGCTCGGGACGGGCGCGTAGCTCCAGCGCTCGCTGAGCTCGCGACCGGCGACGCCCGCTGCTGCCGCGCTCTTTTCGTAGTCGACCCACTGCGCGAGGAGCTTGTGGTGAAGCTCCAGCAAGCGATTCACCGCCGGCTTCGCTTGCGTCCCGACGCCGTCGGCGAGCGCGGCGAGGAACGTGCTCGTCCCGTCGTCGTCGCGTTTGGCTTGGAGCGGATCGGGGCACGACTCGAGCGCTTTGGGAACTGCCGCGCAAATCGCCGCGCGCACTTCGCACGAAGCGTCTTGTTTTGCAAAGTTGTAAAGCCGACAAGCGACATTGCGATTGAGCTGCGGTTTCGCCGATCGATTGCACGAAAAGCAAGGATCGACCGCGAGCGCGATGGTCATGCCGAAGGGGACGAGGTTCGGGTGCTCGGTGCTCTCGAACTTTCCGCCGAGCGGTGCGAGCACGTCGTAAGTGGCCTCGAGCGACACCGCGCGTCCGAGCCGCATGCCGAGGCCGAGGCCCGGTCGCACGGCGGCGCCGACGTCGGGCGTGACCGGAAAATCGCCACGGGCGATGACGTAAAAGTCCCACAGGTCGCCCATCCAAAACGAAACACGCAAGCGCGCGCCGAGATAAAACGAAAATGGGCCGTGCTTGTCGTCACCCCAATATCCAAGTTGGATTCCGGTGAATGCGCTCGGGCGAACGCGTTGATCGGCGAGCGGATATCCGATTTCGCCGCCGATGACTGCGCTCGAGCGGCCGGTGCGCGCGTCGGCGGGAGCGTCGGTCCGCGCGTTCGTGTCGATGACCGACGCGGCGACGATGTTCGTCTCGAGGAAGCGAGGGCCGGCGAGCAAGTATGGGGAGATCGGCGCGGGCGGGAGCTCGCCGGGCACTTGGGGGACGTCGGCGAGCGCGCTCGTCGCGCAGAGGAACGCCGCAATCGCGATTCGCGCGTTCATCGCGACCTCCGCGCGCACTGGACCTCGCTATGCGTCGACGCGCGCGGCTGCGGGCCGTCGTCGTTCGAGCAATCGCTCGCAGGCTTGTCGAGGTGCGCGAGCTCCTCGGGCGTGCATTGATCGTTCACGCTCGGAAGGTTCGGCGTGCACCACGCGTAGAGCGTGTCGAGCGGCACTTGCTTCGGGCCCGTGCCGACGTCGATGCCGAGCGTCGAGGCGATGTGCGCGCACTGCGATCGCGCGGCCTCCGCGCCGGCGAGGATCAACCGCCGCTGCTCGGTCGGCTTGAACGAATAACCGGGCAACCCGGCGACGCGATCTTCGTTGCGCCAGACGCTCGTCATGCGAAACGTCTGGTCGACGACCCACTCGTCGTCGCGCATCGTCTTGCGCTTGGTGTCGCGGTCGCAGGCGTGCGCGAAATCGCCCGCGCAAAGCGCCTCGGGATCGCACTTGCCGACGCAGAGACGCGGCGCCGTCGAGCCGTTTTTGCAGCTCCGATCGTGACGCAGCATCGCCGTGCAGAGCTCGTATTCGGCGAGGCGCGAAGCGACCGCGCGCGATTTCGCGTGATCGATTTCGGACTCGGTGACGCCGCCGGTCGAGATGTCGATGTAACGCGTCGCCATGCCGAGGGCGTTCGGGATGGCGCCTTCGTCGCCGGTGACCGACGCGCCGCTCGAGACGACGAGCAGCCGTTCGACGCCGCGCCGCACGAGCGCGAGCAGCGGAAGCTCCGAGCGAATGCCGCCGTCGAGGTACGCGAAGTTCCCGGCGCCCTTCATCGGGTCGACCGGCAAGTGATAGGTCGGCCGCACGATGAACGGCAACGCGGCCGACGAGACGACCGCCTTGGCGACGTCCCACGGCGCGAGGAGGGTCGCCGGATCCTGATCGCTCAGCGAGTAAAGCCGCCCGGTGCGGAAGTCGACCGTGTTGAGGATGAGCTCCATCCCGTTGCCCATCTCGGAGCAGTGGTAGTTGTCCTCGATTTTCGAGGCGAGGCCGTCGAAGTCGAGCATCGAGTCTTGGACCTCGTCGGGCTTGCCGCCCGCGCCGCGCGCCAAGTTGAACGCCGGATGATTGCGAACGCAATAAAGGTCGTTCATCGAGGAGCACGAATACCAATGTAGATAATCGCTTATCGCTTTTTCGCGCGCGGTGTCGTCGCCAGCGCGTAATGCGGTATCGAAGATGTCGCTCGCGGCGACGATGGTCGCGCCGGTGCTCGTGCCGCTCGCCATCGAAAATCCGGTGGTCGCGGGATCGCAGAGGTGCGCGCGCGTGCACTCGCGGAGGATGTTGAGCGCGACCCAGACGACGCCCGCGCTGAACATCCCCGTCGCGGCGCCGCCTTTCACGACGAGCCCCGCGACGTGATGGTCCCATTGGCGCCGCCAATTGCGGTTCACGAGATAATCCGCCGTGTGCTCGAACGCGGCGCTCGCGCCCGCGGTCGCCTCGTCGATCGGTGCGAACCCTTCGTCGACGAGCGCCGCGGCGTCGCCTCCGGCTTGCGAGAGCGCGACGCTGAACCGCACGTAATCGGAGAGCTGCTCGATCGCGGCGACGTTCGGCTGACTCGGATCGCCGAGCGTGCAGAGCGCCGCGGTCGGCGGCGCGACGTCGGGCACTTCGCGCTCGAGAAAGCGCTGAATCTTTTGCTGCGACGCCGACACTTGTTTTTGCGGCGTGCCGCTGTCGTCGGCGCACGAGTCGTCGGTCGGCGTCACGTCGGCGACGCTCGTCGCGACCGCGTCGCGGATGAACGCGGCCGCGTGCTTGTCGAGCGCGGCGAGCCACTTCACGACCTGCGCGTCCTTCGCGCCTTGACCGAAGTAACCCGAGCCGAGCTCGTCGCGCATCCGCCACATCACAGTATCGGTCGCGCGTTTTCCGCGGTCGTAAGCCGGGTCGGCCGTGCTGTCGAGCACGCCTTCATTGAACGCATTCGCCAGCCGGCTCGTCGCGACCACGCTGTTGCACGCGGTCATTGCGATGAGCGACGCCCCGAGAGCCCCCAAGAGTCGAGCGCGCATGTCCCGCCAATCGTCGCGTGGCCCTCGACGGCTGGCCAAATAACGCGCTACTCAGACGCCATGGCGAAGACGATGATCGTGGGCGGTTACGGTCCGGGAATTTCGAACGCGGTCGCCGAGAAGTTCGGTGCCGAAGGTTTTTCGATCGCGCTCGTCGGTCGAAACGAAGAGCGCCTCGCCGCGGGCGTGAAATCGCTCGGCGCAAAAGGCGTGACCGCCAAAGCGTTCCCCGCGAACGTCGGCGACACGAAAGCAGTCGAGTCGATGATCGCGCGCGTGCGCGAGTCGTTCGGTGGGATTCACGCGCTACACTGGAACGCGACCCCCGGCGGCGCGCCCAAGCTCCTCGGCGCCGACACCGCCGCCATCCACACGGCGATCGACATCGCCGTCACCGGCCTCCTCGCCGCCGTGCGCGCCTCGCTCGCCGACCTGAAAAAAGATCACGGCGCGCTCCTCGTCACCAACGGCGGCTTCGGCTTCTTCGATCCCAAAATCGACGCGATGGCCGTCCAATTCGGCGCCGAGGGCCTCGCCCTCGCGAACGCCGCCAAGCACAAGCTCGTCGGCCTCCTCGCCGAATCGCTCCGCCCCGAAGGCGTCTACGTCGGCGAAGTGATGGTCAACGGCACCGTCAAAGGCACCTCCTTCGACCGCGGCAACGCAACCCTCGACCCGAAAGTCATCGCCGAAAAATTCTGGTCGCTCTACCAAGCCCGCAGCGAGACGTACGCCACCGTGATGTGATCAAGGGGTCGTCGGCGCGATCGGCTGCGCCGGCTTGGCGCGCGGCTTCACTTCATGACGCGGCAGCGTACTGCGATAACGCGCGAGCTTGGCTTCGTCCTTCTTGAACGCGCGCCGCGCAATGAGGCGAAGGTGGGCCGCCTCGTGCTCGACTTTGTGCGCGAGCGAATCGGTCGCCGTCGAGTTCGCGTGCCGCGCGGTCGCCGTTAGCACGTGCGCCGCGTCGAGCCCTTCGAGCGCGTGGATCATGTGCTCGACGTCGTGAAGGCCATGCGTGTCGAGCCCGACCGCCTTCGCTTCCGCCGCGTGCTCGTGCGCTCCATCGATGAGGACGCGCAGCGCCTCTTTCACTTGCGGCGTCGAGTCGTAGCTCACCCGCATCCCGACGCCGAACGCCTTCTGGATTTCGCCCTTGCCGTCGAAGGCGATCCGCGCGTCTTCGCGCACGCCTTCGATCACGTCGTGAGCCTGCGCGCGCGCGTCCGCGACGTGCGCGCCCGCGGCGACCTTCGCATGAAGACGCGTCGTGCGCGCGGTCTCGCCCGCTTCGAGCGCCGCGATGTCGGCTTCGAACTGCGAGAGCTCGTGCGACCCGACGCGCTTTTTGAACTGCGCATCGTGCGCGTCTTCTTTGGCGGCCGCGAGAACGTGACGAGCGTCTTCGGCGATCGCGAGTGTGGAGTGCGTAGGCTTCGTGCTCATGGGGCAAGAAGGTACGCCGGCGCCGTAAGGGGAATCAAGACTGCCCGAAGGCGCGGGACGGCCCATGTAAGGAGCCGTTCTGGGCATGTAAGGAGCGATTCTGACCGCGTAAGGAGCGGTTCTAACCGCGCAAGGAAGCGCGTCGGGCGCGCAAGGAGCGACGCTGCGCGCGACAGGAAACGTTCTGCGCACCTAGGAGCCGTTCTCTGTGCGGAAGGCGTGTTTTCGTCAGCGAAAAACGACATCCCTCGGTGATGAAAAAAAGAAACGGCGCATCACCGGAGCGCCGCGCGGATGCGAGCGAGCGCCGCGGCGAGATTGCTCTCGACGAGCTCCGCGTCGAGTCGGAGCACCCGCCAGCCGAGCGCCTCGAGCGCCCGCTGCCGAGCCGCGTCGCGCGCCGCGTGCTCCGCGTCGCGGTGAATCGAGCCGTCGATCTCGATGACGAGCTGATGACCGATCGAGCAAAAGTCGACGATGAACGCATCGATCGGATGCTGTCGTCGAAAGTGAGGCCCGAGCCGCCGCCCGCGAAGCGCAGTCCAGAGCATCGCTTCGCTGCGAGTCGGATGCTTGCGATGATGTCGAGCCAGCGGGACGAGTTGAAAGAGCGAGGGCTTGTCGGCGCGAAGGTGCATGGAA
>DASXHD010000106.1:0-58750 GCA_036488725.1 Polyangiaceae bacterium | reverse complement strand
GAAGCGGCGCCTCACCGAGCTCGCCGTCTCGCAAGGCGTCCTCATCCCGCTGAACCAGGAGAAGCTGCCCGGCTGCTACCTCCACCGTTCGAACCCGAACGACGTCGCCCGCGTCGAGGGCCTCACGTTCATCTGCGCGCCGACGAAAGAGCAAGCGGGCCCGATGAACAACTGGATGGACCCGAGCGAGGCGTACGCGAAGCTCGGCAAGCTCTTCGACGGCGCGATGAAGGGCCGCACGATGTACGTCATCCCGTACGTCATGGGCCCGCTCGGCTCGCCGATGGCGAAGGTCGGCGTCGAGATCACCGACAGCGTCTACGTCGTCCTCAACATGCGCATCATGACGCGCATGGGGAAATGCGCGATCGACATGCTCGGCGCGTCGAACGATTTCAACCGGGGCCTGCACTCGGTTTTGGACTGCAACCCGGAGCGGCGATTCATCTGCCACTTCCCGCAAGACAACACGATTTGGTCGATCGGCTCGGGCTATGGCGGCAACGTCTTGCTCGGGAAAAAATGTTTGGCGCTTCGCATCGGCTCGGCGCTCGGACAAAAAGAGGGCTGGCTCGCCGAGCACATGCTCGTCCTCGGCGTCGAGTCGCCCGAGGGCGAGATGACGTACGTCGCCGCGGCGTTCCCGAGCGCGTGCGGCAAGACGAACTTCGCGATGATGATTCCGCCCAATCGATTCAAGGGCTGGAAGATTTGGACCGTCGGCGACGACATCGCGTGGATGCGCGTGGGCGACGACGGCAAGCTCTGGGCGATCAACCCGGAGGCGGGTTACTTCGGCGTCGCGCCGGGCACGAGCATGAAGTCGAACCCGAACGCGATGAAGACGATCATGAAGGACACGATCTTCACGAACGTCGCGCTCACCAAAGACGGCGACGTCTGGTGGGAGGGCAAAGACGGCGAGCCGCCGGAGGAGTGCATCGATTGGCTCGGCAAACCGTGGAAGCGCGGGTCGACCGAAAAAGCCGCGCACCCGAACGCGCGCTTCACCGCGCCCGCGTCGAACAACCCGGTGAAATCACGCTTCGCCGACGATCCGCAGGGCGTGCCGATCAGCGCGATCATTTTCGGCGGGCGCCGCGCGACGACCGTGCCGCTCGTCATGCAGGGCTTCAACTGGAACAACGGCGTCTTCTTCGGCGCGACGCTCGGCTCGGAGACGACCGCCGCCGCGACCGGCAAGGTCGGCGTCGTGCGCCGCGACCCGATGGCGATGCTTCCGTTCTGCGGATACAACATGGGCGACTACTTCGCGCACTGGCTCGCGATGCAAGCCGTCATCGATTATCCGCCGAAGGTCTTTTTGGTGAACTGGTTCCGCAAAGACTCGGAGGGGAAATTCCTCTGGCCGGGCTTCGGCGAGAACATGCGCGTCCTGAAATGGATCGTCGACCGCGCGCGGCTTCGCGTCGGCGGACAAGAGACGCCGTTCGGCTGGGTGCCGAAGGCGGGCGATCTCGATTTGTCGGGTCTCGACATTTCGCCGGATCGCGTCGACATGGCGACGGCGATCGATCTCGACGAGTGGCGCACCGAGCTCGAGTCGCAAGGCGAGCTCTTCGATAAAATCGGCGATCACATGCCGAGGCCGCTCGAGCTCCAGCGCGAGATGCTCATGGCGCGCATCGAGAGCATGCACGGCCGCTGGAAAGGCGCTCACCGCGCGCCGAAGGCCTGAAACGTCAAGGGCACGCGCCGGCGTCGCCGGCGCATGTCCCCTGGCATGTCGTGTCGACGCACGACGCCATCGCCCCGCAGAACAAATTGCAGTTGGGGCTGTCGCACGTGGTGAGGCCGTCGCACGAGCTCGATCCGGTGCAGCAGACGTCGCTCACCGGCGCGGTCGCGGTGATGTCCGACGGACAATCGCCCGGTCCCGTGCACGCGATGTCGCACGACGCGGTCGCGGTGCACGTGTTCGGGCTCTGACACGACGTCATGTTGCTGCACGCGATGGTGCACGTCGTTCCGGTGCAGTCGTTCGGGCCGGGGCAAGAGCCGTTGCCCGAGCAGACGATGTCGCAGGCGCCGGCGTCGCACGAGATGCCGTTCTCGCACGAGTCCTTGTTCGTGCATGCGACTTTGCAAGTCGAACCGGCGCAGTCGATTTCGCCCGCGCATGAATTCATGCCCATGCATTCGATGTCGCATGCGGCGCCCGCCGTGCAGTCGATGTCGTCGTTGCAAGAGTTGTCGCCGCACCCGACGATGCACGGCACGTTGGGCGGGCACGTAATCGGTCCGTTGCACGTGCCGGGTTTGGTGCAGTCGATCTTGCAGGCGCCGCCGTCGGTGCAAGTGCCGCCGGCGTCGGCGCACTCGGTGGCGCAGAGCGGGCCGTAGTCGATGCTGGTCTCCGGCTCGTCTTTCACGTCGAGCCCGCCGTCACTCGACGCGTCGCCCGCCTCGATCGGCACGACGACGACGTCGGTCGTCACGTCGGGCGCGCCGCCGTCGATCGAAACGAGCCCGCTCTCGGCGAGGCCGCAGGCGCATACGAGCGACGCGATTGCGACGACCGTTCCCCGACGCATGCACAATCATACCGCGCGCGTCGCGCGTGCGTTCGTGGCATTTTTGACGATTCTTCACGGGCCCCGGCGACCGGTCGGCCCTAAAGTGTAAACCCAGTGGCGCGATCGCGATTTTCCGAGCCTCTCCCCGACGATGCTCCGCGCGTGCCGGCCGCGCGTGCGCGCAAGCTCCTCGGGCGCATGTTCGGGCTCGCGCGAAACGAGTGGCGACCGCTCGCCATCGGGCTCGCGTGCCTCGCGATCGCGAGCGGCGCGAACCTTCTGTTCCCGCAGGCGATCCGCGTGCTCGTCGACGGCGCTCTCGCGCACGGCTCGCACACGAGCGTCGATCGCGCGGCGATCCTCATCTTGTCGCTCGGCGTCATCGCGGCGCTCGCGGGCGCGACGCGTTACGTCCTCTTCACGGTGACCGGCGAACGCATCGTCGCGCGCCTGCGGCAAGCGGCGTACGGCAAGCTGCTCGAGCAAGAGATCGCGTACTTCGATCGCAACAAAGTCGGCGACCTCACGAGCCGTCTCGCGAGCGACACGACCGTTCTGCAAAACGCGGTCAGCGTGAATCTCTCGATGCTGCTTCGAAACGTCGCGTCGTCGCTCGGCGCGCTCGCGATGCTCTTCTACACGTCGTGGCGGCTCACGCTGCTGATGCTCGCCGTCGTGCCGGCGGTCGCGCTCGGCGCGGTCGTGCTCGGGCGGCGCGTGCGGCGTCTCTCGCGCGACGTGCAAGACGCGCTCGGCGGCGCGTCGTCGATCGGCGAAGAGAGCCTCTCGGCGATCCGCACGGTGCGTGCGTTCGCGTCCGAGACGCGTGAGGCCACGCGCTACGCCGCCGCGGTCGAGCGTTCCTACGAGCTCGCGAAGAAACGCACGATCGTGACCGGCGCGTTCATGGGCGGCGCGATGGCCGCGGCGACGACCGCGATCGCGCTCGTCATGGGGTACGGCGGGCGCCTCGTCACGTCGGGCTCGATGAGCATCGGGCAGCTCACGGCGTTTTTGGTCTATACGCTCGTCGTCGCGTTTTCGCTCGGCGCGCTGGGCGATTTGTGGGCCGACTTCATGCGCGCCGCGGGCGCGGCCGAGCGTCTCTTCGAAATTCTCGATCGCGATCCGACCATCCCGAGCGAGGGCGGCCTCGTGCCGGAAGAGGTCGTCGGTCGCATCGAGTGGTCGCACGTCGAGTTCGCGTACGAAGCGCGCCCCGACGCGACCGTTCTCGCGGATCTCGATCTTCGCATCGAGCCGGGCGAGGTCGTCGCGGTCGTGGGCTCGTCCGGCGCGGGCAAGAGCACGATCGCGGCGCTCGTCTCGCGTCTCTACGATCCGACGCGCGGCTCGCTCCGTCTCGACGGTCGCGATCTTCGCGAGCTCGATCCGAAGTGGCTGCGCCGCCAAATCGGCGTCGTCGCGCAAGAGCCGATGCTCTTCTCGAGCAGCATCGAGGACAACATTCGTTACGGCCGCACCACCGCGACGCTCGAAGAAGTCCAGCGCGCCGCGCGCGTCGCCAACGCGCACGATTTCATCACGCGCTTCCCCGACGGGTACGCGACGCGCGTCGGCGAGCGCGGCGTCCAGCTCTCGGGCGGCCAAAAACAGCGCGTCGCCATCGCGCGCGCCGTGCTCAAAGATCCGCGCATCCTGATCCTCGACGAAGCGACGAGCGCGCTCGACGCCGAGAGCGAGCACCTCGTCCAAGAAGCGCTCGATCGCCTGCTCGAAAATCGGACGACGCTCGTCATCGCCCATCGTCTCTCGACCGTGAAAAACGCCGACCGCGTGCTCGTCCTCGACGCCGGCCGCATCGTCCAGCAGGGCACGCACGCGACGCTCGTCGCCGAAGCCGGGCTATATCGAAAGCTCGTCGAGCGCCAGTTCGTCGCCGCTTAGCGTGAGGTAAGCTCGGGGAGCGTGCCCGAGCTTCCGGACATCACCGTTTACGTCGAGCGGATCGCGGAGCGCACCCGAGGCAAGGTGCTCGAGGCGATCCGCTTCGCGTCACCGTTCGTCTTGAGGACTGCCGTGCCGCCGATTCGCGACGTGTTCGGCAAGCGCGTGACCGGCGTCGAGCGCCTCGGCAAGCGGATCGTCTTTTCGTTCGAGGACGACTTCGTCATCGTCGTCCACTTGATGGTCGCCGGCCGATTTCGCTGGGAATCGCGCGGCGCGAAAATCCCCGGAAAACTGGGCCTCGCGGCGTTCGATTTCGAAACGGGCACACTCATCCTCACCGAGGCGAGCTCCAAGAAACGCGCATCGATTCACCTCGTCAAAGGTCGCGACGCGCTCCGCGAATTCGATCGTGGCGGCCTCGAAGTGATGGACGCATCCGAGGCCGCGATCGTCGCGGCGCTCACGCGCGAGCGCCACACGCTCAAACGCGCGCTCACCGATCCGACGATCTTGAGCGGCATCGGCAACGCGTACTCGGACGAAATCCTCCACGCCGCGAAGCTCTCGCCGATGCGTCTCACGTCGCAAATGACGCCGGAGGAATGGGCGCGACTCGTCCTCGCGATGAAGAAGATCCTCGCCGAGCGCACCGAGACGATACGTGCAGAATGCAAAGATTCGTTCCCCGAGCGCGTGACCGCGTTTCGCGAGGACATGGCGGTCCACGGCCGCTACGGAAAACCGTGCCCGGTGTGCGGGTCGAAGATTCAGCGCATCGTCTACGCCGACAACGAGACGAACTACTGCGCGACGTGCCAAACCGGCGGCAAGCTCCTCGCGGACCGGTCGCTCTCGCGCCTCCTCAAAGAGGACTGGCCCCGCAGTCTCGAGGAGCTCGACGAGAAACGCCCGGCACTCGCCGCGCTCCCCGCGAACCCGGCCCGCAGCACCAAGCCCGCGAAGAAACGCTGACTCGGCGGTCGGCACCGTAAATTTGAAGCGTCCGGCCTCGGGTTGAGGTAGAGACCGCGACATCATGACGCGCAACCGCATCCTCGCCCTTTCCTCGATCGTCCTCATCGCCTCGGGAGGCCTCATTTTCGCCTGCGGCGGCGACGACAGCGGGACCGACGGTGGCTCCGACGCCAAAGCCGATCAGACCAGCAACAAGGACGGGGGCAGCGACGCCGCCAAGGACGGCTCGCCGTTCCCGGATGCGGGCAAGGACGCGACGGTTCAGGACTCGGGCAACGACGCGACGCTCCAAGACGCGACGACCGACGCCATCGAAACGGACGCTCCGCCGGACTCGTCGGACGATGGTGCAGTGACGGATGCGTCACTGGACGGCGGTGCGCTGACGTTCATGGTGGTGCGCGTGAACGGCGGCGCCGATCCCGACGCGGGCGCGGACGCTTCGCCGAACGGTGAGGCCGACACGGTTTTCCTCGAGGAGCGCAGCGTGGTCGACGGCTCGCTCGTCAGGACCATCTCGCTCCCGGTCGCGGTGAATGGCAGCAACCAGCCCTTCACGCTCAACGGCAACTCGACGTCGGAGGGCTCGCTCTCGCTCTCCGCCGACGGTCACTACGTCGTCCTCGCGGGGTACGGCGCGGCGCCGGGCACGGCGAGCATCACGAGCACGGCGACCGACGGCGGCGTGTTGCGCGTCGTCGCGCGCGTCGATAAGAACGGGACGGTCGACACGACGACCGAGCTGGCGGCCTACAGTGGAAAGAACCCGCGCGGCGCGACCTCGAACGACGGCACCTCGTTCTGGGTTACCGGTGCCGGCAGCACCAACGAGGGCCCGCAGTACGTCGCGCTCAGCTCGACCGGCGCGTCGACGACGCTGGCCACCGCCCCGACCAACGTGCGCTTCGTCCAGATTTTCGCCGGCCAGGTTTACATTTCGACCGGCGCGAGCACGTTCCACGGCGTATCCGCGGTGGGTACCGGTATGCCCACGACGAGCGGCCAGACCGTGACGCTCCTGCCCGGCATGCCGGGAACGACCGGCAGCCAGTACGGCTTCTACATGCTCGACCAGGACGGTGGGTTCAACGGCCTCGACACGCTCTACATGTGCGACGACAGCACGGGCGACGGCGTCGAGAAGTGGACATACAACGGTACCACTTGGGCCAAGGTCACCACCTTCACAGACGGCACCACGAACGGTTGCCGTGGCGTGCTCGCGTATCCCGACGGCAACAACATCGTCGTGATCGCAACCACCGGCGGTACGAGCCCCGGCAACAAGATCCTCAAATACATCGACGACGGTCAGAACCTCACGCCGACCTCGACGCTGCTCGCGACCGCCACCACCAACACGGTCTACCGCGGCGTCGCGCTTTCCCCGCAGTGACGTATCAAAACGGCGCGAGGTCGATCGTCGCCATGACGACGACCCCGCGTACGTCTTGAGCGGCGGTCGTCGGCAGGAGATAGCCGCCTTCGAGCGCGACGCGGACGGCGTGCGATGCCCACGGGTAAACCCCGACGAGCGGCATCGCCCAGCCGAACGTGCCCGCTTGTTTTTGGTACGCGATACCCGTTTGAGCTCCAACGAACGGCAAGAGGTACCGCCGGCCCGGCGCGCGCTCGAGCGTGAGATCGAAGCCGAGCGAGACGCTGAACAGGGGATCGATCGCGGCGTGCGGCGAGCCGAGCACGACGGCGTCGAGATAAAATCGTCCGTGGCTCGGTACGAATAGGCTGCCCTGATCGGCGAACGAGTATAGGACGAGCTCGGCGCCGCCGCCCACGAACGCGCCGAGATCTTGCAAATCGTTCGGCACGAAGAGCGCCGCGATCGCGCCGGGCACGAAGAGCTGATGGCCGCGTTCGTTCACGACGACGTGAATGCGTTTCGTGTCTTCGTCGCCGCCGTCTTTCACGTCGACGACGAGATCGTACGAGCCCACGTCGGCGTCGCGCGGCGTCCACCGCACGTCGACGCCGCTCGGGTCGGTCTCGGCGTGCGCGGCGACCGGCAGCCCGTCGAGCCGATAAGTCGCGGCCGCGTCTTGTCGTGGCACGCGGAGCGCGACACGATCGCCGACCGACACTTCCATCTCGCGCTCGACGACGACGTCGCGCGTGACCCCGTCGTGGACGACCGTGGCGAACAGAAATACCGGAACCACCTGATTGCGACACGCGCCGCCCCGCGCGCCTTTGCTTCGGGTCAGAAGCGCAAACGGAAGTGGATCGATTTCGGGCGCGTCAGCTGGTCGAAGCCGAGCGCGCTGAGGCTCGAGCCGCGGCCCGAGTCTTTCACGCCCGTCCACGGGAGCGCGGGGTCGACCGAGTCGCAGCGGTTCATGTAGACCGTGCCGTACTCGAGCGCGCGCGCCATGCGACCTGCGCGGTCGGCGTCGCTCGTCCAAATGCTCGCGGTGAGGCCCAGGCTCGAGTCGTTCATCTTCGCGAGCGCCTCTTCGTCCGAGTCGACCGGTGCGATCGCGACGACCGGACCGAACGACTCGCGTCGCATGAGGTCCGCGTCTTGCGGCACGTCGGCGAGGAGCGTCGCTTCGAAGAAGCGGCCGTGGCCGTTCACTTTCGTCGCGCGTCCGCCGGCGATCGTCCGCGCGCCTTTTTGTTTCGCGTTTTGGGCGAGCGCCTCGAGCTCGGGCACGTGGTGCGGCTGCGCGACCGGGCCGAGCGTCGTCTTTTCGTCACGCGGATCGCCCATCACGTACGCGCGAACGAGCGGCTCGCAAGCTTCGACGAATCGCGCGTAGAGCGAGCGATGCACGTAGACGCGCTCGACCGCGCAGCAGCTCTGACCGCAGTTGTAGATGCAGCCGTCGACGACGTTCTCGACGGTCTTCTCGAAATCGCAATCGGCCGCGACGTACGCCGGATCGTTTCCGCCCAGCTCGAGGCCGACGTCGACGAAGCGCTTGGCGGCGGCTTCGGCGATGCGATGGCCGCCGTAGACCGAGCCGGTGAAGACGACGTGATCGACGCGCGAATCGCCCACGATGCGCTCGCTCGTCGGGTGATCGCAATCGAGCGCCTGCACGAGATCTTTCGGCGCGCCGGCTTCTTCGAACGCGCGCGCGAAGTGCATGCCGCAGAGCGGGCTGCGCGGCGAGTGCTTCACGATGACCGCGTTTCCGGCGAGCACCGCGGGCATCACGACGTTCACCGCCGTGAGGAGCGGGTAGTTCCACGCGGGCAAGTCGAGCACGACGCCGAGCGGCTCTTTGACGATGCGGCGATCGAAATTTTCTTTCGGCAGCGCGATGTCGGCGAGGGACGCTTCGGCGATCTCGGCCATGTGCCGCGCGCGCTGCGCCATGCCGGCGACCTCGCCGCGGCCTTGTGCGATCGGTTTGCCCATCATCCGCGCGAGGTCGAGCGCGATTTCGTCTTTGCGCTTTTCCATCGCCTGCGTCGCGCGCTCGACCAGCGCGATGCGCTCTTTCAACGGCGTCGCCCGAAACGCGCGGAACGCACGGCGCGCGCGGTCGAGGACGTCGTTCACGCGCGCGTCATCGGCGAGCTCGACGGAGACGGAAGGCTCGAGGGTGTACGGATCGTCGACGGTCAGCTTCGTCATCGCGGCGAAGCATAGCATTCGTTCGCGCGCAGCATCCTGAAGGTCATGTACGAGCCGAGCAGCAGAACGGCGAAAAATAGGGCGAACGCGTGCGGCTGCGGGTGCTTCCACGGCGGAAGAAATTTTTGGAGCGCCGTGATGGTGAGCGCACGCGGGCTCCGCGCCACGTCCCACGAGTTGAACCGCAAGAATCGGCCGAGGTAGACGCCCATCCCCGAGAGCCAACACGACGCGAGCACGACGCCGCGCGCGAAATTGCGCGAGACCGCTTGGGTCAGCACGTCGTCGACGAGGTCGAGCGACATGAGCCCCGCGAGCCACGACGTCCCGGCGAACGCCATCACGAGCGGCAGGTCGTACCACCAGAGCCGATCGTTTCCGAGGTGGACGACGTCGGTGAGCACGTACGGCGCGTTCGGAAAAAAAAGCAGCCACCCGAGCGAGAGCAAAACGAGCCCTGCCGAAACGCGCCGCTGCCGCTGCCATCGAAGATGAAGGACGAGCGCGAAGCAAAACGGAACGACCGCCAGCACGAGGTTCCAAATCATGAACGCGAACCACATCGACCCGGTGCGATGGACGCGCACGGCGAGCGCGCCGACCGCGAGGCACGAGCCGGCCATCAGCACCGCGGTCAGGCGATTCGTCAAACGCGGAGATTCGGCGAGCATGCGTTGGTTTAACGTATCGTGACGCGATGACATTCGCTTTTCATCTGAAAGCGATGGCGCGTCTCTACGCGGATGTGGGGAGGCGCTTCGAGCTCGCGAAGCCGGCGAGCGACGCCAAGCTCCGTGCGCTCGAGGCGAAGCTCGGTCGGGGGGTGCCGGCAGCGTTGCGTGCGGCCTGGCGGAAGTGCGACGGGACGGCGTGTCCGCTCTTCGCGCGGCCCGGTTTTTTGACGGCGTACGCGCTTCTCTCCGTGAGAGACGCCGGCCTCGCGCGCGCGGCAATGCGCAAACGCGCGCCGCAATACGAAAGCGACGCGACTGCGCGCGATCGACGCGTTCGTCCGAGCTGGTTCGAACCGGGCTGGCTTCCCTTCGCGGGCTTCGGCGGCGGCTCGCTCCTCCTGCTCGTCGATCTGAGCCCGAGCGCGCGCGGAAAAAATGGGCAGATCATCGCGTTCACGCACGACCCGGACGAGATCGCTTGGGTCGCGCCGTCGTTCGAAGCGCTGCTCGGTCTTTCAAAGCGCGCGTTCGAAAAGGACCGCGACGAGCTGCTACTCACGTGATCCACGGCGAAGACTTCGATTGGGTGATTGTCGGCTCCGGCTCGACCGGTGGCGTCGCCGCCGCGCGCGCGACTGAAAGTCCGCGCGTCCGCGTGCTGCTGCTCGAAGCGGGCCCCGATTATCCGTTCGGCATTCCCGACGACCTTCGCCGCGGCGGTCGCAACTCGGTGCGCCGGCACGACTGGCGCTACGGCCACGTGCCGAACGCCGGGCAGCGTATCCCGTTCGTGTTTCCCCGCGGGCGCGTCGTCGGCGGCTCGTCGTCGGTCAACACGTGCATCGCGCTTCGCGGCCGGCCGTACGACTACGACGAGTGGGGGATGGCCGATTGGACGTGGGAGAAGTGCCTGCCCGCGTTCAAACGTCTCGAGACCGACATGGACTTCGACGGCGAATTCCACGGGAAAAATGGGCCGATCCCGATCCGACGACACCCGCGCGAAGAGCTCGTGCCGTGGCAGGCCGCCTTTCTCGATGCATGTAAAATGCAAGGAATCGCCGACTGTCCGGATCACAACGACCCGACCGCCGCCGGGGCCGGTCCGCACGCGATGAACAAAGTCGGAGGCGAGCGCATGAGCGTGCTGCGCTGTTACTTGACGCGCGAGGTGCGAGGCCGCGCGAATCTCCGCATCGAGCCGAACGTCGTCGTCCGGCGCGTTCTCTTCTCGGGTCGGCGCGCCACGGGCCTCGAGGTCGAGCGCGACGGTCGCGTCGAGACGATCGCGTGCCGCCGCATCATGCTTTCGGCCGGCGCGATCAACACGCCCGGCATTCTCATGCGCTCGGGGATCGGCCCGCGCGAAATCGTCGAGCGCCTCGGCGTCGATCTCGTCGCCGATTCGCCGTCGGTCGGCGAGCGTCTGCTCGATCATCACGGCGCCGCGATCTTCTTCTTGCCCGCGCCGCACGTCGTCGGCTTCGACGACCCGCTCATTCAAACGCTCTATCGCTTCACGAGCGAGGGCAGCGCGCATCCGAACGACATGCAGATCCAAGCCGGATCGATCCTTCCGCTGCCGCGCGTGACGGTGCCGTTCGTGTCGCTCATGTGCCAAGTCGGAAAGCCGCGCGGCCACGGCGAGCTCCGCTGGGAGAGCGCCGACCCGCACGCCAAGCCGCGCATTCGTTCGAGCGTGCTCGCGCTCCGCGAGGACCGCGACAAGGCGATCGCCGCGCTGCGCCGCGCGTGGGAAATCGCGCAGAGCCCGCCGATGCGTTCGCTCGCGCGGATGATCTGGCCTCGCCGCTCGACGCTCTTTTCGGACCGGATGCACGACGCGATTCGTCACGCGTGCGACTCGGGTTATCACCCGTGCGGCACCGTTCCGATGGGCGAGGCGACGGACTCGCGCGGTCGCGTGACGGGCGTGGAGAACCTCGTCGTGGCGGACGCGAGCTTGTTCCCGACGGTGCCGAGCGCGAACACGAACCTCACGTGCATCATGTTCGGCGAACGTTTCGGCGAATGGCTCGCGCGCGGCGAGCTGTGATCAGCGGTGCTCGTCGGCAGGCTGCGGCGCAGCGCCACCGTCGTGGAGCGCGACCGCGACGCCCGCGCCGGTGATGACGCCCGCCGCCGCGATGCCGGCCACGACGCCACCTGAAATGTTCGGCGTGTTGCTGCTCCCGCCGTAGGCCTGATTCCACTGCGCCTGCTCGCGCTCGCGGTCGACGTCCGGCGGCGGCTCGCGATCCGACCTGCCGCGAGACTGCGGCGCCACCGGCTGCGGCCCGCACTCGACGCGGCAAGCGGACACGAAGAGGGCCAGCACGATCGCGCGACGTGTCATCGGCTTGCGCTTAGCACCCGCGTCCTCTCGACGCATGTCCTGGCTTAGGATCCGTGGCCGCGAAGTCCCAGCTCTCGGGGAGGAGTGCGGCGCCGGGCCACGACTCGGCTCCGGCGCACAAGACGTGCTCCGAGCTCCGCGCGGAGGAACTGCGCGCTGACTGGCTCCCCGCGCCGCGCCGTGACGAGCGACAAGAGATCGTCTCAGGCGGCCGCGAAGAAGCGACCGGTCGCCGTCTTCGCGCGCGGCAAGCTCGCGGGCACGCCTTCGAACACGATTTGTCCGCCGGCGGCGCCGCCCTCGGGCCCGAGCTCGATCACCCAATCGGCAGCGGCGATCACGTCGGGGTGGTGCTCGATGACGACGAGCGTGTCGCCGCGATCGACGAGACGCTCGAGCACCGTCGTGAGCTTACGCACGTCGGACAAATGCAATCCGGTCGTCGGCTCGTCGAGGACGTAGACCGTCGGCTCGTGCGCGGCGCCCGCGGTGAGCTCGGCGGCGAGCTTGAGCCGCTGCGCTTCTCCGCCGGAGAGCGTGCTCGCGGCCTGCCCGAGCTGGAGATAACCGACGCCGAGATCCACGAGAGTCGCGAGCGGGCGCGCGATCTTCGGATGAACGGCGAAGCGCGCGGCGGCTTCTTCGGCCGTCAGGTGCAGCACGTCGCCGATCGAGAGATCGTTGTATTTTACATCGAGCGTCGCGGGCTCGAAGCGGGAGCCGCCGCACGTCTCGCACGGCGAAATCACGTCGGGCAAGAACGCCATCTCGGCGACGATTGCCCCTTGGCCGTCGCACGCGGTGCATCGGCCGCCGCCTTTGGCGGTGTTGAACGAGAAGCGCGCGGGACCGAAGCCGCGCGTCTTCGCGTCGGGGAGGGAAGCGTAGAGCTTTCGAATTTCGTCCCAGACGCCCAGGAAGGTCGCGGGCACGCTGCGCGGGGTCCTCCCGATCGGCGATTGATCCACGGCGAGCGCGCGTCGCACCGCTTTGGTTCCGGTGATCGCGTCGTGCGCGCCGGGCTTTTCGGCGACGAGGCCGAGCGCGCGACGCAGCGCGGGATAAAAAACTTTTCGAACGAGCGTGCTCTTGCCCGAGCCGCTCACGCCGGCGACGACGCACATGCGCGCGACCGGCACGCGGAAGCGGACGTCCTTCAAGTTGTGCGCGCGCGCGCCCGCGACCTCGAGGAAGCGATCCGGCGCAGGGCGCGTGATGTCGCGCGTGGGCGGTTTTTCGCGGAGCGAGCGCGCGGTCACGGTGTCGCTCGCGAGCACGCGCTCGGCCGGTCCCTGCGCGACGATGTGGCCGCCGTGCGAGCCGCCGCCCGGCCCGAGCTCGACGAGATGATCGGCCGCGCGAATCGTTTCGGCGTCGTGCTCGACGACGAGCACCGTCGAGCCCGTGTCGACGAGCGCGCGCAAGTTGTCGAGCAAGCGCCCGGTGTCGCGCGGGTGAAGTCCGATCGTCGGCTCGTCGAGCACGTAGAGCGCGCCGGTGAGGCCCGACCCGAGCTGCGCCGCGAGCCGGAGGCGCTGCATCTCGCCGCCGGAGAGCGTCCCCGCGGCGCGATCGAGCGCGAGGTACCCGAGCCCGACGCGCTCGACGAACTCGAGGCGTCGCAAGAGCTCGGCGAGCGGAGCCTTCGCGATGATCGCGTCTTTGCCCGCGAACGAAAGCTTCTTCGCCCGGTCGAGCGCGCTCGCGACGTCGCGCGCGACGAACGCCGGATACGTCTCGCCGAAGAGCCGCACGCGCCGCGGAATGACCGCGAGCCGAGTCCCTTCGCATGCGTCGCACGCGCCGGACGATTCGTCCTCGGGATCGGCGCGGCCGGTGCCGAGGCACGCTTCGCACTGACCTTGCTTCGTGTTGAACGAGAACCAGCGCGGATCGATCTCGGGCACGCCCGCGCCGCACTCGCTGCACGCGCGCGCCGTCGAGAGAATCTTTTCGTCATCGCGCGCGATCTTCGGTTGCCCGCGCGCGACGCGGACCGCGCCTTGCCCGAACGCGATCGCGCGATCGAACGTCGCACGGTCGAGCGCGCCGAGCTCGCCGAAGTAAACGATGAGATCGACGTCGTGCTCTTTCGTCTTCTTGAGCTTCGGCGGCGGCTCGGTCGCGACGATCGCGCCGTCGACCCGCGCGGTTTTGATTCCGGCGCGCGACGCGTCGTTGAACAGATCGAGGTATGTACCTTTTCGCGCGCGCACCGCGGGCGCGTAGACGGTGTGCTTGCCGCGCTCGCCGGCCGTGAGACGCGCGTAGATTTCGTCCGGCGCGCTCGGTCGCACCGCGGCGTCGCACTTCGGACAATGCATGACGCCGACCTTCGCGAAGAGGAGACGCAAGTAGTGAGCGACCTCGGTCACCGTCGCGACGGTCGAGTTCGCGCCGGCGCGCGTCGTTCGCTGTTCGAGCGCGATGCTCGGCGGCACGCCGGTCACGCGATCGACGTCCGGTCGCGGCAAAGTCGGTAGGAACTGCCGCGCGTACGGTGTGAGCGTCTCCATGAAGCGCCGCTGTCCCTCGGCGAAGACGACGTCGAACGCGAGCGAGGATTTGCCCGAGCCGCTCGGCCCGGTGACGACGCAGAGCGCGCCGTGTGGAAGCTTGCAGGATACATCTTTCAGATTGTGCTCGCGCGCGTGGAGCACTTCGATCTCGTCGGTCGCCGCGGCCGTCGCCGTGGCCGTCGCTGTCAACGCCGGCGTCGCGCCGCGCTCGCGCAGCGCAAGCCCAGTGCGCGTCTTGGTTTTCGCGACGGTGGAGGGCGTGCCTTCCGCGACGACGTGACCGCCGCTCGGGCCGGCATCGGGTCCGAGGTCGATCACCCAATCGGCCGCCGAGACGATGTCGAGATCGTGCTCGACGACGATGACGCTCGCGCCGTCGGCCGCGAGACGCTCGAGCGCAGCGGTCACTTTCGCCGCGTCGAGGGCGTGCAGGCCTGCGCTCGGCTCGTCGAGCACGAAGAGCGTCTTCGCGGCGGGCGCACCGAGCGCGCGCGCGAGCTTGAGACGCTGCGCTTCGCCGCCGGACAAAGTCGACAGCGGTTGCCCGAGCGGCAAGTAGCCGAGGCCGACGTCGATCACCGGTTGGAGCGAGCGCGCGATCACGTAGTCGCGCCGGCTGGGCGGATCGAAAAACGCGAGCGCCTCGTCGACGGTCATCGCGAGGACGTCGGCGACGCTCTTTCCGTCGAGCGTGACCGCGAGCACGTCGGCGTTGAATCGTCGCCCGCGGCACACCGGGCAGACGAGCTGCACGTCGGCGAGAAATTGCATCTCGACCGTCTCGAAGCCTTCGCCCGAGCACGCCTCGCATCGCCCCGCGCCCGCGACGTTGAACGAAAACGCGGGAGGACCCAGCCCCGCGCGCTGCGCCGTCGCATCGGCCGCGAAGCGCTGGCGGATGCGATCCCACGCTTTGGTGTACGTCGCCGCGTTGCCGCGCGCGGTGCGACCGAGCGGCGTTTGATCGACGAGCACGGCGGCGCGGAGCGACTCGATCCCGCGGATGGATGCGAACGGCCCGGGGCGCGGAACCGACGTGTCGCCGAGCGCGCGCGCGGCGGCGCGGAAGACGACGTCCTCGGCGAGCGTGGATTTTCCGCTGCCGCTCGGACCGGTGATCGCGCAGACGACGCCGAGCGGAACGCGGACGTCGACGCCGGCGAGATTGTTCGCGCGCGCGCCGCGAACCTCGAGCCACTCGCTCGCCTTGCGCGAGGCGCGCTTGGTCTCGTGCGCGAGCGCCCACGCGCGCGCGGTGGGCAAATCATTGCATTCTGCAAGCTTCGCCGGAGGCCCGTCGAAGAGGACGCGCCCGCCGTGTGCGCCCGCAGCCGGGCCGAGCTCGACGATGCGGTCGCTCGATTTTTGAACGTGCTCGTCGTGCTCGATGACGAGCACCGAGTTTCCCGCGCGCGACAGATCGCGCATCGCGCGCGAAAGACGCGGCACGTCGGTCGGGTGCAGGCCCACGGTCGGCTCGTCGAGCACGAAGAGCGCGCCGGTGATGCGCGCGCCGAGCGCGGTCGTGAGCCCCGCGCGCTGCGCCTCGCCGCCCGAGAGCGTGCGCGCTTGACGATCGAGCGTGATGTATCCGAGCCCGACCTCGTCGAGATACCGAAGTCGCGAGACGAGCTCCGACGCGACGACCCGCGCCTGCGCATCGCGCGGCGTGAGCGCGCGCGCCGCAGCGAGCGCGCCGGAGACGGTCTCGGCGTGCCACTCTGCGAGGTTCTTCCCCGCGACGCGATACGTGAGCGCCGTCTCGTTGAGCCGCGCGCCGCCGCACGCGTCGCACCGCACGTATTCCCGAAAGCGCGAGAGCAAAACGCGCACGTGCATCTTGTAGGTGCGCGTCTCGAGCCACTTGAACCACGCGCGGACGCCGGGAAACTTGCCGCGTTTCCAGCTGCCGTCGCCTTCGACGACCGCCGCGCGCTGCGCTTCGGTGAGCGCACGCCACGGCACGTCCATCGGCACGCCGGAGCGATCGCAGAACTTCGCGAGCTCGCGCCGCTCCCACGAGGTGCTCTTGCCCGACCACGGCTTGATCGCTTTTTTCTCGAGCGTGAGCTCCGGGTTCGGGATGACCTTGTCCCAGTCGACCGAGATGATCCGCCCGAACCCGCGGCAAGCGGCGCACGCGCCGAGCGGCGAGTTGTACGAAAAGAGCCCCGGCCGCGCCGGCTCGAACGCGCGCGCGCACTTCGGGCAAACGAGCCCGCGGGCGATGGTTCGAGCTCCAACTTTCGCGACGCCGCCGCCACGTTCCCACGCCGCTTCGATCGCTTGTTGCAGTCGTCGCGCGCCGCCCGCGCGGAGCTCCACGCGATCGACGATCACTTCGACGCGCACGCCCGCGTCGCTCGGCCGCACTTGATCCAAATCGCGGACCTCGCCGGCGACGAGGAGCCGGCGATAACCGTCTTTCGCCAGCGTCTCTCGAATTTCGAGGAACTCTTCGGTGCCGCGCACCGCGAGCGAATACGAGACGAGCGCTTTTTCGCCGGGCGCCGCTTCGATCGCGCGCGCCGCCGCGTCGGCCGGAGCGGTCTCGATCGCGAGCTCGCCGCAATCGGGGCACGTGGGCACCGCTTCGCGCGCGAAGAGCGCCGCGAGGTACGGCTCGAGGTCGGCCATCGTCGCGAGCGTGGAGCGGCTCGACTTGATCGGCGCGCGCCGATCCACCGCGACCGTCGCCGCGATCGGCTCGAGCGAATCGATCGGCGGACGCTCGAGCCGTTCGAGGAACTGCCGCGCGTACGGGCTGAAGCTCTCGACGAAACGCCGTTGACCTTCGGCGTAGAGCGTGTCGAGCGCGAGCGAAGATTTTCCCGCGCCGCTCGGCCCGCTCACGCAGACGAGCTCGCCCGGCCGGAGGTCGAGCGACACGTCTTTCAGATTGTGCGTCTTCGCTCCGCGCAGGCGAATGGGATGCATTCGGACCCGCGAACATGCGTCAGCTCGCGCCGGGCGGCAAGCGCGACCGTACGTTTACGCTCGCGGCAAAGAGACGCGGAAACACGCGCCGCGGCCAGGGAGGCTCCAGAGCGAAATTTCGGCGTTCATCTGCACGGCGTATTCGCGGCACAGCGCGAGGCCGAGGCCCGTGCCGCCGCGACCGCGGCGCGTCGTGTAGAACGGCTCGAAGATCTTGTCGTGCATTTCGATGGGAATTCCCGGCCCGTTGTCGCGCACCGACACGATGGAGCGATCCCCGTGCGCGTAAGCGTGGACCCGTACGCGCGGCGAGGAGAGCGTCTTCGCGGCCTGCGCTGCGTTGGCGACGAGGTTCTGGAGGATCTGACCGAGGAGCACGCCGTCGGCGCTCGCGACGACCGGGTCGCCCACGATCGTCAGCTCGACGTCGGCGAGCGCGCTCGCGAGGAGCACGCGCGTCTCGTGCGCGGCCCGCAGCAGATCGATGCGCTCGGCGTTGCTCGCGCGGCGCCGTCCGACGAGCTCGCGCATCATCTCGAGGACGGCGCGCAGTCGATCGTGCGCGCGGCGCGTCTCCTCGAGCACCTCGGGCAGCTCGCGCAGCTCTTCGAGATCCGGCGTGAAGCGCGCGACGACTTGCATCAATCGCGTGCAGTCTTCACGGATCGTCTCGAGGTTCGTCTGCGCGACCAAGAGCGGCGTCGAAATTTCGTGCGACAGACCGGCGCTGATGCGCCCGATCGACGCGAGGTGCGCGTCGAGATCGAGCTTGCGCGCGAGGTCCGCCGCTTGGCTCTTCGCGGCGCGCGAGTCGAGCGCGCTTCGCACGAAGCTCAGCACTTCTTCCATGACGAGCGGCGGTCGCAAGCACGCGAGCGCGCCGGCTTCGTGCGTCTGGCGCACGATCTCGGCGGACGCGACCGGCGATACGAGCAAGAGCGCCGCGTCCGCCCGCATGCGTTTGCGAAGCGACGCGACGCGCGCGCGGACGTCGCCCGCGGCGCCCACGTCCGCGATGACCACCGCTGCGCTCTCGACGCCGATGTCGCCGAGCACCATCAAATTCGTGCAGGCGAGCGCCGCCCCGAGCTCGTCGAGCGCGGGCCGGTCGAGCGAGAGGGCGACGATGTTCTCGTCCATCATCAGCTCGACGGTCGAGTTCTCCGGCGGCCGAACGCTCTTGATCTTGGCGTTCGGCCTCGGGCTCGGCGCGAGCGCACTGTCGAACAGCCATCCGTCGTTGGCGTGGGCGGCCATGCATCTTCGACGGCACGCCGGAGGCGCGGATTAAGTGCGTGGTATGGGTAGACCGTGGCCAAGACGGCGACGGTCCCCCCGACGCTCATGGATCTCACCGGCAAGCGGGCTCGCGCGAGCGCGCCGCCTGCCACGATTTTCCGGCTTGGCACGGTTTTGAGCGGGATTTACGAGCTGCGCGACGTCCTCGGCTCTGGCAGCAACGGCCAGGTCTTCGACGCGCAAGACCGCGCGCTCAACCGGCGCGTCGCGATCAAGGCGGCCTGGCCGGACCACCCGGGGCTCGCTCCGCTCCTGCGCAAAGAGGCGCAAGCGCTCGCCGCCATTCGGCACCCGTCGATCGTCGGCGTCCACGCGATGGGCCAGCACGAGGGCATCGAGTACTTCGTGATGGAGCACGTCCTCGGCGTGACGCTCGACGAGCACGTGCGGCGGCGGCAGAGCACGGGCGAGCCGATCGCCCTCGGCGAAGCGCTCGACGTCCTCGTCGCGCTCTCCGAAGGGCTCGCGGCGATCCATCGCGGCGGCATCGCGCACCGCGACGTCAAACCGGCGAACGTGCTCCTCGCGCCCGGCCCGCGCGTCGTCCTCGCCGACCTCGGCCTCGTCCTCTCCGACCTCGAAGGCCCGACGCGCAAAGCGCAAGGCACGCCCAACTACATGGCGCCCGAGTCGATCCTCGGATCGATCGCGCCGGGCGCCGCGCGCCTCGTGGACGTCTACGCGCTCGGCGTCCTCGCGTTCTGGCTCGTCGCCGGAAAGCTGCCCTTCGAAGCGAAGACCTCGATGGAGGTCGCGCGTCTCCACGTCGAAGCGCGCGTTCCCGAGCTCACCGGCGCGCCACCCAAGCTCGCCGAGCTCGTCGCCGAAATGCTCGCGAAGGATCCGCTCCTCCGCCCGCAGCAGCTCGAGGGCGTGAGCTTTCGACTGCGCGCGCTCCGCGGCGCGATCGGCGACGCCAAACCGGCGCCCTCGAGCTTCCGCGTGCTCATCGTTGACGACGACCGCGACATCGCCAAGATGATCAAGATCACCATCCGCGCCGCGGTCCCGAAAGCCGACGTCGAGGTCGCGACGAGCGCGCACGCCGCGCTCGAAATGGTGCGCCACAAAGCGCCCGACTTGATGGTCCTCGATCTGCAAATGCCGGGCATGAACGGCATCGAGCTCTACATGGCGCTCCGCGGCGAACATCTCGCCGAGCGCTGCACGGTCGTCGCGGCGAGCGCCGCGGCGAAGCCCGCCGACGTGGAGCTCCTCTATTCGCTCGGCGTCGCGCGCTTCGTGGAAAAGGGCGCGAATTTCCGCGCGGCGATCGCAGCGGTCGCGAAAGAGATCCACGCGGCCGCGGTCGTTGTAACCTAGGCGCGCATGAGCACTCGTATCGCGATGATCGGCGCCGGCAACGTCGGCGGAAACCTAGGCGCGCACCTCTCGAAGTCGGGTCACGCCGTTCGCTTCGGCGTGAAAGATCCGGGCGGCGACAACGCCGCGCTCCTCGCGCGCTGCGGCAAGGACGCATCGGTCGCGAGCGTCGCCGACGCCGCGGCGTGGGGCGACGTCGTCTTTCTCGCCGTGCCAGGCAACGTCGCCCTCGACGTGGCGCGCTCGCTGCCGCTCGCCGGAAAAATAGTTGTAGATTGCAATAACCCGCTCGTCTGGAAAGAAGGCCCGGTCTGGACACCGCCGGCCGAGGGCTCGCTCGCCGCGGCGATCGCGAAGGCCGCGCCGGACGCGCGCGTCGTCAAAGGCTGGAACACGTTCGGCGCCGAGTTTCACGCCGACCCCGGCCGCGCGGGCCGCGCCGCCAACGTATTTTTCGCCGGTGACGACGCAGCCGCGAAGAAGACGCTCTCCGAAATCGCGACGAGCGCAGGCTTCGACCCGGTCGACGCGGGTCCGCTGCGAAACGCCGCCGTGCTCGAAAACTTGGCGATCCTTTGGATTCACCTCGCGACGGTCGGCGGCCGCGGCCGCGACTTCACGTTCGTGATCCAGAAGAAGTAACTAGATCCCGCTCGGCGCGTAACCGTCGTTCGCTTTGTGCGACGACGATGCCGACGCGTGCGGCGCGGAGCCGGACGCCGGGTGCGTCGCGGGTTCGGTCGCGGTTGCCGTTGCCGTTGCGGTCGCGGTGGCGGTGGTCGTCGCCGTCGCCGTGACAGTTGCCGTCGCGGTCGCCGGGGCCGTTGCCGTGGTCGTGATCGTGGGCGTTGGGGGCCACGGGTCGGGGGCGGTGAGGCGGCCGGCGGCGAAGCTTCCACCAGCGAGGACGATCGCGCCGAGCACGAGGAGGGGCGTCCGGTATGCGTTGCGTTTCGGATAAACGAGCTCGTCGTCGTCCGCGATCACAGGGCGCGCTTGCGCGACGGGGGCAGGGCGGAGCGAGCGCGCTTTCGGCGGCGGCGCGTCGGCTGCGGGCCGCACGGATTTTTTCTTGGGCGGCGGCGCGGGTGCAGGCTCGGGCTCGCGCGCGACGACGGGCGGCGGCGCCGGAGGCGGCTCGGGCTCCGGAGCCGGCGGCGGCGGGCGCAACGACGCGAGCTCGATGTCGAGATCGAGGTCCTCGCGCTCGGACGGCGGCGCGACGTCGACCTCGATATTTTCTTCGACCGCGGCCGGCGGCGGCGCGACGACTTTCGGAGCCGCGACTTTCGCTGCAACGGCTTGCTTGGGCGCGGTCACGCCGTTCGTCTTTTTCTCGACGCGCGCCTGCGCGGCCGGCGCGACCTTGGGCGCCGACTCGGGCGCCGCCGGCACGACCTTGGGCGACGAGTCCGCCGCAGCCGGCGCTTTCTTCGGAAACGGAACGAGCTTGCGCGCGGTATCGGCGCTCGGCGTCACGACTTTGCGCGGCGACGCAACGGCCGCGACCGCCGGCGACTTCTGCGGCTTCGCCTTTTCGGGCGCCTTTTCTGCAACGGGCTCGGGCACCGGCGGCTCGGGCGCCTTGGCAACGACCGGCTCCGGATCCGGCGTCGGGAGCTTCGCGGGCGGCGCGATGGCGACCGCGGGCGGCGGCTCGGTCACCGGCGGCGGAAGATTCGAGAGCGAGAAATCGATTTTCGGCTCGAGCTTGTTGAGCCGCGCCTCGATGCGCTCGCCGAACGTCCGCGCGACGTACTGCGTGACTGCCCCGCGCGACGCGATCTTCGACGACGCGACGCGTGCCATCGCCGCGGAGAGCTCCGCTTGCGTCGCATAACGTTTCGCCGCGTCCTCGTCCATCGCGCGCGCGATCACGTCGACGAGCCCCGCCGCCCACGGCTCGCGCCGCGAAGCGTCGATGCGCGCGCCCGGCTGATAACGCTCGCCCATGAAGCACTCCCAAAGGAGCGTGCCCGACGTGTACACGTCGCCGCGCGGCGTCCGCTCGCCGCGCACGTACTCCGGCGCCATCGAGCTTTGGCGTCGCGAAGCGAGCGCATCCGGCGGAACGCGCCCGAGCGCGAACCGGGTGATGCGCGTCACGCCGTCGACGCCGGCGAACACGTCGTCCGATCCGAGCGCGCCGACGACGCGCCCATCACCGTTCGCGTGGAGCGCACCGATCCCGTCGATCACGTCGCTCGCGATGCGCAGCAAAATCTCGAACGTCGGCTTGCTCGCCGACGCGAGGATCGACTCGAGGCTCTCGCCGTCGACCCACTCCGACAAAACCGCGATGTCGCCTTTGAGCTTCACGGTCGCGATGATCGTCGCGACGTTCGTGTGCTCGAACGTCATGAGCGCGCGCACGTCTTCGTCGATCGTCGCGAGCACGGCCTCGCCGAGCGCCGCCGGATAGCGCTCGACCACCACGAGCTCAGGCTCGTCGCCGCCGCGGACCGCATGCGCCGCCAAACATCGCGGCGAGCGCGACCCGAGCTCCTTGACGATCGCGATCTTCGAGGGACGCGTCATTTCCCAGTCGGATTAGTGCTTGGACTCCGGGATTTCGATCCACTCGGGATCTTCTTCGACGTGCGCCTGCGTCTCGCCGCTCTCCGCGGGCGGTCGCCGGCTCTTGCGCCCCGTGCCGTTGGTCGCGCCGTTTCCGTTCGCGTGCGCGACCGGCTCCTCCGCTTTGACCTCGGCAGGCTTGGGCTCCTCGACTTTGACCTCGACCTTCGGCTCCTCGGGAGCCTCGAGGTAGCCGTGCACCTTCGCGATGCGCGTGTGGATCACCGTCTCGTAAATGTGCGGCAGCGGAATGTGCTGCACGAGCGTCGAAGGCGGCAGCGTCGCGAGCAAATCTTTGTCGGTGAACGGCACGCCCTTTCGCCCGCCGTCGAGCGCCGCGGTGAAGAGCGAAGCCATCTCGCTCCGCGGCAACCGATTGCAAAGCTCGTTCATGCCGATGCCGTCGACGACGTCGCGCGGCGTGATGAGCCCGTCGACGAGCGCGCGATCGAGCATGTACGCGATGTGTTGCTGCGCCATCGCGAACGCGGCCTTGTCGTCTTTCGAACCGACTTTCCAAAATTGTCCCTCGACGAGGAACGCCCAAATCTTTTTCTCGGGCAGATACGTGACGCGGTCGTCGGGCGCGAACGATGCGACGATTGCCCGCGCCTCGGTCTCGCCCTCGTCGAGCGCGCTCTGCAAATCTTCGCCCGCCGATTGCCACGTCTTCTTGAGCGCGATTTTTTCTTTCAGCCCCGTCGTCGGCACGAGCACGCCGGCGCGCAAATCGGGACGCTGCGAGAGCGCCTCCATGATCGTGCGCGGCGGGAAGTGACGAATGAAATCGAGCGGCGTGCGACGGCCGACTTGAAACGAGTGCTCGAGCGCGTAAACGAGAAATCGTTGTCGACCGTGCTCCAACTTCGACCGGAGGTCGTTGGTGTCCATGCGCGCATTATCACTCTACGTGGTGTGGCAAGTCTCCACGATCATCACACTTACATGAGCCGACATATGCTAGACTCAGGCATGCGATTCATTCCGATTGGGGCAGCTCTCCTTCTCTTGGTCGGTTGCGGGGGAGACGACAGCGGCGTTGCCGATGCGTCGGCCGACTCATCGGTGGATTCGACTCCGCCGGTCGACGGCGCGGTGGAAGCCGGCGACGCGGGCGTCGACGCTGCGCCGAGCGACGATCAGCCGTTCCAGACGCAGCGCGCGGCCTGCACGTTCAAGCAGGGCGCGCTTCCGAAGGACACGTTCGGTCCGTCGATCGCGAGCGCGAAATATCCGATCGACACGGTCGTCATCGTTTCGCAAGAGAACCGCTCGTTCGACGAGTACTTCTCGCACCTGCCGCAAGCGGGCCAAGCCGACGTCGACGTGCCGCCGGCCAACGTCGTGCTGCACGACACCGACGGCGGCGCCGTCTCGCCGTTTCACCAAACGGATTATTGCTTCGCCGACACCGCGCACGATTGGGATTCGATGCACGGCGACTGGGACAACGGCAAAAACGACGGCTTCGCGAAAGAGAACGAGCCGAACGGCGCGCGCACGCTCGGCTGGTTCGACCAGAGCGACATCACTTTTTATTACGACATGGCGACGACGTACGGCGTCGGCGACGCGTATTTCTCGGGGCTGCTCGGGCCGACGGGACCGAACCGACTCTATTTGTATTCGGGCACTTCGTACGGTCACGTGAAGAACGGGCCGGGCGTGCCGAAGACGCAGCCGAGCATTTTTCAGCGGATGCACACGGCGAACGTGTCGTTCAAAGTCTACAGCGCGTCGGGCAATTCGAACCCGACGTGCCCGGGGCCCTATGCGTTCGAGACTGCGATTTTCTGCGACGACATTCCGGAGGGCAGCGTCGCGCTCACGCAGTTCGACACCGACGCGGCCGCGGGCAAGCTGCCGCACGTGAGCTGGATTTATCCGGGCGACGACGAGCACCCGTCGGCCGACATGCAAGACGGCGAGAGCAAAGTGCAGAAGGTGTTCGACACGCTCGCGGCGTCGCCGCAGTGGGCGCACGCGGCGTTCATCCTCGTCTACGACGAGGGCGGCGGCGCTTACGATCACGCGCCGCCGCCGAGCGCGTGCGAGCCGGACGATCAGCAGCCGCTCATCCCGAGCGAGGCCGCGACGCCGGGCAAGTTCGATCGCTACGGCTTCCGCGTTCCATTCGTCGTCGCGAGCCCGTATTCGAAGCCGCATCACGTCTCGCACGTCGTTTACAGCCACACGTCGGTCCTCAGGTTCCTCGAGCTGATGTTCGACATGCCGGCGTGCAGCAATCGCGACGCGAACGCGGAGCCGTTGCTCGACTTCTTCGATTTTTCGAAGCCGAGCTTCGCGACGCCGCACACGACGACGCCGGTCGTGGTCGCCGATCCGAAGACCAAGGGGTGCTGAAGCGGGCGTTCGTCGCGCTCGCGCTCGTCGCGTGTCACGTTCGAAGCGAAGAGTCGGTCGCGACGATCGTCGACGCGGCGCCGGTCGCGGTCGAGGCCGATCCGCCGAAGCTCGCGCCGCTCATGCCCGACGGCGGGTGGTTCCAGACGTTCACCGACGACGCGGGCGTTCCCACGTACGTCGCCGTGCCGACGGGCGCGACGGCGCCGCGCCCGATCATCGTCGGGCTCCATGGCGCGCAAGATCGTCCGGACTGGGCGTGCTCGGAGTGGTTCGGCGCGGCCGGCGGTCGCGCGTTCGTCGTGTGTCCGCGAGGGTCGCCTCTCGCAGGAGCGTGGGCGTGGAGCTCGGTCGACCAAATCGCGAAAAAATCGGCCGAGGCGCTCGCGGTCGCGCGCGCGCATTTCGGTCCGTGGATTCAAGACGGTCCCGCGCTCTACGGCGGATGGTCGCAAGCCGCGACGCTCGGCGCGCTCGTTCTTGCGAAACGCCCCGACCTGTTCGACGCGGCCGTGCTCGTCGAGCTCGGGCACACGCCGCTGGATGCGCGGGCGTTCGCGGCGTCGATTCGCGCGTCGCACGTTCGTGCGGTCGCGGTCGTCTGCGCGACGGGGTCGTGCGAGACGTGGTGCGACCGCGCGAAGCCGGCGATGAGTAACCTCGCGTTCGAGTGCGAGACGGCGGGCCACCGCGGTCACACCTTCGACGGCGTCGTCGCGCAGCGCGTATGGCGTGCGATTCAGTTCGTCGAGAATGGCGAATCCCGTTGGGATTCGTTCAATTGACTTGGCCGCAGCTGCCCTTGGTCGGCGGCGACGTGTCGTTGTCGACGCGGCACTCGTGCCAGGCCGGGTGCGGCGTCGCCGTGTCGTCGACGACCGCGTAGAGCGGCTGCGTTCCGTCTTCGACGCCGGGCGGCGGCGACGCGAGCACGAGGACGACGTTCTCCGATTGCGCCGCGTAGAGCGTCTGCGTCGTGCTCACTTTGCCGAGCAGCGTGCCGTTCGGCGCGACGCCTTCGTAGAAGCCGACTGGAACTCCCGCGGGTAGCGCCGCTTCGCCGATGTTCGTCACGGTCGCGACGAGCGCGTACGGGCTCGTGCACTGCGGGCGCAGCGCGACGATCGCGTCGGGCGCGGCGAACTCGCTTCCGGGCTGTTTGTTTTGCCGGAAATTGTTCAGGCCCGGCTGCGTCCAGTTCGGGAGCTCGTTCTTCGGGATCGTGCCGTCCTCGTTGACGTTCGTGATGTGGTACCCGTGCTCGTTCCAGACGCGGCGCGTGCGCACCCACGAGCCCGCCGTGTCGCCGAAGATTCGCACGCCGGCTTGCGAGATGTTCGTGCCGTCGTTGCACTGGTACTCGGCGTTGCCGTTCGCGTACGAGTTCGAGACGACGACGATGTCGGCGTGGCCGTCGTTGTCGACGTCGGCGATGACCGGGAACTCTTCGAGCGTGCCGGTCGTGTTGCACGTGGAGAAGAGGACGTTGCCGGTCGGCCCTTCGTAGATGCGAAGATGATTTTCGTCCGAGTAGACGACTTCGGCTTTGCCGTCGCCGTCGAAGTCGAAGACTGCGCTTCCGGTCGCGGCCGAGGAGCAGTCGGTCGTCGACGCGGTCCAGAGAACCGTTTGCGCGTTCGTCTTTTGCGCGTCGACGATCGCGGCGCCGTCGAGGACCGCGTAGCCGATGCCGCCGGCGAGCGCGACGTCGGGCGTGCCGTCGCCGTTGAAGTCGGCGACCGTCGGCGGGCCGCCGCCCGTCGTGTATCCGGCCGAGCCCACCGGGCAGTGCTGCGTGAGCGTGCCGTTGATGTCGATGCCCTGGCGCACCCACGAAAATTTGTTCGGCTGGTTCTTGTCGTAATGCCAGATCCAAACCGTGTGCGACGTGTATTGGACGCCGACGATCTCGGGCACGCCGTTCTTGTCGAAGTCGCCGATCGCGGGCCAGTAGCCGGGGACGTCCGTGTCGACGAACTGCTTGCCGGTCGCGTCGTAACCTTGGCTCGAGGTCACGACGTCGAGCTTGCCGTCGCCGTCGATGTCGCTGACGACGAACGAGCCGGCGAGCGGCGGCGAGAACGTCGCCTTCAAGGCGCCCGTCTTGCCGTCCAAGATGCCGCCTTCGACGATCACTTCGGGCGAGCCGTCGCCGTCGAGATCGGCGATGGAGGGAAATTGGCACTGGAGCGGCGTCGCCGACGCCCAGAACGGCGTGAGGCCGTTGCCGTGGAACGCGTGAACGAGACCGTCGGTGCCGCACGCGACGATTTCATTTCCGTCGGCCGTGTTGCCGTCGATGTCGCCGCCGGCGATTTGCTCCGCCGGGTTGATCGTGCCGGCAACCGACCACTTGTCGACGACTTTTCCGCCGACGATCGAGATCGCGTGGAGCGTGCCGTTGCTCGTGTAGGCGCCTCCGGTGAAGGTCGTGAAGAGGATCTCCGGAATGTCTTGCTCGTTGATTTTGCCGTCGCAGTTGTCGTCGTCGAGCTCGACGACGATCGGCGTCATCATGACGTCGGTCGAGAACGGCGAGGTGACTTGGCCGCCCCACGCGTATTTGAGCGTCGGCGAGAAGGTGCCGCTGCCGTGGTACTCGCACTGCTCGAGGCAGCTCACGCCGGCGTCTGCGGCACCCGCGTCGGTCGCGCAGATTGGTGGCGTCGGCAGGCATCGTCCCGTCTCGAACGTCACGCCGCTCGTGCAGCCGGCTTCGAGCGGGCCGGCTTCGGCGCCGCCGTCGCCGAGCGAGTAGTCGCAATATTCGTTCGACGCGCAGTCGGTCGAGTCGACGCACGGCCCGCCGGGCGTCACGCATTTTTGAAACGAGCAGACTTGGCCCGCGGTGCAGCAGTCGGCCGCGCACGCCGACGCGGCCGCGCAGCACTGACCGCTTCCGACGCAGACGCCGCCGTCGCCGCACGCGCTGCCTTGCGTGCAGCCGCCGCCGTCGCCGAAGCCGATCGCGTCGCTGCCGCCGTCCGCGCCGCCGTCGCCGTTTCCGTCGTGGCCTCCGCATGCGCCGATCACGACGGCGAGCGATGCGAAGAAAGCGGCCGCGAGAGCGAAGCGCGCACGAAAGCTCATGCGCGGAGGCTAGCACTCGCGAGCGCGGCGCGGACGTCCTCGACGAGCATCGCGATGCGATCGGCGTGCGTGCGAAACGAGAGGATGCACGCCCGCAAGACGAAATGGCCGTGCGCGATCGTCCCCGTCAGGAAGACGCGCTGGTGGCGGTTGATCTCGCGTAAAAAGCGGCGGTTCAACGCGTCGACGTCGGCGTCGCTCTGGCCGCGCTTCGGCGCGATGCGAAACGCGAAGAGAGAGAGCTCGGGCTCGGCGACGATCTCGACGCCGGGCATCGCCGCGATTTGGTCGCAGGCTTCGCGCGCGAGGTCGAGCTTTTCGTCGAGCGCGTCGCGGAACGCGCGCGCGCCGTGCATCTTCATCGGAAGCCACACGCGCAGACCTCGGAAGTCGCGCGAGAGCTCGGGCCCGAGATCGGAGAAATCGGTGAAGTCGACGTCGTCCGGTTTGGGCGGCAAGTAGCTCGCGTGCATGCCGTGGGCGCGCTTCAGCGTTTCGACGTCGCGCACGACGAGCGACCCGGTGCCGTACGGAAGAAACAAGCTCTTGTGCGGGTCGAGCGCGATCGAGTCGGCGCGATCGAGACCGGCGAGCGCGCGCTTGCCGCGCGCGGTGAGCGCGAAGAAGCCGCCGTACGCGGCGTCGACGTGGAGCCACATGCGATGCTTCGAGGCGAGGTCGGCGATCGCGGGCAGCGGATCAATCGCGCCGGTGTTCGTCGTGCCCGCGGCCGCGACGATCAAAAACGGCGTGAGGCCGTCGCGCGCGTCGTTCGCGATCGCCTCGCGCAGCGCGGGGACCTGCAGGCGGAATCGCGCGTCGGTCGCGATCGACCGCACTTGGTCGGCGCGGAGCCCCGCGAAGCGCGCGGCCTTGAGCACCGAGTGGTGCGCTTGGTCGGAGACGTAGACGGCGCCGCGACCGAAATCTTCGCCGAGCAAATTCTCGCGCGCCGTCACGAGCGCGACGAGGTTCGCGAGCGAGCCGCCGGTCGTGAGAAGGCCGCCGGGCCGTGGGGCGCGCGTGTAGCCGACGATTTCGCAGAACCAGTCGACGACGTTCGCTTCGAGCTGCGCGAGGCCGGGCGCTGCGACCCACACGCCGACGTAACGATTCACCGCGTCGGCCACGAGATCGGCGACCGCGGAGTGCAGGAGCCCGCCGCCCGGGATGTACGCGAGGTAGCCGGGCGACGCGGTGTTGAGCGAGCGCGGGGCGATCGCGAAGACCTGCTTCAACAAGTCCTCGAACGCGCCGCCTTGCTCGGGCATCGCTTCGCGCAGCGAGCGGGCGAGCTTCTTCGCACCCGACGTCGCGTGCATCGGCTGCTTCGGGAGCGACGCGACGTGGCGGACGATTTCGTGCGTCGCGCGATCGATCATCGCGCGGAGCTCCGATTCGTCGAGCTCGAGCGGGTGCTTCTCCGTCATGGGCGACCGAATCCCACGGCGAATCCCATCGAGTAGCGCGCGTTGATTTCGCTCCGCGCGCGCAGCACGACCTCGCCGCGCGATTCGTACGTGAAGGCGTCGACGCCGAACGGGCCGAAATAACCGGCGCCCGCGAGCGCGCGCGCGGCGCGTTCGGCTTCGCGCGCGATGGGCTCGGCGATCGTGCGCGGCGCCTCGATGCGCTCGGACGCGAGCCACGCGCCGCTCGCGTCGGTTCGCTGTCGCGTGAGCGCGCCGAACCGCGCCGCGCCGTCCGTGATGAAACCGTGGAGCGCGTATTCGTTCACGACGCGCACGTTGGGCTCGATTTGTGCGCCGCCGTCTTCCATCCAGCTCGCGAGGAAGGCGACGTCGGCGTCGCGCGGCGCGGCATCGACCACGCGATGTCCGCGGCCCGCCATTCCGAACGCACGCTTGATGCGCCAGCCGCTGCCGGGCGCCGGATCGGTCGCCAAGATCGCTCGCGCTTCGTCGAGTCGCGTGACGAACGCCGACTTCGGCATCGTCGCGCCGAGCGACGCCGAGAACGCGCGCGACGCGACCGCGCGCAGCACGTCGAACGACGGGTGCGGCTCCGGCTCCGCGCCCGCGCGTGCGAGCGTCGCGATCGCCCGCGGCGTCGGACAAAACGCGCGGCCCACGCATCCCGCCGCTGCGCCCACCGGCGTCTGCGCGTCGATGACGAGATCGTCCTCCGCGACGAGCGCCGCGCGCACGCGACCGACGAACGCCGCCACCGCGCGCGTGACGCTCGCGCTCGGCGCGTAACCTTTCCCGCGCGCGAGCTCGAGATCGGCGTCGAGGTTCAGCAGCCAGGCGACGCGGGTTGCCATGCCTCGAGCTCGTCGATGAATCGTTCCGGTTGCCCGGCTTTGCGCCGCGCGCTCCGTTCGAGCGGGAGGCCCCGCATGAGCAGCGGCGTCAGCGGCTCGGGGAGCGCGCGCCGCCACGCGTCGAACTCGAGCGGCGCGGCGAACGTCTCGAACCAGCGCACGCCGAACCGCACGTGCGCGATCTCTTCGCGCCCCACGATTTCCTGCGCGCGCGCGCCCTCTTCGTCGCCGGCTGCGCGAAATTTCGCGGCGAACGTCGCGGCGTGCTCGAGGTTCGCGCTCTCGAGCCCGAGGCCCATCACCGCGACGAACGACGCCGGCGTCTTCGCGGTCGGCACGCGCTCCCAAAACCAATCGCGCACCTCGAAATCGCCGACGTGAAATCCGAGCCGCTCGATCTGCTCGGCGTAAATTCGCATGTGGCGAATCTCGTCGCGCGCGATGCGCACGAGGCCCGCGCGAAATTCGGCCGGCGTCTGCGGAAAGGCGAGCACCGCCCACGCCATGAGCTCCGCCGCCTGAAGCTCGTGATGCAAAAACGCGTGGAGCGCTCGCGCGCGACCCTCCTTCGAGCCGAGCCCGCGCGTCTTCTTCGCCTTGGCCGCGACCCGAAGCTCGGGCGGTCGGCCCGGCGGCGTCACGCGGCGCGCCGGCCCGTTTTCGAAACGCTCCGTCGGCTCCGGCGGCGCGAGCTTGGCGTCGAGCGCCGTCGCGCGGATGAAATCCCACGCCCATCGCTCGACCGTGCCTTCCGCCGGCTCGCTCATTATTTCAAAAGCTGCCGCAGCACGTACTGAAGGATGCCGCCGTGCTTGTAGTATGCAAACTCGTTCGGCGTATCGATTCGCACGATCGCGGTGAAGTCGAAGGTGCTCCCGTCTTTGCGCTTCGCGTTCACGGTGACGCGCTGACCGGCGGCCGCTTTGGTCATGATTTTTTCGAGCCCGCGCACGTCGAACACCTCGTCGCCTTCGATGCCCAGCGATTTCACGCTCTCGCCGTTGGCGAACTGGAGCGGCAAAATCCCCATGCCGACGAGGTTCGAACGATGGATGCGCTCGTAGCTCTCGGCGATGACCGCGCGCACGCCGAGGAGCGACGGACCTTTCGCCGCCCAATCGCGCGAGCTCCCTGATCCGTACTCTTTGCCCGCGATGACGACGAGCGGCACGCCGTCTTTCGCGTAACGCTCCGACGCTTCGAAGATCGAAGTCACGTCGCCGCTCGGAAAATGTTTGGTGACTCCGCCCTCGGTCCCCGGCGCGAGCTGATTGCGGAGCCGCACGTTCGCGAACGTCCCGCGCACCATGACCTCGTGGTTGCCGCGGCGCGAGCCGAGCGAGTTGTAGTCTTTCGCGTCGACGCCGTGCGCCGTGAGGTACTGCCCCGCGGGCGACTTGGCCTTGATGCTCCCGGCCGGCGAGATGTGATCGGTCGTGATCGAGTCGCCGAGCAGCGCGAGCGCGCGGGCCGCGACGACGTCGGTCACCTTGGGCACCTCGCGCGTCATCGTCTCGAAATACGGCGGGTGACGCACGTACGTGCTCGACCCTTGCCACGAAAACTGCTCGCCCTCGGGCACGTCGAGCTTGCGCCACTGATCGTCGCCCTTGAACACGTCGGCGTACGTCTTTTGGAACATGCTCTTGTCGAGCGCTTTGGCGATCGTCTTTTCGATTTGCTCCGACGTCGGCCAGATGTCCTTCAAGTAAACGCCGTTCGCGATCGGATCTTTCGTGAGGTCGATGTCGATCGTCCCCGCGAGCGCGTAGGCGACGACGAGCGGCGGCGACGCGAGATAATTCGCGCGCACCTCCGCGTGGACGCGCCCTTCGAAATTGCGATTGCCCGAGAGCACGCTGACGACCGCGAGATTCCCCGCCTCGACCGCCTTCGAAACTTTTTGCGGAAGCGGCCCGCTGTTTCCGATGCACGTCGTGCACCCGAATCCGACGACGTTGAACCCGAGCTTCTCGAGATACGGAAGGAGCCCCGCCTTCGCGAGATATTCGGGCACGACTTGTGAGCCGGGCGCGAGGCTCGTCTTCACGTGCGGCTTCACCGTGAGACCTTTTTCGACCGCGTTCTTTGCCAGCAAGCCGGCGGCGACGAGCACGCTCGGGTTGGACGTGTTGGTGCAGCTCGTGATCGCGGCGATGACGACCGAGCCGTGATCGATCCCGTCGGTGGGATTCGAGCGGGGGCCTCCCGCTTCGCGGTTGAGCATCGCGTCGAGCGAGCCGTAAAAGCTCTGCTTCACTTCGCCGAGCAGCACGCGATCTTGCGGGCGCTTCGGACCGGCCATGCACGGCTCGACGGCGCCGAGATCGAGGTGCAGCGTGTCGGTGAACGAAGGCACGTGCTTCGGATCGAAGAAGAGCCCTTGCGCCTTCGCGTAGCCTTCGACGAGCGCGACCTGCGAATCGCTCCGCCCGGTGAAGCGCAAATAATCGAGCGTCTTTTCGTCGACCGGAAAAATGCCGCACGTCGCGCCGTACTCGGGCGCCATGTTCGCGATGGTCGCGCGGTCGGCGACGCTGATCGTGCTGACGCCTTGGCCGTAGAACTCGACGAACTTTCCGACGACGCCTTTCTTACGGAGCATCTGCGTGACGGTGAGCACGAGATCGGTCGCGGTCGCGCCTTCGCGCAATTTCCCGGTGAGCTCGAAGCCGACGACTTGCGGAAGCAGCATCGTGACCGGCTGACCGAGCATCGCCGCTTCGGCCTCGATTCCGCCGCAGCCCCAGCCGAGCACGCCGAGCCCGTTGACCATCGTCGTGTGCGAGTCGGTCCCGACGAGCGTGTCCGGATACGCTTCGCCCGTTTTTTCGTTCACGAAGACGACGCGCGCCAGGTACTCGAGGTTCACCTGGTGGACGATGCCGGTGTCCGGCGGCACGACGCGGAAATTGTCGAACGCCTTCTGCCCCCAACGAAGGAACTGGTAGCGCTCTTTATTTCGTTGGAACTCCAACATTCCGTTGATGCGCAGCGCGTCCGCTTTGCCGAACTCGTCGACCTGCACCGAGTGATCGATCACGAGCTCGACGGGCTGGAGCGGGTTCACCTTCTTCGGGTCGCCCCCGAGCCGCGCGATCGCGTCGCGCATCGCCGCGAGGTCGACCACCGCCGGAACGCCCGTGAAATCCTGCAAAAGCACGCGCGACGGCATGAACGCGATCTCGCGCGTCGGCTCCGCTTTGGCGTCCCAATTCGCGACCGCTTCGATGTCGGCCGCGGTCACCGCCTCGCCGTCCTCGCGGCGAAGCAAGTTCTCGAGCAGCACTTTCATCGAGAAGGGAAGTTTCGCGGCGCGCGGGAATTTCTTTTCGAGCGTCGGCAGGCTGTGAATCGTGTGCCCTTGAAAAGACGTCTTCGTGCCGAAGGAGTTCGCCATGCGCGAGCGCTCTACCATATTCGTGCCGGTGGATCAGGCGGGCACCGCCGCCCGCGATCCATTTCTAGGGCCGCTCCACGTGAAGTCGCGGGGTTTGCGAAGAACTTGATCCGGCGCCCGTTTTGCATCAGAAAGGGCGCTTCGTTCTGATGGATACCCTTCCCCGATTTCGACTCCCCGACGAGAGCAGCTCGCGCGACGTGAACGCCGCCGCCGCCGCCTCGAATTGGGAGGATTTCGACGACCTCGACCAGCTCGAGACGCGCGTCCAGGAAAAGTCCGACAAGAACGAGTTCGACGAGGCCCTGCCGACGATGGTCCGCCCGAGCCTCGGGCGAAAGCTGATTTCGCGCGGCCCGCTTCGCGCGGTCACCGCCGCCAACGTCGACGACGTGGTCGAGGAGCTCCGCGCCGCGGCGCAAGGCCGAAAACCGCGCGTTCGCGAGCTCGAGTCCGCCGAGCTGGTCGAAGAGGGCGCCGACGGGTCCGGTCAGGTGATGGACGTCGAGCCGAACGAGCTCGTTTTCGATCGTGCCGTTTCGCCACGCGCCATGTGGAACGTCCGGCAAGTCGCGCGTCCTGCCGCTCCCTCGATCGTCGGCCCGACGTCCGCGCCCACGTCGCGATTCATCGTGACCGCGGCCCTCGCGATGCTCCTTGGCGCGCTTCTCGCCATCGGCGCGGCTGTGATCGTTTGGCGCGTTACTGGCCTGAATCTATAAATTTTCACGGCGTTTTCCATCTGGACAATCTCCCGGGGTGAGCGAGACTTCCTGCGCGTTCAGGAGGCTGTCGTGTCTGAATCGGCCGAGACGAATCCGCTCCCGAAAGTTTCGAGCGCCCGCGCGTGGGAAGCGTTGAGCTTCCCCAAGGCCTCGCCCGTCATTCGCGACAAGGCGGTCGCGCCGGTCCCCATCCGTCGCCTCCGCGCCGACGGGACGGAAGAGATCTGCGTCGAAGACATCATGGTGATCGTGCCGAAGGCGACGGCCCCCAAGCCTCGCGCGAAGCAGCCGTCGTCCGAAGAGATCGGCGACGCTGACATCGTGGTCGAAGTCGCGGCGCCCGAGTTTCGACGGCCGGCGTATTCGATCAACGCGACGCAAGAAGTCCTCGCCGACGACGTGATGGAAGTCGCCGAAGCGCCGCTCCCGCCGCAGCCGGTGCATCGCGATGAAATCCCCTCGACCGTCCCGTGGACAGTCGACGCGGGCGACGACCTCGAGTTCCCGACGCCGCCGCAGTACACCGGCTCGTATCCCGGCATGAACGCGGGGACGACAGGACCGCGCATCACCAACTATTCGGCGACTCAAGTCTTCCGCCGTCGCAATCTCAACGTGAAGGTCGTGGTCGGCAGCCTGAGCCTCGCGGCTTCGGTCATGCTCGTCGCCGCGGTCGCGCGCCTCGCGCCCACGTCGAACGGCGACGGCCCGGTCGGCATCTCGGTCCACGCGCCCAAGACGCTCGACACCTCGGTCCGCGCCGTCACGCTCGCGTACGGCACGGCTCCGAAGATCGACGAAGGCCAAGCCATCTCGATCGATTCGCTGCCGAGCGTTCCGCATCATCGTTACGCGCGCCGCTGGCACCGCTGACTTTTCCGCGCAGCCGAACTACGGTGCGGGCGCCCATGCGCCCCGGCTTCGCCCTCAGTCTCGCCGTCCTTCTCGCCGCATGCTCGAACCCGAAGAGCGCCGCGAAAACCACGGAGGCCGCGACGACGACCTCCGCTCCGCCCAGCGTGAGCGCGCCGCACGCCGAGCTCGCGCTCGATGCGGGTGACGACGCCGACGCCGCGCCGCCCGAGGTCCTCGCCGGCGCCGATTTCGCGACCGACGCCAAGACGCTCTTCCGAGTCGCTGCGTGTGGAAGCACGGACCAGCCCGTACCCGCCGGGTTCGACGCGACGGTCGTCGACACGCACTGCAAAGAGCTCGCGTCGATGATTGCAGAATACAAGAAAACGTGGGTCGACGTCGCGATGCCGTTCATCGCGAAGCTCCGGCCGAAGAATCTGCCGAGCACGGTCGTCTATCCGTTCGGCGGCGGCGATCTACTCGGCGCGCTCGCGACGTATCCGGACGGCACCGACTTCACGACCATCTCGCTCGAGATCGCCGCCGACGTGCGCAAAGTCGAGAGCGTGCCGAAAGCGCGCCTCGCGCCCGAGCTCGCGCGTTACAACGAAGTGCTCGGCAAGCTCTTCGAGAAAGCGCACTCGCGCACGATCAACCTCGACATCGGCAGCAAGAGCGTCCTCCCCGGCGAGATCGTCTTCGATCTCGTCGCGCTCGTCGTCCACGGCTACGAGCCGACGAGCCTTCGCTACTTCAAAGTTCAAGCCGACGGCACGCCGCACTACTTCGAACAAACCGAAATCGACGCGGGCGACGCCGCCGTGAAAGCCGGCCGAAAAACGCGCGCCGACATGGACGACCAGCTCTTTTCGAACATGGAGCTTCGCTTCGTGAAAAAGGGCGAGTCGCAAACGCGCATCCTCCGCCACATCGCGTGGAACCTCGACGACAAGCACCTCAAAGCCGACGGCCGCCTCATCAAGTTCCTCGATGCGCGCGGATCGAAAGTGTCGGCGATGACGAAGGCGGCGAGTCACTTGCTCTGGTCGGACGATTTCTCGGTCATCCGCAATTGGCTCGCGACGCACACCGACTGGATGATCAGCGACACGACCGGTTTTCCGCCCGCGTACGCGAAGAAGATGGGCTTCGTGCAAGACACCTACGGCTCGTACACGTGGCCCGAGCCGTTCGGTCTCGTCGACGTGAAGGACGCGACCGACTTCAAGAACCTCTTCTTGTCGAACCCGCACACCGACTTGTCGTTTCGCTACGGCTACCCGGACAAAGATCATCACGGTCACATCGTCGTGACGCGCAAGCCGTGAAGCAGTATCTCGATCTGCTCCAGCGCATCCTCGACGAAGGCGTCGACCGCCCCGATCGAACCGGCACCGGAACGCGCAGCGTCTTCGGTCACCAGATGCGCTTCGATCTTCGTCGCGGCTTTCCGCTCGTGACGACGAAGAAGGTGCATCTTCGGTCGATCCTCCACGAGCTCCTCTGGTTTTTGCGCGGCGAGACCACGGTCGAATCATTGCATTCTGCAAAGGTCACGATTTGGGACGAGTGGGCGACCGCCGATCAAACCGCGCGCTTCGGCCGCAGCGCCGGCGACCTCGGCCCCGTCTACGGCCACCAGTGGCGGAACTTCGGCGCGACGCCGAACGCCGACGGCACGTGGAAAAACGACGGCGTCGATCAAATCGCGCGCCTCTTGAAAGACCTCCGCGAAAATCCGTTTTCACGCCGCCACATCGTGACCGGCTGGAACCCGAAAGAAGCCGATCAAGTCGCGCTCCCGCCGTGTCATACGCTCTTCCAATTTTACGTGACGCCGGGAGAGCCGCTCGAGCTCTCTTGTCACTTGTATCAGCGGAGCGGCGACGTCTTTTTGGGCGTGCCCTTCAACATCGCGAGCTACGCGCTCTTGACGATGATGGTCGCGCAAGTGAGCGGCATGCGCGCACGCGACTTCGTGCATTCGTTCGGCGACGCGCATCTCTACAAAAACCATTTCGAGCAAGCGAAGCTCCAGCTCTCGCGCGAGCCGCGCCCGCTGCCGACGATGCGCATCGACCCGAACGTGAAAGACCTCTTCGCGTTCCGCTTCGAAGACTTCACCCTCGAAGGCTACGACCCGCACCCCGCGATCTCGGCGCCCGTCGCCGTTTAGAAAAGTGGAGACGCGCGCGAAGCGCTGGTTTATGGTCGGCCAATTTTTCGTGAGGGCAGAAATGAAAACTTGGATTTCGGCATGGGCAATGTTCGCGTGCGCGGCAATCGCTGCGGGCGCAATCGCGCAAGGATGCGGCGGAGATACCGGCGACGTCGGCGACTCGGGGACCGACGCGGCTAACGAAGCGGCGGCCTGCAGCGGTGGGCAAACCGCGTGCGGCCTCGGCTGCGCCGACACCTCGAAGGACCCGGACAACTGCGGCGCCTGCGGAAAGACGTGCACCGGCGGCCAAGTCTGCTCGCAGGGCGCGTGCGCGATGACGTGCTCGGGCGGAACGACGCAATGCGGCCAGAGCTGCGTGCAGACCGACGTCGACCCGGCCAACTGCGGCAGCTGCGGCAAGGCGTGCGGCGCGGGCGAAGCGTGCGTGTCGGGGACGTGCAAGACCGAGTGCGTCGGCAGCCAAACCGCCTGCACCGGCGACGGCGGCGCGTACTGCGCGTCGACGAGCACCGACAACGCGAACTGCGGCGCCTGCGGAAACGCATGCGGGGCCGGCCAAGTTTGCTCCGCCGGCAAGTGCACGAGCTCGTGCGGCGGCGGCGACGCAGGCACCGAAACGTTCTGCACGCCCGACGCCGGCGTCCCGTACTGCGCCGACACGACGGCCGACAACGCCAACTGCGGCGCGTGCGGAACCGCGTGCGGTAACGGCTCGGTTTGCCAAGGCGGGCAGTGCCTCGCGTGCCAGTCCGTTCTCCTCATCAGCACCTCGCCGACGGCTCCGGCGGGTCTCGTATCGGGCATCCAGGCCGTGTCGCCTGCGTTTTGCAACGTCGGGTACTTCGACGCGAACACGGCGACGCCGCCCATCGGGCTCCTCACGCCGTACCAGGCGCTCCTCGTCTTCGACGACAACAACTTGCCGTACAGCGACGCGACCGGTCTCGGCAACGTGGTCGCGACGTACTTCGACGGTGGCGGCCGCGTCGTCGTCGCGCTCTTCGCGGACGGCGGGTACGCCATCGGCGGCAACTTCGCCAGCAAGTACCTGCTCATCACGCCGGCCTTCGTTCCGCAGATGGCCGACACGTACGACGGCTCCAACAACGCCCAAGATCTCGACCCGCAGAGCCCCGTGCTCGCCGGCGTCAATTCGATCATGGGCACGACGGGCTGGGAAGGCGCGCAGACCGTGGAGCACGGCGGCGCCGCCATCGCCAAGTGGGCGAGCGGCAACGTCCTCGCCGTCACCGGCACCGTGACTGACGCCAACGCAAAGTCGCGCAAGCGTGTCGACCTCAACATCCAACCGAGCGACATCGCGAGCGGTGCGTGGACCGGCGACGGCATGCGCCTCCTCGGCAACGCGCTCTTGTATCAATAGGGCGTGCGCCCCCTCTGCCTCGTCTTTGCCATGAGCGACGCCCGCGTCATCGGGAACGCGGGCGCGCTCCCTTGGCACATCCCAGAAGACTTGCGTCACTTCAAGAACGTGACGCTCGGGCACGCCGTGATCATGGGCCGCAAGACGTACGACTCGGTCGGCAAGCCGCTCCCGAAGCGGCGCAACATCGTCGTCACGCGCGACGCGTCGCTTCGTCGCGAAGGCGCGGAGACCGCGCCGACCCTCGAGGCCGCGCTCGAGCTTGCTTACGCGACCGACGAAGAGCCGCGCATCCTCGGCGGCTCGCAAATCTACGCGCTCGCGCTTCCGCTCGCGACGCGGATGATCGTCACGTTCGTCCACCGGGACGTCGAAGGCGACATGCGCTTTCCGCCCATCGACTGGTCCCTGTGGCAAGAGACGTCGCGGCGCAAAGCCGAGACCGAGCCCGACGTCGAGTTCGTCGAATTCAGTCGGCGTGAAGCTCGCCCGTAGCCGCGTTCATTTTCACGATCGCGCCCGGCGCGACCACGGTCTTGCCGACTTTGATCTCCACGTCGCGAATCGCGGCGCCGGTGCAGCCGACGATGCACGGCTTGCCGAGCGCGCGCGCTGCGACCGCGCCGTCCGCCGTGATGCCACCGCGCGCGATCACGATGCCGGCGGCGACGCGGATCGCTGGAACGTCCGCGGCCTCCATTTCGTTTCGCACGAAGATCGGCGGCGTGCCTCGCGACGCGAGGTCGAGCGCCGACTCGGCGGTGAGAGCGAGCGGTCCTTGGGCTTCTCCGGGGCTCGCGCCCTGGCCTTTCGCGATCAGCACCAGGTCGGTTTACTTTTCGCCGTGCGACTTGTCGATCTCAACCGCCGTCGAGGGCAGAATGGCACGCTGTGCGGGCGCGTCGCGGAAGGCGAGCGGATAGGCGTCGTCCCACTCCGCACCGTCGATTTGGCTGCGAACGCGCACGCGAAGGGTCGTCGAGCCCGCCGAGTCGGCGGTGGCCTGGAGCGTGACGGCGCCGTCCGGTCCGGTGATCGGCGCGACGTCGCAGACCGCGTCGCACGCGGCCGAGACGAGCGTGATCGGCGTTTCGCTCGTCGGATCGCAGCTCGACGTGCCGCTGCACAGCTCGGTGCGCTGCTCGAGGCGTCGAACCGTCACGACAGCAGGCGTGCCGACGAGCGTCTCCGCACCGATCGGCGCGCCTTCGAAATAAAGCTGCACGTCGTAACCGTTTGCTTCCGGCGCCGGCGCGGCGACGCAAGCGGCGGTCGCGGCGAACGCGACGATCCCAAGACCTCGAAACCAGCTCATCACGAAAAACCCCTTCAGCAAGCGGAGTGCCACGGCTAAGCTGGCGAGATCGCTGGGCCAAAGCGGCCGTCGTCAACCTCGGTTCACAATGCCGTGAAACGTAGGTTTTTATCCTACACTACCGCTCGAGCCGGGCAAAATCCGCGATGCGGAGCATGCAGGACGCGCCGTACGAGAGAAGTCGGAGGCGCTCGGGCGTCTTCGGATCGTTCGGGTCGTTGACGAGCGTCTCCTCGAAGATGCGATCGACCTGCTCGGCGAGCTCGCCCATCGTGAAGAGCGCTTCGCCGACGGCGTGCTCGCTGGGGAGGTCGCGCGTTTTTTCGTCGAGGCGCTCGACGACGTCGACGATCGCGGCGTCGGTCGGTTTGCTGAAGCTCGCGCGCGGCACGAGCTCGGGCGACGCTTCTTTGCTGATGCCGCCGAGACGCTTGCCGACTGTGCGCGCTTTTTCGAGCCACGGCGCCTTCTCGTCGAGCGTGCGCTGGAGGGCGCTCGCTTTCGCCAGCGCGAATGCAGGATGTTCGACCGGCGCTCGGCGCTTGCCGTCGATCCACGCGAAACCACCGAGCACCGCGCTCGCCGCGGCTCGGCTCGTGCGCGACTCGATGAGACCGCGGAGACGCTCGGTGACGAATGCGTCGAGCAAATCGGCCGTCGCGTTCGCGTCGTGGTCGAGCTTTTTCTCGAAGAGACCGTGCGCGAAAATCACGAGCTCGCGCAGCGCGAGGCGCGCGTAGTCGGGCTTCGCTTCGTCGAGCAGCGTGCGCAAATAACCGATGCACGCGCGGCGAAGGGCGAATGGATCGGCCGCGCCGGTGGGCTGCAGGCCGACCGCGAAGCCGCCGACGAGTGTGTCGATGCGATCGGCGAGGGCGACGACGCGCGCGACGTCGTCTCGCGCGACCGCGCCGTCTTGGCCGATGGGGGCGTAGTGATCGCGGATGGCGTCGGCGACGCGCGCGGGCTCGGCCGATGCGAGCGCGTAGGCGCGGCCCATCGTGCCTTGAAGCTCGGGGAACTCGCCGACCATGAGCGTGACGAGGTCGGTCTTCGCGAGGCGCGTGGCGCGAACGGCGAGCGCGCGATCGGCGGCGGAGAGGCCGATCGTTTCGCCGATGCGGTCGGCGAGCTTTTCCATGCGCGCGACCTTGTCGCGGACCGTGCCGAGGCGTGCGTGGAAGACGATGCCGGAGAGCTTGTCGAGACGCTGCTCGAGCGGCGTCTTCTTGTCCTCTTCGAAGAAGAAACGCGCGTCGGCGAGACGCGCGCGCATCACGCGGTCGTTGCCTTTGCGGACGTTGGCCGGATTGTTCGCGGTGTTCACGACGGCGAGGTAATGCGGCAAGAGCGCGGCGTCGTCGGCGAGCGATTTTTGGACGATGAAATATTTTTGGTGGCCGCGCGCGACTGCGCGAATGACCGCCGCGGGGAGCTCGAGGTAGGCGGGGTCGAAGCCGCCGGCGACGACGTGCGGCTCTTCGACGAGCGACGCGTTTTCGCTGACGAGCGCGGGCTCCGGGTCGGGGACGCCGCCGAGCGCTTTCGCCGCGTCGTTCACGCGCGTCATCATCGTGCGCTCGCGCTCTTGGCGGTCGACGAGCACGTGCGCGGTGCGGAGCTGCTCGACGTAGGACGCGGCGCTGCCGACGTCGAAGAACGCGGGTGCGAGGAAGCGGTGGCCGCGCGTGCGGCGGCCACTCTTTTGGTGCGCGAAATCGAAGTCGACGACGACGTCGCCGGCGAGCGCGACGAGCCATTGGATCGGGCGTCCGAACGTCGTGTCGTAGTCGGCCCAGCGCATCGATTTGCGGAAAGGGATCGACTTGCACACGTCGACGAGGAGCGGCCCGAGCAGATCCGCGGCGCGGCGCCCTTTTTCGGCGCGGCGGCCGACGAGGTATCGGCCGGGTTTCTTGCCGGATTCCGCGCCGAGATCTTTCACGACGAGCGCGTCAGTCGCGACGCCGAGCTTTTGCGCGAAGGCTTCGGCGGCTTTGGTGGGTTTGCCGTCTTTGAACGCCGCGGTCTCGGGCGGGCCGATGACCGTCTCGTCGAGATCGCTCTGCACGTCGGCGACGGCGTGCACGGCCGTGGTGAGGCGGCGCGCGGTGCCCATCGCGTGAATTTCGTCGTGCGTCAGCCGGAGCGCCGCGAGCCGCGTCCGGAAGAGGTTCGGCAGCGCCTCGAGCGCCGCGTCGACGAACGACGACGGAAGCTCTTCGCAACCAATCTCGAGCAAAAGTGTGAAGCTCACGGGACCACCCGTTTACCAGGAGTTATGCTGCGCGTCGTGGCGAAGAAGCAGAAGGCCTTCCCCGAGCGTTGCCGGTGCGGTTTCAAGCTCGATCATCCGCTCGTCGCGCCGCGGCTGCATTTCTCGGCGCCCAAATGGGTGCTCTTGTGTCTCGGGGCGACGCCGTTTCCCTCGCGCGTGGATTATCACTGCACGCGCTGCGAGGTGGTGCTGCGCTCGACCGACGAGCGCGCCGAGCTCGAGAAGTTTTGAGCCCAAAAGTTAAGTGGGCTTGGCTTTCGGGAGCGACGGGAGCGTGCGTTCGCCGAGGACGTCGCGCACGTAGAGGATCTCGATGATGGTGACGGCGACGATGCCGGTGGGCGTCGCGAACGTCAGTCCGAGGATGCCGAAGAGCGCGCCGAAGAGGGCCTGAAGCGCGAGCGTGTAGCCCGGCGGAAAATGAACCGCGGTGCGCGCGATGAATGGCGTCAGCAGATAGCCCTCGACGAGGTGCACGCCCAAGAACAGCACGACGACCCACGCGGCCTTGCTCGGGCTCACGCTGAGCGCGAGGAGGATGGGCGGGATCGCCGACGCGATGGCGCCGAAAAATTCGATGAACGCGAGCACGCCGGCGAGGACGCCGAGCGCGAACGCAAGCGGAACGTGAAGCGCCCAGAGGCCGGCGCTCGTCGCGACACCGACGAACGCCATCGCAACCGCACGGCCGACGATCCAACGGCCGAGCCGACGAACGGTCTCGGTCAGGACTTGCCTCGCCCGCACACGGTGCTGCGGCGGCACGACCACGAGCGCCACACGCGCGTACGCTCGCGGCGAGAGGGCACCGTACAGGCCCGTGAAGCCGATGACGACCAAGCCGGCGATGATTTGAAACGAGCCCAGCACCGCGCCGCGCGCGCCGGCGACGATCGTCGTGGCCGTCGGATGAAGATCCGTCGCCCGCGCAGTCGTGGCCCAGCCGTCGCCTAGATACTTCTCTGCGTAGCCCTCGACGTTGTGGAATGCGCTCGGCAGGGTCTCGATCAAGTTGGACATTTGCCGGACGAGCTGCGGCCCGGCCGAGAGCGCGAGAACGACCGCGCCTCCGAGGAGGATGAGCACGATCTCGACGACCGCGAGCCGGTACGGGATGCGCGAGACGCGGACGAGCGCGTCGGCGACGGTCTTCAAGAAGACGCCGAACAGCACGCCGCCGAACAGAATGAACAGCGCGTCGGCTTCGAAGACGATCAGCAGGATCGCCACGGTGACGAGGAGCGCGATCAAAAAATAACGGGCCACGCGACCTCTAGCGGCACGAAACGTACCGGTCTCGCGCGTGACTCAACCTTGCTCGAGCGCGGCCTCGAGGAAGGCGTCGATTTTTCCCGAGAGGACGCGCTTCACGTCGCCGTCGGACGCGCCCGTTCGGCGGTCGCGCACGCCGCGCGAGTGGAGCTGGTCGTACGTGCGAATCGGCGGCTCGTCGTCGTCCTTGGCGCGCTTCGCCGGCGCGGCGCCGGGCGCGCGAACCTCGACGCGCGCGAGCCACGTGTCGCCGCGTTTCAGATCTTTGCCCTTCGGCGCGGCGATGAGCCGGTGACCGCCTTCTTCGCCCTTCAGGTAACCGAACGCGTAAGGGCCCTTCACCACGATGGCGATGTGGTGCGGATGGTTCGCGACCTCGACGTCGTATTTTCGATCTTCGGCCCACGACGCGTACATCTGCGCGAGCTCTTTCGCCCACGCGGTGGCGCCGTCTTTTCCTCCGACGGCGCGGACGACGATCTCGGCGTCGCCGCGATCGGTGTCGTCGAAGTGGACGATCTCGCGCTCGGCGCGCACGAGGCCGCGCTCGAGCCGCGCGAAGCGTCCGACGAGCTCGGAGATGTCGGCGTCTTTTTTCGGATCGAGGAAGCTCTGCTCGACCACCTCGCGCAACAGATCGGTGCGCTGGCGCAAGTCTTCGAGCCGGCGGATTTCGGCGCTCAAACGATGTCGCCGCCAGACGTCGCCGCCTTTGCCGAACGCTTCGTCCCAAAACGCCGGGCTCTTGGCTTTCTCCTCCATCGCCTCGAGCTCTTTGCGCATCGTCTGGACGTCGGCTTTTTCTTCGAGGTGCGCGAGGCGCGTGTAGACGTCGCGGAGGCCGGTCTTCACCTCGGCGAGCGACATGCGAACGGTCTGGCCGTCGCCGTCGGTGGCGCGCGTGCGGCGCTCGAGGCTCTGGAGCTTGCGCGACGTCTCGGTCTCTTCGAAGCTCAGCGCGACGCCGTCGCCTTTGCGCGCGACACGGAGGAGCTGATAGCGCTGCGCGGGCGCGCCGAGCACCGCGCGTGCGAGCGGCAAAACGAGGAGCTCCTCCATCGCGCGCTTCAGCGGTCGCGCGCCGTATTTCGGATCGAAGCCGCGGTCGAGCAAGAGATCGATGACGCCCTCGTCGACCTCGAGCAAGAGGTCGCGCTCGAGCAGACCTTCGCGCCGATAAATTTTTCCGAGCTCGCGCTGCGCGATGCGGCGCATGTCGGCTTTTTCGAGCGGCTCGAAGACGAGGATCTTGTCGATGCGGTTCAAGAACTCGGGCCGATAGGCGTGCTCGAGCGTGCGCCGCACGTCGCGGACGATGTCCTTGTTCTCGCCGCGTCCGGAGAATCCGATCGACGAGCCGAGCTCGCGCAAGTTCGCGCCGACGTTCGACGTGAGGATGATGATCGTGTGACGGAAGTCGACCGTGTCGCCGAACGCGTCGGTGAGGCGCCCATCGTCGAAGACTTGGAGCATCAAGTCGGCGAGGTTCGCGTGGCCTTTTTCGAACTCGTCGAGCAAGACGACGCAAAACGGATTTTTGCGAACGTACTCGGTGAGGATGCCGGTTTTGTTTTGCCGCGGATCGCCGATGAGCTTTTCGAACGAGTGGAAGTCTTTGTACTCGGAGACGTCGACGCGGAGCATCTTGTCTTTGGTGCCGAACAAGAACTCCGCGGTGGCTTTCGCGAGCTCGGTCTTGCCCACGCCCGTCGGGCCGACGAAGAGGAGGACGCCGGCCGGGCGATCGGGGTCGTTGAGGCCCGTCTTGTATAATGCAAGTAAATCGGCGACCGCGCTGACGGCTTCGCCTTGGCCGAGCACGCGCTCGGCGAGGAAGCGATGCATCTCCTCGTACGTCATGCGTACGGTCGGCGAGATCATGTGCATCGGCAGGCCCGTTTGGCGCGCGAAGATCTCTTCGACGAACGGGGTGTCGACGGACCCGCCACCGGCGGGACGTCGCGCCGAAGAACCGTCGATCGGCGCGGCGCGCGTCGGGCCCGGCGCGCGCGCTTCTTGGGCGACGCGGCGGAGGAGCTCGACGCCCTTGCCGGGGAAGCTCTGCGTCGGAACGAATTTTTTCGTGAGCGAGAAGACGCGATCGATGGCTTGCTTCTCGAACGCGGGCGAGATGTCGGCGGCGACGCGCATCAAGAGATCGCGCGTCTCTTCTTCGCTCGGCTCGGCGACCGCGATGGCGACGAAATCGCGCGCGAGGATCGGGTGCTCGCGAATGAGCTTGTCCCACCGGCCCGGCGTGACCTCGCCGAAGATGACGAGCTTGCCTTGCTCGATCCCCGGTCGCATCAAGTCGTAGATGCCGCGCGGGTTGGTCGAGTACGAGCCGGCGTACGGGAGGTTCCACACGTCGGGGACGTAGTGGAGGCGCTTTCGCGACGCGTGCGCGAGCATCGAACGGATGCGCCCTTCCTGCTGGCCGGTGAAGCGCGTGTCGGCGCAGAGGCCGACCGTCGAGATTTCGAAAATCTTCGAGCCCTCGATCTCGGGGACGCGGCCGTCGCGCAAATACGAGAGGAGCTTTTGCACGACTGCGGTTTTGCCGACGCCGCTCGGGCCGACGAGGATCGCGCTGCGTCCGCTCGCGAGCGTGCGCGCGAGGGCGTGGACCTCTTCTTGGCGGCCGAACGTTTTTTCGCCGGTCGCGTTGGGATCCGCGCTGAGCTCGCGCCCGTCCTGGGCGACGACGTCGACGGAAGAGTCCTGAGTCAAAGCGAGGGGAGAATACCTCGCCGTCGCCGACGACGACCAGATTGCGCGCCGTACGCAGCCATTGCAGCTTCGGCGCGCGCCTAAGGCTACACGAGACGCGGCGAGGAAAATGCATGGCCGGCCGCATGCGGGCTCATCTGCTCGGCGCGTCGCTTCTCCTCGCGGTCGCGTGCGCGGTCGAGCGCGCGGACGCTCCTGCGCCGCCGACCTGGGACGACGTCGCGCCGCTGCTCCAGGCGAAGTGCGCGAGCTGCCACGCGGGCGCGGGCGCCGCGGCCTCGTATCGGGTCGGCTCCTACGTGGACGCGATCGCGTGCGTCTCGCCGTCCGGTGCGGCTGCGACGCTTCCGTCGGACGCGACCGCGCCGATCGTCGCGACGCTCGCCGCGCCGCCGCACGTCGGTCTCCTCGATGACGACCAGCAGGCGCTCCTTCTCGCGTGGATCGACGGCGGCGCGCCCGCGATCGGGCCGAGCGTGCACCCGCCCGGCTTCGCCAATCCGCGTTCGTCCGACTTCCACGCGGCGTCGCTCCGCGCCGCGCGTTGGCGTCCGATGCTCGACCCGAGCGACCCCGGCGCGTGCGGTCGATGTCACGACGGCACCCTCTCGCGTCCCGCGAGCGTCACGGTTTCGGCGCCGGACGCGCCGAGCTGCGCGACGTGCCACGATCAGCCCGGCGGCATCGTCGCCTGCGGCACCTGCCACGGCACCCGCGATCACGCGTATCCGCCGCGGGATTCGTGTTTCTTCCCGAACGATCCGCCCGGCGGCGCGCACGCCGCACACGTCGAGCCATCGTCCCTCGATGCGACCGGCCTCGCTTGTTCGACGTGTCACCCGACGCCTTCGCCAAACGCGGTGATCTCCGGGAGTCACGGCGACGGCGCCGTCGAGATCGCCTTCGACCCGTCGCGCGTCACGCCCGAAGCGAGCTGGGACAGCGCGGCGTCGCAGTGCGCGGTTGCGTGTCACGATCGCGGCGGCGCGCGCCCGCACCCGAAATGGAACGACGCGACGCCGATGGGATGCAACGACTGTCACGCGTCCCCGCCGGCGAAGCACTTCCAAGGTCCGTGCACGACGTGCCACGCCGAAGCGAACGCGACGGGAACCGCGCTCGCGGGCGGCGCGCTCCACATGAACGGCAAGGTCGATCTCGGCGACGGCTCCGGAAAATGCGGCGCGTGCCATGGCAGCGGCGACGATCCGTGGCCGCGCGATGCGACCCACCAAGCACACGCGAATCCGAGCATCGCAGCGCCCGTCGCGTGCGGTGACTGTCACGTCGTCCCGTCGTCGATCTTCGCGCCTGGCCATCTCGACGCGCCGCTTTCGATTCGTTTCTCGGGTCACGCGCTCGATAGGGGCGCGGTCCCGACGTTCGACGGAACGACGTGTCGCAACGTCGCTTGCCACGGCGCGAACCTCGCGGATCCGCCCGCGTCGCCCGCGTGGAGCGACACCAGCGGCGCGCAAATCGCCTGTAGCTCGTGCCACCCGGCGCCGCCGAGCGAGCACACGACGTCGACCGACTGCAATCGCTCGATCTGTCACGGCGCCGAGGTGTCGCCGCCGCCGAATCTCGGCATCACACCGAGCGGACGGAGCCTCCACGTCAACGGCGTGATCGACGTTCCATGACGCAAACGGCGCGCGCGCCGTGCAGCTCGTTCGCGTCGCGTTTTTCGTTTTGCACGAAAAGGCGCGGCCGCGGTCGCGGCACGGCACGTGCGATGGGGCCCGTCATGGGGACTCGGAACAAGGCAATCATGGTCGCGGCCACGTCGCTCGCCGTCGCGGCTGCGCTTCTCGGGGCGTGCACCGGCGCTGCAGGCCCCGCCGGACAAACGGGGATGACGGGTCCGGCCGGCTCGCAGGGGACCGAAGGACCGCAAGGGCCCGCGGGTGAAGCCGGTCCTCCCGGCGTGATGCCCGACGGCGGTTTGAGCGCGAGCTGTCTTTCTCCTTGTCACGGGTTCGGCGGCGTCGTCGCCCAGTACCAGACGAGCGTCCACTACGCGGCGTACGTCGAGAACCTGAACGGCGGCGAGGTCGCGAGCTGGACCGGCGCCGGGCAAGCGTGCGGCAATTGTCACGCGATCGACGCGCTCGAGCAGCGCGCCGCGGGCAACGTCCTCCACGGAGGCGACGCCGGTCCTCCGAACGTCCTCCATGGGCAGCTCGAGTACGCGAGCTCGACGAACGGCCAGCTCGCCGAATCGACGTACGCCGGGGCGGCGAAGGTCGCGGCCGTCTACTGCACGACGTGTCACGCCGTCACCGACGCGAACGATCCGCACAAGACCGGCAACCCGTGGACGCCCGGCTCGTTCCCGTTTCAAGTTCCCGTCGACGGCGGCGATACCGCGTACGTCGAGAAGAGCCCGGCAGATGCGGGCGTCACGGGTCAATCGATCGGCACGCTCGCGGAAGCGAACACCTGCATCTGGTGCCACCGCTCGCGCAAGGACGTGACGAGCTACGTCGTCGCGTCGAACAACGTCAGCGCGTATTGGGGCCCGCACGAGGGACCGCAGGCCGACGTCTACAGCGCGAAGGGCGGCTATCAATTCGTAGGCAAGACGTACGGAAGCTCGACGCACCAGAGCAAGCTCACGTGCACCGACTGTCACATGCCTCCGGTGGCGTCGAATCAAGGCGTCCCGGACCACTCGTTTTATCCGCAGCTCGGCGTCTGCCAGAACTGTCACGCTGACGCCGGATCGTTCGACGTGATCGGCGGCGAGAGCGCCGTGAAGGCTGCGTTGACGCAGGTGCAGACGGCGCTCCTCGCGAAGGGTTGGATCACGAATCCGAACGGCCCCGTCGGAAACGGAACATGGGACACCGACACGCCCGCGAGCGTGAGCGGGCTCACGGCGGACCAAGCCGGGGCGCTCTACGACTACATGCTCGTCGCGCGCGGCGGCGCGTACGGCGTGCACAACCCGGTCTACTCGAAGGAGCTGCTCTACGACGCGTACGTCGCGCTCACCGGGACGACGCCGTCGTTCGTACGCCCGTGATCACTTTGGCCGCGGCGGGCGGCTGCTCTCGCGCTCGCGCTTTCGCGTCGTACGCAGGTCGTCGACGACAACCCAAATGAACGTGAGGAAGGCGAGCGTCCCGATGCCCTGCGCGAGACTCATGGCGATGATGACCGGAAGCGGGCGCGGCACGATCTCCGACCACGCCATGAGCGCGAGCGCGACGAGGGTCATCACGCATGACGCGTAGACGCCGATCCGATGCCGTCGATCGATCATTTCTTCGGCACGTCCGGTTTGTCGAAGGGATGCGCGTAGCCGTGACAGCCGCCGCTCGCGCAGCTGATTCGATCCGCGCGGACGTCGTCGAGCGAGGACTCGTGCTCGGGCACGCGAAGCCAGAGCACGTTCTGGGTCGAGTGGCACTCCATGCAGTTGCGATTGGGGTACGGCTCGCGCAGGTGAATCGTGGGGAGCGCCTGCTCGAGCGGGATGTTCCTGTACTCGGTGTAATAGAGCCACACGTGGCGCATGCCGCCCATCTTGGTGAGGACCGTGCCGTACATGCCGTAGTCCGCGTGGCACATGTAACAGTTGTCCTCGCCGAAGAGCTTGTTTCGCGCGTGCCGCGCGGCGAGCGACATGCTCTTCGGATCTTCCGAATCCGACGCGTGACGGCTCATCACGTGGCACGAGCCGCAAAACGACCGATGCTCGGTCGTCAGGTAGCCCTGGATGTTGCCGGTCGTCGCCGCGCCGAGCGGCAACACGCCGACGCCGAGCAAGAGCCACACCTTGACCGCGTGCGTGATCGCGGGCCGGCGCACCAGGAACGCGACGAGGATGAGGGCCGACGCGAAGCCGCACGCCAAAGAAATTTGCCCGAGCTGTGAAAAGTGAGCCATCGCGTGACTGGAATCCGGCAAACGGCGAACCGAGCAGTGCTCGCCGCGCTGTGCGTCGCAGTATCGCCCGCGCGCGCGGATCCGCCAAATGAAGCGCGCGCCACCGCGCTCCTGGACACGGGGTCCCGCAGCGGGTCGGTGGTCGTCGAAGGGAGCGCCGCGAATGGTCCGATGTCTGGAGAAGCGCTCGTCTGGACGGGCGCGACGCAAACGACGCCGCTCACCGCGAACGCGCTGACGTTCGCCATCGCGATGCACGACGCCCGCGGCCTCGCCGACGTGCGTCTCGGACGGTTCGTGTTCACGAGCGGCGCGATTCGTCCGGTGCAGATCGACGGCGCGTCGGTGCTCGTGCGCGCGCCATCGGGGACGAAGGTCGAAGCCGTCGCCGGCGCGCCCGTCGTGCTTTCGGGCGGCGTGCAGGATTTCGACTGGCTCGCGGGCGGACGCGTCTCGCAGACGATCGCGTCGCGCGTGATCGTCGGGCTCTCGTACGTGCAACGTCGCTCCGGCGGCGATCTCGCGGACGAAGAGGTCGGCACCGATTTGTCAGCGACGCCGGCGCGCTGGCTGGATCTCGCCGGCCGCGCCAGCTACGACCTGACGGCGCCCGGCATCTCCGAGGCGCTCGCGTCGGCGGCCGTCCGCGCCGGCGACTTCCGCGTCGAGCTCTTCGCGATCGATCGTTCGCCGTCGCGGCTCCTTCCGCAGACGTCGCTCTTTTCGATCTTCGGCGACTTCCCGTCGCAGAGCGTCGGCGGCAACGTTTGGTGGAAGGCGGCGCCGCGCCTCGACGTGTGGCTTTCGGGCGCGGGGCAGAGCGTCGGCGGCGTGTACGGCGGCAACGGGTCGCTGCGCGCGCGACTGAAGCTCGACGATCGCGGCGACGGCGCGGTCGGCGTCGAGCTGCGGCGCCAGGACGTATCGACCGCCCGTTGGACCGGCGTGCGCGTCACCGCGACGCGCCCGTTCGCGAGGACGCTGCGCGCGTCGACCGAGCTCGAGCTCGTCGTGCCGGACGATCCGCAAAACAAAGGCTCCGCGTGGCCGTGGGCGCTCGTCTCGGTCGGCTGGCGTCCGCACAAAACGTGGGAGCTCGCGTGCGCGGTCGAGAGCGCGTCGACGCCCGAGCACACGTTCGAATTCAACGCGCTCGCGCGCCTCTCGCTCTTTTGGGAAAAAAAATGAGCCGCGCGCACGGGACCCTCGTCGTGCTGCTCGCGGTCGCACTCGCGGCCTGCGCGAGCGTGCTCGGGTTCAAGCGCGCCGAAGATCGGTCGCGTCCGTTCGAGCACCGCGCGCACGTCTTGAAGGGCATCGCGTGCACGCAATGCCACGAGAAGATCCGCACGAGCACGCGCGAGTCGGCGCTCGATCTCCCGAACACCGCGCGCTGCGTGTCATGCCACGAAAAGCCGCACGACACGCACGAGTGCAGCACGTGCCACGGCGAGAGCTCCGCGCGCGAGGAGGCCGAGCTCGTGCACGCGCAGCTCCGCTTCGATCACGGCAGTCACCAGCGCGCCACCGGCGGCGACTGCGCGCGGTGCCATCAAGGCGTCGCCAACGACGCGACCGCCCGGCTTCTGCCGAAGATGGCGACGTGCTTCGGCTGCCACAAGCATCGAGACGAGTGGGACGTCCGCAAGTGCGACGGATGCCACGTGAACGTCTCCGCCGAGGAGGTGACGCCCGACTCGCACGTCGTGCACGACGGCGACTTCATCCGCGAGCACGGCGTTCGCGCGGCGAGCAATCGGGATCTCTGCGCGAGCTGCCACGACGATCGATCGTGCGCGAAGTGTCACGGCGTGACGGTCCCCGCGCTCCCGTGGAAGCTCGCCGTCGGCGACGCGCCTCGCACGACGGGGGTCCATCTCTCCGGCTTTCGATCGCGCCACCCGCTCGAAGCGCGCGCGCAGCCGGGTCTATGCAACACGTGCCACGCCGAGCAGTTTTGCGTGGAGTGCCACACGCAGCTCGGGGTCTCGGCGACGGCGCAAAACGCGAGGAGCCCGCATCCCGCCGGATGGATCAGCGCGACGGGCGGCGCCCACGCGACCGAGGCGCGAACCGATCCGATGTCGTGCGCGGGATGTCACGGCGGCGGCGGCGAGCAGCTCTGCGTCGGCTGTCACAAAGTGGGCGGGCCCGGCGGAAGCCCGCACGGCCTCGGCTTCACGAGCTCCAAGGACAAAGTCCGCGAGATGCCGTGTCGACTCTGCCACGGAGCGTCGCGGTGAGCCGAAAGTGGATCGCGCAAGCGCTGCTCGCGCTCGCCATCGTCGCGGGCGTGCTGATCGCGGTCGTCCATCACATCGTGACCTCACGCGAGACGAGCTTTCCGAGCGAGCTCGTGCCGCCGCAGTGGGAACAATTCAAGACGAGCGCCGGTCACCGCGCGCACGTCAGCGAGCGCGGCATCGCGTGCAAGGAGTGTCATGACTACGAGCGCGTCGGGTTCAAGAGCCCGGGCTCCGCGCCGTGCGCGCACTGCCACGAAAAGCAAGAAGCGCATTTTCACGCTGGCGGGGGCGATACGAAGACCAGCTGCCTCACGTGTCACGCGTTCGCGCCGAAGGAAGCGCCGACCTGCATCTCCTGTCATGCGCAGGCGCACGGCGACGCGAACGCAATCGCGGTCCACGCCGACGTCGCGTGCACGACCTGCCACAAAGTCCACGAAGAGCCGTCCCTACGGCCCAAGGACTGCACGAGCTGCCATACGCAGCTGACGCCCGAGCACGCGAAGCACGCTGGGTCGAAGGGCTGCCTCGATTGCCACCGCGCGCACGAGCCCGCGGCCTCGGCGAAGACGACTTGTTCATCGTGCCACACGACGCCCGCGGGACCGCGGCCCGCGGGTCACGACTCGTGCCTCGGTTGCCACAAGCCGCACGACTTCGTCGCGGGCGCCGAGAAGGCGTGCATCGGTTGCCACGGGCTCAAGCCGACGCTCGCGTCGCCGATGGTGATCGCGCACGACGACTGTTTGAGCTGCCACCAGCCGCATGCTCCGACGCAAGCTGCGTCGTCGTGCACGGCGTGTCACGTGGACAAGCACACGTCGCATCCGACCGTCGGCGCGAGCGCGTGCACGACATGTCACGCGCCGCACGGCGATCCCAACAAGCTCGCAAAGGACTGCACGAGCTGTCACGCGAAGATCGCGGCCGGCGACACGACGGCGCACGCCGGGGGCATCGCGTGCACGCAGTGCCACGCCGGCCACGATTTTTCGCCGCCGGCGAGCGGCGCGGCGCTTTGCGCACGGTGCCACGCGAAAGAGACGACCCTCGCGAGCGTCAACCACGGTCACGCTGACTGCACGCGCTGTCACGGCGGCGATCCGCACCGCGTGGTCGCCGCGCCGAGCTGCGGGACCTGTCATACCCAGGAGCAAGCGACCGCGCCGCTCGGCCATCAGCAATGCAAGCAGTGCCACGACGCGCACTCGGGGGCGCGCGGGCCGCAGGCGACATGCGCGAGCTGTCACGCGCGAGAGGCGAGCGACAAGCACGCGCAGCTCGTTCAAAACGGAAATTGCCAAACGTGTCATCGCCCGCACGGACCGAGCGGGCCCGCGTCGACGCCGGCGTGCACGAGTTGCCACGCGCGCGGCACGCTCCCCGGCGTTCACGTCGCGAGCGGTCACCAGACGTGCAGCACCTGCCACACGCCGCACGAGACGCCGCGCTCCGACCGCGCGACGTGTACGAGCACCTGTCATCAAGACAAACAAACGCACCAGCCGACCGCGACGCATTGCAACGGATGCCACGTCTTCAAATGAACGCGGGTTGGCGCGCGGCGTCGGGCGTGCGATAGGAGCCGCATGACCGCAAAGAACGCGAAGGTCGCCGTCGTCGTCGGAGTTGGGCCTGGGACTGGAGCTGCCCTGGCGCGCCGCTTTTCCCACGAGTACGCCGTCGCGCTCGTCGCGCGCGGCGCGGACAAGCTGAAGGCGATCGCCGAGGAGATCCGCGGCCGCGGCGGCGAAGCGCTCGAAGTGCCGGCCGACGTCACGAGCGCGACCGAGGTGCACGCGTCGTTCGATGGGATTCGCGCGAAGCTCGGGCCGCCCGACGTGCTCCTCTACAACGCGGGCTCGGGCACGTGGGGGACGATCGCCGAGGTCACGCCGGAGCAGTTCGAAGCATCGTGGCGCACGAACGCGTTCGGCGCGTTTCTCTGCGCGCGCGAGGTCGCGCCGGAGATGGTCTCGCGCGGGCGCGGCGCGATCGTCTTCACGGGCGCGACGGCGGGAATGAAAGCGGGTCCCAAATCGGTCGCGTTCGGGCCGGCGAAATTCGCAACGCGTGGCCTCGCGCAGTCGCTCGCGCGCGATCTCGGCCCGAAGGGCGTGCACGTCGCGTGGGTGAACATCGACGGCGTCATCGACGTGCCCGGTCGGTCGCTGCCGATGAAATCGGAAGACCTGATCCGACCCGAGGCGATCGCCGAGACGTTCTGGTTCCTCGCGCATCAAGATCGCAGCGCGTGGACGATGGAGACCGAAATCCGCCCGTTCAAAGAAAAATTCTGACGCTCAGCGGCGCGCGGGCGGCCCGGGCACGCCGCCGCTCGCCTCGATCGCCGCAAAGTCGAGCATCGCGGCGACCGCTGCGCACTCGCCGGACGATGCGGGCGAAACCGTCACGTCGGCGACGTGATTCGGCTCGATTCGCACGAGGCATTCGCTCGTTCGCACGACGGGTTGCTCCTCCGCGATCCGCGTGCGATGGCCGGCGACGGTCGTCGTGCGCCAATACGTCGGCGAGTCGCTACCGAACGTGTGCTCGTCGTCCGACTCGATCGTGCCGAGATAAGAGCGCACGTCGCCGGTCGCGAGCCGCACGTCGATCCTCTTGCCCGCCGGGCCGGCGTAGGTTCGCCTCGCTTCGATGAGCGCGCCGGCGCCCGTCGTCGTCATCGGTGAGTCAGTCGCCGCAAACGGTCCGAGCGTCGGCGGAAGGAGCGTCGCGAGCTTTGCGGCCTCCCCCGAAGCGTCGACGTCGCTCGCGTCCCACGTCGCGATGCGCGATCCGCTGCGACACGCGAGCGTCACGAGCGCGAGCGCCATCGTCGCGATCGCCGCGTGCGCGCGGTCTCTCATCGGAGCTCGTCGAGCCGTTTCTGCACGGCCTTCTCGAACGCCGGCTTCTTCTGCCCCTCGGGCAGCGAGCGATAGAGGGCGAGCTGCTCCTCGAGCGTCTTTCGCGCTTCGGTCTTGTTGCCCATGGCGATCAAAATGTCCGCCTTGAGGCGCAGCATGAGCCCTTTGCGCGCGCCGTAGCCCTTCGCGATCGCGCGATCGATCGCGGCGAGCGCCTCGGGATATTTCTTCAGGTCGAAGTCGACGCGCGCGAGGCGGTGCGCCGGGTTGTAGTCGTCGGGTAGCGCTTTTTCCTGCGCTTCCAAGAAACGCGCAGCGTCTTCGGGGCGTCCCAAAAATTCGAGCGTCTCCATGCGCGCGCCGTCGAACGTCGTCGTGCGCTCGGGATCCGGCTGCGCGGCGACGGCCTTCATGATGACGTCGAGGCGCTTGCGAGCCGCGTCGAGCGCGCCCGGGTGATCGCCGAGCGACTCGCGCGCTTCCCAGACGATGCGCCACGCGTCGGAGCGATCGTCGGGCGAGAGGGGCGCGCTCGCGTCGCCCGCGAGATCGGCGACGTTCTGCGCGACGAGCTCGCGAACGTGACGCGCGCGCGCGTCTTGATTTTTTTCGACGCAATCGAGCGCCTCGTCGGCGTAGTCGGCGGTGAGCGACGTGCGTCCGAGCCGCGAGGGCGTTTCGCTCAGCGCGGCTTCGGCGGTCTCGGCGCAGCCCGCGGGTAGATGCTTTCGCGCTTTCAACAAGCCGAGCATCGCTTCGGTCTCGTGGTCCCAGCCGCGCGGCGCGCGGGCGAGCGCGGCGGAAAGATCTTTTTCCGATTCGGCGGCATCGTTTTTCAATGCCGCGCGGTCGCCCGCGAGCAAGAGCGCGAGCGGATCGTCGGGGCGGAGCTCGCTCGCGTGCGCCATCGCGATCGATCGCGCTGCGTCGCGCATGAACGCTCGCATCTGCGCGACGCTGCCGGCTCCCTCCCATCGGCCGTGAATCGACCCGTCGCGCGGGTCCACGACGAAGAACGTCGGAAGCACGTGCGCCGGAAATGCCGCGGCCGCCGCTGCGTTTTGCTCTTTCTCGACGTCGAACGAAAATCGCACGAAGCCGCGCGGCAGCGTCGCGTCGTCCAGCACGAACGCGCGCATCGCTTTGCACGTGTGGCACCAAACGGCCGACACGTCGACGAAGAGCGGCGCCTCGTCTTTCTTGGCTTCCGCGAGAGCGCGTGCGTAGTCGTCCTCGATCCACGCGCGCGGGACCTCCACCTTCGCAGGCGCGGCCGGCGCGACCGACTGCGCGTGCGTGCACGCGCAGAGCAGCACGAGAGCGAGCGCGGCCCTCATGCGTGCATGTGGAGCGCGGCGTAGATCGACCAGACGATCCACGCGACGAAGAGCAGGCTCATCAGCCCGAAGAGACGAAACCCGGCCGCCGGGTGCCGGTCGATGAAGCGTCCGAGCTCGCGCGTGATGCGCTTGGTGAACGTCACCGGGCACTGCACTTTGAGCCGGCCGTCGAGCGCGGCTTCGATTTGCTCGATCATCTCGCCGACGCTCTGGAATCGGTCGGCCGCCTTTTTCTGGATGCCGCGGTTCACGACGTGGACGTACTCGGCCGGCGCCGGACCTTGAACGGGATGCGATGGGATGCTGAAGACGTCGACCGCTTCGTTTTGAATCGCGCGGAGCATCGCCGGCAAGCTCTCGCGGTCGCCGAGGTAATGGCGAAGCGTCATGAGCTCGTGGAACAAAACCGACGCGCAATAGACGTCGCTGCGCTCGTCGATCGCTTCGACGTCGCCGCGCGCTTGCTCGGGCGACATGTACGCGGGCGTTCCGACGATCGCGCCGCGACGCGTCGTGAAGAGCCGCTCGCGGATCGGCCTGCTCTCGTCGTCGACGGTCGCGGCGCCGCTGTCTTCGGCCGACGTGCGACGCTTGGCGACGCCCCAGTCCATCAAGACGACCTCGCCGTACGGGCCGACCATCACGTTCGCCGGTTTGATGTCGCGGTGCACGTAGCCGTGCGCGTGCGCGAACTCGAGCGCGCGGAGGAGCGCGACGAAAATCTCGGCGCGCACCGTGAAGGTGTAACGCGCGACGTATTTCGGGTCGCCGGCCGCGAGCCGCTCGATGACGTGCTCGAGCGTCTCGCCCTCCACGTGCTTCATCACGAAGTAGTAGCGATCGCTCTCGTCGCGACCGACGTCGTGAATCGGCACGATGTTCGGGTGCTCGAGCGAGCCGACGATGCGGATCTCGTCGACGAAGCGGGCAATCGCGGCGGGATCTTGGTGAGCGGTCAAATATTTCATCGCGACGTCGCGCCCGATGTCGCGGTCCTCGGCGAGCACGACCTCGCCCATTCCGCCTTGGCCGAGCACGCGCTTCTTCGCGTAACGCTCGCCGGGTTCGCGCGCCTCTTCGCCCGCGCGCGGCAACACGGCCGACCGCGTCGTCACGCGCAACGTGCCGCTCGGCACCGCAGTCACGCCGTCGGCGGCGACCGTCTCGGCGAACGCATCCTCGCGAGTCATGGCCGTCATTCTAACCTGTGTTAGAAATCTCGCGCATGTCGGAGCTCGATCAGCCCGGAAATTTCGTCGCGGACATCGTCAAAGAAGACCTCGCGTCGGGCAAGCACGGCGGGCGCGTGATGACGCGCTTTCCGCCCGAGCCGAATGGATATCTCCACATCGGGCACGCGAAATCGATCGTGCTCAACTTCGGTACGGCCGCGCTGGCCCCGAGCGGCGTCTGCAATTTGCGCTTCGACGACACGAACCCGGTCGCCGAAGACGTCGAATACGTCGACTCGATCAAGACCGACGTGCGCTGGCTCGGATACGACTGGGCCGAGCGCGAGTACTACGCGTCCGATTATTTCGACAAGCTCTACGAGTTCGCCGAGCTCATGGTCGAGAAAGGCCTCGCGTACGTCGACAGCCAAACCGAGGAGCAAATCCGCGACGGTCGCGGGAGCTTTCACGAAGCCGGGCGAAACTCGCCGTTTCGCGATCGCAGCGTCGCCGAAAACCTCGAGCTGTTACGCCGCATGAAAAAGGGCGAGCTCCCGGACGGCGCGCACGTGCTCCGCGCGAAGATCGACATGGCGTCGACCGACGTGAAGATGCGCGACCCGCTCATGTATCGCATCCG
>DASXHD010000090.1:0-50727 GCA_036488725.1 Polyangiaceae bacterium | reverse complement strand
TGCGTCGCCGCGAGCCCCGTCGCCTCGAGCGCGACGCGCATCTCCTCCGCCGTCGCGAAGCGCGCCGCGCACTCTCTCGCGAGCGCCCGCGCCGCGACGGCGACGAGCGCGCCCGGCGCGCCATCGATGGGTGGCACCTCTGCGCGCTGCACCTTCTCGATCGTCTCCGCGTCGTTCGCCCCGCGGAAGAGCCGCCTGCCCGCGAGCGCCTCCCACAGCACGACGCCGAGCGCGAAGACGTCGGCGCGACGGTCCACCGCGGCCTCGCCGCGCATGTACTCCGGCGCCATGTAGCCGAGCTTTCCCTTGAGCACGCCCTCGGTGGTCGGCGCCGCCGCCGCGTCGCGCGACTTGGCGATGCCGAAGTCGGTGACCCGCGCCACGCCGTCGATGCCGACGAGGATGTTCTGCGGCGAGACGTCGCGATGGAGAAGCCCGAGCGGCCGGCCGTCGTCGTCCGCGAGCTCGTGCGCCGCGTGGAGACCCGTCAGCGTATCGAGCATGATGCGCACGACGATCGGAACCGGGATCTTCCGGTTCACGTTCTGCGCGCGAGCCATCAAGTGCCCGACGGTGTCGCCCTCGATGTACTCCATCACGAGGTAGTACTGCTCGCCCTGCATGCCGATCTCGAGGATCGGCACGACGTTCGGGTGATGCAGACGCGACGCGAGACGCGCCTCGTCCAAAAACATTTGGATGAAGTCTTGCTCTTTAGCGAGGTGCGGATGGAGCCGTTTGATCGCGACGAACCGCTTGAATCCCGCGACGCCGACGAAGCGCGCGAGATACACCGTCGCCATGCCGCCCTGCGCGAGCTCGGCGACGAGCTCGAATCGGTCCAGCCGCTCCCCCTCACCGGGAATGGCGAGAATCTTCGTCATGGGCGCAGGTTTTCAGGATAGCTCGGCGCGTCCGGGTTGGTCAGATTCTTCGCCTGGTAACGGAACGTTTCGTGGGCATTTCTGCTCCCGTGTGGGTATAGGCTGAAACGTGGCTCACGACCTCGTCCGCGCACGCCGGACGATCGCAACGCGCGTCCTTCTTTCCTTCGCGGTGACGCTGATCGCATTTGCAGTGACGGCGCTCTGGAGCGTCGCGGCGCAGCGGCGGACGGCGGCCGACAGCGAAGAGCTCTCGAAAGGCTATTTGCCGGTCGCGCTGAAGCTCGGCCAGCTCCGCGCGACGCAAGCCACGCTCGCGACGCTCATCGATGGCCTCCCGGACGAGCGTGATCCGGTGTCGGCGCGTCTCCTCCTCGGGACGCTCGCGAGCGCGCGCCACACCAAGTTCCTCGAGACCAAGGCCGCGATGACCGAGCTCGCGCAGATCGGTCCGGGCCTCGATTTTTCGGGCGATTTGGCGTCGATCGAGACCGAGGTCGACGGCGACAAGCCGGGGCTCGGGCGTTTGCTCGCCGCGGCGTTCGAGGGCGACAAGGACTCGATCAATCGAGAGATCGTGCAGGTCGGCGCGATCGAGCACGACGGCGACAAGCGGCTTCACACGCTCGCCGACCGCGTGTCGAGCTCGATGGAGCAGCTCTCGAGCGACGCGAAAGTTCGCGAGCGTCGATCCGTTTATGCGCTCGTCGCCCTCGCGATCCTCACGCTCGCGGTGGGCGCGTTCGTGTCGCTGCGCGTGAGACGCATGCTGACGCCGCTCGCCGCGGTGACCGAGCGCGCGCAAGTCGTCGCGCGAGGCGATCTCACGCCGCGCGAGCCGCCCGAGGGCGACGACGAGATCACCGAGCTCGCCGCGACGTTCGAGCGCATGGTGGACGCCGTCGGCCGCGCGCGCACGCAAGCGCTCTCGAACGAACGGCTCGCCGCGATCGGAAAAATGGCCGCGCACGTCACGCACGAAATTCGAAATCCGCTCTCGTCGATCGGCCTCAACGTCGAGATGCTCGAGGAAGAAATTCCCGCCGAGCAAGGCGAAGCGCGCAAGCTCGTCGGCGCGATTTCGCGCGAGGTCGGGCGGCTCGAGCAGTTGAGCGAAGAGTATCTGCGCGTCGCGCGCTTGCCGTCGCCGCGCATGGAAGCCGAGGACGTGGCCGCGCTCGTTCGCGACGTAGCGTCGTTCGTGAAGCTCGAGATGGAGCGCGCGGGGTGCACGGTCGAGGTGACCGTCGCCGAAAAAGCGCCCCCCGCGCTCTTCGACGAAGCGCAGCTTCGTCAGGCGCTGCTCAACCTACTCCGCAACGCGCGCGAGGCGATGCCGAGCGGCGGCACGATCGACGTCGGCGTTCGCGCCGAAGGGATGAGCGTCGTCGTCACCGTCGACGACCGCGGCTCGGGCATCGGCGACGACGTCCGCGCGCGCATCTTCGATCCGTTCTTCTCGACCAAAGGCGAAGGCACGGGGCTCGGCCTCGCGATCACGCGTCAGATCGTCGAGGCCCACGGCGGCACGATCTCGTGCGCGTCGCGCGACGGAGGCGGCACGACTTTCAAGATCGCGCTCCCGATCGCGCCCGCGCGCGCGACGTGATCATTCGACGTCCATTTTGACGTCGAAGCCCGAGCCGCCGCTCTCTTGGTGGACTTGCCACTCGAGGTCGTTGTCGCCGTCGTGAAATTCTTTGAGCGCCGCGGCCGAGAGCGCGTGCTCCGGGCTCTTGCCGATGACGCTCGCGCAATGCTCGGGAGTGTCGCAGCAATCGTCGCAGCAGTTTTTTTCGGTGCAGGTCCCCGCTTTCCAGAAGTCCTCGAAGACCGGTTTCCCGTTCACGAGGAGGCGCGCCTTGTTGTCCGACGCGAAATGGAATTTCACCGAAGAAGGCTGACCGTGGACGGTGGCTTTGAAATAGCGATCGCAGTCGTCGCACTTCCAATCGGTGCTCGGGAGGGTCACCGCGGCCCACGATTTTTGATCGGGGCTCATCTGCCACGAGAGCGTTTGGTGACCGGCGGACGACGTCTTGTGGCACGCGCCGAGCGCGAGAACGAGTGAAACGAACGGAAGGATTCGCATCATGGCGCGGACTCTACTATTGCTCGTCTCCTCATGCGTCCCGATTCGCGCACGCTCGATGCTCATCGTCCGGTCGAAATGGTTTGCGGCTTTCACCGCATGTCGGAGGGCTCGGTGCTCTACCGCGCCGGCTCGACGGTCGTGCTCTGCGTCGCGTCGATCGAAGACCGCGTGCCGCCGTTTCTCGAGGGCAAAGGCAAAGGGTGGATCACCGCCGAGTACCAGATGCACCCGCGATCGAATCCGACGCGCCGCGAGGCGCGCGACGGACGCGGCAAGGCGCCGAGCGGACGCACGATGGAAATTCAGCGACTCGTCGGTCGCGCGCTCCGCGCGGCGGTCGATCTCGACAAGCTCGGCGAGCGCACGATCACGCTCGATTGCGACGTGCTCGAGGCCGACGGCGGGACGCGTACCGCGTCGATCACCGGCGGCTTCGTCGCGCTCGCGCTCGCGGTCGCCGCGCTCACCAAGAGCAAGCGACTCGACAAAAAAGTTCTCCGCGACTCGGTCGCCGCGACGAGCGTCGGCTGCATGAAGGATCACTCGCTCGCGCTCGATCTTTGTTACCTCGAAGACTCGACCGCCGAGGTCGACCTCAACGTGGTCGCGACCGGCCGCGGGGGCATCGTCGAAATCCAAGGGACTGCCGAGGGCGAGCCCGTCCCGCGCAAGACGATCGACACGATGGTCGACCTCGCGCTCGCCGGTGTCGTCTCGCTCGCGAAGGTGCAGCGCGCGACGCTGGCGGCGGCGAAGATCGATTTGGACTCGCTGCTCATCGCGTAGCTCATTCCCTGTCCCACATTTTCTCGGGCGTCCTTATACTTCCCCGCGTGAGCGGGATCGTCCACACGCTCGTCGTCGCGACGACGAACCGGGGCAAGATCGAAGAGCTGCGCGCGCTCCTCGAGGGGCTTCCGATCGACATCAAGACGATGGGCGACGTCGGCGCGGGCCCGGACAAAGTGAAGATCGTCGAGGACGGCGCGACGTTCGAGGAGAACGCGATCAAAAAAGCGCGCGCGGTCGCCGAAGCGACGATGACGCTCACGCTCGCCGACGACTCTGGGCTCGAGGTCGACGCCCTCGGCGGCGCGCCCGGCGTTCGAAGCGCGCGGTTCGCGAGCGAGCGCGCGACGGACGCGGAGAACAACGCGCAGCTCATCACGCGCCTCGAAGAGGTCGGCGGCGAGAGCGGCGAGAGCGCGTTTCCCGCACGATTTCGCTGCGTGATCGCGCTCGTCGATCCGTACGAAAATTTCGAGCCGCACCTCTCCGAAGGGCGCTGCGAAGGTGCGATCACGCGCGCGCCGCGCGGCACCGGCGGCTTCGGCTACGACCCGCTCTTCGTCGTCGACGGCACCGACAAGACGATGGCCGAGCTCGAGGCGTCGGAAAAAAATCGCATCTCGCACCGCGCGCTCGCGTGTTTGCGCATGAGACCGGTCATCGAGCGACTTCTTCTCGACCGCGACGAAAAGATACGCAAGATGTTCCGCGAATGACCTCGAATTGGAAGGCGGCGTACCGCTACGGCAACATCGGCCTCGAGCTCGTCCTCTCGATCATCGTCGGGTTTTTGCTCGGGCGCTGGGTCGACCGGCATCTTCTCCATGGGCACGGCTACGGCACCGCGGTCGGCACCGTGATCGGCGTCTACACCGGCTTTCGCTCGATGTGGAAGCTCGCGAAGAAGGCCCAAGCCGACGCCGAGGCCGAAGACGCCGCCGAGCGCAAACGTCACGAGACCGACGCGAAGATTGCAAAATACAAGAAAGAAACCGACGAATGACGCTGGAACGCGCCGTTTTCGCGTCGGTCGCGTTCGTCGGCGCGGCCCTCGCGGCGGTCGCGTTCGCGCTCGCGCCGCGGGCGGCGGTTTCGGTCGCGGGCGGCGCGGCGCTGGCGGTCGCGAACTTGTGGGCCATGCGCGGCACTGTGCGCGTCCTCGCGGGCGCCGCGGCGGGCGGCCAGGCTCCGCGCGGGTACGCGGTGCTCTTGTCGATGAAGCTCCTCGCGCTCTTCGGGTTCGTGTGGCTCCTCCTGACGCGCGGCCTCGTGTCGGCGGGCCCCTTTGCAATCGGCTACGGGGCACTACCGATAGGAGTTGCCATCGGCGCGCTCGTCTGCGACAAAGCGCGCTCGTAGACCCGCATGCCCCAGCACACTTCGTTCTTCACGTACCTCTTGAACGCGATTTTCGGGCACTCCGCGCTCGAAGAGAACATGCACGCGTTCGGGCACACGATCAGCGGAAAGCCGGTCGGCGCGCACGCGGCCGAGCCGCTCGCGGCCGCGCTCTTCATCGTGATCCTCTCGATCATCCTCGCGTACGCCGCGAGGGCGAAGGTCATCGACTACGACAAGTCGGTCATCCCGGACGAGACGCTCTCGCTCCGCACGTTCTGGGAAATCTTCATCGGCTACTTCTACGGCCTCATGCGCGACATGATGGGCGCGGCGAAGGCGAAGCGTTATTTCGGCCTCGTCGGCACGTGCGCGGTGTTCGTCTTTTTCTCGAACTTCCTCGGCCTCGTGCCGGGGTTTCTGCCGCCGACCTCGTCGTGGAACATCACCGCGGGCAGCGCGCTCGTCGTCTTCGTGGTGTTCAACTATTACGGCCTCAAAGAAAACGGGATGGGCTACATCCGGCACCTCGCGGGGCCGTGGATTCACCCGCTCGCGCTGCCGATCAACATTCTGATTTTCTTCATCGAGCTCGTCTCGACCCTGATTCGGCCGGTCACGCTGTCGATTCGTCTCATGGTCAACATGGCGGTCGACCACATGCTGCTCGGGCTCTTCATGGGCCTCGTGCTGATCCTCGTCCCCGTGCCGCTGATGGTCCTCGGCACGCTGGTGGCGATCATCCAAACCCTCGTGTTTTGCCTGCTCACGGCGATCTACATCGCGCTGGCGGTCGAGCACGAGGAGCACGGCGAAGCGCACGCCGAAGCCCACGCTCACTGAACCCTCTAGCCAATTCGAGCGAAACGCACTAACAAGCCGCTCGCAACATCACCCCAGGAGACTACGTCCGATGTCGCTGAAGAAGATCGCACCGCTCGCGGGCGCGACCGCGTTTGTCGCAACCTTCCTCGTTCCTCTGGCTGCCTTCGCGGCCGACCCGGCCACGACGGGCGGTGACACGGGCAAGGGAGGCGCGTACATCGGCGCCGGCATCGCCATGGGCCTCGCGGTTCTCGGCGGTGGCCTCGGCCAGGGCAGGCAGGGCGCCGCGGCGCTCGAAGGCATCGCGCGCAACCCGAGCGCGGCCTCGAAGATTCAGACGCCGATGCTCATCGCGCTGGCGCTCACCGAGTCGCTCGTTCTATTCGCGCTCCTCGTCGCGTACTTGCTCCAGAGCAAGTAGTCAGCGGCAGCGCGCGGCGACGTCCGCTGCGCGCGCTTTGATGGGCGGCGTCGCAGCGCCTCGCGCGACGTCGCCGATGGCCGCGCACGCGCGCGGAAACGTAGCCGCGCTCACGTCAGTCGGGGTCATGCCCGCGACTGCGAGCGATTGCGATTCGGCGTCGCTCGCGAGCGCGACGGCGAGCGTCGCGTCGAGATCTTTCGGGCAGCGGGTGACCGCGTCTTTCAGCGGGACCTCGAGCGAGACGTAGGTCGCGCGGTCGCGCGTCGTGAAGACGGTCGACCAGAGACGCGCGAGCTTCGGACACGACAGCGCGTCGCTCGCGCCGGCCACGCGCACGAGGCCGGGCTCGGCGGTTTGGCCGAGCCATGCGAGCGCTTCGTCGTCATGTGCCGCCATGCGCGCAGCGGCGCCCGGGCACGACGGCGCGTCGCGCGACGCGACCGGCGCGCGCATGAAGACCGCGCGCGCGCCCTTCGACGACGAGTCGCCGCCGAGGCCAGCGCACATCGCGTCGCGCGTTTTGGCATCGTCGAGCCGGCGTGTCATCGCGGCCTCGGCAGGCGCGCCCGAAGCGCTCGCGAGCGCCAGCGCGCACCGCCCGCACCCGCGTCCGATCGCCGCGTCGAGCTCCGGCACGAACGCCGCGATGTGAGGCGAGCCGAGCTTCACGGCGGACGCTGCGTCCTCCATGCGCGCGGGCGCTCCGAGCGCGCTCTTCATCATCGCGTTCGCCCACGATTTGTCGCGCTCGACCGCGCTCCAAACGGCGAGATACACGTCCACCGCGCCCGCGCCGCCTTCGACCGTCTTGCCGTTCTCGGTGCGTTGCGCGATCGACTCGAGGGCCTTTTGCGCGCTCTTGTCCTCGTCGGCCAGGCGCCCGAGCGCCGACACCGCTTCGCTCGAGCCTTGATGCTCGAGCCAGTACACATCTCCCTTTTTTTCGGCGTCGGAGACGCTCGACGGCGTGCACGCGAGAAGCGTGCACAATGCAAGCATTCGCTTCACGCGCCGAGCATACTCGATCACTGCTTCGTGAACGTCTCGACGAGCGACCAGCCCGGCTGGGCCGCGACCGGCACGACGACGACGAGCGAGGTCGCCGTCGCGGTGAGCTCGACCGACGACGTCGTCGTGTCGGGGCACGTGTCCGTCCACGTGAAGCTCGCCGGCCCGTTCGGCGTGAGCGACACGGTCATCTGACTCGGCGAGCTCTTCGTCGCGACTTGCACCGTCGTGCCGGTCACTTGAATCGTGACTTGCGAGCTCTCGCCGCTCGGCCCGCTCGTTCCGCCGGCGCCGGTGTCGATTTCGGCGGCGGTCATGAAGTAGAGGCCGTCTTGGATCGTGCCGCCCTGCATCGCGGGCGGATCGCTCGCGACGAGCGAGAGCGCCAGGACAGGCGCGCCGTTCGCGAGGGCGTTGCACGAGGCCGCGACATCGGTGTCAGAGTCGGGGCCCGCGTCGTTCGGCGCGTTGGTCGTGGTGCCGCCGCAAGCAGCGAGAATGAGAGCCAAAGGAAGGAAGCGAAGTTTCATGGCGCGGGCGCTCTGCAAGAAGTCGTCCGAGACCGAGGCGGAGCCGGTTTAGGATGGCGCGCCCATGCGGGTTGCGATTTCGGGTGGAACGGGTTTCGTCGGATCGCATCTTTCGCGTGCGCTGCTCGATCGCGGCGACGAGGTGACGCTCCTCGTGCGTGCCGAGACGAATCGCGCGCACATCGACGCGCGCGCCAAGACGGCGACGATCGAGTCGCTGCCGGACGTCGACGCGATCGTGAACCTCGCGGGCGCCGGCGTGATGGACCAACGCTGGACCGAAGCGCGCTTGCGTGTGCTGCGCGCGAGCCGAGTCGAGACGACCCGCGCGCTCGCCGAGCGATCGAAGGCGCGCGTCTTCGTGAGCGCGTCGGCCGTCGGTTATTACGGGATGAGAACCGACGACGCCGATCTCGACGAGTCGTCTCCGCCGGGCGACGACGTGCTCGCGCGCATGTGCGTCGACTGGGAAGCCGCCGCGCGCGGCGCAAGCGGGCGCGTCGCGATCGCGCGAATCGGCATCGTGCTCGGCAAGGACGGCGGCGCCCTCGCGCGCATGGTCCCGATGTTCCGCCGATTCGCCGGCGGCCCGCTCGGCTCCGGCAAGCAGTGGTGGAGCTGGATTCACGTGGGCGATCTCGTGCGCGCGCTCCTCTTCGCGCTCGACCAAAATCTCGAAGGCCCATTCAACGCGACCGCGCCCGCGCCCGCGACGATGAACGACGTCGCAAGCGAGCTCGGCCGCGCGCTGCATCGTCCGGCCGTCGCGCGCGCTCCCGCGTTCGCGATGCGCCTCGCCCTCGGCGAACGCGCCGACGTCCTCCTCACGGGGCAGCGCGCGATCCCGATGCGTCTCCTCGGCGCGGGTTTTCAATTTCGCTACCCCGAGCTCCGCGCCGCGATCGAAGCCGCGATTTGACGTTGGCGGTCGGCGGCAAATCGGTATCCTCCCGGACATGGGGAAGACCAAGAAGAAGACCGCGAAAGCGGCCAAGGGAAACGCTTTGCTCCTTTCGTCGGCGATGCCGAGCGCGCACCTCGTCGCGACCGGCGGGCGCTTCAACGGAGGCGAGCTCATCGCCCTCTGGCACGCCGTGAAACCCAAGATGGCGGCGCACCGCGCCGACTTCGAGTCACTCGGGTTCACGTCGTCGTGGGCGAGCGCGATGGACGCGCTCGGCGCGCGCATCGAGTCGACGTCCGCGCACAAGAGCGAGCTCGCGGCCGACGCGTTTCCGACCGGCGCCGCGCTGAACGACGTCATCGCGCGATGCAAAGACTGGCGCCGCTCGGCGGCGACGCGCGTCTCGATTTCCCCGAAGCTCGCGGCGCGCGCGCCGAAGATCCAGACCGGGAGCTCGCCGGTCGCGCTCGACAAGACGATCCGCGCGCTCCTTCCGCTCGTCGCGAGCCGCGATCTCGCGGCGCCCGGCGGCGCGGCGATGAAGACGCAAGGCCAAAAGCTCCTCGGCGAGCTCGCCGCCCAAGTGAAGAAGCACAAGGACGCGACCGGCAAGGTCTCGCCCGCGGTCCGCGACCGCAACGCCGACGAAGGCGTGTTCTACGAGGAGCTCAAACGCCTTGCGCGCGCCGCGCGCGGCGTCGTTCCCGCCGAGGCCCATCTCTTCGCGCCGTCGCAGCAGCTCGGCACGCGGCTACCAAGCCGCGCGAAGAAGTCGAAAGCCGACGGCGCCAGCTCGACCCCCTCCGCCGCCGCGCCGAACCCGCCCGCAGCGGGCTGAGCCCCGCCCGTCGCGATATCGCGTGCGCGCATCGCGATGTCGAGTGCGCGCATCGCGACGTCGAGTGCGCCCGTTGCGATGTCGAGCACGTCCATCGCGATGTCGAGTACGCCCGTGGCGATGTCGAGTGCGGTCCGTGGCCGCGTGCGGCCTCACGTTTTGAGGCGGAGCACGTTCGTCAGCGTGCCGATGACGATGTCGGCCAGCTCGCGCACGCGCGCGTCGACGGACGCGACGTAGCCCATCGCCTCGGCCACGTCGAAGCACGCCACGACCTCGCGCGCGCTCCCGAGCGCCGAGAAGTAACGCTGCCGACGATGCCCGCCGAACGACCCGCTCCCTTCGGCGATGTTGAGCGGCACACTCGTCCCCGCCCGCCGAAGCTGCCGCGCAAGATCGCAGTCGAACCGCTCGACTTCTTTCGCAACCCGCCCAGCCTCACGACAAAGAGCCAAAGCGTCTTGATAGATTCGCAACATGAAAGCCTCCTTCGCAGCCGCCGAGCGACTTGGCTCGCCCAGGCCGTCGCACGGAGGACGTGTCAACGATGCCGAAGGCACCGGCGCAGCCGGCGCGTAGCGAAGCGAAGCGTCGTTGACGCGTCCGAGTACGGCGGCAAAATCAAAGACCCCGAGCGAGCCCAAGCTTCACCAGCCACCCCAGCGCCCCGCCCACGCCCACGCTCTCGCCCACGCCCACGCGCACGCGCGCGCGCGTTCAAAGCTCGATCTGCGCCCCAAACTCCACGACCCGATTCGGCGGAATCTGAAAAAACGCGGTCGCCGGCCGCGCATTCCGCGACAAAAACGCGAACAGCACCTTCCGCCACCGCGCCATCCCCTTGCGGTCCGTCACGACGAGCGTCTCCCTCCCGAGAAAAAAGCTCGTGTCGTCTCGATTCGTCACGAGCCCGCGGTCCGCGCATCGCGCCATGATCTCCGGCGCGCTCGGCGTCTGCATGAAGCCGTAGCTCGCGCGCACCTGCCAGATGCCTTGCCCGAGGTCGACGAGCGTATCGAGACGCGACGCGGGCGGCACCTCCGGCACGTGGTGCGTGACGATCGAGAGACACACGACCTGCTCGTGGAGCACCTTGTTGTGCTTGAAGTGATGCAAGAGCACCGGCGGCGCGGCGTCGGGATTCGAAGTCATGAAGACCGCGGTGCCCTTCACGCGGTGCGGCTTGGTGCGCGCGAGGTCCTCGAGAAAATCTTTGAGCGGAAGCGTCGTCGCCGCGATGGCGCGGCCGAGCTCGTAGCGGCCGCGCTTCCACGTGACCATCACCGTGAAGACGAACGCCGCGATGCCGAGCGGCACCCAGCCGCCCTCGGCGATCTTCACCGTGTTCGCCGAGAAAAATAGCAAGTCGACGAAGAGAAAGAGCCCGCACACGCCGAGCGCTTTGCCCATGCCCCAGTGCCACTTCTCGCGCACGAGCACGAAGAAGAGAATCGTCGTGATGCTCATCGTGCCGGTGACCGCGATGCCGTACGCCGCCGCGAGCGCGTCGGAGTGCTTGAAGCCGACGACCAGCGCGACGCACGCGACCATCAGCATGTAGTTGATCTCCGGCATGTAGATTTGGCCCTCGGCCGTGCCGGACGTGTGCTTGATGGTGACGCGCGGCCAATATCCGAGCTGCACCGCTTGCTGCGTGAGCGAGTACGAGCCGGTGATGAGCGCTTGTGACGCGATGACCGTCGCCACGGTCGCGATGCCGACGAGCCAGTAATGAAACCACGCGGGCGCGAGCGCGAAGAACGGATTCTTCATCGCGATGTCGCCTTGGGTCGGCGAGAGGAGGATCGCGCCCTGGCCGAAATAGTTGAGGATGAGCGACGGCAGGACGAGCGTGTACCAAGCCCACTTGATGGGCGCGCGACCGAAGTGGCCCATGTCGGCGTAGAGCGCCTCGCCGCCGGTGATGCACAAGACGACCGAGCCGAGGATGAAGAAGCCGATCCGGCCCTGGTGAACGAGGAACGTGACGGCGAACGTCGGCGAGATCGCGAGGAGCACGCGCGGGTGCCTCACGATTTGCGGCAGGCCGATCGCGGCGATCGAAAAGAACCAAACGAACATCGCCGGACCGAAGACCGAGCCGACGCGCGCGGTGCCGCGCTTTTGCATCAAGAAGAGGCCGACCAAGATGACGACGGTGAGCGGCACGACGAGCGCGTCGAGCACGGCGGGAGCTTGGTCGGCCTGGTGGGCCGCGGCCGACATGGGCGGCACCGCGAGACCTTCGATCGCCGAGAGGACCGAGATGGCCGGCGTGATGATGCCGTCGCCGTAGAGCAGCGCGGCGCCGAAGAGGCCCATCGCGATGAGAAAGAACCCGCGCGGCTTGCCGTCCTTGCGGCGCGCGACGAGCGCGAGGAGCGCGAGGATCCCGCCCTCGCCCTGGTTGTCGGCGCGCATGATGAACGTGATGTATTTCACGACGACGACGAGCACGAGCGACCAGAAGACGAGCGACAAAATCCCGAGCACGTTGGGCTCGTTTCGCGTGAGCTCGGTGATCGGACGCCCGAGCGCGTCCTTGTGCTGCGCGAAGCATTCTTTCAGCGCGTAGAGCGGCGACGTGCCGATGTCGCCGTAGACGACGCCGAGCGCCGCGATCGCAATCTTGGCGAGATCGCGGCGCGTTTGGGGCGCGCCGTGCGAATGCGGAGCGGGCGCGGCAGCGTCCATGGGATGATAGAGGTACTGAATGACCAACAAAGCGGTCAAGCGCTTGGCCTTCGCGGCTTTGTTGCTGGTCGCGCTCGTGCTCGGGGGCGGCGTGGGCTATTGGGCGCTCGGCGGAGGGCTGTGGACCTTCTCCGACGCGGTCTACATGACGGTCGTCACGATCTCGACGGTGGGATTCGACGAGCTACCGGGGATGGCGTCGGTTCACGGCGCGCGCGTGCTCACGGTGGGCCTCATCATCGGCGGCATCGGCACGCTCGCGTACGTGCAGGCGAACGTCACGGCGCTTCTGGTCGAGGGCGCCATCGGTCAAGCTTGGCGGAGAAATCGGATGCGAAACAAAATCGAAGCGCTCTCGGGCCACGTCGTCGTCGCGGGGTCGGGCTCGACGGGTCGTCACGTCATCGAAGAGCTCGTCGCGACGCGGACGCCGTTCGTCGTCATCGACCGAAACCACGAGCACGTGCAGCGCATGTCCGAGCTCATGATGAAGGGCGAGATGCTCTACGTGCACGGCGACGCGACCGAAGATCAGGTGCTGCTGCTCGCCGGGGTCGATCGCGCGGCGGGCGTCGTCGCGGCGCTCACGCACGACAAAGACAACTTGTTCGTCACGCTGAGCGCGCGCAGCCTCAACGCGACCGCGCGCATCGTCTCGAAGGTCACCGAGGACGAGTCGGCGCCGAAGATGGTGAAAGCTGGCGCGAGCTCGATCGTTTCGCCCGCGCAAATCGGCGGGCGCCGCATGGCGAGCGAGCTCATTCGCCCGGAGGTGAACGAGTTTCTCGATCAGATGCTGCGCGACAAAGACAAGAGCCTCAGGCTCGAGGAAGTCGTCGTGCCGAAGGGCTCGCCTTACGTCGGCCACGCGCTGCGCGACGCGCCGATTCGTCGCGAGACCAACTTGCTCGTCATCGCCGTGCGTCAGCCGACGCGCGAGTTCGTTTACAACCCCGAGCCGGATTTCGTTTTGGCCGAGGGGATGACGCTGGTCGTGATGGGGCCGACCGATGGCGTGAAGAAGCTCCGCGCGCTGGTCGCGACGCCCGTTTCGTGAGCTCCTCGGCGAGGACGACGGCCGCGGGCTCGTAGCTTCGCTCGCGTCGATTCTGTCGATCGTGCCCGGTCAGCGCGAGCTGAACGCGGGATCGTCTCCCGCGTGGACGATCGCGCTCGCCGGGAGGGTCGCGGTTTTTCCGTCGTACGTCACCCGCGCGACGCTCGCGCCGCGGAGCGTTCCGCGCTCGACCTCGAGCACGCCGTGCATCTTCGCGATCGACGCCGCGTCGTCGGCCCGCACGATCGCCGTCTCGAGCGTGCTCGCGCATCCGGCGCGGTGACCGGGCGGCGGCGCCGCGCACGAGTTCGCCGTGGACTCGGGGACCGGCGCGCCGCCGACGACGCGCGAGCGCCATGCGCCGTAACCTTCGGCTTCGAGACGATCGAGCGGCACGAAGCGGAGCGACGCGGAGTTCATGCAGTACCGCAAGCCTGTCGGCTCCGGCCCGTCCTCGAAGACGTGACCGAGATGCGAATTTCCGATCGACGATCGAACCTCGGTGCGCGACATGCCGAGCGTGTCGTCTTCGGTCGTCTTCACGGCGCCCGAATCGATCGGCCGCGTGAAGCTCGGCCACCCGGTCCCCGATTCGAATTTGTCGGCCGACGAAAAGAGCGGCTGGCCCGTCACGACGTCGACGTAGAGACCGGGCGCGTGGTTGTTCCAATACTCGTTGCGAAACGGCGGCTCGGTCGCGTCGTGTTGCGTGACCTCGTATTGGAGCGGCGTCAGCTTCTTCGCGAGGACGTCGTCGGCCGGCTTGACCCACGCGGACGGCGCTGCCGCGACGGGCGCGTCGGGCGTCGCCGCCGGCGAGGTTCGAGAAGTCTGGCATGCACCCACGAAGAGGCCTCCGATCAGCAAGAAGTGTTTGAGCACGCCATGAGTACGCATCGCGGGCCGCGCTGGTTTCGCTAAGCGGCGATGCCGCGGGTGCGCAAAATGTCGCGGAGGGCCCCCTGCATTTCGGGGGTCGCGGTCGGCATGGCGGCGCGCGCGAGCTCGATGAAACGCGCGGCGCGCGAACGCTTGAGGCCCTCGAGGGTCGCGGCGCGATCGACCGGCGCGCCGTGCTCGAGCACGCCGAGCAAAAACTCGGCGGCCTCGGGCGTGTCGACCTTCGCGAGCGCGCGCAGCGCGGCCGAACGCGTCGACGGTCGCGCCGACTCGCGCACGATGCGCGACAGCGGATCGAACGCGTGCGGAAACGTGAGCGCCTCGGTCGCGCGCTCGGCTTGCTCGACGACCGCGCCGTCGCCGTCGCGAAGCGCCGCGCGCACGGTGATGAAGCTCCGCTTGAAAAAAAGCATCTGCATCGCCGTGAGCACTGCGACGCGCACCGGCCGCTCCGGCCGCGTGAACATTTTTTCGAGCGGCGAGAGCACGCCGTAGAGCCCGAGCTGCGAGAGCTGCTCGCACAACCGAACGCGCGTCGCCGTCGCTTGTTGCGAGCTGTCGTCCGGCCGGGCCTCGACCGCGAACGCCGTGAGGCGCGCGAGCATCGCCTTGCGCCGAATGATGTCCGGCCAATGTCGATCGAGCAGCACGTCGGCGCAGGCCTCCGCCGCGCTCCCTTGCTGCTCCCATTCGAGCAAGTCGACGTGCCACACGTCGGGGAACTGATTTTCTTGTCGCAAGTGCGTCGGCAGCGGCGCGGCGTCGAGCGGCTCGTCGCGCACGCCCTCGTAACGTTTCGCGGCGCGGGCATAGTGCTTCGTGCGCGCCGGCTCGAGCTCCATCGTCGCGAGCTCTTCGTAGAGCTTGCCGACGCGCGAGTACTGTCCGACCTCGCCGAACGCGAGGATCGCCGCGAGCAGCGCGTTCTCGGCGATCTCGGCCGGCGCGCCGCGCTCCTTCTGGAGCTTCGCGACCTCGCGCCAAAGCTCGGCTTGCTGCAAGACGTAATGCGCGCTCGTCGGTCCCATCCCGAGAGCGCGCGCGTACTCGGCGACCTCGCGCGCGATCGTCGCCGCCGCCGAAAACTCCTGACGCTCCTTCGCCGCGCCGAGCGCGTCCTCGAAATATTGGAGCGCGAAATATTTCAAATGGTCTTCGCGCAAAATGCGAATGCAATTCACGAAGCCTTCGAGCACGTCCTCGAACATGCCGCCCTCGCGCCCGATTTGAACGAGCACTTGAAAGCAATCGAACGCGCGCTCGCGCTGGCCGACTGATTCGAAGTGGTCGGCGGCCTCTTCGACGAGCCGCACCGACGCGACGATCGCGTCGTGGGCTTGGCGCTCGTCTTTGCACTGCTTGGCGCACCGCGCGAGGTTGAACTGCACGAGCGCCGCGTTGTACGCATCGGCGCCGCTCGACGTCACTTGCGCGAGACGCGACCAGAGCGCGCGCGCTCCGGGCCAATCTTGCGCCTTCTCTTTGTAAATCGCGGCGGCCGCGACGAGCCCCGCGTTTTCCATCTCGCGCGCCGCGCCCGCCATGTCACCGAGCGCCGCGAGCGTGCGCGCGCGATCCATCGGCGGCACGCCCTCCATCTTCGCCGCCGCGCGCTTCTGCCCGTCCTTCTCGGACTGCATCATGTACCAGAGCACGGTCATCGCCGAGCGCGGGTCGCCGCGTTTGACGAGCACCTCCTCGAGCGGACGCAAGACGCCGACGTAATCGTTCTCGGCGATGTTCGTCTGCGCCGCCGCGCTGACGAGCGCGTTGGCCGCATCGTCGAGATCGCCGCGCGCCATCGCGTTCCGAGCGCGCTCGCGGAGGTAGTAGAGATCGTCGAGCATCGGCTCCGGCAGTATAGTTCGAAATGCGCGCGCGACTGAGCGTGCGGATGACGTTCAGCGGCCGAACTGTTTTTTGCCGAACAGGTTCTCTCGCGCTTCGTCGCTCAGCGGCGCGGGGTTGCGCCTGTCTTTCAAGAGGTCGAGGCCGCGGCGCACGGCCGGGCGCGCTTCGATCGCCGCGAGCCAGCGGCTCACGTGCTTGAAGAAGGCGATCTCGTCCTTCATCGACGGGTTTCGGACCCACGGGAAAATCGCCATGTCGGCGATGCCGTACTCGCCGGCGACGTATTCGACTTGCGCGAGACGATTGTCGAGCACCTTCACGAGTCGCAGCGCTTCGCTCGTGTAGCGCTCGATCGCGTACGGAATTTTTTCCGGCGCGTAGCGCGTGAAGTGCCCGAGCTGTCCGAACATCGGCCCGACGCCCGCCATCTGCCAGAAGAGCCACTCGAGAACCGTGTATTTTGCACGCTTTTCCTGAGGGAAAAACTGCCCGGTTTTCTCTCCGAGGTAACAAAGGATGGCGCCCGACTCGAAGACGCTCATGCCGCTCTCGGTGTCGACGATCGCCGGCATGCGGTTGTTCGGGCTGATCTTCAAGAACTCGGGCGCGAACTGCTCGCCCTTGCCGATGTCGACCGGAATCACTTTGTAAGGCACGCCCATCTCTTCGAGACAGATGGACACCTTGAACCCGTTGGGGGTCGGCCAAGCGTAGAGGTCGATCATCGTGCGGCCACTATGGCACACGTCATCGGTTCTTTCCCGTTGGGCCGGACGTCAAGATCGCGGAGACGAACGTGAGGACGCACGCTGTGCGCCGCGCCGCCGGCGTGAACCCAACGAGCTTCGCCACCGAGTGCTCGGAGCCATCCCGCTTCCGGGAGCGCACGACGCCGTCGTCGTCGACGATGAGCTTCGTGCCTCTCGGCGAAACCAACGCGTCGTGCTCGTCGAACTTCAACTTCAAGGCGTCCATGTATTCAGCAGTGCCGTCGGGCTTGACGGTCATGAGCACCCTGCCCCCGTCGATTTCTCGAAGCTCCGAGCCGACGAACTTGAGCGTCGGCTTGTGATCGATTTCGACGGTGCCGTCCTGCTTCAATTCGACGCTCGCTTTCGGTGTCAGCGACGTCAGCGACATCGGGACGATGACGAGGTCTCGCGGCGTCGCTGCAACGGGCGCGGTTGCCGTGGGCGTGGGCGTGGCCGTGACGGTCGCCGTTGCCGTTGCCGTCCTAGCAAGCCCCGGGGTGCTGCCGCCACAGGCGACGAGGAGCGCGAGCAAGCTGATGGAGCGAGCAGTTTTCATGATCGCGACATGTACGCGAACCGCCTGCGCCGCGTTCCCGAGCGCAGAGCGCGTCGACGAAGGTTCACGCAGCAGCGCGGTCGCTGCAGGGCGCCGGGTAGACGTTCATCAGTGGCTGGGCGGGATGCTCGGCGTCGTACGGCGCGTGCGCTCGCGGCGGGCTTTCGGGATGCCGACGACCATCTCGACGATGGCGAGCACGATGTAACAAGCGAGGAGCCACGTGAGGACGAACGCCGGGCTCGTCCGGAGCGAGATGATCGCGCTCGACATCACGATGAAGAGGACGAACGCGACTGTGCGCGCATTGAACCTGAGCTCTTTGAACGAGCGGAACTTGATGTTCGACACCATCAAGAAGCTCAAAATCACGGTGAGCGCGGCGAGCGGCCAAACGTATTGCGGGCTCCGCAAGTTGCCGCCGACCGCGTTGTTCGCGAGGACGAGCGACACGAGAATGCCCGCGGCGCCCGGGATGACGAGGCCGACGACGTACTTGCCCGGCTTGGTCGGCTTGCCGCCCTCGCCCATCGAGAGGACGTTGAAGCGCGCGAGCCGCACGGCGCCTGCGCCGACGAACAAGAACGCGCAGACGAGACCGATGACGCCCGCTTGATTGAGCGACCACTCGTAAACGAGGAGCGCGGGCGCGACGCCGAACGAAATCACGTCGGCGAGCGAATCGATCTGCAGCCCGAACGCGCTTTGCGTTTTGGTGAGCCGCGCGACGCGGCCGTCGAGCATGTCGAACAAGAGCGCGAAGACGAGGAGGATCGACGCGCGATAAAAATCGTCGTTGGACTGCGCTCGCGCCGCGAGGCGAATCGAGTCGAATCCGCAGAAAATCGACGAGAGGGTGATGAGGTTGGGAAGAAGAAACAGCGTCTTCTTCAGGTCGATTCGGCGCGGTCGTGCAGCGGGCAAGACCAAACAATGGCTCAAACACCCTGGCGCGTAAAGACGAGAAATTGGCCCGTCGCTGCTCAGCGACCTACTCTAAAGGCAGCATGATCCGAAGTGCGCTCGCGCTCGCGGTCGTATTCGCCCTCACCGGCTGCGCTCGGAGCGCCGAGGAGCGCCAGCTCGACGAAATGCGCTCGGCGCTCACGAACGTCGATGAAAATCAGGCTTTCGGCGACAAGCTGACCGCGAAAGAGCTCGCGCAGATCGTGAAGGAACAGCCGACGACGCCGGCTGCGGCGGGCGCGCCCCAGCAGCATGTCGTTCAGCTCGAGGATGGTGCCGAGCAAGAGGCGACGGCTCAGGACCAAGCCGCGGGCTTCGAGGCGGCAGACGATCCCGGTCCGCGACCGGTGATTCGCGCGCACGGCGTCCCGCACGCCCGCAACTCGGACACGGTCGAAGAGACGATGCCCGACGACGCGTCGGCCAGCACGCAAGCTCCGCAGTCGCAAGCTCCGCGACCGAGCGCGCTCGACCCCGACGCGCGCCGCGCATACGACGCCGCGCTCGCGCTCGTGAACGCCAAGCACTACACCGAGGCGCTCGACGCGTTCGCCGGGTTTTTGCTCAAATACCCCGACCATCCCTTCGTCGTGAACGCGATGTACTGGCGCGGGGAATGTTATTTCGCGCAGGGCGATTACGTCCGCGCGATGGAGCAGTTCGAAGGCGTGGTCGCGCGCTTCCCGCTCGGCGGCAAGACGCCCGACGCGCTTCTCAAGCTCGGCATCTGCCAGCAAAAGCTCGGCAACCCGCAGCAGGCGCAAACCTACTTCGACAAGCTCACGCGCGAGTGGCCGCGCAGCGACGCCGCTCGCCGTATCCCGGCCGCCTCGGAGAAACGTCCATGAAAAAGTTCCTGATTGCGGCGAGCGTCCTCGCGCTCGCTCCCTCGGCGCTCGCGCAAGATCAAGGTGGCGGCGGCGGCGCTCAACCCGGCGGCGGCGGCGGGCAAACGCAAGTCGTTCAACAGTCGCCGACGGTCGTCACGACCACGGTTCCGACTTACCCCGGCGCGGTCGCGCCTCCTCCGCCCGGCGAGCCGATCGGCGGCGGCAACACGGTCGAGAGCAACAAGTTCGATCTCGCTCCCGCCGGCTCCGGCGGGACGACCGTGCACGGCGACCCGAACGGAACGGGCGATCTCGGCGGCGGCGGTCACGGCTCGTACAGGCTCGGCGGTGGGGTCGGCGGCGGCGTCGTTCCGAGCGACTACACGGTCAAACGCGGCGACACGCTCTGGGGGATCTGCGACACGTTCTTCCAGAACCCGTATCAGTGGCCGCGGATCTGGTCGTACAACCCGCAAATTCAAAACCCGCACTGGATCTACCCGGGCGACGACGTGAAGCTCCGCACGGGCGGCACCAGCGTCGCGCAAGCGCAGCCGCCGCAAGACACCGGGAGCCTCGTCGACCGGCGTCGTCAGGTCGTGCCGCAAACGGTCTTCTTGCGCGACACGGGCTTCGTCGCCGATGACGAGCGCGAAGACTGGGGCGAAGTGAACGGCTCGGCCGAGGACAAGATGTTCCTCACCGACACGGACGAAGCGTACATGCGCATCGGGCCGGGCCACGACGTGAGGCTCGGACAAGAGCTCACGGTCTTTCGACCGGTGCGCAAAGTTCCGGGCGGAAACCTCGTGCAGATCCAAGGCACGGTTCGCGTCGATCGCTGGGATCCGTCGACGCGCATCGCGCGCGCGCAAGTCGTCGAGTCGCTCGACGTCATCGAACGCGGCGCGCGCATCGGCCCCGTCGGTCGCCGCTTCGAGGTCGTGCCGCCGGTGCGAAATCAAAAAGACGTCAACGCTCAGGTGCTCGCGAGCGTCTATCCGCACAACTTCTACGGGCAGAACCAAGTCGTCTTTCTCGACAAAGGCGACGAAGACGGGCTCAAGGCCGGCAATCGTCTCTTCGTGATTCGTCGCGGCGACGCGTGGCACAAGAGCCTCGCGAGCGACGTCGCCGGGCTGCGCATCGCGCTCGAGAGCGACTCGCCCGCGGAGACCGAGCGCCCGCCGGTCGTCGGCGATCAAAAAGCGCCGCTCGAGGTCATCGGCGAGCTCCGCATCCTCACCGTGCGCAAGCACACGTCCGCCGCGCTCGTCACGCAGTCGACCAAAGAGATCGAGCTCAGCGACTCGGCCGTGGCCCGCAAAGGGTACTGATCGGTTCAGCGAGCACGAGGGCTCGTTTTCTCGGCGTTTTGAGCGTGATGTATCGCTGACGGCGCGACGTCAGTCGTAGCGCTCCGAGTGGAGCTGGGTGCGCTCGGCGCCGAGCTCTTTGCGGAGGACGTCGCGCACGCTGCCGACCATGCGATGCAGGCCGCAGATGTACGCGTGCGGTTTGCCCTCGCCGCGCGCGCCGAGCTCGGCCCAGAGCTCGCGGACGTGGGTTTGCACCCAGCCCGTGCGGCCTTTCCAGCCTTCGTGCGGGCGCGAAAGCGTGTAAATTACACGCACATTCGGATGGCGCGCGACGAGCGCGTCGAGCTCGTCACGATAGAGAATGTCGGCTTCGCTGCGGATGCCGAAGAGGAGCCACATCGCGCGCGTGTCGCCCGAGCCGACGGTGTCGCGGAGAATGCTCCGGAGCGGCGTGACGCCGGTGCCGGTGCCGACGAGCAACGTCGGGCCTTCTTGGTCGCGCTGCCGCGTGAAAAAACCCTGCGGACCGACGACGGAGAGCTCGGTTCCGATGGTTGCATTATGCAAGTAAACCGAGCCCGCGCCGCCCTCGATGCGCGTGACGGCGATCTCGAAGCGGCCGGTGCCGTCGGGCGCCGACGCGATCGAATACGAGCGTTTTCCGGCGGGAAGCTGGAGGCTCACCCACTGCCCGGCTTCGAACGCGAGCGGCTCGTCGCGCTCGAGCACGAGCTCGCGAACGTTCGGCGCGAGCATTCGAGCACCGGCGACGCGCGCGTTGAAGGTGGGCGGCAACATTCAGAGAGCCTCTTTACGGTATGCGAAGGCCGGTTTCACGCGCGACAGCGTGCGAAACGCGTGATCCATGCGAAGGAGCGCGTCGAGCGCCTCGTCCGTCGCGAGATCGCGCTCGCGTGCGGCGGCCACGACCGCGCGCATCGGCGCGACCGCGTCGGCGTGGTGGAAGAGCGCGCCCGGGAGGACGACGATGCGCGCGGCCCCGACGACTCGCGCGTCGACGAGCCCCGAGGCGCGCTCGAGCGCGTCGCGCAGGCCGGGCGTCGAGGGCTCGGCCACGAGCTCGGCGCCGCTCCACTCGTCGACCAGGAGAAACGCGTGCGCGTCCGGCTCGACGCGAAATAAGCCGCGGTGCGCTCGCGCGAACGGCTCGACGAGCGCGCGCGCGTCCGGCGAGAGCTCGTCGGCGATTTCCCGTCCGAACGCTCCGCGCGTGAGCGCATCGTCCCAGAAGGCCGCGCTGCGCGCTTCGAAAAACGCGTCGCCCGGCGAAAACGCGCCGGTTCGCGCTTCGAACGCCGCGCGCATCGCGAGCACGCGCTCCTGCCGCGCCGGCGCTGCGGCGAGGGCGAGCATGGCGTCGATTGCCGCGGCGACCTCCATCGATGGTAACGTAGTGCCAGCTCGGATGCAGAATCGCATCTTCTTTCCGCAAGCCGCGCTCGACCAGTGGGTGATCGATGGGCAGGTCGAGCTCGCAGGGAATCAGCTCACGATCATCGGCGAGGGTCGGCGCTATCGCATCGCCGAAGCGGTGCGCGTCGTCGCCGAGGTCTCGGGTACGGCCGATCAGAACGACGTCATCGGCAAAGTGAAGTCGCGCGTCTTCTTCGAAGAGCTCGGCGCCGAAATCCTCGAGGAGTCGATGATCATCGGCGAGAACGCATACGAGGTGAAGACGGGCTGGCTCGGCGCGCCGACGGTGTCGCTCGAGGACCACGTGCGCGAGCGCCAATCGAGCGGCCTCTTCACGGAAGAGCCCAAAACGGACGAGGATCTGCTCGCGCGCTTTCTGTTGAAGAACTTGTAGCTATACTTCTTTCGCTTTGAGCCATCCGCTGGTGAACGCGCTCCTCCTTCTCGCGGCGGCCACGTATTCGGCTGCGGCGGTCGCGTTTTTGGTGCACCTCACCGGGCGGGGGCCGAATCGGCCGTATTTGCGCTTCGGCGTGTGGCTCCTCGGAGCGGGCGCGGCGCTCCACGCGACGCAGATCGTCGTCTCGTCGCTCGTGCTCGACATCTGCCCCATCAAGGGCATTCACTTCGCGCTGAGCGTCGTCTCGGTGCTCGCGTGCGTCGCGTATCTCGTCATGCGCGCGAAGTTTCGGATCGACGCGGTCGGCGTGATCGTCGCGCCGCTCGCGCTGACGTTCCTCGTCGGCTCGGCCGCGGCGCACGCCGATGCGTCGGGCGTGGGCTCGCTGAAGAGCGCGGTCTTGCCGGTGCACGTGCTCGCGAACCTCGTCGGCGAGGCGCTCTTCGTCCTCGCGTTCGCGGCGGCCGTCGGTTACCTCATCGCCGACAAGCAGCTCAAGAAGAAGCACGTCGGCGGCGTCGTCGCGCGTCTTCCGCCGCTCGATGCGCTCGATCGCGCCGAGCACGCGTTCTTGCTCGCGGGATTTCCGATGTTGACCGTCGGCATCATCACCGGCGCGTTTTGGGCGGAGCGCGTGGAATCGGGGTCGGCAGTCGACGTCGCGCGCTCGCTCTTCGGGTACGCGACGTGGGCGCTCTTCGCCGCCGTTTTGCTTTTGCGCGCGGGCCGCGGCTGGCGCGGCAAACGCGCGGCTTACGGCACGATCGCCGGCTTCGCGTTCGCGGTCGTCGTGCTCGTCATCTATCTCGTCCGCAGCTTCGGCGAGCCCCACGCATGACGGTTCTCGTAGCAACCTCGAACCTCCGCTTCGCTCCGGCGTGCGAGGTTGCATGATTGTCGTCGTCGGGCTCTCGCACCGCACGGCGCCGGTCGAGGTGCGCGAGCGGTTCGCCGGCGAGGCCGGCGCGGTCGAGATCATGCTCGGCAAGCTTCGCGGGCGCGCCGAGCTCGACGAAGTGATGTTTCTCTCGACGTGCAACCGCGTCGAAGTGGTCGCGCGTCCGAAGGGCAACGCCGACGCCGACCGCGCGCGCGCGCTCAAAGCCGTGCGCGAGGTGCTCGCCGAGCACGGCGCCGTCAGCGAGGCCGACCTCAAGCCGGTGCTCTACGAAAAAGAAGGCGAAGAGGCCGTGCGCCACGTCTACCGCGTGACCTCGAGCCTCGACTCGATGGTGCTCGGCGAGCCGCAGATCCTCGGGCAAGTGAAAGACGCGTACGACGCGGCGGTCGCGGCCGGAACGCTCCGGAGCTTTCTCGCGCGGTGCGTGCATCGCGCGTTTTCGGTGGCCAAACGCGTACGCAGCGAGACCGCGCTCGGCGCAGGGACCGTGAGCATCAGCAGCGTCGCCGTCGAGCTCTCGAAGCGCGTCTTCGGCGAATTGAACGACCGCGTCGTGCTCCTCGTCGGCGCCGGCGAGATGGCCGAGGCCGCCGCGAAGAGCCTCGGCAAAGGCGCGCGCGAGATCCGCGTCTGCAACCGGAGCTTCGAGCGCGCCGCGACGCTCGCGCAGCGCTTCGGAGGCGCCGCCGCGCCGCTCAGCGCCCTCGAGGCCGAGCTCGCGACCGCCGACGTCGTCGTCACGTCGACCGCGAGCCAAACGTTCGTCGTGACGCGCCCGCTCGTGAAGCGCGTCATGCGCGCGCGGCGCGGTCGCGCGCTTCTCTTCGTCGACATCGCGGTCCCGCGCAACGTCGAGCCCGACGTCCACCGAATCGACAACGTCTACGTCTTCGACATCGACGATCTCGAGCAGCAAGTCGCGACGGGCCAGGATGCGCGACGGGCCGAGGCGACGGCCGCGGAAAAAATCGTCGAGCAAGAAGTGCTGCAGTTCCTCGCGTGGGCGCGCGGTCTCGACGTGCAGCCCGCGATCCTCGCGTTGCGCGCCAAGACCCGCGGCGTGCTCGTCGCCGAGGTCGAGCGCACGCTACAAGGCCGACTCAAACATTTGACCGAGGGCGACCGCGCCGCGCTGATGCAGCTCGTCGACAGCGCCACGAACAAGCTCCTCCACGCGCCGACGACGCGTCTCCGGCGCGCGGCCGGCGACGGCGACGGCCAGACCCTCGCGGCGACGCTCCAAGAGCTCTTCGAGCTCCCGACGATGCACGAGGTCGACGAGAGCGACGAAGAAAAAGACGACGCGCCCGACGACGACGAGCGCGCCGTCCAGTAGTCAGCGCGTCTCGACGGTCACGTCGGCGGAGAGACCCGCCTGAAGCTCGATGTCGCCCGGCGCATCGGTGAAGACGAGCTTCACCGGCACGCGCTGCACGACTTTGACGAAGTTGCCCGACGCGTTGTCCGGCGGCAAAAGCGAGAACGCCGCGCCCGTTCCGTACGAGATGCTGTCGACCTTCGCGTGGAACGTGCGACCGGAGAGCGCGTCGATTTCGACCTTCGCGCCTTGGCCGGGCTTCATGTCGCCGACCTGCGTCTCTTTGAAGTTGGCGATGACGTACGTCACGTTGGGCAGCACGTTCGTCAGCACTTGGCCCGGTGAAACCAATTGCCCGAGGTGCACCTCGAGCTTCGAGACGTGGCCGTCGAACGGCGCGACGATGCGCGTGTAATCGAGCTGCTGCTTGGCGAGATCGAGCGCGGCCTTGGCGCTGTCGGCGCGCGCGTGCGCGAGCGCGGCTTGCGCCTTCGCGACGTCGAGCTGCGCGTGGACCGGCGTGCTTTGCTCGACGCGGCCTTGCGCCTCGGCGATGCGGCTCTCGGCGCCAGACTTCGCTTCTTGCGCCGCGGCGAGCTGCGCTTGCGCCTGCGCGACCGCCGAGTGCGCCGACGCCGCGCTCGCCTGATACGAGTCGACCTGCGCTTGCGGGATCGCGTCGTCCTTCCGAAGCTGCTGCGCGCGCTTCAGATCGTTGTCGCGCAGCTCGGCGTCGGACTGCGCGCGGGCGAGCGCCGCTTGCGCCGCCGCGATTTGCGCGTTCGCGCCCGCCGCCGACGCCGCGCTCCCGCTGAGCGCCGCCTTCGCCGACGTGAGCCCGCCCTTGCTGCTCGACTCGACGATGTGAACCTGCGCGTCGGCCGCGTCGGCCTGCGCTTGCGCGGCGGCGAGCTCGGCCTCGGCCTCTTTCGCGCGCGAGTCGTAGTCTGTCGGGTCGATGCGCGCGATGAGGTCGCCCTTCTTCACCGCTTGGTTGTCTTTGACCGGCACCTCGACGAGGTTGCCCGCGACGCGCGCGGCGACCGGAACCATGTCGGTCGCGACTTGCGCGTCGTCGGTGCTCTCTTTGCCGGCGGTCATCGCGCGGTAAACCAAATACGCGACGACGGCGAGGATGACGATCGCCCCGAGGATGAAGTACGCGCGCGAGCCGCGCTTTTCAGCGGGTTTTTCGTGTTTATCGGCGTCGGCCGCGGGTGCGGCCTCGGGCTTGGACAGTTCGTTGGCCGTGGTGGTCATGTGGCTCCGTGACAGAAGATGGCGACGACGCGGGAGGCCGCGGCGACGAGCGTTCCTTTTTCATCGAGCAGCGCGAGGACGACGCCGCGCAAAATGGCGGTGAAGACCGATGCGAGGAGCGGGATCTCCGTCGCGCGAAAACGTTTCTCGCGAGCGCCGACGCGCATCACGCGCTCCGCGCGGAGCTGGAGCTCGTGAATCACCGAGCGCAGGCGCCCCGCGCGATCGCACATCATTTGCAGACGCAGCGGCTCCGAGCCCATGACGACGCGCATGAAATCACGCCGCGCGTCGTAGCTCTCGAGAAAGATCCGCGCAAACGCTTCGAGCTGCCCTTCGAAAGGCTGGCCCGCCGCGCGTTTCATCCCCGCGTCGAGCGCGCTCACGAGCTCGGCCTTGCGCGTCGTGAAGAGCTCGCGGAAGAGCTCTTGCCGATCGACGAAATAGTTGTAGATGGTGCCGACCGCGACGCCCGCGCGCCGCGCGATCGACAGAAGATTCGCTCCCTCGAGCCCTTCTTCGACGATCGCGCGTTCGGCGGCCTCGAGGATCGAGTCGCGCACCGCGACGCGAAGCCGGGCACGCAAGCGGTCTTTTTTCAGCGCAGCAACCATGGTGAATCTTGATTCATCAAATGTATAGCTGCTATCACTGCCTGAATCCAGAGGTCATGATGCGTCGTCTCATCGTCGTGGGGGCCGTCGTTTTTTCGCTCAGCGCCACCGCTTCCGCCGACGAGCAACTCGTCGCGCCGCGGAAAATGACGCTCGCAGATTGCGTGGCCGAGGCCATGCACAACAACCCTGACATCAAGACCGCCGGCGACGAACGCGCCGCCGCGAGCGCGCGCCGCTGGGAGGTCGGCGGCAATTTCGGCCCGCGCATCCAAGTCGACGGCAACCTCCAGCAATGGAACGGGTCTTACGATCTGCAGTTCCAGCTCGATCCGAGCCAGCCGGCGATTCCGTTCCACGTGCGCGACGCGCTCACTTGGACGGTCAGCGCCGAAGCGATTCAACCGCTGACGGGCCTGCTCGCGATTTACGAGCAGTACCACATGAGCGATCTCGGCGTGGACGTCGCGGAGATCCGGCGGCAGGCGACGCTGCGCGACATCGGCTTCCGCGTCATCGAGGGCTACTACCGGTTGCTCCAGTCGGAACGGCTCGCCGAGGTCGCGGTCACGTCGGTCGACCAGTTGAACGCGCAGCTGAAGCTCGCGCAGTCGTTCCACGACACCGGCGTCGTCAGCAAAGACGACGTGCTCCGCGCCGAGCTCGCGCTCGCGAGCGCCAAGCAGCGCACCATCCAATCGCGCGCGCAGGTCACCCTCGCGCGCTCGCGGCTCGCGGTGCTCATGGGACTCTCGCCGTCGACCGAGCTCGACGCGTATCCGCTCACCGGCGAGCCGGAAACGACCATCGGCACGTCGCTCGAGAGCGCCGAGTCCAAAGCGCTCGGCGATCGCGTCGAGGTCAAAGAGGTCGACAAAGAGATCTCCTCGTCGAAGAGCGGCGTGCGTCTCGCGTGGCTGAAAATGGCCCCGCAAGTCAACTTGGTTGCAAATTACACGCATACGATCGGCTCACCCTTCTCGCAGAAGGACGCCGAGTTCATCGGCGGCACGCTCTCGTGGGACGTGTGGGACTGGGGCTCGTCGATCGCCGGCGTGAAAGAAGCGAACGCGCGCATGCGCGAGGCAAAGAACGCGCGGCAAAAGCTCGAGGACCAAGTGCGCCTCGAGGTGCGCGAATCGTTCTTGAACCTCGGCAGCGCGAAAGAAGGGCTCGACGTCGCGAAAGCCGCGGTCACGTCGGCCGAAGAGCACTACCGCCTCGTCTTGAAGCGGTACGAGGCGAACACGACGACGTCGTTCGACGTGGTCGACGCCGAGAGCTTGCTCACGCAGGCGCGCGCGCAGCTTCAGACCTCGACGTACGACTTTCTCGTCGCGCGCGCGGCGCTGAAGCGCGCGACCGGCGACTCGCCGCAAGCGCAGCAGCGTCCGTGACCTCCGAGCCGTTCCGGCGCGGCCGATTCGAGGAGCTGCCGGACAAGCCTCGCGTCCCACACGATTTCGGTCGCACGCGCGGCGTCGACGTCACGCTTCGCTCGCGTCCGTTCGGCGAGATGAAGGTGCATTACCGGGAGCTCGGCGACGGCCCGCCGCTCCTTTTGATCCACGGTCTCATGACGTCGAGCTACTCGTTTCGTTACGTCTACGGGCGGCTCGCGAAACGCTGGCACGTGATCGCGCCGGATCTTCCGGGCGCCGGACGCAGCGACGCGCCGACGGGCCGCTCGTACGCGCCCGAGGCGATCGCCGAATGGATCGGCGAATTCCAGCGCGAGCTCGGCATCGAGGGCTGCGCGGCCGTCGGCAACTCGATGGGCGGATATGTTTGCATGATGCACGCAATCCGCGACCCGCGCGCGTTCTCCAAGCTCGTGAACGTCCACTCGCCCGCGTCGCCCGATTTGCGTTATCGCGCGCTCGGCGCGGTGCTCGCCGTGCCCGGTGTGCGCGGCATCTTGCGGCGCATGGTCGGGCGCGACGGCCGCCGCTGGACGCACAAGAACGTCCACTACTTCGACGAGTCGCTCAAATCGCTCGAAGAAGCCGAGGAATATGCGCGACCGCTCCGCAGCGACGCGGGTCTCGAAGCGTTCGTGCGCTACTTGAGCGAGACGCTCGCGCCGTCGGGCTTCGTGAAGCTCGCGCGCGAGCTCGCCGCCAAGCCGTTTCCGATTCCGCTCTTGCTTCTCTACGCGACGCGCGACCCGCTCGTCTCGCCGAAGAACGCCGCGTACCTCGCGAAGCTCGTTCCGGAGGCGAAGCTCGTCATGCTGGAGAATACGTCGCACTTCGCGCACGTCGACACGCCGGACGCCGTGGTGAACGCGATCGACGCGTTTTTTTGAGCTACTTCCACTCGCGGAGCTTCTCCACGAGCGACGCGATCTGGTCTTCGCGCGCGCGGTCGCCGAATTCGTTCGCGAGCCAGCGGGCGCCCTCGCGCACCGTGCCGCAGATGGTTCGGCGTTTGCCGGTGAAGAGCCCGCGCGCGAGCGTGCGCTTGAGCGACACGAGCGAGCCGCCGCCCTCGAGCACCAGCGCGATGCGAACGCGCTCGTCCGACGCGAACGTCCTCACGAGCTCGCGCTGCGCCTTGGCGATTTCGCCGGTCGGCGCTTCGGCGCCCTCTTCGATGACGAGCATCGCGCCGAACACCGTGCCGCGAAACTGCGCGCGCGCGAGCTGAAGGCCCGTCTCCTGCGCGCGCAGCGCCTCCATCGAGTGCGCTTCGCCGCGAATCTGCACGACGAGGTCTTCTTGGTAGACGAAGACGTGCCGCGGGCTCTTCCAGAAGACCTGCACGTCAGCTCTTCGCGAAGATGAACTCGCCGTCCTTCACGTCGACCTTGACGGTCGCGCCGGTCGCGTAGCCGCCCGCGAGAATTTCCTCGGCGAGCGGGTCTTGGAGCTTCTTCAAAATCGCGCGCTTCAGCGGGCGCGCGCCGAACGCCGGCTCGTACGAGATTTCGACGAGCGCGCCCTTCGCCGCCTCGGTGAGGTCGAGCTTGAGCTCGCGATCGGCGACGAGCTTCTCGAGACGCCGCAGCTGGATGTCGACGATCCCGCGCAGGTCCCCCTTCGAGAGCGGCCTGAAGATGATGATGTCGTCGATGCGGTTCAAGAACTCGGGCCGCAGAAAATTGCGGAGCTCTTCGCGCAAGACGTCGCGCAAAGCTTCGCGGCCTTCGGGGCTCTCGAACATTTTCACGTCGGTCTCGAGGATGCGCTGCGAGCCGATGTTGCTCGTCATGATGACGACGGTGTTCGAAAAGTCCGCGGTGCGACCGCGGCCGTCGGTGAGCCGTCCGTCGTCGAGCACTTGCAGCAGCAAGTTGAAGACGTCGGCGTGCGCTTTCTCGACCTCGTCGAAGAGGAGCACGCTGTACGGACGGCGCCGCACCGCTTCGGTCAAAAAACCGCCCTCTTCGCTGTCGACGTAACCCGGCGGCGCGCCGACGAGACGCTGCGCCATGTGTTTTTCCATGAACTCGCTCATGTCGAGGCGAGTCATCGACTGCTCGTCGTCGAAGAGAAACTCGGCGAGCGCTTTGGCGAGCTCGGTCTTTCCGACGCCGCTCGGTCCGAGGAACAAGAACGACCCGATGGGCTTGCCCGGATCGCGCAGGCCGACGCGACCGCGCCGCACCGCGCGCGAGACTGCGCGCACCGCTTCGTCTTGTCCGACGACGCGCGCCGAGAGCCGCTCTTCCATCTTGAGGAGCTTGTCGGCCTCGCTCTCGAGCATCTTCGCGACCGGGATGCCGGTCCAATCGCCGAGCACTTGCGCGACCTGCTCTTCGCCGACGACGTTCGATTGCGTGATCGCGCCTTCTTTGACGACCGCGGCTTCGGCCGCGTCGAGCCGCCGCTTCACGTCCGGAATCGTCACGTGCTCGAGCTCGCCGAGGCGCGCGAAGTTTTGCGATTTGCGCGCGGATTCGAGCTCTTTTTCGAGCTTTTCGTACTCTTCGCGAAGCGACGCGCGTGCCGCGAGGGCGCCGCGACGCGAGTCGATCTTCGCGCGGAGCTCGCTCACTTGCGGCTCGAGCTCGCCGATTTCGCGATCGATGCGCTCGCGTGTCTTGGTGCTCATCGCGTCGGCGTCGTCGGCGAGCGACGCGCGCTGCGCCTTGAGCGACGAGAGCCGACGAATCGCGTTGTCGACGTCGGCCGGCACGCCGTCGATCTCGACGCGTTTTCGGGCGGCGGCTTCGTCGAGCAAATCGATCGCCGAATCGGGCAGCGCTTTTTCTTGCACGTAGCGCTTTGCGAGGCGCACCGACGCGACGATCGCCGGGTCGCCGATGCGCACGTTGTGATGCTTCTCGAATCGCGTCGCGATGCCGCGCAGGACTTCGATCGCGCCGTCGGGCGACGGGGGATCGATCGTGAGCACCGTGAACCGCCGGAGGAGCGCGGGGTCCTTGTCGTTGATCTTGCGGAGCCCCTCGGGCGTCGTCGTGCCGAGCAAACGCACCTCGCCGCGATTGAGCAGCGGCTTGAGCATGTCGGCGACGCCGCCGGTCGCGCCTTGCCCGAGCAGCGAGTCGATGCCGTTCACGTAGAGGATCGTGTCTTTGACGTTGGGCACGCCTTTGATCGCCGCGAGCGTTTGTTTGAGTCGCTCTTCGATTTCGCCGCGGAGCTTCGCGCCGGCCATGAGCGAGCCGACCTCGAGCTCGACGAGCGCCATCTGCGCGAGGTTTTGCGGCACGTCGCCGGTCGCGACGCGCGACGCGAGCGCGCCGACGATGGTGCTCTTGCCGACGCCGGGATCGCCGACGAGGAGCGGATGATTTTTCTGCCGGCGCTCGAGGATCTGCAGGAGACGCCGCATCTCGACGTCGCGTCCGATGATCGGGCCGAAGCCTTCGCCCTTGGCGCGCGCGACGAGGTCGAGCGTGAAGCGCGTCGCCGGATCCGACGTTCCCTCGAACGACGCCTCGCGCGGAACGCTCTTGAGCGCCGCCATGTGCGGCCGAAACGAGCCGGGCCCGAGCGCGAACGCTTGGAGCACGATCGCCGCCGCGCCGCGAATTTCCTGCGAGAGCGCGTTCAGCAAATGTTCGACGCCGACCGCGCCGCCGCCCGCCTCGCGCTCGGCGCGCCCGAGCAAATCGAGCATCGCCGACGAAAGATACGCGAGCCCGCCGCTCGACTTCGCGAGCCTGCCGAGCGCAGCCTCGGCCTCGACCGCGACGTCACGCGGCTCGGCGCCCGCCTTGCGAAAGACTTCGGCCACGCCGCGATCGCGGTCGAGCGCGCGCGCGAGCAAATGGATGGGCTCGACTTGCGAATGTTTGCGCTCGTCGGCCAGACTTTGCGCGCCGGCGACGAGCGCTTTGGCGTCGGCGGCGTATTTGTCGAGGTGAATGGTTTGCTCGGGCATTGCGCGGGCTTCGGAGAGTGAGAACGTTAATGAAACGATGAGCGACGTCCAGGTCTACACCACAGACTACTGCCCGTACTGCAATCGCGCGAAGGCCCTCCTCGAAAAACGCGGCATCCCGTTCGAGGAGATCGACGTGACGACCGACCACGACAAGCGCGCGTGGCTGGTGAAGACGACCGGTCGCCGCACGGTGCCGCAAATCTTCATCAAAGGCGAGCCCGTCGGCGGCAGCGACGAGCTCCACGCCCTCGACCGAAGCGGCGAGCTCGCGAAGAAGCTGGGCCTTTCAACATAGCGGACACTCCTTTACGATAGCGGACGATGCTCGCGCGTCGTCTCGCGGTTCCTGTCGCCGTCGCGCTCCTCGCGTTTCCCGCGCGCGCGCAAGAGCGGCAGACTCCGCTCGCGCCGACGCCGGGCCAAGGCAAGCTCTCGATCGAGACGCCCGAATTTTCGATCCGCGTCCGCGGTTATCTGCAAGCCGACGATCGGCACGTGTTCGGCGACGGGCCGTGGAGCGACGCGCTCTTGATTCGCCGGGCGCGCGCGGTGCTCGAGGGCGCCGCGTTCGGGCGCGTCGAGGTGAAGATCATGGCCGACTTCGCCGCGTCGCCGATGCTCTATGACGCGTACGTCGACGGCAAGCTCACGCCGTGGCTGCGGCTTCGATTCGGAAAAGACAAAGTTCCGATCAGCCTCGAGCGCCTGCGCTCGGCGCGCGATCAATTGTTCGGCGAGCGCGCGCAGCCGGGAGTCTTCGCGCCGGTGCGCGAAATCGGCGCGCAGATCCTCGCGGCTCCGTGGGACGGGCGCCTCGCCGCGAGCTTCGGCGTGATGCAAGCGGCGCCCGACGGCGTGAACCCGGACATCTTCGGCAGCGACGGCGGCGGCGACGACAAAGACGTCATCGGTCGCGTCTTCGTGCGGCCCTTCCCGCGCGGCGCGCTCCGGGAGCTCGGCCTCGGCATCTCGGGATCGCTCGGCTCGGCGACGGGAAGCGCGACGACGCCGCGCCTCCCGACGTACAAGACGACCGCGCAGCTTTCGTATTTTTCGTATCGACCCGAGGCCGTCGCGTTCGATCAGCGCGCGCACCTCGGCGTGCAGCTCCACTGCGCGGCCGGCCCCGTCGAGCTCATGGCCGAGGCGGTCGAGTCTGTCGAGGGCGTGAAGGTCGGCGACCAAGTCGGGCGTTTCGCGAACGGGGCCTATTCCATCGAATTGGCATTTTTGCCAACGGGTGAGCACGCGTCGTTCGAGGGGGTCCTCCCGCGCAAACCGTTCGATCCGACCCACGGCCGGTTCGGCGCGCTCATGGTCGCGGTGCGACAGCAAGGCACGCGCTTCGATCGTCGCGCTTTCCCGGTGTTCGCCGACCCGCAGACCGCCGCGGCCGGCGCGCTCGGCGTCGGCGCCTCGCTCACGTGGATCTGGAACGGAATCTTCCAGCTCCAGTCGAGCTGGGAGACGACCACGTTCGACGGCAAGCGCCGCGACGAGCATGTGCTCGTGACGCGCGCGCAAGCCGCGTTCTGAAGTATCCTCTCGCGCCGTGATGCGCGGAGTCGTTTTGTTTCTCCTCCTCGCCTCGGCGTGCAGCAAACCGACGTCGGGCGGAGCCTGCAAAAAAGATGGTCAGCAAGTCTGCGCCGACGAGCGCGACTCGCTCATTTGCGTCGACGGAAAATGGGAGACGCTCACCTGTCGCGGCTCGAGCGGTTGCAAGTCCGCCGGCAGCGACGTCGCGTGCGAGAACGACACGTACTCGCCCGGCGAGCCGTGCGACACGGCGCAGAGCGACTACGAGTGCGGCACCGACAAGGTCAGCGTCGTCGAGTGCAAAGGGAAGCACTGGAAGCTCGCCGGCAGATGCCCCGGCCCGAAAGGGTGCACGTCGCAAAAACAAAAGGTCGCCTGCGACGACTCGGTCGCCGACGTCGGGATGCCCTGCGCCGTCGAGGGTGCGTCCGCGTGCTCGGGCGACAAACGCGCTCTCCTCAAGTGCAAAGACGGCGTGATGACCGAATCGGCGAAGTGCCGCGGCGCAAACGGATGCGACGCGAGCTCGGGCGGTCCGCAGTGCGACGCCACCATCGCCCAAGTGGGTGACGCGTGCACGACCGAGGACGGCGCGGCGTGCTCGGTCGACGGCAAGCTGCTTCTCCGTTGCCGCAGCCGCGTGATGGCCGCGACGCAGACGTGCAAAACGCCGTGCAAGGTCGCCGGCACGGCGATCCTCTGCAATGGAGCTACGCTCTAGGTGTGAAGCGCAAGCGCGTCGCGCTCGTCCTCGCCGGTGGCGCCGCGCGGGGCGCGTACGAAATCGGCGTCGTGCAGTACGTGCTCGAGGAGGTCGCCACCTCGCTGGGGCGGCCGCTGCGATTCGACATCTTGTGCGGGACGAGCGTCGGCGCGCTCAACGCGTGCGGCTTCGCGGCGTGGGCGCACGAGGGAAAAGCCGCCGTTTCGCGCATGCTCCACGTTTGGCATTCGCTGAAGCTCGAGTCGCTCGTTCGCACCGACGTGCGGAGCTTGCTCACGTCGTTCGGTCTGCGCGCGACCAACGTGCCCGCGCGCGAAGGCGGCATGCTCGACCCCACGGGAATCGAGGAGCTCGTCCACGCGTCGATTCCGTTCGAGCGCATCGATCAAAACTTGGCCGAAGGTCACGTCGACGCGCTCACCGTTTCGACGACGCACGTGCAGAGCGGGCGCACGATCGTCTTCGTGCAAACGCCGACCGGCGTGTTGCCTCGGTGGAGCGCCGATCCGACGATCGAGCCGCGCGCCGTCAAAATCCGCGCGGAGCACGCGCTCGCGTCGGCGGCGATCCCGATCCTCTTTCGCTCGGTGCGCATCGACGGCGAGTTTCACTGCGACGGCGGCTTGCGACAAAACGTTCCGCTCTCGCCCGCGCGCCGCCTCGGCGCCGACGCGCTGCTCGTCATCAACCCGCGCTTCGTGACCGACGAGGCGCTCGCGCCCGCCGACCCGAAAAAAGACGAAGCGTTTCCCGGCCCGCTTTTTCTGCTCGGAAAAACGCTCAACGCGCTCCTCCTCGATCGCATCGACACCGACCTCGCGCGCCTCGAGAGCGTCAATCGCATCCTCGACGCCGGCACGCGTGCGTACGGCGACGATTTCATCCCGACGCTCAATACGACGCTCGGCTACGCGCCCGGCCATGGCCTCCGCCCGCTCCGTCCGATCCTCGTGCGCGCCTCGCGCGACATCGGCAGGCTCGCGTCCGACTTCGTGCGCGCGCACCAGAGCACGATGACCGGCCTCACCGGCCGCGTGATGCGCCGCCTCGCGGCGAGCTCGGGCGATCCGAACGAATCGGATCTCCTCTCGTACGTTCTCTTCGACGGCCGATTCGCGAAAGAGCTCATCGAGCTCGGCTGGTCGGACGCCAAAGATCGCCACGACGAGCTCTGCGATTTTTTTCGCGGACTTTCCTAATCGATGCACAGCCCTTCGAGCTTCGGGTCGCTCCAGACTTCTTTGCGATCGACCTCGTGGACTTCACCGGCGCGCGTGACTGCGTAGTCGATCGCGACGGTCGCGTGATGGCAGCCGCACCTCGGCGTCGTGAAGAGCTTGGCGTGAAAATCGTCGCCGACGGCGTGGGCCTCGGTCGTGCCGAGCTTCTGCGCGCCGCGATCGTTGGGTCCGATGGCTTCGCTTCCGGTGAGCGCGACGGCAAACGCGATCGCTTCGTCGGGCGAGGTCACGGGCCCGAACGTTTTCGCGAGCGCGTCCGGCGAGTCGATCACGACGAAGCCTGCGCGCGTCGCCGCGATGAGCCGAACGCTCATCGGCAACATGCACCCGGCGCGTCGCACGCTCGGGTGTCGGTCGCCCTCGATGAAGCACTCGGCGACCGTCGCGCGCCGCCCGAACGAAACCGACAAGACGTGGAGCATGTTGGTGCACGGATCGGCGCCATCGACGTGCGCGCCTTTGCAATCGAGGAGCGTCGCGTCGTTCGGTTGCGCTTTGCATCCCGCGTCGAGAAACGCCGCGACCGTCGGCGCCGGCGGGAGCGCGACCGGCGCGACCGAGCCCGAAGGCGCCGGAAGCGGAGCGACCGTCACCGCGGCGACCTTCGGCTCCGCGCACGCCACCACCGCGACGCACGCGAGGAGCGCGACCTTCACGGCATGCCGAGCGGCGCGAGCGCCTCGACGAGCCGCGGAATGTCCGCTTCGCTGACGCCGCACAGGGCGACGCGAACCGCTTTTTTCTGCGGCACGACATAGACGCCGATCTCACGCATGCGCGCCGCTTCTTTCGGTCCGTCCTCGCAAAACACGGTGACGAAGAACCCGCCCTCGTAACGCGGATAACGAAGCTTCGCGTCCTTCGCGCGCGCGTTGAACGCGGCCACGCGACGGAGCAAAAGCGATTTCAGATCGTCGCGCTCGGCCTTCACCGCGGCCGACAATTCCGGATCGGTCAGCAAGCGCGTGACCGCGCGCTGTCCGCCGCGCACGCAGTTGGACCACGTGCCGCGGCACGAATAACCGAACGCCGCGTCGATCGACGCGCGCTCTTTCGCGTCGGGCGTGCACGCCACGATCGCGCCGACGCGCAGCCCGTAATGCGTGAACGCTTTGCTCGCGCTGTACGCGAAGAGGATCTGCACGCGATCGAGCACCTTCTCGAACCGCCCGAGCGATCCCCGAAAATCCCGCGCGCCGTAATCGGCGTACGCGACGTCGATCAGCAGCGTGACCGGCGCGTTCTTTCCGTGCGACGCGATCACGTCGAGGAACGCCTGCCACTCCTCGTCGGTCATCGAGTAGCCCGTCGGGTTGTGGCACGGGTCGTTGATGAAGAGGAGCGCGCGCTTCTGCTCGGCGACGATCGCGCCGAGCGCGCGATCGAGCGCCGCCGCCGGATCCGGCGCGAACATGTCGAACGTCGCGAGCTTGCGATCCGATTCGTCGGCGAGCGTTTGATACGGGCCCCAGAAAAAATTCGTCGTGAGGAGCGTCTGCCCGGGCTCGAGAAAATTCTTGATCGCGTGATGAAGCGCGCCGCTTCCGCCCGGCGTCCCCGCCGCGACCGCACACTCGCGGAGCCGAGGCGCGCGTCCGAGCAAATCGTCGGTCGCCGCGCGCAAGAAATCAGGCAGCCCAGAGATGGGCGCGTACGCGGCCCACTCGGCCGGCGGCACTTCGTGAACCGCGCGCGCCGCGGTCGGCAAGACCGCGAGCTTGCCCGCGTCGTCGAGCAGCGCGCCGACCGTCGCGTTCACGATGATCTCGCCGCGCGCGCGCCGGTCGCTCGCCTCTTTGTTCAGCGCGAAAATCGGATCGTCGCCCGGCCGCCCTTGGTGCGCCGCGATCAAGTGGAGCATCGCCTCTCGATTATGACGAATCTCCAGCAAGTGCGAGTGCCAACTTGTCACGAGCGATGGCTCCGCCTCTCGCCGCATGTCAGTTTGACCTTCGGCGGAAAGCACGAGCCCCCGAAACCGCGCGTTTCTCGGTGGCACGCGCTATGCTGAGTTGGGAGAACGCTTCATGCGCAGCCTTAGGTGGACGCTTCCTCTCGCGAGCACGTTCTCGCTCTTCGCCGCTTCGTCGGCGTGGGCGACGGCGACGATTCAGTTCACCTCGACGCCGCCGGTCGTCACGCGTGTCGACACGACCGGGGCCGACTACGGCTGCCCGGCGCGGCACTCGCCGTCGAACAGCTGCATCGTCGACGGCACGTCGCAAGGCATCGGTTACCCCGACTGCATCGACGACACCGTTCTCCGGTTCAAAAGCATCTCGATGACCGGAGCGCCCGATTCGAGCTCCCAGGCAGAGATTTGGGCGGGGACGACGGATTGCACGGTGGCTGGCGCGACCAACAACAACTCCACCGCGACTTGTTGGCCGCTCGGCACGCTGCAGGTTCAGGCGGCGGCGCAGACGGTAGACATCCGCGTCGCAGACATCGTGAGCGGGCTCGGCGAGGCGTCACCTCCGCCGCAGACGTTCGTGCCGGGCACCGGCGCGACCTCCGCGTGCAACGCGGCGCGCGGCGCGAGCACGACGACCACCGTGACGGACGACGCGGGCGTCTCCACGACGACCGCCGGCGTCGCGACCGTCACAGTCTATTTCATGATCTTCGCAGTCGGCGCCGGAAGCGCCGCGCCGACGAGCAACGTCAGCTACCCGGTCAAAGTGAAGCTCGTCGGCCCCAACGCAGTGACCAACGTCACCGTCGGGACCGGCGACGGGGAGCTCATCTTGGGCTGGGCGCCTCCGATCGGCGACCTCACCGTTCAAGGCTTCGACCTCTTCGCGGTCGCCGACGGGACGTCGCTCTCGAGCTCGCAGACGACCTGCGTCGACGCCTCCCCAGGCACCGAGGAGCTCGACGACGCAGGCAATCCGGTCCTCGACGACGCGGGCAATCCGATTTTCGTCGGCGGTGACGACGGCGGGTGCACCACCTCGACGGCCTCGTCGACCGCGACGTGCAGCGAAGCGGGCGTCGGCACCGTCGACGTCTCCTCGATCAGTTGCCCCACCGGCGGCGACGCGGGAGACGCCGGCACGCCGGGCGTGATTTGCGAAATCGAGCCCGGCGTCTCGACGGCCAAAGGAACCATCAGCGGCCTCACCAACGGCACGAACTACATCGCGACCGTCGCGCCGTACGACGAGTACGGCAACGCGGGCCAAGTCGCGCAGGCGCAGTGCAACAGCGCGCTACCCATCGACGACTTCTGGAAGACCTACAACCAAGACGGCGGCAACGCCTATTGCTCACTCGCCTTCGTCGGCCGACGCGGCGCCCCCTTCGCTGCGGCGCTCCTCGGCCTCATCGGCATGATTTGGATCCGGAGACGCAGGCGATGAAAAAGGTTTGGTTCGCGAGCGCCGCATTGGTGCTCGCCACGCTTCCCGCGAGCGCGCGCGCGGAGGAGAGCGATTTTGCGAAGCCGCCCGCGCCGTCGCCGCAGTGGTTCGCGATCGAGTTTCGCTTTGCGCCCTATTGGCCCGCGATCGACACGCAACCAGGTCTCACGGGGTCGCCGTACAAAACGCTCTTCGGCACGATGCCGCGCCTGCTCGCGTCGTTCGAGCTCGACGCCCAGGTCCTCAAGATCCCGCACTTCGGGTCGCTCGGTCCCGCGTTCTCGTTCGGCTACACCGAGATGAGCGCGCCCGCGCCGATCACCGGCGGCGGTGGCAAGCTCTCCGAAGAGGACACGAACATCGAAGTTTTTCCGATGTACCTCGCGGCCGTCCTTCGCATCGACGTTCTCCTGCGCGATTTCAAAATCCCGATCGTCCCGTACGCCAAGCTCGGCGTCGCGACGACCCTGTGGCGCGTCTTCACCGACTCGGGCACGTCGACCTTCGACGGCAAGACCGGCTTCGGCGCCACGTGGGGCGAACAATTCGCGCTCGGCGGCATGCTGAACCTCGATTGGATCGACCCGCGCGCGGCCCACGAGCTCGACAACGCGACGGGCATCAACCACACGTACCTCTTCGCCGAGTGGATGCTCGCGAACCTCGATAATTTCGGCTCCTCGAGCGGCCTCCGCGTCGGAACCAACACCGTCGCCGCCGGCCTCGCTTTCGAATTCTGAGGGAGATTTTTTTCGGAATGTTTTGGCCGGAAGGCCCGTTGCATTCACGAACGACGGAGCGGTGGGAGCGTGATCCGCTACCCCCGAGCCGGCGAAGACAACATACCCCGCCAAGCCCAACCGTCTTCGCCGGTTTCAAGCGAAAGGCTCGACTGCCGCATGGGACCCTCCTCCCGAGCCCTGTCGCGCCCCACCGCTTCGTCGTTCGAATTATGATGCCGCGAGCCGATGCCGCGCCTGCATCTCATCGACGGGACCTTCGAGCTCTTTCGAGCGCACTTCGCCCCGGTGCCGTACAAGCCGAAGAAGGCGACGCTCGGCCTCGTTCGCTCGATGAAGGCGCTCGCCGCCGACAAGGACGAAGCGCCGACGCACGCGGCGATCGCGTTCGACAATCCGATTCGATCGTTTCGAAACGATTTGTTTGCAGAATACAAGTCGGACGAAGGCGTCATCCCCGAGCTGCGCGAGCAGTTCGACGAAGTGGAGGTCGCCGCGCGCGAGCTCGGGCTGGTCGTTTGGTCGATGAACGAGTGGGAGACCGACGACGCGATCGCGACGGCGTGCGTGAAGTACGCGCGCGACTTCGATCAGATTCGGATCCTCTCGCCGGACAAAGATTTCGGGCAGTGTCTCCACGGCGATCACGTCGTGCAGGTCGACCGCGTGCGTCGAAAATTCATCGACGAAAAATCGCTGCGCGCGCTCCGCGGGTTCGGGCCAGCGAGCATTCCCGATTGGCTCGCGCTCGTCGGCGACACGGCCGATGGGTTTCCGGGGATCGCGGGGTTCGGCGACAAGACCGCGGCCGCGCTCCTCGCGAAGTTCGAGCACGTCGAGGCCGTGCCGGACGATTTTCGCGCATGGCCCGACGGGGTGCGCGGGCGCGAGCGCTTGGCGGCCGAGCTCGCCGCGAACCGCGAAAAGGTCGCGCTCTACAAACGGCTCGCGACGCTCGTGACCGACGTGCCGCTCGGGGAGCCGGCCGCCCAGCTGGCCTGGAAAATACCGTTAGCAAGCTAACGTTCGGATCCGAACGATCTCGGTCGATCCGGCGTGTTTCAGCGGGAATTCGCGTGGCACCCCCGTTGCAAAACGTGGCGGTCATGCAGGCCGATCCCAAGGAGCCGAAGCACGACGAGCCTCTGCCGCTCCCACCCGAGCCGCGCCCGGTCCCGATGGTCAGCAGTTGACGCGGCTGACCGTCTGTTTACGTTGAACGGCTGAAAGGAAATCGGGGGCGATCGGCTTCGACGGAGACGACGACCTCTTTGTGGCGTGCCGTGGCTTCTGTGACCCACGTAAAAATCACGGAAACCCCAATTGCGAACGATAACGCAATCGCTCTCGCGGCCTAAAAAACCACGATAGCCGTCCGACCCAGAGGCCAGTCGGCACCTCGGGAAGGGCGTAATCAAGTCCGGCTGGTGACTCATCGGGTGTCCGGGTGAGTCGCGAGGAGCAAACAGGGCAATAGCGTCGGTGAGAGCCTGCCAGTTGGCGCGATCCGAGGCGATTCAATGAACCGGCTACGCACGTAGAAGCAGAGAGCGAGACGTTTTCGGACCCGGGTTCGATTCCCGGCGCCTCCACCATGATCCCGCGGAGTTAGAGCGCGATAGCGTTGGTTCGCAACGTTTCACCAACGATTCGGGAAGCGGCGCGAACGTCGCGCCGTGCGAGCCCCATGCTTGCGCTTCGTTGATGTAGCGCTGCGTGGTCGCGAGATCGGTGTGGCCCATGGCGAAGCGGATCTTGATCACGTCGTCGCCGCGGATCGCGCGCCACGTTCCGTAGGTGTGGCGGAGGTCGTGAACGTCGAGCCGGCGCGTCGTCGGCGTGTCCTCGTGCAGCTCGGGACGCTCGACGCCTGCGGCTTTCAGGTCGGCGCGGAGCGCGCGCGGGAGCGTGTTGCGCGCCTGCATGCCGGGGAACACCGGCCCGGCCTTCCGCTCGCCACGCATCGCCTCGAGCACGGGCAGTAGCGCCGGCTCGATCGGAACCTTCCGCGCGTTGCCCGTCTTCGTGCTCTTGATCTCGCCCGTCTCGCGGTTGATCGCACGGTGGACGTGGATGAAGCCTTCGTCCTCGTGCACGTCGGACCAGTCGAGCGCGCGCGCCTCGCCAGCGCGAAGGCCCGTGTAGACTGCAAACGCCCACAGGCGCCGCCGCGCTTGGCCGATCTTCTCGCATTCGAGTAGCGCCGCGAGCTCGGCGGGAAAGAGATACGCGCCCGCGCGATCGTCGCCGCGGTCCGGTCCGCGAACGTCGCGCGCGGGGTTGTCTTTGCGCACGCGGAGCGTGAGGTCTTTGCATCGGTGCGCGTCGTCGAAGAGCTTCGTAAGCAACCCCCACACGTGGATCGCCGTCTTCCACGAGAGCTCGCGAGCGCGCACCTTGCCGTCGAGCTTGCTCACGAACGATTCAAGGTCGCGCGCCGTGACGCGTCCCATTTCGAGCGCGCCGATCGGCTCGGCGATCCACTTGTTGAAGCGCCCGCGGTCGTCACTCACGGTCACGAGGCCATGCTCGAGACGCGACGCGGACCAGCGCTTGAAATACTCGGCGAGCGTTTCGGTCGATTCGTCGTCGACCATGCCGCGCTCGCGCCAACGGGCGGAGATCACCGCGGCCATGCGCTTGGCCGTCTCGCGGTCGGTCGGATCCATGAGGTCCGGCATCGCGACCCACTTGCGAGACTTGTCGGGCTTCGTGACGATCGCGAACCAGTGACGCCGCACCGGGTCGAACCACGTGGATCCGGTTGCCTTACGACCCATGGCGCGCCCCGCGTCGTGCTACTTTGCTATCCATCGAATCGCCTCTTTCGGTTCGGTCACGCCGCGGGACGCTGGTACGTCGCCGCGGCAAAATCATTTCAGCGCTTCGCCCGTTTCGCCTTCGGCGTGATCCCGACCGCGTCCGATTCGCGCTTGATCAGCATCCGCACGACGTTCGGACCGCTGAGCCCGTAGCGCTCCGCGAGCGCATCCAAGCGCTCGGCCTCCTCGGGCGAAAGCCGCACATTCATTTGTCGTTCGCGCATCGACTCGGTCCGCATGTTCGCTCCGCTTGCTACCAGCCGCTACACGTATCTATTGGTAGCAGTTGGTTTCACGCCGTCAAGGTCGCGCGGCGAATACGTCATCTCGACCACCATCGGGCGTCCTCGGCGTCCTCGCGCATCGCCTCGAGCTCGCGCCGAAACATCAGGTGCGCCTCGAGCTCGTGAAACTCGTTCGTGCCCGGCTTCGGCCGTTGCCGCCCTGGCCACGGCCCGCGCACGTAGCTTCGTTTGGCGTGCAGGCACGCGAGGCCGATTGCGAGCGCGAGCCTCGGGAGCTCGTCGCCGCGCGCAGCATGCTCGACGATGCGGGCCACCTCGTTCTTGTGCGGGATCTTGTCCGCGACGCGGAGGCGCTTGCTCGCGTGCAGCGCGACGATGGCGCCGCGGACGTCGCCGATCGGCGTCACGTCCGATTGGCTCGTCGTCGGCTCGCGCGTGAGCGTAACCGGCGTGTAGTAGTTCTCGCGGCCGAACTCGTAGCAGTGCTCGCGGAGACTCTGCCCGAGGTCGGTCACGTCGACCATGAGCGTTGTCTCACCCTCAAGCGGCGCCTTGGTCACGAGCTCGCGGACGCGTCCGATCGCCTCGCTGGGAAAGCATCCGGCCGCGAACGTTGCGACGTGGCGGAGGGAAAAATACGGCGTGTGCCACGCGTCCCGGTCGGCGTCTTCGAGCGTCCGCTGTGGAATGAACGTCCCGCGCACAAGCGGCTTGGGCGCCTCCGTCTTGCGCTCGGTCTTCGCGCGCTCGAGCACCGCGACTGCGCCGCCGTCGTGGCCGAGCGTGAATCCCACGATGTAAAAGCCCGGCCCGCTTTCGTAGTTTCTCATGATGCCTCCGCGAAGAGCGGTTGGATGTTCGGATCGAAGAGCCCCGCCGCGTTCGTCGCGTAGTCGGTCGCGGGCAGCGCGCCCATCGCGAGCACGAGCGCGCTCACGAGGTCGCCATGTCCGCCGCTCGCCCGCCTCGGGCTCGAAATCGAAAGCCCGCCTCCGCTCGTCGGCTTCGACGTCACCGCTTTCAGTTGCGCGATGAGGCGCCGATTGTCGGATGGCAGCCGCACGCGTCCCTCGTTCAGCATCGTCTTGGCGCGCGTGTAGCTCTCGATCTTCGCGGTGAGCCCCGACGCGGCGGCGATGAGACGAGCTCCCGCGGCTTGCATGTGCTCGCGCATCGCCTCGTACGCAAACGAGTCACTGAGAACATCGGTTGCTCCGTGGCGAGCCATCACCTCGGCGAAGGTCTTCGCGACGACGGACGGCACGAGCGGCGAGCCCTTCCGCGGCCGGAGCTCGACGAGCTCGACGATCCGCACGATGCCCGAGACGCCGAGGCGCACGACCGCCAGCGCGGAGCTGTCCGACTTGAACCCGAAGTCAGCGCCCACGGCCAGGATGCCGGCCTCGTTCGGGTGCGGGTCCGGTGCGGCTGCCGATGCGTCGATCGCACGAGCGTCGAAGAAGAGCCCCGCCCCGCTGGCCATGAACTCGGCGTCAAACTCGCGCGCGGCGTTGTCGGGATCTCGATCGCGCTCCCGCTCGACCATGGCGCGCGTTCGCTCGTCGGAGCGAAGCAACGTGGTCGGCGCGTGGGCGGCGATGGCGGTCCTCGGGTGGCCGTGGTTTTCGGCGAACATCGTGTGGAGCAGACCGACGCCCTCCGCCCATGGCGTCGACGCGATCACGATCTGCCCCTCGGGCACGACGCGCGGAGCGATGGCGCGGAACACTTCGGCGTCGTTCACGCTGTAGTCCTCGTCTCGAAAGAACGCGGCCTCGTCGAGCACGGCGCCGACGAGCGTGCGCCCGCGGAGCGCAGCGCCGCCGCGTGTCGCGGGCAGGCATTCGATCGTCACGATGCGCCCGTCCTCACGCGCAAGTGCGAACGAGTCGGACGTGATGGATCGGATGCGCCGGGCGATGGCGACGCACGACCGGGCCGCGCCGAGCGCGTAGCGGATCGTCTGCCGCGCAAGGCGAAGGTCGGGCGCGACGATGAGCCCGCACGCCTGCTCGCCGGGTGCCATCGCGTCTATCGGGACGGTCAACGCGAGATAGAGCAGGCGCAGCGCACAGAGCACGTACGACTTGCCGCCGCGCGCACCGCACACCGCGACGACGACGGCGCGCATGCTGCTCGGGATCTCCTCGAGCTCGCCGAACATCGCGCGTGCGAGCTCGAGGTCAGCGTCGACGAGCTCGCCGGGCTGCACCCCGTCGTACGCGACCGCTGCGAGCACGCGTTGGCCGGGCGTGAGCTTCACCCCAAGCACGTCGGCGACGAACCGGACGAACGAGACGGCCCTCGGCCTACGAGCCATCGTCCACCTCGCTCTCGGCGGCGAGCCAAGGTGCAGCCGCGGTCGGTTGCTTCGCCTCGCGCTCGGCGCACACGCGCGCCACGTCGAGCGCCGTCACGAGCACGCGCTCGGCGCGTTGGCTCTGCCGGTCGGCGACCGCGAGAAGCGCCAAGCCCTGTTCGGTGTCGAGCCCGGCCGCGGTCGCCTTGGTTCGGTAGTAGGCGGCGAGCGCAAGGTGGCCGGCGTGCAGGCTCACCATCGCGCGCACGGGCGCCGCATCGGACGGGAGCGAGCGCATCGTCGACGCGAAGACGCGCCACGCGTCGGCGCGGACCATGCGCGCCTCGGGAGCGTCGACCGCCGGGCCGAGTAGCTTTTTGACCGTGGCTCGGAACCCGCGACCGTTCGCGGCCCGATTGCCCGGCGCAAACCGTCCGTCACCCCCGCGGCCATCGGACCGTTCGGCGACCGTTCGGGGTTTGCGGAGCTCGGCGGCGCGAACGAGCGTCGGGCGCGCCTTGCCGTGGCTCTTCTCGATCGTCACGGCCACAGCTCCCATTCGAGACGACGGCGGATGTCGCGGAGCGCTACGCGGTCGGGCGAGTCGTAGGGGCGTGTGCTCCTACCGTCGCATGTGAACTCGATGCGGTCCTCGGCGAACGTAAGCGCGTCTGCCATCGCCTCGCGGGTCGCGCGCTGGGCCCACGCGTCGAGCTTGCCGCCGAGCGCGGCGAAGCGGTCGAGCACGAGGCGCCGCGCCCGGTCGTGCTCGCCGAGCGCCCGAAAGACGGTTTGGACGTCGCACGGCGCAAGGGATTTCTTGCGGTCTGTTCGGGCGGTGGTCGCGTAGGACGCGTCCGCGGGCTCGGCTTGAGGGGTTGGGCGGTTCATGGCGTCTCCGTCGTCGGAAGGGTCACGGTTGCGAGCAGGCGGCGAGCGAGTGCGGCGCGGTGCGCGCTGAGCCGGCGCGCTTCGCTCGTCACGCGACCACGCGCGTACAGACACAGCGGGCAGTCGGCGGGGCCGTGGGCGATCGATGCGCGGACGATGCGCACCACGACGGCGGCGCACTTGTGCGGGTCGGCGGCGAGCTCTGGCCCGGTGAAGCCCTCACGCGTGCGGGCGCCGCCCGGCAAGTAGACTTGCCCCCAGCAGAACGAGGCGCCGCCGTCGCCGAGCGCATCGGCGCGGTTGCCGCCCTCGAGCCAGGCGATCGCCACCTCGTAGGCCATCGTCACGCGCGCGCCGTCGTCGCCGTCGACCACCGGGGCCGCGAGCGCGGCATCGGCCATCCCCTCGAGCACGCGAGACGACAGCTTGCGCGCGCCGCCCGAGGCGAGCGTGGACGCGGCGAGCCCCCACGCGATGAGCGCGGCTCGGGTCAGCATCGCGCCGCCCTTCGCCGCCGTTGCCGGCGCGCGGCACGTCTCGCATCGGAGCTCGGCGCCATCGTCGCAGAGCTCGGCGGGCCAGCACGGGCACGACGGGCGGAGCTCGCCGGACCACGCCGCTCGCCGCCGCGTCGTCGTCGGGAGCTCGTCGCCCGCGCGGATTGCAGGCGTCGTGCTGGTCGGGAGCGAGTCACGGCTCCCCGCATCGCCCGTGGTGACGGCGGGTGCGGGCGCTGACTGTTGTTTCACGCCAACGATTCGAGCCGCGGCGGCCATCGCGGAGGCGGCTTTCAGCCTCGCCCGTGCGAACGCGACCGGGTTGGGAACCCGGCGAGCCTTGCGGGCGCTCATCGGCTGCCCCTCGTCGAGCGCGCTCTCGCGGCATCCAGGTAGGCGTCTGCCCGCTCGACGTCGGAGGCGACCACGCGGAGCGCGGGGGTCTTCGACGCTGCCCGCGCGGTCCGCCATTCGTCGACCGCGACGATCCACACCTTGCCCTCGCGCCGACCGACGCCGAGTTGCTTGCAGAGCACAGCGAACCACGCGCGAGACACGCCCGGCGGTAGCGGGCCATCGCTTCGGTATGTCGCGATGTTCGGCCCGAGCATGGCGCGGAGTTCGTCGCGGACGATGGCGCGAATCTGCTCTTCGATCGTCGCCGGCTTCATGCGGTCGCCCTCGATCGATTGAGCCGCACGAGCTCCGCCTCGGCGACTGCCACCTCACGCCCGAGCACGGACGTGTCCTGTTCGAGCGCGGTCACGGCGTTCCGAGCGCGCGCCACGTACAGCTCGCGCGCCTCCGCGTCAGCGGTCGCGGTCGACGCGGCCAGGAACGAGCGCGCCTCGGCGAGCAGATCGCGTCCGCCCATCATCGCGCCTCCGGTTCCGGGGTCGAGTCAGCCCCGCTCCGCGCCGACGGCGCCGTGATGAGCGTTGTGCCGTTGCGTCGCGTGGCGTCGCGTGGCGTCGTTGCGTCGTTTGGCGGACACACCGCGCGTTGCGTCGCGTCCACCGCGACGAGCGCAGGGGGTATGGGGGGATTTTTGAGGTGTGCGCGCGGACGCAACGGCGAGGTCATGTGACACCCCGAACGCGGTCAATCGCTCGCTGTGCGCGACGGTCACCGCACGCGAGCGCGTTGCACACCGCGTCGCGCAAGCGGCTCGGCGGTTCGGACGCGGCGAGTAGGGCACGCACGGCCGCGTCGTCGTCGTCGTCTTGCTTCCGGCGCGCTTCGATCTTGGCGGCATCCTTCGCCGCCCTCAGAGCTGCATCGCGCTCAGCGCGTTTGGCGAGCACGCGGGCGCGCTCGGCCTCCTTCGCGTCGTTTTTGGTCTGAGTGTCGGCCTTACCGACCCGCGCATCGGCGACGATCTGCGCGTCGGCGTCGTCGAGCGGGACGAGCGCGCCGTGATCGTCCCGGCGAAGCGTCAGCGGCGCGGGCTTGCGCGAGTAGTTCGATTTCGTGAACGTGAGGGTCACGATCTCGCCGAGCGCCTCGCGTTCCGCTGGGTCGTCGAGCTTGAGCGTCTCGGCCGCGAGCGAGCATTCCCATCGGAAGCCGTCGAAGCCCGCCGTCACGCCGCGTGCGCGCGGTGCTTCGATCGCATGCTTCCCTCGTGCGGCAAGCGGCGTGTGGTGCGAGCTGAGCGCCGAGCGCGTCGGCGACGTGAACGACTCGATGGTCTGCACGTACCGCGTCGCGAGGCGGTTGCTCGTCTCCGCGTCGATGCCGGCGAAGCGAGACATAGGATCGACGACGACGAGCCGAAAGTCAGCGGACGCGAGCCGCTCACGAAGCCAGCCAGCGAACGGCGTCTCCATGGGGTTGCCACCCGTGTCTTGCTCGAGCAGCGCACACGAGAGGCCGTGCAGCGGGAGCACGACGATCGATCCGCTCGGCGGCGCGCCGTTGCGTCGCGCTTCGTTGTGCAGCCTCCGATGGCATTCCTCCGCGTCCTCTTCGCCGAGCGCGAGCAATACGGCGCCGGGCTCGGCGCATGCGAACGAGCCAAGCCACCTGCCACCGCTCGCGACGGCCCGCGCGAGCGCGACGAGCGCCATTGTCTTGCCCACGCCTCCCGCGGCGAGCAGTTGGCCGGCCTTGCCGAGCGGGAACACCCCTGGCGATCCGTCGCGTCGCGAGTCTCGAAACAGCCAGCGGCGCACGGGCGGCGCCGTCGTGAACCATTCGTCCGGCGCGGGCGTCCAGATCCGGTCCCACGGCGAGGCTGGCGCAGCGTGGGTCACGGGCTCGAGCCGCAGGAAATCGCCCGCAGTCGCGCCCGCGGCGATCCAGTCGCTCGCGTCCTTCCCTTCGGCCACCTCGGAGACGACGACGGATTGCGCGACGTCGGCGAGCGATGCCCACACGTCGGCCGCGTGCTTTCGTCCGGCTTCGTCGCGGTCGGCGATCACGATCACGTCGCGGCCCGCGAGCGCCTCGCGCGCGTGATCTGCGACGTGCTTCCACTTGCCGGCGCCCATGGGATTGCAGGTGGCGACGAGCCCAAGCGCGCGCAACGCGTCGACGTCTTTCTCACCTTCGACGACGAAGACAGGCCCCTCGCTCGCGAGTAGCTCGGGCAAGCGATAGAGCACGCGGCGAATCCCCGCCGTCTTCCACGTTCCATCGGGCGCGCGCTGCCGAAAGTCTTTCGGCTCGTAGCGGCAGACGTCGAGCAAGTGCGCGCCGCGCTCGTCGCGATACAGGTACGTCGCGGCGGGCTTGCCCAGCCCATTGCTCGTGCCGTTCGTGTGCGTCGTGAACGCCCCCTCGCGAGGTAGCGGCTCGTCGCGGAGCAAGTGGACGAACATCGGCCCGGCGGGCGTGTCGTTCGTGTGGTGCGCGCCATCGGAGACGCGCGCGCAGTGTGCCCACTTCCCATCGCTCGACGTGAAGCCGTTGCAGCGCTTCTCTTTGCCGCGCGACTGCTCGTCGAAGCCTCCGCAGATCGGACACGGCGATCCGCGCCGATGCCTCTGCTCGCTCGCAACCGCGGTCATGCGTCACCGCCCGCGGCGCCGATCGCGATCGTGAGCGGCACGGCGTCGATCCATCCATCGATGAGTGTCAGCGCTACGCGGCGCCCCTCGGACATGAGACGATCGACTCGGGCGATGGTGTCGCCGTGCAGCTCCACGCCGAGTGCAGCGCGTAGCAGGACGAGCAGACCCGGCCACGACGCCACCATCGGATCGCTACCCGGCGCGAGTAAGATCACGCTCGCGTCGGCGGGCTCGTGCGGGACCGGCCGGCCATCGATGGCGTCGAGTAGCGCGCGCTGGCGTCGCCGGACGTCCGCGAGCTCGGACCCGCGCAGTCGATCCGCCTCCGCGACGGCTCGTGCTACGCTCGGTGCGTCGGCTGCCCCGCTGATACCCTCGGCCCGCGCGCGTTCCCCCGCCGCGGGCCGTCGTCTGTCGCGCGGGCGGATCATGGTCGCCCCCGATCCGCCGCAGCCTCGGCGGCGAGCGCGGCGCGGATCGCCTCGCGGTCGCGGCCTGTGCGGATCGAATCGACACCATCGCGGAGCGCGCGCGCGATGGTGCGGGGGTCGACGCCCGCCGCCGCGGCGAGCCGCAGTATCCTCGCGCGGTCGGGTGTACCAGTCGTGACGTGCTGCATTGGCGCACCGTGCGCCACGCGCGCGAAAGGCGGCAGTAGGGAGCGCCGCTACCTACCTATGTTTGCGGCGTCTTTCGGTCTTGTTGGATCGGGCAGCGCGCTTCTCGCGCTCATCGGGCGTGGCTTCGAGCGCCTTCGTGAAGAGCCGCCTCGCGTTCCGATACGCTTCGCGGCCCGACGTCGCGTTACCGCTCGTGACGTCGAGCGCGCCCGTCCGTAGTGAGAGCTTCGTGGCGATATTCACGGCCGTTGCGTCCGCGCCGAGCTCGCGGACGTCGCGGGCGCGGAGCGCTGCGAATCGAGCATCCACGGAACACAGCGCACGGAAGGCGCGCCGCAACCGAAACATCGTATCGGCGAAGACGTGAGCGTGGCCTCGCGCGTCCTGGGATTGCGCGTAGTACCGCGCGGTGCGCTCGAGCATCCCCTTCACGTCTTCGACGATCCCGACGACCGCAACATATTTGTCCGTCTTCGAGTAGACGTCACCGTGAGCCAGGCGAAGCGCGTCGAGCACGCGCGGCGCGTGCTGACTGAGCACGAGGTCAATCGCGCGCGACATGTCTTGCAGCATGCGCAGGTCTTCGAGCGCGAGCGCTGAGGCACCATCGCCGCATCGGCCGAGAAAGGCGCGGCGCCCCTCGTCGCTTGAGAGGTCCGCGCGAGTGAGCAGAGCCGCGAAGCCGCCGTGGATGAGCGGCACGTCGTAGCGGCCGTCAAAGCGGTCTTCGACGTATCCAAAGAACGAGCGCCAGTGCGCCAGCACTCTTGCATCCGATTCCGCGTGTGCCTCCGCGAGCGCCACGGATCGCGCGTCACCATCTGCGCGTGCCTCGTCGGTTGCCTTGCGCGTGTGCGTGCTACGTTCGTTCTCGGGGTCGCGCTGCATCGC
>DASXHD010000087.1:0-28667 GCA_036488725.1 Polyangiaceae bacterium | reverse complement strand
GAATCCGCCGAGAAATAGCCACTTCGCGCTCGGCACGAGCGTTGCTCCATCGTCGTGCATGAGCAAGTTGCGCATCCAGAGAATCGACGGCGGCTCACGCATGGTCATCTCTCTGTCGGCTCCGCGAGAGGACGTCGACGTCGAGACGCGACTGCACGGGCGACCGCGACGCTCGAATTGTCCGCCGCCGCTCCCGCCTCGCGCGCGCTTTCCTCGCCCGGCGCCGATCGGGTGATCGCGCGGCCTCCACGGCCTGCTAATTTCGTGGGATGCGTTGGGGTGTCACGGCACTTTTGATCATCGCGTGCGGCGGACAAACCGGCGACGACACGGCAAGCACCGGCGACGCCGGAAAAGACGCGAGCCTCGTCGACGGAGCCGACGGAGCCGCCGACGTGACGGACGCGAATCCGAGCGACGACGGCGGCTGTCCCACGCCCGCGGCGATCGGAAGCTTCAGTCCAACGCCGATTCATCCTCCGCGCGTGAGCCACGGCGCTTGCACAAGCACGCAAATCGACGACGCGTTCAAGTCCTGTTTTCCGCCGACGACGTGCGACTCGTTCAAGACGGCGAATCCGACGTGCGCCGCGTGCTTGTTCTCGTCGAGCAACGATTCGACTTGGGGACCCACAGTCACGCTCGAAAGCGGAAGCATGCAGCTGAACGTGAGCGGCTGCGTCGCGGCGTCGACCGGCGATTCCAGCGCCACGAGCTGCGCCCAACTTCTCGACGACGTCAGTCAATGTTCGACGGCTGCGTGCGACCAGCAGTGTCCGCTGACCGGCCCCCAGAGCATCGGGCCGCGCGAGCAATGTTACGGCGACGCGGCAAAAACGGTTTGCAGCGCGTACGTCGCGAACGAGTGCGCGATGGACGCAGGTTGGGTGAGCACCTGCATCACGTCGGGAAACAACGATCCCGAAGCGCAGTTCGACTCCATCGCCGCGGTGATGTGCGGACAGTGACGACCCAAGCTCGCGCGCGGCTCGCGGTCGAACGTGCGTGACGACTTTCGTCGACGTCGGGTCGGTCGCGCGTGACGCGCGCTGGCGCGTTCAGCGTGTCGCGATTTTTTTCGAGGCACTGTTCGTCGTGACGGCGGTGACGCTCGTCGCGATCGATTGCGTCCCGCCGCGCCCGCACCTCGAGTGCGTGACGAGCGAGGGTCAGACGATGTCGCATTATCCGCATCCCTATGGCGAGCCACCGCCGGCGCAGTGGACGCGGTGCGTTTGGCGCTAGTACTCTCCGTGCGATGCGAATCGCGCTCGTCCTCCTCTGTCTGCAGCCTTGCGCTCCGGTCGCGCCGGGGACCGACAGCGCTCCGCCGCCGGTCGACGCCGCCGCAAAAGAGACGAGCACGCCATGCGTCGGTGATTACGCCGGCTGCGTGACCGGCGAAGCTTGCTGCACGCCCGGCTACGTTTGCAACGCGTCGACTCAGGTTTGCCAGCCGCCGTGCTCGCCGATCGACAGCCTATGCACCGACAACTCTCAGTGTTGCTCGGGCATCTGCAATCAAACCTGCCAGTGACCCGTCACAGCGGGTGAACGCCGTTGCACGCGTCCGGATCGGTCCAGCGATCGACCCAGCCGCCGTTGTCGCACTGGTACCAGTCGCCGTCGAACTTGCTCTGCACGCACGCGTTGTCCGGCATGTTCTTGCCGAGCGTGCCCGAGTAGCAATCGGCGCCGCCGCTCTGCTTGCCGCCGCCGTACGCCGAGAGGACTTGCTGCGCGTACGAGATGCGCTTCGACTCGTCGCACGTGCCGCAGCCTTCGAAGTCGTTCTGGAACGCGACGGTCGCTTGCGTGAGGCCGGTCGAGCTCTTGAGGGCCGAGAGACCGTAGCTGTGGTTGGTGAGCTCGTACCAGATGAAGTCGAGCTGCGCGGTGAGCGACCAACGCGACATGCCGTGCGCGTTCGCGTAGGCGACGAGGTTGTCACCCGCGTCGTGATCCCAGCGGCCGCCGACCGACCATTGCGCGATGCCGCGACCGGGGCCGCCGCCGTATTGAATCGCGTTCGGGTTGACGCTCGATTCTTGAATCAGGTTTCCGACGATCCCAGCCGCCTGGTAATTTTTCAGGCCCTTGCTGATGAAGAAGTTGTACGCGGTCTTCTCGGTGTTCGAGAGCGCCGCTTCGGAGGAGGCCGACTCGGCATCTTCGCTGCTCACGCTACATCCGGAGACGGCGATGCACAGCGACGCGAAGGCGACGGTGGTGAGGACGCGGGCGGCGTTCTTGTTCATGCGCGAGCGTCATTGCGAGGGTCGTGCCGAGCACGAGGTCGCGAGGGCTCGCGAAATCGATCGCGAAATCAGCCCGATTCAGCGTCGCTCGCGCGACGGTTCGCGCGACGGACAGCTTGCTCCGGTTCGCTCGTTCCCCAACCGGATCGTGCTCGCGCCGTGTAGGACAACGTCGCCATTCAAGGCGAAGCGGTCGCGGCCTCGCGCATGATCTCGTCGTAGACGCGAGCGCGCGGGGTGCCGCCGGCAACGCGGGACTTCGCGTCCTTGAGCGCGGCCTCGACGGCGACTTCGAACTTTTCGATCGGTTGCGCGCCCATGACCATTCGCCCATTGATGAAGAAGGTCGGCGTCCCGGTCGCGTCGACGTGGCGCGCGAGCGTTTGATCGGCGTCGATCGAGGTCTGGTACGTGCTGCTCGTCATCGCGAGGCGCGCCTTGGTGTCGCTCACGCCGTTCGCGCGCGCGATGAGGAGGAGCGACGATTGGTCGAGCGAGCCGGCGCCGTAGAGATCGTCGTGCACCTTCCAGAACGTCGCGTCGCCTTTTTCGGCGCGCGCTTCGAGCGCCATTTCCGCGGCGGGCAGCGCGTTGGGGTGGAACGCGAGCGGGTTGTTCTTCCAGACGACGCGGAGATCGGCGCCGTATTCGGCGCGGAGCTTGTCGATCGTCGGCGCGGCGCGTTTGCAGAAGGGGCATTGGAAATCGCCGAACTCGATCAGCGTGACGAGCGCGTCACTCCGACCGACGATCGGGCTCGAGCCGACGGGCACGACGTAGAGCTTGGTCGCCGTCGCGCCGGCGGTCGCGGTGGTCGTGGCTGTCGGCAGCGGCACGACGGTCGGCACGGGCGCGGCAGTCGTGATCGCCGGCGGCGAATAGACGACCGGCGAGGGCCCCGGCGCAGACGTGCCCGCCCGAAGCAGGAAGAACGCCGCGCCCAGGCCCATCGCGCCGAGCATCATCACGATCACGACGATGACCACGATGATGATCGCCCAAGGCGCGCGCGACGGCGGCGGCGGCTGCGGCGGATACGGATTCCACGGAGACTGCACGGGCGGCAGGATGTCACGACCCGCGGCGCGCGCGTTCTAGTTTTTGATCAGCAGCGCCAGAAGCGCGCGACGAGATAGAGCGCTGCGATGACCACGTAGGTCCCGATGACCAACGGCCGTCCCTGGCGCCGCCACGCTTCGTAACGGGCGAGGCGCGCGTTTTGTCTGCGCGCGATGTCTTCGGTCGCGGCTTTTGAAAGCGCGAGCTCGGGATCGTCGGGGCGCGACGCGATCACGTGTCGCCGCGCGGGCTCGAGCGAATCGGCCGGGGGCTCGGGCTCGTGTGCAACCGGCGGCGCAGCGTCGCGATAACCGACTTCGTTGCCCGGCGGAGGGAATCGTTTTTCATTCACGCGAACGGCCGATGGCTTTCACGTTACCTCAACGTACAATCGCTGCCATGACAGAGCACGTTCGAATCGAGCCCGCGAAGCTCATCAAGGTCACGCGCGAAGGAAAGCCGGTCGCCGAGTCGTCGCGCGGTTTCGTGTGTCACGAAGTCGGCTTGCCGGATCGCTATTACGTGCCGCGCGAGGACGTTCGCGCGACGCTCGCCGACGGGACGGGCAGCGGCGTTTGCCCGTGGAAGGGACTCTGGCATCACGTCGACGTGACAGTCGATGGAGAGCGCGTCGCGAACGGCGCGTGGAGCTACCACGAGACGAAGCCGGTGACCGATCCGATGCGGAATTTCGTCGCCTTCTACGATACGAAGTTCACGATCGTCACGGCGTGACGACGATCGTCTGCTGCGATTGCGCGGCAGGCACTTTGATCCAAATCGAAGAAGTCGACGGTTCGACGAACGACGCCGCGACCGGCGACGCTGCGAGCGTGTCGAAATCGGGCGCGGCGGTTGCGGGCGCGCCGTCGACGGTGGCCGCCGTCGAGGCCGCGTCGAGACGGACGCGCACGAGCGCGGGCTTCACGGTTCGCGAGAGGCCGACGGTGATGGCGCCGGCGGCGATCGATTGGGTGAGCGTCGTCGTCGTGTCGTCGTCGTCGTAGAACGTGAACGAAGAAGGCGTCGCGCTCGGGTAAACGAGGACGGTGAGCGCGCCTGCGGAGCTCGCGTCGCCAACGGGGACGACGTCGGTCGACACCGCGAGCGGCACGATCGCGCCCTCGCGCACGAAGAGCGGAATGCGCGAGCGATCGGTCGCGTCGTATTGCGCGAGCGTGGTCCCGCCGTCGAGCGGCGCGGCGGCCGGCGTCCACCAATCGTAATATTTCGCGCCCGCGGGCAAGACGACGTCGCGCACGCCGCTCGCGTCGAGGATCGGCGCGACGAGAAATGCGTCGCCGAGCATGTAACGAAAATCGCCGGCCGCGCCGACTGGCCGCACGATTCCGCCCGCGCGCCCCGCGTAAGTCCCTTCTGCTAGCGAATAATAAAACGGCGCGAGCTCGTGGTGGAGCGTCGCCCAATATCGATAAAGCGTGACCGTCTCGTCGACGTCGTCGGGCACGCTCCACGGCATTACGTCACCGCGCCCGAGGAGCTGCATCAGCGGCATGAGCGCGCTCATCGCGGTCCACCGCGCGAAGACGAGCGTGTCGAACGGAATTTGCGGACCGGTCAGATCTTGATCGTCGTGATCGAGATACCCGCCTACGTCCGAGCCGACGACCACGTAACCGAGCGACGCCGACATGAAGCTCGTATTCAGCGCGTCGGCGAGGCCGACCCAGTCGCGCCGGTTGTCACCGGCCCAGACGATCGGCGCGTCCTCGGGCCGCGCGTACGTTCGCGGCGCGAAACCGTAAGAGACGTCCCATCCGCGGACCATCGTCGCGAAATCTCCGGGCGGACGCTTGCTCGCGCCATATGCGAGTAAGTCGCGATAATAGGCTTCCGAATAGGCTTGATGCGGCTCCGGGCCGGCCGCGGTCATCACAGGATCGGTCGTTACATAAGCGTCGCCGAAATCGACTTTGTATCCTGCGATGCCGGTCGCGAGCACCGCATCTTGTTGCGCGTGCCACCACGCGAGCGCGCTCGGATCGAAAAAGTCGATCGCGCCGCCCGAGCCTTTGTACCAAGGGTACGCGTGGCCGTCGTCGACGAAAAAGCCGCATTCGGTCGCGAGATCGAATCCGGGCGCGGGCCCGTCATAATGCGTCGTCGCGCCGATCTCGAGATCGTAGGAAACGTCGTTCACGAAGGGCGTAATCCATAAAACGGTGCGCACGCCTTCGTTTGCGAGCGTCGAAACCGTCGCGGCGAAATCGTGATATCGCGACGGCGACTCGTCCGGGACGAACGTGTTGTAGTTCGTCTCCCACGGACTATCGATCAGGGCGACGCCGACGGGAATGTTTCGATCGATGGATCCTTGAATGAACGCGAGCGTGTCGTCGGTGCTCGAGTAGTCCTTGCCGAGCCACGGCTCGAACGCCCAGCGCGGGGTGTGAATCGGCGGCGGCGCGACGGTTCCGTCGACGCCGGGCAGACACTCGGGCGGCGGCGGCGGAGCGGGCGGCGTCGACGAGCACGCCGGCGCGAGCACGCAGGCAATCGCGAGCGGCCGTGCAAAGCGCATCGGCCCATCTTACTCCGTCCGTCACTCGATGCACTCGAGGTCGATCGTCGTGCCCGACGGCGGGCCGCCGTTGCCGAATTGAATCGCCTGCGTGCAGCCGCCGGTGTTCGCGGAGCCTTGCACGTAGCACCAACCGCTTTGCTGCGAGTCGGCGCACGACGCACTCGAATAATCGACTTGCGGCAAGAGCTGTTTGTAGACGCAAACGACCGGCACCGGCGCCGAAGCACCGGCGTCGCCGAGCTCTTGTCGATATTGCTGCGTGAAGCGCGAGAGGATTCCTTCGTAACCGGCCGCGCAAATGTCGTCGCCCGGCGCGCAGCCGCAGCTCGACGGGACCGCGGGATTGCACATGCCTGGATCGGTGCAACCCGCGCTCTGATCGGTTTGCGACTGGTAGAGCGCGAGGACCGAGCACGGCACCGACCCGTCCGAGGCCACCGCGAGCGCCTGCGGCAGACAGTCCGCATGAAGCTGCGTGCTCAAGCGAGCGACGATCGCGCGCATCGCGGGGTTGTACCCATAGCTCGGGTCGGACGTGTCGCCGGTGACGACGCTCGCGCAGAGCGAGCCGACGACGGCTTGCACGCCGAGGCCCTTCGCGACGCGGAGCTCGCGAATCGTCGGGTACGCCTTGCCCTTGATTTGCGTCGTGCCGTTGCAGAGCGGCGACCCGTCGGGCGTGGGGCTCGCGCAATCGCACGACGTGTCTTCGGGCGCGCAAACGCGCGGCGAGGGCAAATCGAAAGTGCATGCATACTGCAAGTCGATGTGCGCGCTCGATTCGAGCGTGTTCCACTCGCGGTTCGGCGCGCCCGACGTCGGCGACGGCAAGCCCGCGCGCGGCGCGGTCGACTCGATCATGCGCGGGTCGATGCCGCTCAGGTCTCCGTGCTCGGGATCCGCTCCGAGGATCTTGGTCCAATCGCCCACGAGATCGCTCGGCACGCCGCCGATGAGCGCATAAAAGATCAAATCCTGCGTGCGCGAGCCGTACGGCAAGTTGCAGAGCGTGTCCGGGCTCGTATCGCTTCCGTCGGGCAGGCTGGCCGCGAAGAGTGGGTTGGTGCAATTCTTGTTTGGCGCGTAATTCGATGCGTCGTGCGATTCATGGTCACGATCCGGAACGCGCGTAGAGCGTAATCCGTCGATGTAACGTTGTATCGAATGTTGATTGTCGAATCCGTATCGACGTTTCATCGTTTGATTGCCATATCGAACGTTGAGCCCATCGGCGGCTTCGATCGGCGTCGTCGGCGTCGCCGGCGTCCACCAACCAGGCTTGCAATTGGTGCCGTCGATGCAGGATGTGCAGTTGGGGTCGTCGCCGACCGTCTGCCCCGAGACGGGCTTTTTGGCGGTGGGAACGAGGCACGACATGCAATCCGGATCGTTCGGGTTCGCGTCGCATTCGTGCGTTCCGCGCGGGCCGACGCCCGAGTTGTCGTCGGGCCCGAACGGAAAGTTGTTGGTCCGCGTGAGCCACCCGTAGCCGCCATTTTGCGAATCCCCGTCCCAGAGTGGATCGCTCCACGAGTCTTCCTCGTCGGTCAATTGAATCACCGCGACGAGCGAATCAGGCCTCAGGAAATCGTGACGCATCTTCAAGAGCGTCGCGTCGACGCCGTCGTATTTCGATCGCGGGGGCGAGTCGGTCGTCGTCGTAATGGCATTCCAGGGATCGGGCTGAACGAGAAAGCGATACCAACTTTCGAGCTGGGCCTCGAGACCGCAACCGTGTTGCCCTACGCCCTCCACGAGAGATTGAAAGTCGGATACGAAGCTCGAGAGGGTTTGCGTGGGATTCTGCGCCGGGGCCCACGCGAGGAAGTCATCGGGGAGCGCGCCGGTCGGCGTGCGGCTCAAGAGGTGGCCGCCGTCGTTCATGTGCGTCGAATCGGTTTGATCCGGGACGCACACGTCGGGGGAGCCGCCGCCGCCGAGCGACGAGCTCACGATGCCGACGTGCAAATCGTGAATCGGCGGAAATCGCGGCTTTGTATTCGGAATCGTCGAGCATTGCGTCGAGCTTCCCTGATCGTCACCCGCGACGAAGCACTGCCCGTCGCACTGCGCCTTCGGCCCGAGTGCCGCGGTGCAATCGCTCGCCGTCGTGCACGACGTCACCACGGTCGACACGCAGCTCGGGTTCACGAGCTGGTCGACGAGCGCAGGCACCGCCGATGCGAGAAGATCTTGCTTGTCGCCCATCGACGACGAGTTGTCGATTGCGAAGAGCAGATCGACTTTGTCGACCGACTGCGATTTGATTTGTTGTGCGATCGCTTCTTTGCGAACCGGGTTGCCTTGGGTGACGGGACGCGTGAGACACGCGGTCGCGAGCGCGGCGACGCCGAGCGCCGCGATGAGCTTGGTGGCCATGCGGAGTCGACATCGCACGGACCGGGCCAAGCGCGATCGCCCCTGAAAATAGGCATTTCGCGCGATCGACGGACGGCAACTCGGTTTCCGCGTCGCAACCGCGGTGGCGAAATCAGAGCTCGATGTTCGAGCTGCCCGTCGGCGCCGGAGGAGGAGGAGCCTGCGTCGCCGTGGGCGCGGGCGGAGGCGCGCCGGCGTCGGGGGTCGCGGCGATTGGCGCGGGCGGCTTCGCGAGGTGCGCGTCGTAGAACGCGGCGTGCGGCACGTCGAGCGCGCCGAGATCCCAAACCGAGCCCTTCCCGCGCTGCGCATCGGCGGCGTCGCACGTGCTCACCGGCACGATGCCCTTCGCGAACGCGCGCACGCACGCGTTCGGCGCGCCCGGCAATCGCGCGTCGAGGTAACGCACCATCACGCGATAGCGCTTATTCTCCTGCGGATTGAGCGTTCCCTGCTGAGCGCCCACCGCCGTGTGCACCTCGCAGAAGCTCCGCGGCGATTTCAAGCTGCAGTCGCCGCTCGTGCCGAGGCCCCAAGGCATCTCGATGACGTGGAGCTCGGCGCGCGGCAGCGACGCCGGATCCATCCGCTCGGCGTGCGCGTAATAGAGCTCGACGCCCGCTTCCGGCGGCAAGACCTCGACGAGCCCGAGCCCCGAGCCTTCGCGCACCGCGTCGTGAATCGTGAGGTCGACCTGGTAGACGCCCCACGCGTCGACGGGAAACGTCACGCCGATGGCGTTCTTTCCGATCGCGAGCTTGCTCGCGGAGCCCGGCGGCAGCCCGCCAAGCTGCCAGCTGCGATCAGTGATCGCGCCGACCTGAGCTTTGCTCTTGTTGCTGTCGCAATCGATCACCTCGCCCGGCGAGGCGCTGATCTTCGCGTCGCCCGGCGAGCCCGACCCGGCGACGCGGCACGTGACGACCGCGTCCGGCGGCGGCCCGCACGTGTCGGCGTGCACGCGGTCGTAGACGACGTGCAAATCGAGCTGCACGTTGTCGAGGGCGACGATGTCCATCGGCGGCGCTTTGCGCGGCTCGGCCGGACACGACGGCGCAGGAAGCGTCTCGAGCACGTAGATGTGCAGGCCGTCGAACGTGCGCGTGATCTTCTGCACCTCGATCGACTTCGCGTCCGGCGTCTTGCTCGTCGCGACGAAGAGCATCTTCGACTTGAGGTCGACCGCCGCCGGCAGCGGCGGGACGTTGCCCGCTTCGTCGCGCGCGAAGGCTTCGCTCCAATCGGTCATGCCGTGAATGGCGAAGAAGCCCGGTTTCTGCCGGAGATAACCGTCGGCCGCGACGTGCTCGTAGTCGTAGTCGTCGCCGGTGTCGGTGGGCGAACGATCGTCGACGGCCGAGGTGCGAACGGAGATGTCGTTCGTCTTCACGCAAGCGGCGAGCAGCACGAGGAGACAAGCGCGCACCGCGTTCATGCGAGCACGGGATTGAAGCACGCTTTGCCGAACCTGGCGAGGCTCGCCGCGCTACGATGAACGCATGCGCGGAGCCGTCTTCGTCGCGGCCTCGGTCTTTTTCGTATCGCTCCGCGCCGACGCGGCGCTCCGCATCAAGTGGGACTGCTACCTCCCGAACACGTCGCTCGACTGCGCCGTCATTCACAGCAGCCTCACCAGCAAAATTCCGTTCATCACGACCGTCTCGAGCGAACGAGACGCCGACGTCGTCGTCGAGCTGACGAGCGTCCCGGCCGAGGACGCGATGCGGATCAGGCTCGATTTCCGCGGCCGGCCGATCGACGGGTACGTGGCCACGGTCCACACGAGCGACAAAATCCCGACGTCGATCGACCCGAGCACCGCGCTCGTCCGCGTGATGACGAAGCTCGAACGCGGCCTCGCCGACTTCATGGATCAAAAAGAGGCCGCCGAGGTCCACCAGGGAAAGCTCTCCCTCGTGCTCTCCGACCCCACGGATCTGCCGTTTCGCGGGCGTCCGGAGCAGACGAGCAAGAAGTGGTACCTCACGCCCGCGCTCGGCTCCTACTTCAGCGACGTCGTCGGGGTCGGCATCAACGCGTCGGGCACCGCGTCCGTGTCATTCAATGAATCCCAAGCCAATTGGCGCGTTCAGCAGGCGATCGCCGCGAGCTATCTGCAAGAGAGCCAGCCCGTGCCGAGCACCAAGGACACGGCGACCGTGAGCTTCATCGGCGCGTCCGCGGTGAACGTGCTCTCGCGCGATCTCACGGCCGACCACCGCTTCGGCGTCGCGCTCCTCCTCGGCGCCGAAAAAAATCCGCAAGCAAACTACCGCCTGCGCGCCAACGGCTCGATCGGCCTCGAGTACGATCTCGTTCCGCGCGAGACCGCGAACCAACGAAACTTCGGCCTCCGCTGCGCGATCGGTCCCGAATACCAGCACTACGACACGACGAACATCGAGGGCCTCGATCAGCAAGTCGTGCCGCGCGAGCTCTGCGACGTCTACTTCACTTGGCACTTCCAGCCGATCGATCTTGCGGCGACCGTGAGCGAGAACGTCGTTCTCAAGAGCGCCGATTACGCGAGCTTCTCGGCCGTGCTCGCCGCGACCTGGCGCGTGACCGACAACTTTTTGATCTCGCCGTGGGTGTCGATCCAAGAAATCGTGAAGGCGATCGACGAGGCGCAGTCGATGAATGTATCTTACACGGATCCGAAGTCCGAGATCGAAGAGAGCATGCGGGCCGCGGTGCAACAGGGATATACCGCGCCTTTCGGCGTGCAGTCGGGGCTCACGATCAAGTACGTGTTCGGCAACGGGTCGCTCGCCTCGGAGGATCAACGATGGAGGGGCGTGACGAGCCTGCGTTGAGCTGTTAGCCGTTGTAGCGTGCCGACCGACGAACACGACGTGGACTCGCTCGACGAAGGCTGGGATTCGGTCGAAGCCAAGCGGCACAAGACAGGCGCCGAGCGCGCGGCGACACGCAAGGCGAAGGCGCAAGCGCGCACCGAGCGCCAGCGTCAGAAGGCCGCCGCCACGGCGCAGAAACAAAAGCAGAAGCAGAAGAGAGCGCGTGCTGCCGAGGACGACGACGACGAACCGGCGCGCGGCAAGTCGCATCCGCCCGTGCGCACCGCGGAGACCGAGCGCATCGCGGCGCGGCGGAGCTGGGTTCGCATGTTCGTCGCGGTGGGCGTCATCATCGCGATCGCTGCGTTCGTGATGTTCGTCATCGTTCGCTGAGCGGTCGCGCGCGAACCAGTGGTCAGTCGGCTTTTCAGGGGCCCGGACCCCGAAGGTGGATCCTCGCACCGGTCTGTCTCCTCCGCGCGAACGCCCCATTTTCAGCTGGTTTTGCGATCGCGAGAACGCGGCACGCCGAGTGCGTAGGAGCCCATCATGCGCAACCTCCTCCGCCTCGCCGCCCTGCCCCTCCTCGTCCTCGCGTGTGGATCGCAAGACCCGGGCTCCGGCTCGCAGTCGGGCGACATCGAGATACGTCTCGTCGATGCGCCGTCGACCACGGTCACGCAAATCGTCGTGACCATCACGCGCGTCGAGGCGCACGTGAACGGACAGTGGCAAACGCTTTCGTCGGCGACCAAGACCGTCGACCTCCTCACGCTTCAAGGCGGAACGTTCGCGCTCCTCGGGGTGACGACGATCCCCGCCGGGAAGATCACGCAGTTTCGACTCTACGTGACCGACGCGGGTCCGAACTACGTGACCACGCCGGACACGAAGCAGCATCCGCTCACCGTTCCGTCGGGCGACGAGTCGGGCATCAAGCTCAAAGCGAACATCGACGTGAACGCGTGCGCGCAGGGGTCGATCACGCTCGACTTCGATGGGAAGAACTCGATCTTCACGCATCCGGTCGGCGCGGGCGCCGGGGACGAATGGATTCTTCGTCCGGTGATTCGCATGAAAGAGGTCGCGCTCAGCGGGTCGTGCGGCGACGCGAGCATTCCGTCGAACGACTCGGGGTCGCCGTCGACCGACTCGGGCGCGCCGTCCAGCGACTCCGGGACGTCGTCGGGCGACGGCGGGTCGACGATCCCTCCGCCGGTGAATTGAGCGTTAGAGAACGCACGCGCGGCGCGTTTCGCCGAGGATTGCGCGTTGGAGCGGGTCTTGCTACGCGGCTCGGCCGTGGGCACTCGTCGCGCAGTCACCGTCGTGGTCGCCGCGCTCGCCGCAGCTTGCGGCGCGCGGACCGAGCTGTACGTCCCGCTGCATCACGACGCCGGCCCCGACGCCGCGGAAAAGCTCGACGCGAGCCTCGACACGCTCGACGAGCCCGATTTTCCGCCGCTCGAGCCCACGCACGTCGACGCAGACAAAACCGGCTGCCCTCCCGACACGTTCGTCTACGCCGTCGCGACCGACGACACGCTCCTCCGCTTCGACCCGCCGAGCGCGTCCTTCGCGCCGATCGCCAAGCTCGCCTGTCCGGCCGGCGGCTCGCACCCGTTCTCGATGGCGGTCGATCGCAAAGGCACCGCGTGGATCGAGTACGACAGCGGCGCGATTTTCGGCGTGAGCACCGCCGACGGCTCGTGCCAGCCGAGCGCGTACGTCGCCGACGAAACGCCGCCGTTCGCCAACTTCGGCATGGGCTACGCGACGATCGGCGCCGGCCCGGACGAGCAGCTGTTTCTCGCCGCCGACGCGCCCGGCACGCTCGGGATGCTCGTGAATTTCAAAGTGGAGCCGGTCGGCGAGTTCTTGCCGACGATGCCGTACGCCGAGCTCACCGGCACCGGCGACGGTCGCCTCTTCGCGTATTACGCGTTCGGCGGCGAAGGCGGGAGCTTCGTCGCGCAGCTCGACAAGACGAGCGGAAAAATCATCGCGCAAGATTCGCTGCCGAACGTCGACCGCGGCACCGGATGGGCGTTCGCGTTTTGGGGCGGCGATTTCTGGATCTTCACGACGCCGGACGCTCAATCGACCGTGAAATACGATCCGGACGCGAAGGTCGCGACCGTCGTCGCGCATTACTCGGCGCCCATCGTCGGCGCCGGCGTTTCGACGTGCGCGCCGAACTGACGACGATTACCCTCGCCGGCATGATCAAAATTGGCGACCGCATCCCCGACGCAACGCTGACCGAATCGACCGAGATGGGCGACGCCTGTCCGCTGCCGCCCGCGAAGCACGCGGCGGGCGAGCTCGTGAAAGGCAAACGCATCGTCGTCTTCGGGTTGCCCGGCGCCTTCACGCCGACCTGCTCGGCCAAGCACGCGCCCGGTTACATCGCGCGCCACGCGGATCTTCGCGCGCTGAAAGTCGACGAGGTTTGGTGCGTCGCGGTGAACGACGGTTTCGTGATGGCCGCGTGGGGCCAGCAGCTCGGCGGCCTCGGCAAAGTCCGCTTCCTCGGAGACGGCAGCGCCGAGCTCACGAAGAAGCTCGGCCTCGAGATGGACATCCCGGGCATGGGCGTTCGCTGCAAACGCTTCTCGATGCTCCTCGACGACGGCGTCGTGAAACACCTGAACATCGAGGAGCCCGGGAAGTTCGAAGTCAGCAACGTCGAGACGATGCTGAAACAGATCTCCTAATCAGGGGATCGCGATCGAGTAGAGGCCGTTGCCCGCGGGGCTCACGCCGCCGTCGTCGGACGGCACGTTCTGGCTGTACGTGAAGATCACGCGGTCCTTCGGAGCGGCCATGTAGATCTGCGGGTCCGCGCCGGCTTGGAGGGGCGTCGGCGTGGGCGTCGCGGCCGAGACGTCGACCGACTTGATGTCGGCGACGCCGATGACTGCGCCGGCCGAGTTCGTTCCGCAGCCTTGGCAGTTGTCGTTGAAGACGATCTTGCTGCCGGTCGCCGAGAGGTTGAGCCACTCGTCGGAGCCGAGCTTCACGGGCGTGCCGCCGCCGACGCCGACGGACATGAGGTCGCCGGTGAAGGTGGACGTGTTCACGTTCTCGATGAAGAGCGCGTACTTCGAATCGGTCGTGAAGTTGTCGGTCGACAAGAGGCCGAAGAGCGCGCCGGTCGTGCCGCTGACGAGCGTGGTCTTGCCGGCGGTGCTCGTCGACTGCAAGTAGATGTCGCTGCCGAACTGCTGCGAGTCGAGCTGCGAGCTGTAGAGGATGTACTTGTCGTCATTCGAGAGCGCGCGGAAGTACTTCACGCCGCTCGCTTCGAGCGTCACGGGCAGCGGGACCGCGGTCGGCGACGTGTAGAGAGCGTTCGCCGCGCTCGCGTAAAGGACGTTCTGGCCGTCCTTTTCCATGTAACCGAAGCCGCCGCCGTTGATGTCCTTCGTGTCGATGATGGTTGGCACGATCGTGGTGCCGTCCGTGTTGAGGACCTCGAGGTCGGTCGTGCTCGCGACGAGCAGCTTGTCGCCCGCGCTGGTGGCCGACCAGAAGTTCAGACCCGAGAACGACAGCGCCGTCGCCGCCCACGTGGACGCGTTGAACGACTTGACCGTCGCGACCGGCGTGCCGCCGTCGCCCGGGTCGCTCGCGCACGTCGCGACGACGGGGTTCACGCCGCCGGCGAACCCGAAGAGCGGCGTGCAGCTGCCGCTCGAGATGTCGACGCCGGTGACGAGCGTCGAAGGCGCGCTGCCGTCCGCCGCGGAGCCGACGATGTCGCCCGAGGCGCTGGTCGTCGTCGCGTTCGCCGAGAACATCACCTTGGTGCCGTCGGTCGACGAGTTGAAGCCCGAGCCCGCGTTCGACGCGGCCGTCAGCTGATGCAAACCGCCGGCGCTCGTCCACGCGGAGAGCTTGCCGATTTGCTGCGTCGCTTTCGGGTTCACGTTCTCCCAAAGGAAGACGACCTTGCCCGAGATGCCGACGATGTACGTCGCCGAGGCCGACACGCTCGGCGTCGCGATCTTCACCGGCGGGTTCGTGCCCGTCGCGTCGGCTGCATAGAGCGACGAGTCGGTTCCGTTGTCGCCGAAGATGACGAGGTTGTCGGTCGTCACGCCGAAGACTTGCACGAGGTTGCTCGCGTAGAGCTGCTTCCCGGCCGGGGTCACGACCACCGGAGGCGTCGTGTCTTGCTGCACGTCGAGCGTGCTCGCTTCCTTCTTGATCGGGGCGTCGCTCGCAGCGTCGCCGGCATCGCCACCGTTGTCATCGCCGCTGCAAGCGGTCACGAGCCCGTTGCTCGCGATGGCGAGCAGCATCGGAGCCAAGAAAAGCGAATAGCGCCTCATGAGATTCCTCCAGGATTTGAGGGGCGCACCCTAACATGAAATAAATGAGCGGGCTCGGGCGAAGCTCCTTCATGAACACGAGCGAACGTTTGGCCGCAGTCATCGCCCACGCCGGAACCTGGTTCGGCTGGTTTCTCGTGCCCCTCGTCGTTTATCTGGTGAAACGCGGCGAGTCGCGGTACGTCGAGTTTCACGCCATGCAGGCCCTCCTCTGGTCGCTGATCGGGACGGTCATTTCGGCGCTCACGTGCGGGGTCGCGATTCCGGTGTTTTTGGGCTTTCACCTGTACGCGGCGTGGCGCGTCCACCGCGGCGAGGAGTACGAGTACCCGGTCGCGGGCGACCTCGCACGCGGCATCGTGAGCAGCTAAGCTCCAGGAATGTCGGGGGTCGAAGCGCCGACGGGGTCAGGTCGCGTCGTCGGGCGTTACGTTCTCTACGACGAGATCGCGTCCGGCGGCATGGCCACGATCCACATCGGGCGCTTGCTCGGCGAGGTCGGCTTCGCGCGGCCCGTCGCGATCAAGCGGCTCCTCCCGCACTTCGCCCGCGACGCCGAGTTCGTCTCGATGTTCCTCGAAGAGGCGCGCCTCGCCGTGCGCATTCGCCACCGGAACGTCGTGCCCGTTCTCGACGTCGTGCGCGACGACACCGAGAACGAGCTCTTCATCGTGATGGAGTTCATCCAGGGCGAGACCGTGACGCGCCTCACGCGCGTGTCGCGCGAGCGCTCGCGGATCGTGCCGATGCCAATCGCGCTCGCGATCGCGTCCGATTTGCTGCAAGGGCTACACGCCGCGCACGAAGCGAAAGACGAGAGCGGGCGGCCGCTCGAAATCGTGCATCGCGACGTCTCGCCGCACAACGTGATGGTCGGCAACGACGGCGTCTCGCGCGTGCTCGACTTCGGCATCGCGAAGGCGTCGTCGAGCTCGCAGTCGACGCGCGAGGGCGAGGTCAAAGGCAAGTTCGCGTACATGTCGCCCGAGCAGCTGTCGTCTGTGCCGGTCGACAGACGCGCGGACATTTTCGCGGCGTCGATCGTGCTCTGGGAAATGCTGACGGCGTCGCGGCTCTTTCAAGCGCCCGACCCGGGCGCGATCGTCGGCAAAGTCTTGAACGGGCGCATCGCGCCGCCGAGCGAGCTCGCGCAGGGGATCCCGGCGCAGCTCGACGCGCTGGTGCTCAAGGGGCTCGCGCGCGATCCCAACAAGCGCTTCGCGACCGCGGCCGACATGGCGCGCGCGATCGAGGAGCTCGGCATCGCGATCGCGCGGCCGATCGAGGTCGGCGCGTGGGTCAACCGCATCGCGGGCGACGCGCTCAAGAAACGCGCGAGGCGGCTCGCCGAGATCGAGAGCACCGGCTCGTTCTCCGCGCAGAACGCGCTTCGTGCGACCGCGCCCGTCAGCCAGCGCCCGATGATCGACGACACCGGCTCGGCGTCGGCGTCGCGCTCGGGTCTTCGTCCGCGCGATCCGGCGGCGTCGTCCTCGCAGCAAGTCGCGGTGCCCGAGCCACGAAGCTCGCGCGCCGGAATTTTTTTCTTCATCGCCCTCCTCGCGGCCGGCGGCGGCGCCGGTTTCGTTTGGAGAGCGAAGATCGCGAAGCTCATGCAGCCGCCCGAGCCGCACGGGACGCCGCTCACGCTGCCCGCACCGAGCGCGGCGATTGCGTCCACCGCGTCGGTCGCGACCGCGCCGTCCGACACGACGATGACGACGATGCCCGATGCGATCGACATCACGAGCGCGACACCAACCGCGAAAGCGCGCGCGCGTTTTCATGCGTACCGCCGCGGCGCGCGCCCGGCGCAGACGGCCGAGCCCGAGCCGGTCGAGACCGCCGCCGCGCCGACGCAGGCCGCTGCGACGGGCAACGTTCCGCAGCATCCTTCGCTCGGCACGGTGCAGGCCGCGCTCATGCCTGTGATGGGGAGCGCCAAAGCGTGCTTCGCGCCCGACTCGCCGCCCACGCGCGCGAACGTCACCTTCCAATCCGACGGCACGGTGAAGAGCGTCGGTGTCACCGGCTTCGCCGCCGGCAAACCGCAAGAGTCGTGCGTCAAAGGCATGCTCTCGAAGGCGCACGTCGACCCGTTCAGCGACGCGAGCTACTCGGTGCCGATCACGATCCGTCCTTGATCGGCGGGTAACACGCGGCGTCGAGCAGCTCCGGCCGATACTCGAAGTGCATCGTGTCGAAGTGATACCAGCGGCCGCCCCAGATGAATCCTTCGGCCTCGAACGCGTCGACGATCGCTTGCGGGTAATGATTTTGCCAAACGAGCGGGCGATCGCGTCGTTCGTTTCGCCAATAGCTCGCGCGCTTCGTGTCGAGGTCGATCGCGATCGCCCAGGAGTGCATGCTGAGCTCGTCGGTGCCGGCGATGCGGCGCCAATTGAACGTGCCACCGGGCGACTCGAAGAAGCGCGCGAGGCTCGCGTCGTGCTTCATCGCCGCCTCGATGCGCGCGCCGACGCGGCGGAGAGGCGCTTCGATTTTGCGATGCACCCAGAACGTTTTTCCGCCGAGCCGCACCGGCACGAGCGCGGCTTGAACGTCCTTGGCGCTCTTGCCGTACGTCGCGAAGAAGAGCGCGTCGATGCGGACGCGACCCGGATCGAAATCGACTTCGGTGATCGGACGAATCGCGCCGGTCGGATAACGAAGCTCGTAGACCTCGCGCACGTCGGCCCAAGGAACTGCCGTGCCGTCCGGAAGCAGCAGCGACCAGCCGCTCGCGTCTCGGCGCGTCGTGTCGCCATAGAGTCGCGCGATGCACGCGAGCGGCGCGCGCGGCTCGGAGGACGCTTCGACTTGCGGCTGCGCCGACGGCGGCGCGATGGCGATCGTCGCGACGGGGCGCGGCCTGGGCTGCGATCCGCACGCGACAAAAAACGCAGCGACGATGACTCGCCTCACGGCCACCAATTCAAAGTGAAGGTCGCCGATGCCGCCGATTTTCGCGATGCGAAGGACTCGCTCCTGATCTTGGTCAGCATGCACTGCACGACCGGCTTCGCGCGCTGCCCGTAGAGCTCCGACGCGGCTGTCACGTGGCCGTCGGGCGCGACGAAGAGCTGCACTGCCGCAGCTCCGGTGCGCGATTGAATCGGTGTGCCGACGAAACAAACGTCGAGCGCATCGCCGAGCGCGCCCTCGACCTTCGCGATGATCTCCGCCCGGAGCGCCGTATCGCCGCTCACGGGCGTGACCATGATCTTCGCGAGGGCCGGCGCGGTCACGCTCGCCGAGGCGGAGGGCGTGGCAGTTTCGATCGCCGACGCGCTCGCGAACTCCGCCGGCGCGCTCGCGAGCGGCGCAGGCTCGGGCGCGCGCGTGGTCCTTCGAGCGTAGAGCGCGGCGGCGCCGACTCCGCCGAGCGCGACGGCGAGGATCGCGACGAGCGCGACGAGAACCGCGCGACCCGCGCGCGCCGGCGGCCGCAAAATCGGACCGAGCGCATCGAATGCCTCGCGCACATTTCGAAACCGCGCCCGCGGATCGCGATCGAGCGCGCGCGCGAGCCAAGCGTCGAAGCCCGGCAGCACACGCGCGCGTTGCTCCGCCGCGCGCACCGACGCGAGCGGAATCGGCTCGCTCACGATCTCGCTCATCAACGTCGCGATCGATCCGGTCGGCGATTCGCCGGAGCGCCAAAAAAAGTGCCCGGTCGTCATCACGTACACGAGCAAGCCAAAGGCCCACACGTCGGCCGCGGGCGTGATCTCGCCGCGATGGGTTTGCTCCGGCGAGAGCCACATCGGCGTGCCGTACGCGGCGGTCGTGCGCCGCTCATCCTCGGTGACTTTTGCGATGCCGAAGTCGAGCACCTTCACGACGAGGCTCGCCCCGCTTCGCCGCGACATAGCCAAGAATACGTTTTCCGGTTTGAGATCGCGGTGCACCACGCCCGCGTCGTGCGCCGCGCCGACGGCGTGCGCGAGCTGCTCGACCACCGTCCGGAGCTCGTCGCCCGCGAGCGGCCCGCGCTTCAGACGCGACAGCAAATCTTCGCCCTCGAGCAGCTCCATCACCAGATACGGCACGCCCGTCGCGCGATCGACGCCCGCCGCCACGACCTCGACGACGTGCTCGCTCGCGATGCGCGCGCCGACGCGCGCCTCTTGCTCGAAGCGCCGCATCGAATCCGGATTGTGGACGAGGCTCGGGCTCATCGTCTTCAGCGCGCGGAGCTTGCCGGTCGAGAGCTGCGTCGCGACGAAGACTGCGCCCATCCCGCCTTGCGCGAGCGGCCGCTCGATGCGGAAATCGCCCGCGAGCACCGTGCCGGGCGCGAAGCTCATTTCGAATGGGCTGCGAAGAAGTCCCAGACGATCTCGTGGAAGTCGGGCGTGAGATACGGCAAGTGCCCCGCGCCCTGCATGCTCCAGAGCTCGACGTCTGCGCCGGGGGCGCAGCCGGTGAACCGCGTGACCGTCGTTTCGGCGCCGGCGATTCCCATCTCGAGGTCCATGTTCGGCGCGCTCGTGTCGGGCGTCGACGCGCAGCCGTTTTTCTCCGCCCAAAACGCGGCGATCGCTTGCGCGCCCGGCGAAAACAAATTGTCCACGTCGCCCACCGCACCGCCATCGTACGGCACCTCGGTGTCGGCCGTGCCGTGAAGCACCCGTATCGCAACGGGTGACGACGGGTGACATTGGGATTCAGGATCCGACCAGAACGGCCCCGCCAGCTCGAAGACCCCCGCGAACGTGCCGGACGCGTCGCACGCGAGCCGCATCGCCATCGACGCGCCGTTCGAGTGCCCGACGACGTAGACACGCTTCAAATCGGTCGGGTACCGCTGCGCGATCTCGGCGACGAGCCCGGTCAGATAAGCGACGTCGTCGTTGCCGCGATGATCGAAGTCGCAGCACGTGTCGACCGCGTTCCAATAATAAGCGCCCGTCGAATCGCGCAGCCCGTCGGGCGCAACGAGCATGATGTTCTTCTCGTTCACGAGCGGCTGCAGATTGAAGAAGATGACTTGCGCGAGCCCGCCGACGCCGTAACCGTGCGTCACGAGCACGAGCGGGAGCGGCGTCTTGCCGTCCCACGCGTCGGGCGTCATGAAATAATTGACCGGCTCGTCTCCGCCGAGCGGCGCCGGATCCGGCGGCAGCGTCGAATCACCGCACGCTACGGACAAGCCTGCGGCGAGTAGGACGCCCCATAGCTTCCGTACGTGTCGGTGTAGAGCTGCGTGCCGATCTCGGCGGTCTCTGGCAAACAAGCGGGCCCGTAGGTCGTGTAGCTGCACAGCGGGTTCGAATCGTGCGGGCAATTGTAGTCCTGGTCCATCTCGATCGCCTGCGGGTCGACGAGGGTCATCAAATCTTGCCGGCCGAGCGGTGCGTTCGCGACCGTCGACGTCCAATCCTTGAAATATTGCGTTTGCCCGCGCGGGGCGCCGCTGTTGGTCTCGTCGCTCAGATCGAACGGCGCGTGCGGGCCGCCGAGGTCGTGCGAATCGCGCCAATACGACGTCGGGATCACGTCGGCGATGTCGTAGGGCGACGCGCCTTGATCGGCGTTCGCCGCGAGCTGCGCCGTGTGGAGCTCGGTGTCCATCGACATGATCATGCGGTTGTACTCGCCGCCGCCGCAGGTCCCCGGGTCGATCGCGGTCGCGCCTTGTCCGCCGGTAATTCGATAAATCTTGGTGATGTGCGAGAGCATCGAGCTCCCGTCGACGCGCAGCTTGCTCCCGAACATGCGCGCCGAGAGCGTGAGAAAAACGGCCTGCGACGACGGGTCGAGCTTCTGCCAGACGTCCATCGGGCTCGTGACGGTGTTGGAGAGTCCGTTCGACTGCGGCGTCGTCGCGTTGGCCTTGAGGTACGCGTAATACGTTTGGAGCAGTCGATCGCGGTTGGCGTCGAGCGTGTCGCCGAGGCACGGGTTCGGCCCGGTATCGACCACTGCGTCCCCGGCGCCTCCGTCGGTCGCGCCCGAGTCTTTCGCCGTCGCGTCTTGCTGCGTGACGACGTCGCCCGCGCCCGAATCGTTCGTGCTCGAATCGTCGCCGGAGGAGCCGCACGCCGTCAGGGCCACGCAAAGGACTAAGCAGAAAGTTTTTGCCGCCATCGGCACGATGTTAACACGATTTCTCCGAAACTTTGATGCGCCTCGAGCGTGTTCATGGGGGGAAAGGCACGGGGTGCGGGTGCTGGAAGACGACGCCCGAGCGGCGAGCGCCGCGATGGACCGATATGCCAGCGGAGACGACGCGGCGTTCGGCGAGATCTACGACCGGCTTGCGCCGCGGCTCCTCGGTTTTCTTTATCGGCAGACGACCGACCGGGCGCGTGCCGAAGATTTGGTTCAGCAGACTTTCTTGCATACGTGACGGGCGCCGATGTGTTGCCGTGGGCGTTCGCGATCGCGAGGCGCCTCGCGATCGATTCGTATCGCCGGCAGAAACGCGAGGTGCTCGAGGGCGACCTCGATCTCTCGCCCGTGCTCTCCGACTTGGCGCCCGAGGACGCGCTGCGCACCAAACGAGCCGCCGAGGTCGTGCAGGAAACGCTCGGAAATCTGCCGGATTCGTAACGCATCGCGTTCGAGCTCATCAAACTCGACGGGCTCTCGGTCGCGCAGGCCGCCGAAACCCTCGGGACCACAGTGACCGCCGTGAAGCTCCGCGCCCACCGAACTTACGAAGCGCTTCGCAGCGCGCTGCGCGAGGGCATGATACAAAAGGAGGTACGGCGATGACCCCGTCGTCCTCTCTTCGCGACAAGATTCTCGCCGACGCGGCGGCGCAGCGCGCGCGAACGCGGTCGCAAGGTCGGCGGCGCGCGGCGCTCGTCTACACGATCGCGGCGCTCGCGGGGCTGCCGCTGTTTTTTCTGTGGGGCGGGCTCTCGCACGCGGGCGGGCGACCGACGACGATCACCGTCGGGGTCGGGCTCGGCGCCCTCCTGCTCGCGGTCGCTTGCGCGGCCGTCGCGTTTCGACGCGGAAAATCCCTGGTCGGACGATCGTCGACGGCGCTCCTCTCGGTCGCGGTCGTCGCGCCGATCGCGACGTACGCGTGGCTCGTGAGCTGGCACGCGCGTTACGTCGATCCGTTCGCGCGCGTCGGTTATCGCTGCCTCACGATGACGCTGGTCGCGGGCGCGGCGCTGCTCGGGGCGGCGCTCTTTCTCCGCAAACGAACGATCGCCGTGCACGCGTCGGCCGCGGGCGCGGCTCTCGGCGCGGCGGCTGGAACCTTCGGCGGCGTGACCGTGGACGTGTGGTGCCCGATCAGCGCGTCGTCGCACGTCCTCGTCGGACACGTCTTGCCGCTCGTGATCCTCTCGGCGACGGGCGCCATCGTCGGGCGCATGATTTTGCCGATTCGCGCGCGCTGAAAGTTTTTTTCGAAACCTCCGCGTGGCTCGTGCGTGGTCACCGCAAAGAGAGGGAACGATGAAACTACGCATCCTCATGGGCGTGGCGGCGCTGACTTGCGCCGCTTGCACGCACACGACCGAGCATTCTGCTTCGATGGCCCAAGTCGACGGCGACCAGCACATCGTCGTGCGCGCCGAAGCCGGTCATCTCTGGTGGTCGCACCGCGCGTGGAGCGAGCCGCACGAGCTGTGGGCGCTGCCCGCGCAAGGCGAAGTTCAGAACCTCGCCGTCGGACGCGTCGGCGATGGGTTCATCGTCACGTTCGATCAAGACGGCACGACCTGGAGCGGCACCTTCGGCGAGACGACGCCGAGCACGACCCGCCTCGCGCGGAGCGGACGATGAGGCGCGTCCTCGTTCTCGGCGCGGCGTCGCTCGGGCTCGTGCTCGCGCAAGCGTGCAGCGGCGACGATTCGAATTCGAGCGACGGCGGCTCCGACGGTGCCGTCGACGCGACGCAAGACGCGACCAAACAAGACGGCTCCTCGAACGACGGCGCCCAAGAAGCCTCGCCCGGCGACGCCGGCGACGGCAGCTGCCCCGCGGCTTGGACGGCGACGCCGACGGTCGATCCGACGATCGAAGTTCCCGACGGCGGCGGCACGGTGAAAGAGCACGGCGCGGCGACGGGCACGCAAGACTACACGTGCGTCGCGTCGACGAACGACGCCGGCGCGACGACCTACGCGTGGACCTTCGTCGGCCCGGAGGCGACGCTCGTCGATTGCTCGCAAAACGTCTTCGCGCACGACGCCGGCTCGCCCGAGTGGCAAGGGACCGATCAGAGCTTCGTCATCGGAAAGAAAATCGCCGCCTTCACGCCCGACGGCGGCGCGGGGTCGATCCCGTGGCTCATCTTGCAAGCGCAGTCGACGAGCGGCAGCGGTCTCGTCGGCACGACGACGTACGTGCAGCGCCTCAACACCGACGGCGGCAACGCGCCGAGCACGACGTGCGACGGCAACAACGTCGGCACGACGTCCAAGGCGCCGTACAGCGCCGACTACTACTTCTACGGGAACTGACGACGCGACAAGAACAAGGCCGCGCCGGCGAAGACGATGGCGTTCGCGATGACGCCGACGAGCACCCCTTCGACGAGCGCGGTCATGTCGCCGAGCCTCGCAACGATCGCGCCAGCCGATGAAACGCGCGATGCGCGCGCGAAACGGCGAGCGCACGCGTGCAGCGTTCTGCACACGTGTGAAGCGCGCTCGTCAGCGGGCGCTCAGGGCGTGCTCTTCTTTTTTTCGCCGAACTCGGACTCGGGCGGCATGCGCGGGTCGACGCTGTCGCCGCCCATGCACGCGGCGTATTCGGTCGAGGTCGTGAAGGTCGCGAGACACTTCTTCTGATCCTCGGTGACTTGCGGCTGCTTCCAGTCGCACGTCGCGTATTTTTGATCGAGGTACGCCTTGCTCGCGTCGCCCGTCGGCAAATCCGAGAGGTGAACCGACTGCAGCTTGGACTGCACCGACTTGCACTCTTCGGAGGTGAGCTTCGTCATCGGCGACGGCGGGCGCGGCGGGAGCGGCGGGAGGAGCAGATACGTCGCCCACGCGTTACCGACGATCTTCGCGAGCGCCGACTGCGGGATGGGCTTCTTGTCGCGAATGGCTTCGAGCACGTCGGTCACCGCGAGACGCTTCTCGTCGGCTTTCTCGTCGCCTTTGAGCTCGCTCTCGTCTTCTTTGGTGAACGGCGCCTTGTACGCGATTTTGATCGTGCGCCCCGAGCGCGAGATCTTCATCTTCGAAAGCGCCTGAAAATACGTGTCGGCGACGTCCGAGAATTTTTTCTGACGGCTCGTCGACGCCTGGTCTTTGCCGGCTTTGATGAGCTTCGGCGCGTTGAGCTCGATTTGCGACTTCCAGTCGCCGACGAGCTCCTTCACCGCGCGCTCCGCCTCTTTGGCCGTGTCCTCGTCGCGCGTGACGAGCACGATGTTGCCCGCGACCGCGCCGGCGCGCACGTAATCGGGGTCGGTCTCGAAGGCGATCGCGCGGAGCTTCGCGTCGATCTCTTCGATGACTTTGCTGTCCGCCTTTTCGGGAAAGCACGCCTCGATGAAGTCGCTGCGCGATTTGATGTCGCTCGAGGTCGAGCCGCTCGACCCGAGGCCGGTCGTCGAGCCGGACGAGTAGTGGATGCCGAGCTGCGAAGCGGCCCAGTCGCACGGGTACTCGAGAAAATCCTTCGACGTCTTCGGCTCGGCGATGAGCGAGACTTGCGGAAGGTTCGACGTCTCGTTGAACGCGTCTTGCAGCGCGGCGACGCGCGTCGGGAGCGTCGTCTTCGGAACCATCACGCTCTTCGAGAGCTCGTCGAGCGTCGCCTTGTCCGAAAAGAACCAAGTAGTGCCGACGGCGAACGCGGCGTTGCTCTTGTCGGCGCACGACGTGGTCGTCGTCGAAGGCGCCGCGGCGGATCCCGCGGGCGTCGGCGTGAGCAGCGCGGCGAGCGGCGAGCCCGACGCGTAAGGCGGAACCGTCGTCTGGCAGAATCCGGGCATCGTGCCGAACGAGACGGAGGTGTAGCCCTCCATCGGCGGCATCGTCTTCATCTTGAAGTGGCCGATTTTCACGCGGTGGCGCGTCGAGCTCTCGCTTTTGCCTTCGTCGTCCACGTCGAAGCGCAGGTACGATGCGTGGTTGTCGTCGAGGCTCGTCGCGAGCTGGCTGCCGCACTCCATCGCGCCGCGCACCGAGTCGAGGTGCTTCGGGTCGAAGAAGTCTTTCGCTTCTTTCGAGCCCCACGCGCCGATCATCTCGAGGTGCGTCGCCGGGTCCATGTGGCCGGAGCAGAAACCATCGGCGAGCTCGGACGCGAGATAGATTTTCTTCACGCGCGAGTTGTCCTCGCGCGTCGCGTCGATGAGCATCGTGTCGAGCTCGCGCGTTTGCGCGGGGAGCTTGCTGGCCTCGATCGGGAGCGAGCCGCGCTTGTATTTGCCGTACGCGTAGAAGCCGATCGCGCCGACGATGCCGAGCACGATGACCGCGCCGAGACCGAGGCCGAGGAAGAGCGGCGCCTTGGACTTCGGGCCTTGCGGCGCGTGCGGCTGCGACGGATACGGCGGACGGCCGTACGCCGGCTGAGGAGGCATGCCGTACTGCGGCGGCGGACCGTACTGCGGGGGCGGAGGGTATCCAGGCGGCTGCATTTTGGCGTTTCTACGCCGGGGTTCGCCGCGGTCTCCCCCGGCGGCGGCGCGCTTGAGCGATACACGTGTTTAACGGCGCCTTCAAGGCATCGCGGCCGAGCGTTTCGCCCAGCGCGCGCGCGCCTTTTCGCGCTCGCCTTCGCGCGTTCGCGCCGTGCCGCGCGGCTCGAGCGCCGTGAGCAGTCGCTCGGTCGCGATCGCGACTTGCTCGACCGCGCGAGCGAACGCTTTTTCCTCGCGCGAGCTCGGCTTGTTCGTGCCGCTCACTTTGCGGACGTATTGGAGCGCGGCGGCGCGCATCTCGTCTTTCGTGGTCGGCGGCTCGAAGTGGTGGAGGACCCGGATGTTGCGGCACATGTCCGCAGATTATCTCAGTCGCTCGTGTGGACGAAGCAGCCGGCGATCGGATCGCCGTCTTTCGGAAACGCGAGCGCGAGAGCTTTCGCGAGGCGGATCGCGCGCTCGCGATAACCGACGGTGTTGAAGTGGATGCCGTCGGTCGTGAACCAGCGGTCCTGCACTTCGCCCGCCCAGTCGTAGACGCGCATGTTCGGGTGGCGCGCGCACGCGGCGGTGAGCGCTTGGTTCCACGCTTCCATGTTCGCGTTCTTGTAGGGGCCGCGGTCCTTGGTCGTCTTGGTCGTCGTCCAGAGCGCGGGCGCGTCGCCGATGGGCTCCATCATCGCGTCGATGCGCGTGCCGAGCTCTTCGACGTTGCCGCCGGTGTTCGCCGGATCGTTGGTCCCGAGCGCGACGACCCAGCAGCCGCTGTAGCCGCTCGCGTGCTTCTTCTTCGCGATGTCGGTGGCGTTCGGAATGTTTTTGTACGTCTCGACCATGCTGCGCGCGCCGCTGATCTCCGGCCAGAAGCGCTCGACGCCGACGCCGCGGTAGCGCGCCGCGATTTGCTCGCTCGTCTTCGGCAAGATGAGCGGCGAGACGAGGCCGAGCGAGGTCGAGTCGCCGACGTGGACGACCTCGCGACACGACGTCATCGGCGCGCCCGGAAGGGGCGGCGCAGCGGCGACGATCGCGAGCGGTATCGGCGCATCCGGAATCGTCGCGGCGGTCGTCGCGACCGGCTCGGGATCGGGCACCGACGCGAGCGCTTCGAGCTCGGTCGGTTGGTGACAGGCGAGCGGCCAGACGACGAGCAAAACCGTCGACACCGGAACGAGCGCCGCCGCGCGGAACGCGAGGCCCCAGCGCGCGCGCCCCGGAGGCTGCGCAGGCGCGCGACGACGAATCGGATCTTCGATCAACTTGTAGGAGGAGGAAGCGAGCACGACCGTCAATGCCATTTGAATCGCGCCGCGCAACACCGGACGATCGACGAGCACGCTCTCGGGCATGAATGCCACGACCGGCAGGTGCCAAAGATAGATGCCGTACGAGCGCGCGCCGACCCAGCGGAGCGGGAGGACCCCGAGCGCGCGCGCGATGATCGTCTGCGGATTCGACGCGGCGATCGAGAGCCCCGCGGTCGCGATCGCGAGCGCGACCTCGCCGCCGCGGTAGAGAAACGGCGAGTACTCGTCGGTGCGCGCGATGCAAAGCGCCACACCCGCGAGGCCGAGCGCGCCGACGAAATCGAGCGCGATGCGCCAGCCGCGCGAGACGCCCGCGACGCGTTCGAACGGAATCGCGATCGCGGCGAGCGCCCCGACGAGGAGCGACGCCGCGCGCGCGTCGGTGCCTTCGTACGCGCGCGTGTTGTTGAGCGCGTGCGGATCGTAGAGATGATAGATGGCCCAGGTCGACGCCGCCGTGAGGAGCAGCGTGACGAGCGCGAGGAGAACGCGACGCGCGCCGATGCGCGTCCCGATCCAAAGCATCGCGAAGACGACGAGCGGCCAGACGATGTAGAACTGCTCTTCGATCGCGAGCGACCACAAGTGGTCGAGCGGGCCGGGCCCGGCGAAGCGCTGGAAATAGTCGTCGCCGCGCGCGATGGTCGTCCAGTTCGCGACGTAGAGGATCGCGTAGAGCACTTGGCGGAGCGTCGCGGCGAGCTTCGCGGGGCGCGCGATCGCCGTCGTCACCGCGACGACCGGGAGCATCAAGAGGAGCGCGGGCAAGAGCCGGCGCGCGCGGCGCATCCAAAACGATTTCAGATCGATGCGCCCGCGCTGCGCGAAGCCTTGGATGAGGAGGGACGTGATGAGGTAACCGCTCAGCGTGAAGAAGACGCTGACGCCGAGCAGCCCGCCGTCGCACAGCGGAACGCGCAGGTGGTACGCGACGACCGCGCCGACCGCGAGGGCGCGAACGCCGTCGAGGCCGGGCAGATATCCGGCGCGCGCGTGGGACTCGGTGGCCACGATAGGATCATCGCAAAAAACGCTCCGCACCGAGGAGCTATTTCGTCACGTGTGAAAACTTGCTTTTTTGCCGCGCCCTACGACAAGAAGCTCGCGAGCCAATTCGGGTGGAATGCGAGCTTCGCGAAGCCGCAGACGCCCATCACCATGCCGAAGATCGCGAAGACGCCCGCGACGCCGAGCATCCAACGTTTTTGGGTGAGCGCGGTCACGCCGAGGAGCGCGATGGCGACGCTCAATGTCGCTTCGGCCATGTCGAATTGGTCGTTGTGCACGTCGAGCGCGGTCCACTGCGCCTCGTAGCCCTCCGCCTTCGATTTGATGTCGTTCTTTTCTTTTTCGTAACGAGCGGCCGCGTCGTTTTGTTTTTTGATGGCCTCGTCGTAGCGAGCCTTCGCTT
>DASXHD010000069.1:0-15925 GCA_036488725.1 Polyangiaceae bacterium | reverse complement strand
ACCTGACCCCCTTGGGTGATCCACATGACCCCTGGGGGGTGATCCACATGACGCCTGGGGATCATGTGCCTGGAACCCGGGTCTCGGTGGGGCGCTGCCTTTCATTCTGACCTATCCTCGGCACATGAAGCGCTTCGCCCTGATGCTCCTCGTCGCGTGCGGATCGAGCGCGCCCGCGCAAAACGACGGCGGCGCCGACGCGAGCCCGGCTGACGCCGCGGTCGATGCCGGCGGAGACGCCGCGCCGAATCTCGACACGTACGGCGCTTGGTTCGGCGGCTACTCCGACCCGACCTTCTTTCCGATCAGCGTGTGGCTCCAAGATCCATCGATCGCCAAGCAGTACCAAGCGATCGGCGTGAACCAATACATCGGCCTCTACAACGGCCCGACGACGCAAGACCTCACGAACCTCACGACCGCGAGCATGCCGGCCTACTGCGATCAAAACGCGACGGGCCTCGCGAACCTGCAAAATAAAATCATCGCCGGGTGGACGCAGCAAGACGAGCCCGACAACGCGCAGCCCGACGGACAAGGCGGCTACGGACCGTGCGTCTCGCCCGCCACGATTCAAAATCTCTATCAGCAGATGAAGACGAAGGACCCGACGCGGCCGGTCTTTCTCAACGTCGGGCAAGGCGTCGCCAACGACGCGTGGGTCGGGCGCGGCAGCTGCTCGAATCAGCCGCAGGATTATCCGGAGTACGCGAAGGGCTCGGACGTCATTTCGTTCGACATCTATCCCGTGAACTCGGGGCTCGACATCACGCTCGTCGCGACCGGCGTCGACCGGCTCGGGCAGGCCGTGTCGAACAAGAAGCCCGTGTGGAACTGGATCGAGTGCACGCGCATCGATCAAGCGAACACGAAACCGACGCCCGATCAGGTGAAGAGCGAAGTGTGGATGTCAATCGTCCACGGCTCGATGGGCATCGGTTATTTCGTGCACCAATTCACGCCGACCGAGGACGACCACGCGCTCCTCGACGACAGCGCGATGAAGACCGCCGTCGGCGCCATCGATCAACAGATCCACGATCTCGCGCCCGCGCTGAACACGCCGCCGATCACGAACGCGGTCACCGAGGCGTCGTCATCGAAGGTCGATTTTCTCGTGAAGCGCCAAGGCGGCAAGCTCTACGTCCTCGCCGTCTCGATGACCGCGACGCCCACGACCGCGACGTTCACGCTCGCGCACGACGCGATGACGAGCGTGACCGTGCTCGGCGAGAATCGCAGCGTGCCCGTCGCGTCGAACGCGTTCCAAGATGCATTCGACGCGTACGCCGTGCACCTTTACGCGATCCAATGAGGCTCGTGACCGTCACGCTCCTCGTGCGCGACTACGACGAGGCGCTCGCGTTCTACGTCGGCAAGCTCGGCTTCGTTTTGCTCGAAGACACCGATCTCGGCGGCGGCAAGCGCTGGGTGCGCGTCGGGCCGCCGGGCGCGACGGAAGCCGCGCTGCTCCTCGCGCGCGCGACCGACGACGCGCAGCGCGCGTCGATCGGCCGTCAAACCGGAGGCCGCGTCGCGTTCTTCCTGGAGACCGACGATCTCGCGCGCGATCACGCCGCGCTCCTCGCGCGCGGGGTGGCGTTCGTTCGGCCCCCCGCGGAGCAGCCGTACGGAACGGTCGCCGTTTTCGAAGATCTCTACGGCAACCGCTTCGATCTGGTGCAGCGCTACTTGAGGCTGAGCGCGCCCAAATAGTCGCGCTTGCCGAGGTCGACGCCGTTGTGGCGCAAGATCGCGTACGCGTGCGTCACGTGGAAGAAGAAATTCGGGAGCGCGTGCTCGAGAAAATAATCCTTCCCGGTCATCGTCTTGCCTTCCCACCGCGGCTGCGAAATCGTGCGCGTCTCGCCGCCTTCGAAGTCTTTCGCGGTGAAGCCGTCGAGGTATGCGAGCGTCGCCGCGACACGCGCGCGAAGCTGCTCGAGCGTCGTCTCGGTGTCCGGGTGCGAGGGCGCGTCTTTGCCCGAGAGGCGCGACGCCGCGAGCTTCGGGGTGTCGCACGCGGTCTGCACTTGCCGCGCGAACGCGAACTGATCCGGCGCGAGACGCAGCGTCATGAAGACGTTGGGATCGAAATTCTTTTTCTGAGCATGAGCCGCCGCGGTCTCGAGCCACTTGTCGAGGTTACGGAGCATTTTTTTCATCTGGCCGAGCGTTTCGAAAATCATGGTGGCCTCTATAGCAAACTGATCGAGGATGGGCCGTGCGCTTCGTCTGGCTCCTCACGATTGCGGCGTGCGTCCCGCACCCTCCGGCGGCGCAGCCTGCCCCACGCGTCGATCGTTGGGCCGCGCTCGATTTCGAGCAGCGTCATGCGGTGATGACGTTCACGGTTCTTCCGAACATGGCGCGCACGTGGCGTGATTTCCGGCACACCGAATATCCGGAGATGACGTGTCGGACGTGCCACGGCAAAGACGCCGAGGCCGTGAGCTACCGCATGCCGAATCCGTCGCTCCCGGCCGTCGACCCCGAGCACCCACCCACGGGCCCAGTCGCCGAGTTCATGAAGACGAAGATGCTGCCGGACATGATCGATCTCACCGGCGCGAGCCCCGAACATTTTTCCTGCAACACGTGTCATCCAAAATGATTTCGCGACGACAGATCCTCGCGTTCGGCGCGGCGCTCGCCGCGAGCCGCCGCGCGTTCGCCGACGAATCCATGATGCCGACCGGTTATGTCGGACACGGCTCGCCTCTCCTCGCGACCGATCCAGTGCGAAGCGCCGAGCTCCGCGCGTGGGGCCGCACCCTCCCGCGCGCGAGCGGCATCGTCACGATCACGCCGCACTATCGCGGCCCGGCGCCGCACGACACGAGCCGCCTTCGCATCGGTCACGTCGGTCGCGGCCGCGCGCTCCGATCGTTTCCCGCTTTCATGGACAAGATGGTCCCGCGCGATCTCGACTACCCGTCGCCCGACAACACCGCGCTCGCGCACGTCGTCGCCGATTTGCTCGCGCCGCTCGAGCCCACGTTCGATACGGGTCGCGGCGGCTTCGACCACACGACGTGGATGCCGCTCCTCCACCTCTACCCTGGCGCACCGGCGCCAGTCGTCGAGCTCGCGATGCCGTTCGCGAGCGACGCCGAGCTCTTCTCGCTTGGGCGGAGGCTCGCGCCGCTCCGGCGACGAGGCGTCTTCATCCTCGCGAGCGGGAGCATGACGCACAACCTCGCGTCGATCGGCGGTCGCGCGCCGACGCCGTGGGCCGAGGCGTTCGACGCGTGGGCGAAGAGCGCGCTCGCTTCACGCGACGTGGCGTCTCTCATCGACTGGCGCGCCCGCGCGCCGAACGCCGAGCTCGCCCATCCCGACGACGGCGGCCATTTCCGCGTGCTGCTCGTCGCGCTCGGCGCCGTCGCACAAGAGAGCACCTTCTCGTCCGCGATCTTTCCGGTGGAAGGTTTCGAAGGCGGGACGCAATCGAAACGCTGCGTGGAGCTCGCGTGATGGTATCGTCAGGGATGATGGATCGCGAGCCGTCACCACCCTTGGTGATCGGTCGCTACGCCCTCTACGACCGGATCGCGTCGGGAGGCATGGCGGCGGTCTACCTCGGTCGACTCGCGGGGCCGGTCGGCTTCGCGCGCACCGTCGCGGTCAAGCGATTGCACGCGCAGTTCGCGCAAGATCCCGACTTCGTCGCGATGTTTCTCGACGAAGCGCGGCTCGCCGCGCGCATCCAGCACCCGAACGTCGTCTCGACGCTCGACGTGGTCGCGACCGGCGGCGAGCTCTTCCTCGTCATGGAGTACGTTCGCGGCGAGACGGCGAGCCAGCTCCTTCGCCGCTTGAAGACGCGCGGCGACCGCGTTCCGCCGCGCATCGCCGCCGCGATCGTGTCGGGCGTGCTCCAAGGTCTCCACGCCGCGCACGAAGCCAAAGACGAGAGCGGCGCGTCGCTCGGCATCGTGCATCGCGACGTGTCGCCGCAAAACATCATGGTCGGCGTCGACGGCACGCCGCGCGTGCTCGACTTCGGCGTCGCGAAGGCCGAAGGAAAATTCCATTCGACGCGCGGCGGCGAGATCAAAGGCAAGATCCTCTACATGCCGCCCGAGCAGCTCGAGGGCGAGCACATCGATCGCACGACCGACGTCTACGCGATGGGCCTCGTGCTCTACGAGCTGCTCACCGGCAAGCGCATGTTCCAGAAGTCGCAGGACATGACCTCGCTCGCGCGCATCGTTCGCAACGAGCTGACGATGCCGAGCGCGTTCGATCCGGCCCTCGCGCCTTGGGATCGCATCGTGCGCGGCGCGAGCGGCCCGACGCCCGACGTGCGTTACCCGACGGCGCGCGCGATGGCGATCGAGGTCGAGCGCGTCCTCGGAATCGCGTCGCCCGTCGAGGTCGCCGATTGGGTCGAGCACGTGGCGGGCGACACGATCGAAGCGCGCACGCGGCTCGTCGCCGACATCGAGAGCGGCGTCGCGCGTCTCGATCGCGACGGCGCAGCAGCCGCGCTCGCGACCGAGCTCCAAGCTTCGCGCGACGGGGGCGAAGCGAGCGCGCGGAGCGAGCGCACCGCCGGCTCGCAAGTCGCCCAAGCGATCGACGAAGTCCCCGATTTTCGCCCAAAATCGCGTTGGCGAAAGACGTGGCCGATCGCGGTCACGTGCTTGGTCCTCGGCGGCGCGGCGGTGTACGTCGCGCCGCGTCTCGCAGGATCGAGCGCGCCGAGCGAGCCCGAGACTCAGCAAGCGACGGCGCAACCGCCGACGCCCGCGCCGAGCGCGCCGCCCGCCGAGACGGCGAGCGCCGCCGCGATCGAAGCGCGTCCGCCGACCACCGCCGAAGAGCCGCCGCCCGAACCGAGCGCGACCCCGAGCGCCGAGCCGATGACGGCTGCGACGCACAAGCATCAGCCCGCGGCCACCGGCGCGATTCACCACGCGAAAAAACCGAGCTGCGATCAGCCGTACACGACCGACGCGCAAGGCCACGTCCACTTCCGGACGGAGTGTCTATGAAGCGCGCGCTCGCCACCGGCGCGACCATCTTTTTTCTAGCGACCACCGCTCACGCCGAAGACGATCGCGCCGCGTGCGTCCAGGCCGCCGACACCGGCCAAAATCTCCGCGACCAAGGCAAGCTCGAGTCGGCGCGCACCGCGTTCCTCGATTGCGCGCGCGCGTCGTGCCCGCGCATCGTCGCCGACAAATGCACGCAGTGGCTCGCAGGCATCGCCACCGAAATGCCGACGGTCTCCTTTCGCGCGCTCGACGCGAGCGGGAAAGAGCTCATCGACGTCACCGTCTACGTCGACAGCCACGAGCGCCTCGGCACCCTCGACGGAAAATCGATCGACCTCGACCCCGGCGTCCACACCTTCCGCTTCGTGCACGCCGGCCTGCCGGATCTCATCTTCCAAGCCGTCCTCCGCCCGAAAGAAAAAGATCGCGTCATCGAGGGTCGCTTCAAACCGCCGGAGCACGAAGAAGCGCCCGAGCATCATCACCCGTTTCATTTTCCGTGGACCGCGTCGCTCTCTTTCACGGTCGGCATCGTCTCGTTCATCGGCATGGGCGTTTCGGTCGGCACCGCGGCGAACGACGCCAATCACCTCCGCGTCGCGTGCGCCGGGTTTTGCGCGCAATCGGACGTCGATTGGATCAAGACCCGGATCCTCATCGGCAACGTCGCGATGGGCCTCGGCATCGCGGGCATGAGCCTCTTCACGCTGGCCCTCGTCGTCGCCAACGTCGGCTCGCACGACGACGACGACAAACCCGCGGTCTCGGTCGGCTTCGGGCCCGGCAGCATCGGAATTTCCGGTCGATTCTGATTGGTGACGACCGAGTGAACGGCGCGTGACGCGCGCCGGAATAAAAGTAGAGAGGTTGTTGCACAATGCACCCGCCTCGACGGTATGACTGCGCGCGTGAAAGCACGCTCGCTCCTCCTCGCTCTGGTTGCAGTCGTTCCGCGTCTCGCGCTCGCGCAAACGCCGCCAGTCGACGGCGGTGCGGCTCCGCCTCCGCCTCCTCCTCCGCCGCCGACGACCACCGCGACGACCCCGCCTCCGCCGCCTCCGCCGCCGGCTCCGCTCCCGCCTCCGGTTCCGAAAGCGCACGCCGCCGAGACGTCGGTCGTTCAAGTCACGTCGCTCCGGATGCTCCGCGACAAGGGCATCATCAGCGAAGACGAGTACCAAAGCGCGATGCGCGACATCGGCTCGACCTCCGGCACCAAGGGCCTCACCGACACGAACACGCTCGTCCTCGGAAAATTCGCGACGACGATCTACGGCTTCGTCGAGGCCGACGCGGTCCACGACTCGACCGAAGGCCTCTCGGATCTCCAAGGCGACAGCCAGATCGCTCGCAACGAAACCTTCGCCGGCCAACACGGACAGCTGCTCGGCACGATCCGCAACTCGCGCCTCGGCATCCGCATCACCGCGCCCGAGTTTCACGGCATCCGCGCGAGCGGCCAATTCGAGATGGATTTTCTCGGCAACGAGCCCGCCGTCGGCTATCCGCCGGGGACCGGCATCTCGGAGGCTTCGTTCTTCACGAACGCCGGCTTCCGCGAGCGCCACATCAACGTGAAGATCGAAACGCCCATCCTCGATTTCATGTTCGGCCAATACTGGGCGCTCTTCGGCTTTCAGCCCTATTATCACGTCAACACCGACGACTTTCAGGGCATCCCCGCCGAGCTCTACTCGCGCCGCCCGCAAATCCGAATTTCGAAGACGCTCAAGACCGACCCGCTCGACGTGAGCCTCGCGGTCGCCGCGCTGAACCCCGTCGAGCGCGCGTCGGAGGCGCCCGAAATGCAGGCGGGCCTCCGCGCGACGCTCAATCACTGGAAAGGCAAACGCACCGACGGCAGCACCGGAACGGTCGTCGAGCCCGCGTCGATCGCGGTCTCGGGCGACATGAAATACGTCAAGGTGCCGACCTTCCCCGACGCGGCCAACACGACCGACAAAGTCGGGACGTCGATCGCGTTCGACGCGTTCATCCCGATCGTGCCGGCGAACGACGGCGGCAAACGCGGCAACAATTTGTCGCTCACCGGCGAGTTCGCGACCGGCTACGGCATCGCGGATCAATACACGGGCCTCTCCGGCGGCGTCACCTTCCCGGCCGTGCCGAACCCGACCGGCGCGAACCCGCCGCCGACGTATCCGCAGAACATCGACAACGGCATCGTCACCTTCGACTCGGCCAACCAGCTCCACTACATCCAGTGGTACTCGGGCATCGTCGGGCTCCAGTACTACTGGCCGATCAAAGACGGAAAAGTCTGGACGACGATCAACTACTCGCACCTCGAGTCGCCCAACGCCGACGCGTTCGGCGGCACGACCAAGACGCGCGCGTCGCTCGATTGGATCAACGTCGACCTCATGACCGATCCGGTGCCCGGCTTCCGCCTCGGTCTCAGCTACGGCCGCACGTACGATCACTACGGTGACAAGCAAACCGCGGTGAACGATCGCGTGATGGGCTCGGCCTTTTTCATCTTCTGAGCAGTCACACGAAAGTCACCGAGCCTTCACCGAGCGCTCGCAGGAGATGACGAAAGTGCGACGCGTGAGCTCCGCGGTGAAAATGCGCGCGACCGATCTCAGCGTGCACTACGGCGCGAAAGCGGCGGTGAAGACGGTTTCGCTCGAGGTGCGCGCGAACGAAGTGCTCGCGCTGATCGGTCCGAGCGGGTGTGGCAAAAGCACCTTCTTGCGCGCGCTCAACCGCATGAATGACACCATCCCCGAGGCGCGCGTGACGGGACAAGTCGAGCTCGACGGCGAGCCGATTTACGGTCCCGACGTCGACCCGGTGCTCGTGCGGCGCCGCGTCGGCATGGTGTTTCAGCGTTCGAACCCGTTTCCGAAATCGATCTTCGAGAACGTCGCCTACGGCCTCCGTGTCGCGGGCACGGCCCGCCGCGAAATTCCGGATCGCATCGAGCGCGCGCTTCGCCAAGCCGCGCTCTGGGACGAGGTCAAAGATCGTTTGAACGAATCGGGCACCGGCCTCTCCGGCGGCCAGCAGCAGCGACTTTGCATCGCGCGCGCGCTCGCCGTCGAGCCCGAGGTGCTCTTGATGGACGAGCCCGCGAGCGCGCTCGATCCGATCGCGACCGCGAAGGTCGAGGACCTCGTCGCCAACCTGCGCGAGACGCTCACGATCGTGATCGTCACCCACAACATGCAGCAAGCCGCGCGCGTCTCGCAGCGCACCGGTTTCTTCTATCTCGGCAGGCTCGTCGAGGTCGGCCCGACGACCGATCTCTTCACGCGTCCGCGCGAGCGCGAGACCGAGGACTACATCACGGGGAGGTTCGGATGACGCGCGCACATACCAGCCGAGATTTCGAAGCCGAGCTTCGCGAGCTCCGCGCTCACATGCTCGCGATGGGCGCGCGCTGCGAACGCGCGCTCCAAGTCGCGCTCGACGCGTTTTGGACAGGCGCGCCCGAGCTCGCCGGCGAGGTCGAAGAAATCGATCGCCACATCGATCGCGACGAGATGGACATCGACGCCCTCGTCCTCCGCGTCCTCGCGCTTCGACAGCCGGTCGCCTACGACCTCCGATTTCTCGCGGGCGCGCTCCGGCTCGTCACCGATCTCGAGCGCGTCGGCGACGAAGCCGTCAACATCGCCGAGCGCGCCAGGGAAGAGCACGGCGTCGCGAAAGACAGCGTGAAATCCGAGCTCGGGCGCATGGGCGAGCAATCGCAAGACATGCTCCGCGAGGCGCTCGAAGCGTTCGTCCACGGCGAGTCCGTGCGCGCGCAGCAAGTCCTCGCGCGCGACGACGGCGTCGACGATCTCTACGGGTGCGTCATCGGCGCGATGACCAAGTTCATGTCGCAGCACCCGACCGAAGCCGCGGAGGCGATCCGCGTCATTCACGTCGCGAAGTACCTCGAGCGAGTCGCCGATCACGCGACCAACATCGCCGAGGAAGTGATCTTCATGGTGCGCGGCGAGGACGTGCGGCACACGCGCACGCACCCGCCGCCGAAGGTGGGAAAGGAATCGTCATGACGCGTCTCGCATTCGCATCGCTCCTCGCGCTCTCGGTCGCCTGTCACGGATCGAGCGCGGGCAAAGGCGGCAACGTCTCGCTCAACGGCGCGGGCTCGACGTTCGTCTACCCGCTCATGTCGAAGTGGTCGAGCGAGTACCAAAAGTCGGCGCCGACCATTCAAGTGAACTACCAGAGCATCGGCTCGGGCGGCGGCATCCGGCAGCTCATCGCGCACACGGTGCAGTTCGGCGCGACCGACGGGCCGATGACCGACGAGCAGCTCAAAGAGGCCAAATCGCCGGTCTTGCACGTGCCGCTCGTGATGGGCGCGGTCGTGCCGACTTACAACCTGCCGCCCCTCGCGCACGCGATCAAGTTCACGCCCGACGCGCTCGCCGGAATTTTTCTCGGCACGATCAAGACGTGGAACGACCCGAAGCTCACCGCCGAAAACGGCGATTTGAATTTGCCGGCGACGCCGATCGTCGTCGTCCACCGCTCCGACGGGAGCGGGACGACGTACGTGTGGACCGATTACCTCTCGAAGATTTCACCCGAGTGGAAGACGAAAGTTGGAAATGCAACTTCGGTCAACTGGCCGACCGGCCTCGGCGGCCGCGGGAACGAGGGCGTCTCCGGGACGGTGCGACAGACGCCCGGCGCGATCGGGTACGTCGAGCTCACCTACGCGATGCAAAACAAGATGCCCGCGGGTCAGGTGAAAAATCGCGCGGGCCAATTCGTCGACGCGACGATCGACGCGGTCACCGCCGCCGCGGCCGGCGCGGTGCAATCGCTTCCGGAAGACCTTCGATATTCGATCACCGACTCGCCCGGCGAAAAAGCGTGGCCGATCAGCGGCACGACGTGGGCCGTCGTCTACAAGGACATGCCGGCAGGTCCCGAGCGCACCGCGGTCGTTTCGTTTTTGCGCTGGACGATCCACGACGGCCAGAAATTCTGCGCCCCGCTGGACTACGCGCAGCTCCCGCCGGAGCTCGTCGCGCGCGCCGAAGCCAAGCTCGACCAAGTGGAGCCCGCGCCGAAGTAACCATGATGACGACCGACGTCGCCGCACCTTCGCGCGAGGTCCCGCAGCGAGCCAAGTCGCTTCGGCGGTGGGGCCCGTCCGCGCTCCGCGGCTGGACCACCGGCGACGCGATTTTTCGCAAAGCGTGCACCGCCGTCGGCGCGTCGGTCGTCGCGCTGCTCGCGCTCCTCGTCTACGAGCTCGTTCGCGGCTCGAGCGCGGCGCTCTCCAAGTTCGGCTTCCACTTCGTCGTCGACAAAATTTGGGACCCGGTGCAAGAGCAGTTCGGCGCGGCGACTTTCGTGTACGGAACCGTCGTCACCTCGGTCGTCGCGCTCGTGCTCGCGGTTCCGCTCGGCATCGGCATCGCGATCTTCCTCGTCGAGATGGCGCCGCGTCGCGTCGGCACGGTCATCGGATTTCTCGTCGAGCTCCTCGCGGCGATCCCGTCAATCGTCTACGGCCTCTGGGGTCTCTTCGTGCTCGCGCCCATCGTGCGCGACGACGTCGCCCCGGCGCTTCGCAAGACGCTCGGCTTTTTGCCCATTTTTCAGGGCGATTCGCACGGCGTCGGCATGCTCACGGCCGGCATTATCCTCGCGGTGATGATCCTTCCATTCATCGCGGCGGTGTCGCGCGACGTCATCGCGTCGGTCCCGCAGACCCAGCGCGAGGCCTCGCTCGCGCTCGGCGCGACCAAGTGGGAGACGATTCGCAACGTCGTTCTCCCGTACGGACGCGCGGGCATCGCCGGCGCGGTCGTGCTCGCGCTCGGCCGCGCGCTCGGCGAGACGATGGCCGTCACGATGGTCATCGGCAACAACCCGCAAATCGCCAAATCGCTCTTCGACCCCGGCTACACCATGTCGTCGGTCATCGCCAACGAGTACGCCGAAGCGTCCGGCGTCACGTACCTCGCCGCGCTCACCGAAATCGGTCTCCTCCTCTTCGTCGTCACGTTCGCGGTCAACGGCATCGCGCGCCTGTTGATATGGAGGATGGCGCGCGAGCGAAAGGCGCGGGCATGACGACGCTCGCCATCTCGCGCGCGCGCAAGCTCGAGAACCGCGTGATGCTCGGTCTCTGCGTGGTCGCGACGATCATCGCGGTCGGCGTCCTCGTCGCGATCTTCGGTTACGTGCTCGCCGCCGGCGCGCGCTACGTCCACCTCTCCTTCTTCACGAACCTTCCGACGCCAGTCGGCGAAACCGGCGGCGGCTTTCTCAACTCGCTCGTCGGCACGGGCATCATGGTCGGCGTCGCCTCGGCGATGAGCATCCCGATCGGCGTCCTCTCCGGGATTTATCTCGCCGAGGTGGGCCGCGGATGGCTCGCGCGCACCGTGCGATTCGTGAACGACACGCTCAACGCTACGCCCTCGATCGTGGCGGGCCTCTTCGCCTACACGCTCATCGTCCTCGAGACGCATCGCTTCTCGGGCTTCGCCGGGAGCGTCGCGCTGGCCGTCTTGATGGTGCCGACGATCACGCGAACGACCGAAGAAATGTTTCGCCTCGTCCCGCGCACCCTCCGCGAGGCGGCGCTCGCGCTCGGCGTGCCCGAATGGCGGATGACGCTCCAAATCACGCTGCGCGCGGCGGCCCCCGGCGTCATCACCGGGATCATGCTCGCGGTCGCGCGCGTGTCGGGCGAGACCGCGGCGCTCCTCTTCACGGCGTTCAACAACCGGTTTCTGTCGACCTCGCTCGACCAGCCGATGAGCAGCGTGCCGGTGCAGGTCTACACGTACGCCGTCGCGCCGTACGAAGATTGGCATCACCAAGCGTGGGCGGGTGCGCTCGTCCTCGTGACGCTCGTCGCGCTCTTCAGCGCGGCGGTCCGCCTCGCCACCCGGAGCAAACACAAAGTGATGGGCTGAGCTACACTCCGTTCATGCGGCTCTTGCTTCTCTCGCTCGTCGCGGTCGTCGCGTGCGGCAACGACGGCTCGCAGTTCGGCGACGGCGACGGCGGCGACGCCGGAACGAGCGACTCCGCGCTCTCCGGCGACGGCATCGCGTTCGGCGACGGCGGCGGGAGCGACGCGGACGACGCGTCCGACGGCAACTGCGGCCCGAACCTCACCGGCACGGTGCGCGACTTTTCGATCTCCGGCGCGACGTGGCACCCCGACTTCGAGCACTTCGGCGGCGACGATCGCGGCATCGTCGCGACGACCCTCGGAAGCGATTTCAAACCGGTCTACGCGAACCCGAGCGGAACGACGCCGACCACGACCGGCAAGACCGACTTCGATCAGTGGTACCGCGACGTCCCCGGCGTGAACTTCTCCTTCCCGTTCCAAATCGCGCTGACGCAAAACGGCAACGGCACGTCCACCTACGACAACCCGACCTTCTTCCCGATCGACAACGAAGGTTGGGGCAACGAAGGGCAGCCGCACAACTACGGCTTCACGTTCGAGCTCCACACGACCTTCATCTACAAAGGCGGCGAGACGTTCACCTTCACGGGCGACGACGATCTCTGGACGTTCATCAACGGCCAGCTCGCGATCGATCTCGGCGGCGTGCACGGCGCCGAGAGCTTGAGCATCGACCTCGACTCGCAAGCGGCGACGCTCGGCATCGTCAAAGGCACGCAGTATCCGCTCGACATCTTCACCGCCGAGCGCCACACGGTCGCATCGGACATCCGCATCGACACCGACATCGCCTTCGACAACTGCACGCCGATCATCCACTAAAAAGCCCATTTTCGGGTTGCGCGAGGAGCATTCTGCGATTACAGAATGCTCATGATCGGATTCGCGTTCCACGAAATCATGGAAGGTTCGGTCCAGCGGCTCGGCGAGCGCTTCGATCGGCCGTTTCGTTTCGAAGTCGACGTGAGCACGCCGAAAGTGATCGCGCGCGTCGCGATGTGCGACGCCGAAGGCTCGCTTCGCATCGACGGCTTCGCGAAGGACGCGCACGCGAAGGGACGGCTCGAAATGTCGCCGCTCGTCGAGCGTCGCATCCGCTACGTGCTCGACTTCGAGGCCGACGACGGCGAGCGTTACCAATTCGACGGCAGCAAGCGCATCGCGCCGTTCGGTGCGCTCCCCCACACGCTCCTCGAGAGTTGGACGACGCTTCCCGGGCTCGTGACGCGCGCGAGCGGCGCGACGTGGGGCCACGCGCTCCTTCGTTTTCACATGGGCCGCGACCTCCGCGGTCTCCTCGCGAGCATGCGCGTCGGTCCCGGCCGTCTCTTGAAGGCCGCCCATGTCTGAGACCCAAGCTCACACGAACGGCGCCGCGGCCCAGCGCCGACTTCCGATTTCGCACGGCGAGCGCCCGCGGAAAGAAGGCGCGCGCTTCACCGACACGGAGCGCCGCATCGCGGTCGCCCTCGCCGAAGCGCTCCTCCCCGGCGGAGGAAAATTTCTCCCGCGCGCCGGCGACGACACGGTCACGCGTCTCGAAGAAATGCTCCTTCACTTCGGCGCGCAGGCACCGCGACACTACGGCGCTCTCTTGCGCGCGCTCGAGCAAGGCGTTCGCCCATTTTCGCGCGGCCGCGCGTTCACCGAGCTTCACGAGTACGAGCGCACGCGCCTGCTCGGCGAGTGGTCCGACGCGAGCGATCCCGCACGGCGCGCGTTCATCCTCGGCCTCACCGCGCCGATGAAGGTCGCCTATTTCGACGACGAAACGATCTATCGCGCGCTCGGTGCGTCGTTCCGTTTCCAAGCCGCTCCGGAGCGCCCGCGCTTCATGGAGCGCGTCACGCGCGACAGCGACATCACCGAGGACATCGAGGTCGAGTGCGACGCGGTCGTCGTCGGCACCGGCGCCGGCGGCGCGGTCGTCGCCAAGGAGCTCGCGCAAAAAGGCTTCGCCGTGCTCATGCTCGAAGAGGGCCAGTTCCACCAGCGGAGCGAGTTCACCGGCGGCCTCGTCGAAAGCGTGACGCGTTTCTACCGCGAGCGCGGCACCGTCGGCTCCGTCGGTAATACCGTGGTCATACTGCCGATGGGGCGCATGGTCGGCGGCTCGACGGCGATCAATACCGGCACCTGCTGGCGAACGCCCGAGTGGATCTTGAACAAGTGGGTCGAGCGCGAAGGCCTGCGCGAGCTCGCGCCCGACGCGATGGCCCCGTACTTCGACAAAGTCTGGAACGAGCTCGGCATCACGCGCGCCGACTGGAAGTACCTCGGCGGCGCGGCGCGCGTCGTCGCGCGCGGGTGCGACGCGCTCGGCTATTCGCATCGCCCGGTCGACCGCAACGCGCCCGACTGCGACGGCTCGGGCATCTGCGACGCCGGCTGCCCGACCGACGCGCGTCGCAGCACGAACGTCTCGTACGTTCCCGCGGCGCTCCGCGCGGGCGCCGAGCTCTACACCGGCGTGCGCGCCGAGTCGCTCGTGCGCGAAGGCGACCGCATCGTCGGCGTCGTCGGCAAGACCGCGCGCGGGAAAAAAGTCACCGTCCGCGCGCGCGCGAGCATCCTCGCGTGCGGCACCCTCGTGACGCCGCTGCTCCTCCAGCGCGAACGAATCCACCGGGTCCTTCCGCAGGTCGGGAAGAATCTTTCCGTGCATCCTGCAACCATCGTCTCGGCGCTCTTCGACGAGGAGATCAAAGGCTACAGCGCGATCCCGCAGGGCTACTGCGTCGATCAGCTCCAGCGCGAGCACGGCATCTTGATGCTCGGCGCCTCGGCGCCGATCGAAGTCGGCGCGTCACAGTTCACGTTCGTCGGCGACACGCTCGTCCGCACGATGGAGCGCTACGACCGCATCGCGTCGATGGGCATCATGGTCTCCGACGACTCGCGCGGCTCGGTGCGACGGGGCCCCGGCGGTCGCCCGCTGATTTTCTACTGGGTCGGCAAGAAGGAGCGCGCCCGGCTCACCAAAGGCATCGGCGCGATGTCGCGCATCTTCCTCGCCGCGGGCGCACGCGAAGTCTATCCGTCGGTGCACGGTCATCGCGTCCTCGGCGGCGCGCGCGATCTCGCGAAGCTCGAGAGCGCCAAGCTCGGCGCCGGAGACTTCACGCTGATGGGCTTCCACCCGCTCGGGACGTGCCGCATGGCGACCAGCGCGGCGCGCGGCGTCGTCGACACCGATTACCAAGTCTTCGGCCACGCGGGGCTCTTCGTCGTCGATGGGAGCGTCGTGCCGAGCTCGGTCGCGGTGAACCCGCAAGTGACGATCATGGCGCTCTCGACGCGCGCCGCCGATCGCATCGCGCAAAAGCTCTCTTGAGCGCCGCTTGGGACGCGCGCTTTTTCATCGCGATTTTTCCGGACGGCGAATGGTGTAAAGTACACACGTTTTCGGGCGGGAAAACCGCAGGAAAACACTGCTTGTCGGCGCTCGAGGGCCTCGACGGCGGCGCGCAAGAAATCGCCCTCGTCGGGCGCGGCGAAAGGGTCGAACGCCGCACGGGCGACGTCACGTGCGACGGAGGCTCGGTGCGCGCGCTCGGCGTCGAAGCTTCGGTCGACGCACGCGATCGATTCTACTGGATTCGCCTGCCGCGCGTGCTCGCCTACCACAGCGCGACGGGCCCGGCGCGCGTCACCATCGACGGCCAAACGCGCGAAGCGTTCGGCGTGCTCGAGCACGCGTGGGGCGCCGAGACGCGAATCGACGTCGCGCGTCTCGCGCCGCGCCGCTGGCGGTGGGACGTCCTCTCGTGCGGAGGCGATCGATTCTTCGCCGGCCTCGCGGTCCACGGCTTCGGTCCGCGCGGCGGCGCGCGCATCGGCACCGGCGGGCTCACGAACGTGAGCGCCGTTCGGATTCGTAGCGGCCGCGAGCGATGGTCCGGCGCGATGAGGACACGCGAAGGGACGCTCCGCTACGAGGCGCGCGCTGCGACGCCGGTCGCGCCCGAGGTCGAAGGCGGCGGCTTCTTGGGAT
>DASXHD010000059.1:0-4348 GCA_036488725.1 Polyangiaceae bacterium | reverse complement strand
GCCGGTCATCAAAGAGTCGCCCGAAGACTTCGTCGTCGAGGAAATCCCGGCGTACGAGCCCAGCGGGACAGGAAATCACGTTTATGTGCGGTTCACGAAGCGCGACATGACGACCGACGCGGCCGTTCGTGCGATCGCGCGCGCCCTCGAGGTCGACGCGCGAAACGCGGGCGTCGCCGGGATGAAGGACAAGCGCGCCGTCACGACGCAGACGATTTCGCTCGAGCCGCAGCGTGGGAAGAGCGCGGACGAGCTCGCCGAGCGGGCGCGCGCGCTCGCGCTGCCGGACATCACGATTTTGGGCGCGCAAAAACACGGCAACAAGCTCAAGACCGGGCACCTCCACGGCAATCGTTTCGCCATCGTGGTGCGCAAGCTCGGGCCGGACGAGGCACGGGCGATCGCGACGCGCGTCGAGCGCGTGAAACGCGAGGGCGTGCCGAACGCGTTCGGCGAGCAGCGCTTCGGGCGCGACGCCGACAACGCCGAGCGCGCGCTCGCGATCTTGAACGGCAAAGAACCGGAGCCGCGCGACAAACGGCTTTTACGACTTCTTTACTCGGCGCTGCAGTCGGACGTGTTCAATCTGATCCTCGCCGAGCGCGTCGCGCGCGGCACTTGGGCGACACCGATGCTCGGCGACGTGCTGAAAAAAACCGAAACGGGAGGACTCTTCGTCTGCACGGATGAGCAGGAAGATCGCGCGCGCGCCGAGCGCGGCGAAGTGTCACCCACGGGACCCCTCGTGGGACCGAAGATGCCGCGCGCCGAAGGCGAGCCCGGCGAAATCGAAATGCGCATCGCGCGCGAGCGTCTCGGAGGGGCGTTCGACGCGGCGATGTCGGGCGCGCTCGGCGAGGGAACACGCCGCGCGTTTCGTCTGTTGGTTTCGAACTTGAGGGTCGTGTCGGAAGCTAGTTACAACTCGGTTGCAGTTGCAAATGGGGAACACGAAACGGGCTGCCGGCTCGAATTCGTGCTACCGAAAGGTGCCTTCGCGACCACGGTTCTCGCATTTTTGACGGGAACCGAGGCCGGCTGAAGGATCTCGAAGGAAGAGACGGAGAATGCTCGAACGAGTCAAAAGCGCGATGGTCGGCCTGGGTGCGGGCTGGGTCCTCATCCTCATGTTCGGCCTCAGCATCATTTCGGTGGCGGTCATGCTCGAGCGAGCGTGGCTCTTCATCTCGCTTCGCGACGACATCCCGAAGCTGATGCGCGATCTCGCGTCGCTGCTCCGCGCGGGCGATTGGGAAGGCGCACGTCGCCGGCTCGAAGCGTCGCCGAGCGCAGAGGCGGCGGTCGTCGTCGCCGGGCTCATCGAAGCGCCCAAGGGTCCGATGGCTGCGGAAGAGGCGATGGCCGGCGCGAGCGCGCTCCAGCGAAATCGGCTCGAGCGTCGGCTCGCGTTCCTCGGAACGGTCGGCAACAACGCGCCCTTCATCGGTCTGCTCGGAACGGTCATCGGCATCGTCGCGGCGTTCGATGAGCTCGCGCGCGAAGCCAGCGCGGCGTCGACGGCGGGAAGCGCGGCCAATGCGGCCAGCGTCTCCGCGACGCTCCAGGCGCACATCTCCGAGGCGCTCGTGGCCACGGCGGTCGGCCTCTTCGTCGCCATCCCGGCAGTTGCAGCCTACAACTATTTCCAGCGCGTCGTGAAAGGCACGCTGGCGAACACCGAAGCGGTCGGGCACCTGTTGCTCGCGCACCTGAAGTCGCCGGACGAAGAGCACATGGTCGCGGCACCCGCGCCGGTCGCCGTGCCTGCGCGCCGCGAAGAAAAAGCGCCGACCTCGAAACGCGCGAAGCCGTCCGAAGAAGAGGAGCCGCGCGAAGAGGCCGAGGGCTGACATGGCGGGCTCCTCTCAAGACACGGACGAGGTGATCTCGGGCATCAACGTGACGCCGCTCGTCGACGTCACGCTCGTGCTCTGCATCATCTTGATGGTCACGGCGAAGATGGTCGCGCAGCCGACCTCGATCCCGCTCGAGCTGCCGAAAGCGGCGTCGGGCAGCACCGAAGTGCAGACCATGATGAGCATCGAGCTCGCCGCCAACGGCGCGACGATGGTCGACTCGAAGTCGCAGCCGAACGACGAAGTGATTTTCGATCTCGCGAAGACTGCCGAGGAAAAAAATCCGGAGCTTCGCGTCGTCATTCGCGCCGACACGGCCGTGCAGCACGGTCGCGTGATTCACGTGCTCGACTTGCTCAAGCAAGCGCACGTCGGCAAGATTGCGTTCGCGACGGCGTTCGCACCGCCGGTCAAAGAGGAGAAGAAGTAAGGATGAACGGCTGGCACGTCGCGGGGCCGCGCTCGGAGCAGCCGCCGTCGTCACGCGGGCCCTCGTCGTTCGTGCCGTCGTCGCGCGTGCCGTCGTCGCGCGTGCCGCGATGGATTCGCCCGACGCCGTCGCCGCTCGCGCGCGTGCTCGATCTCGGCGGCGACAAAGCGGTGCGCGTGCTCGCGGTCGCGTTCGTGCTGAGCATCGCGGCGCAGGGCATCGCCGCGGTTCGTACCGCGTACATCCACGCCGAGATGATCAACTGGACGATGCGGCTCGACGCGGTCATCAACAAGCGCCTCGTTCAAGAGGTCGACATCGAAGAGATGCGCACGCCCGAGCCGCGCGCGAAGATCGAAGAGAAAAAAGAAGACCCGCCGCCGGAGCCCGAAAAAATGGTGGAGAAGGTGACGGCGCCCGCGCCCGCCGCGCAAGCCGCGCAAGTGATGGCCGCCAATCCGGACCAGCCTTACGACTTCGGCGACAACGTGTTCGCGGTCGGCAACAGCGCGCGGTTCGCGGGCGGCGCGACCATGTCCGACGGCAAGAACGACAAAGCAGTCGTCGCGGCGCACGTCGCGCCCGCCGGCACCGGCAACGGGCAAGCCGCGCCGCAAATTCAAGCCGTCGATTTGTCGCGCACGGCCGAGCTCGCGGGCTCGGGCGAGTGGCGCTGTCCTTTTCCGGCCGAGGCCGACGCAGACCAAGTCGACGAAGCCTCTTCGGTCATCGAGGTGACGGTCGGCGCCGACGGACGACCGAGCGGCGCGCGCGTCCTCCAAGACCCTGGCCACGGCTTCGGCCGCGAGGCCCGCGCCTGCGCGATGCGCGAATCCTACGTCCCGGCGCTCGACCGCGACGGGCGGGCGGTTTCGTCTTCCAAGAAGTTCCGCGTGAAGTTCGAGCGCTGAAGCATTAAAGGGTGAGCATGCTCTCCGACACGACCCGCACGCAGATCGAGGACCTCGTCCAAAAGAACCACGTCGTCCTCTTCATGAAAGGCAGCCGGCACTTCCCGCAGTGCGGCTTTTCGGCCACCGTCACGCGCATCCTCGACTCGTATTTGCCGAAGTACGAGACCGTGAACGTGCTCTCGTCGCCCGACATCCGCGACGGCATCAAGGAGTACTCGAGCTGGCCGACCATCCCGCAACTTTACATCGGCGGGAAATTCGTCGGCGGCTGCGACATCGTCAAAGAGCTCGACGCCAGCGGCGAGCTCGCCAAGCTCCTCGGCTCGGACAAGCAAGCGCCCGCGAAGGCCGAGGCCCCGCAAATCGAGCTCAGCGCCGACGCGAAGGCGGCCATCGTCGCCGCACAAAAAGAAGCCGGAGGCGACCCGCTTCGCATCGCGATCGGCCCGCGCCACGAATACGATTTGTATTTCGACGCCAAACAGCCGGGCGACGTACACGTCGAAGCATCCGGCCTGCCGTTCGTGCTCGACGCAGAGAGCGCCGCGCGCGCGGGCAAGCTCGCGATCGCGTTCGTCGAAGGGCAAGGCTTCCGTCTCGACAGCAGCAAAGCGCCGCCGCGCGTGAAGAGCATGTCGGCGAGCGAGCTGAAGAAGCTGCTCGACTCGAATCGCAGCGGCGTCTACCTCGTCGACGTGCGCCCCGAGGCCGAGCGCAAGCTCGCGTCGATTCCGGGTTACAAAGCTCTCGAGCCCGAAACGATCGACGCGCTCGGTGCGCTCCCCGCGGAAACGCCGATCGTCGTCTACTGCAAATCGGGCGGCCGCAGCCGCGCCGCCGCTGAGCAACTCCTCTCGCGCGGCCTCAAAAACATCTTCAACCTCGAAGGCGGCGTCACCGCCTACGCCGAAGTCGACCCAACAATCCCCCGCTACTAGGCACGCTCGTGTGCGTCGCGTCGGATTACCCGGCGCAATTTCGGATCGGTTTGCGATCTCCCACCGGGAGAGTTGGTTTCGAGACTTGGAGTGGCAGCGATAAGTCCTCGCGACTTGCGAGCAAATTTTTAACGCGGCGCCCCTAATTTCAGGCGCGAGGTCCTGCTCCCTCCGCGGTTGCCCTCGCTCGTCGTTACTGCGGGCGGCCGC
>DASXHD010000051.1:0-229370 GCA_036488725.1 Polyangiaceae bacterium | reverse complement strand
AGACCGCGTCGTTCGGCATGCCGCTCGTCGACCGTGTCATCTCCAAAAATCTGCTGAAGCCCCAAGCGCTCGTCCTCGTGCCGACGCGCGAGCTCGCCCTGCAAGTCACGCGCGAAATCGAAGCGATCGCAAAAAATCGCGGCACCCGCCTCGCGTGCATCTACGGCGGCGCGTCGATGACGAAACAAATCGACGCACTCGCCGGCGGCGCGCAGATCGTCGTCGGCACGCCGGGCCGCGTGCTCGATCACATTCGTCGCGGAACGTTCGACACCTCGCACGTGAAAGCGTTCGTGCTCGACGAGTCGGACGAAATGCTCTCGATGGGCTTCGCCAAAGAGCTCCACGCGATCGCCGACGCGCTCCCGCGCGAGCGACAAGGCATGCTCTTTTCGGCGACGCTCCCGCCCGACATCGTGCGGCTCGCCGAAAATCAGCTGCGCGAGCCCGAGTTCATCACGCTCTCGGGCGACGCCATCGGCGCGCTCGAGGTGAACCACTTCGTCTACGTCGTGCCCGGCGGCGACAAGCGCCAAGCGCTCATCCGCATGATCGAAGTGGAGAACCCCGAGAGCGCGATCGTCTTCTGCAACACGAAGGACGAAACCGAGCGCACCGCCGAAGCCCTCCAAGCGCGCGGCTACGACGCCGCGTGGCTCAACGGCGATCTCGAGCAGAGCGAGCGCGAGCGCATCATGCAGCGCACGCGCGAGGGCAAGCTGCGATTTCTCGTCGCGACCGACGTGGCCGCGCGCGGCATCGACATCTCGCACCTGACGCACGTCATCAACATCGACATGCCGGATTCGGCGGAGCAGTACGTGCACCGCACCGGCCGCACCGGCCGCGCGGGCCGCACCGGCACCGCGATTTCGATGATCGGTCCGAAGGACGTCGGCAACCTCTACTTGCTGCGCCTCACGTACAAGATTCGTCCGATCGAAAAGCAGCTGCCGAGCGCGATCGAAATGAAGACGCGCGAGGAGACCGATCTCCTCGCGATCTTCGTCGAGGCCTACGCCTCGCGCGCCGTTCATCCGGACGACGCGTCGCTCGCGCGGCGCCTGCTCACGCATCCGGCGGTCGACGCGATCCTCGCTGGGCTCTTGCGCGACCACCTCGGCGCGCGAAAAGAAGATCCGAAAGCCGCCGCGGCCGAAGCGCGCCGCGCCAAGAATCCGCCGCCTGTCCCCGTCCCCGTTCGCGTCGCGCGAACCGAGACGCAGCCGAGCGCGCCGCTGTCGAACACGCCCGAGACGCGCCGCGAAAAACACCCGGAAGCGCGTGAGCACCGCGCGCAGCGCGATTTTCGGGGCCGCCCCGCGCGCCACACCCTGAAGAGCGCCGAGCCCAAGAACGAAGACTGGCAGCCGCCCGCCGAGCAAGACGACGACGTCCCGATCCTCCCGGGCTTCACCGAGTCTGCGGCCGACGAGCCCGAGCCGATCACGATCAAGCGCGCCGACAAACGCGAAGACCGCGCGCCCGAGCCCGAAGAGCCCGGCTTCTCGCGCATCTTCTTGAACGTGGGCCGTCGCGACGGCGCCCGCGCGCCCGACCTCCAGAAAATTCTCACCGACGTGGCTGGCATCGCGCGAAATGACACCGGCCGCATTCGCATCCGCGATCGCGTGAGCTTCGTCAGCGTGCGCACCGACGACATGCCGAAGGCGCTCGCCGCGCTCGGAGGCCGTGTGATCGGAGGTCGCACCGTGGTAGCTGAACCGTCCACCCGCAAGTAAAACTGGAACTTTCGCGAGCCGCTGTTTCTCGCGACGAAATCCTTCCGGCGGCGCTTGAGCGAAGGGCCTCGCGTGCCGTATGTTGGGCATGATGACGACGGCAAGCGTGCCGAGGAGTTCTCCGGCAGCCGTGATGATGGTGTCGCTTCGCACGCTCATCGACCAGCGCCTCGCCCAAGGGCAGCGCTTCTCGCTGGACGAAGCGATCGCGATCATCGTCCCGCTCTGCCTCGACTTGAAGCAGCGCCACGATCGCGGCGAGCTCGTCTACGTGCATCCGTCCGGCATCGCGCCGGGCCCCGACGGGCTCGCGCGATTGCAGCCGCAGATGGCGATCTTGCCGACGAACCCGAAGGACCGCGCGTGCCTCGCGCCCGAGCTGCAACGCTCGCTCTCGCCCGGTAACTCGCGCGCCAGCGTGTTTTCGGTGGGCGCAGTCCTCTACGAGCTCGTCACCGGCGGCGCGATCGGTCCGGCGATGCGCCGTCCGCGCGAGGTCGACCCGAGCTTGCCCGAATCGCTCGAGGTGCTCCTCGGCAAAGCGCTCGTCGGCAACCCGGCGCACCGGCCGGAAGATCTCGGCGCCCTCGCGAGCGCGATGCACCACCTCGCGCCGATGAAGAGCATCCCGCCGCCGGACGTCGACACCTCGACGCTCGATCACACCGACTCGTTCGACGTCGACGTGCGTCTCTCGATGCTCCCGCCGTCGGAGATCTCCGGCGCGGTGCAGATCCCCCAGTCGCCCGCGATGCCGAACGTCGCGCCCGGAAACGGCGATCCGTTCGGCAACGTCGTTCAAGCGCCGCGCTCGGTGCCGCGCAACGATCCGACGCAACGGCTCGCGCACCTGAAAGAGCGCCTCGAGTCCGACCCGCGACCGCGCTACGTCGTCGCGAAAGACAAGATGGACCACGGCCCGTTCTCGGCCGTCGAGCTCCTCCAGCAAATCACGTCGAACCAATTCAGCGGCGATCACGGGCTGCGCGACGAGATCTCCGGCCAGTCGCGCCCCATCAAAGAGTGGGAAGAGTTCGCGCCGTTCGCCGAGCAAGCCGCGCTCAAGCGCGAGATCGTCGCCGAGAAAAAAGAAGTCGCGCGCGTCGTCGAGGAAGAGAAAAAAGCGGGCGTCGCCAAATCGGCGTTCGGCATCGCGATCGTGCTCGTGCTCCTCGGGTTCGGCGGGTTCTTCATCTATCAAAAAGTCGGTCACCGAAACGACGGCGTCGCGATCAACGACGACAAGAGCGGCTTCGTGGTCGACCCGGCCGGCAGCATCAAAGGCGCTCACCACGTCCAGCACACGGGCGGCGGTGGCGGCGGCGGCGGCGGCGGTTTGAGCTTCGACGAAGCGTGGGCGCACGCCGAGCAGAAGGTCACCATCGGCGGCGCGAACGCCGGCGGGCCCGACCCCATCGATCAAATTCGCTCGGGCGTCCTCGGCGGAACGCAAGCTGCGCTCGGCGAGTGCGGCGTCCCGGGCAGCATGAAAGTCACCGTGAAAGCCGCCGTCCAAAACGGCCGCGTCGCCGGCGTGAGCGTCTACACGACGCCCGCGGGCGGTCCGACGGGCTGCATCGCCGGACACGTCCGCGGTCTCCGCTTGCCGGTCAGCGGCAACATGGACGCGGTCACCGCGAGCTTCTAACGATACGGTCCGACGTTTCGCGCGGCGCCGAAGACCGTGGCGCTCACATGGCGGACGGTGTCGGCGAGCGCGGCGAGCGCGTCGGGCGTCGCGAGCGCGCCGGGCAAGCGGAAGTAGAGCCCTTGGTGGTTCATCATCGCTTCGCCGGTGTGCGCGGCGATCGTCGCGAGCGTATCGGCGATCCCGGGGGCCTGCAGGATGGCGGCGACTGCGGCCTCCGGATAGCCGCTCACGCGGTACGCATCGTCGAAGGCCGCGTGCCCGATGCGAACGTCTTGGCTGAAGATGCCCTGGAGAAATCCCGGCGTGGCCGTTCGTAGCGCCGAAAACGCGACGTCGAGGGTTCGCGGAAAGTGCGCCGTGACCGCCGTGAACGAGCTTTGCCCCGCGGTCTCGAGCGCGATTTCGGTGCGCGCGCCGCCGAGGAGACCATCGAGCTTCAGCCGAGGCGCGTCGAACGCGAGCCCTCGCTCGTCTCCGAAATTTCTCCACACGGCCTGAAACGCTTCTTCAGCGGGCGTGATGGGCAACGACGCGCGGCGAGCGGCCAGCGCCTTCGCGAACGACGTCGCCTGATCCGCCCAGCGCGCGACGCGCGCCGGATCGACGATCGTCCCCGTTTCGGCGACGAGGACCGAGGAGTCCGACGCGTGAAAATACCACGGCAGGAGCCGCGTCGCGCGCGTGACGATCTCGCGCCCGCGCTCGTCGGCGAGAGAGAGCAGACTCGCGACGCGCCCCGGATCGTGCGCGTCGACGTAGAGCGCGTCGTCGACGGCGGCATCGCCCAGGCGGATGCGCGCCGTTCCGAACACGCGCTCGAAAAAACCTTTCGCGCGAAGGCCGAGCCCGAGAAAGAGCGGCGGGTCGACGCGCGCGAGCACGCCCGTGTACGTCGTCGACGTGCTGCCCGAGCCGACGTCGAACGTGTGCACGATGATCTCGACCCCGTTGCGTGTACCATACAAGTAATGTTGGAAGCTCGACGCGTCGGCGCGAACGCCGAGCGCGCGCTTCACCTGCCGGAAGCTCGCGCCGTAGGCGTAGGTCGCGGTCGGCTGATACGGCGTGAGGTCGAGCGCCGCCGCGAGGAATCGCCACGCCGAGACCGGCGGCCCGAAGAGCACGTCACATCCCGACGCCGCCGCCTGCCCGCGGCATGCAAAGTCCCGCGGCGGTGCAGATGTTGTTCGGCTTGCAGTCGATGTCGCTGTTCTTGCACGGGTAGGCGCAGCGCCCGTAGAGCGTGTTGCAGCGACCGAGGAGACACTGCGAGTCGCTCTGGCAGCTGAACGCGCCAGGCCCGGGCACGGCCATCGTTTTGGTCGTCGGCGCGGGCGCGGGCTTCGCGGGCGTCGCGTTCGCTCCGGTGTTGGCCGGCGGCGGAAGTGCTTGAACGCCGACCGGAACCGGCGTCGTCTGAATCGGCGTCGCCGTCGCCGTGCTCGCGGCAACCGTCGGCGCCGGCTGATTCGTCGGCGTGTACGTTACCGCGTCCTGCGTAGGCGGCGGCGGCTGAGCGCCTTGCGACGTCGTCTGCGGATACCCGTTCTGGTAAGAGAGTTGTTGCTGACTCGGATCTTGCGCCGGCGGCTCGTCGCACGCGAAAAAGGCGGCCGCGACGAGCAAGACGGTGAACCTCGACACCATGAGAAGCCCTCCAAAACCCGGCGCTGCCATCCTAGCACGCGCCGCGCTGCTCGCTGCGATCGCAGCTTGTTCGCGCGGCGAGCCGCCGACGCTCGTCGCCGCAGAGAGCGCGTCGGTGTCGCTTCTTCCGCCGCCTCCCCCGCGACCCGCACCGAGCGCGTCCGCGAGCGCCGCCCCGTCGGCCGCGCCCGTCGATCCTGGAACGCTCCCGCAAACGCACGATCAGCCCGCCGACGACAGCGATGCCCTCCGCGCCCGCGGCGAAGCGCTCTTCGAAGCGATCCAGAACGACGATCCGGATCGCGGCATGACGGCCTTTTTTCCGAAGACGGCCTACGAGCAGGTGAAAGCGATCCCGAACCCGGCGTCCGACTGGCGCTATCGATTGGTTGCAAACTACAAGCGAGACATCCACGCCGCGCACGCGAAGCTCGGACGCAACTCGACCGAGGCGCGGTTCGTTTCGCTCGACGTCGGCCCCGGGGCGCGCTGGGTCCAGCCGGGCGAGGAGGGCAACAAGCTCGGATATTTCCGAGTGTACGGCACGAAGCTTCGTTATTCAGTCGACGGCCACGAGCGCAACGTGGACATCTCGTCGATGATCTCGTGGCGCGGCGAGTGGTACGTCGTGCACCTCAGCGGCTTCACGTGATATCTACGCCGAGGTCATGCGCGCACGTCTCGTCCTGATCTTCCTCGTTTCCTGCGGCGGCACCGCCGCGACGACTCCGACCCAATCGGCCGCGGCCGCGAACGCGCAAGTGCACACGTGCGGCAACGGCGACACGACGCACGCCTACGATCTCCACGATCCGGACGGCGACGAAGCGCTCGTCCCGTGCTCGAAGAGCGGCGCGCGCGATTACTCCGGCATCGTCCACATCGAGACGATCCCCGAGGGCGTGCACATCACGATCAACGCGACCGACGACGAAGTCGACATGGGCGCGCTCGGCAGCGACGTCAAAAATCGCGACGCGGTCATCGTCTACCCGAAGGGCCCCGGCTCGAAGGCGATCGAAGTCCCGCTCATGAAGACGAAGGACGGCTACACCGGCGATCGCATCATCCCCTTCGAGGATCTCGACAAGCTCACCGACGAAGGCACCAAGCTCGACGTCGCGATCTTCGATCACGACAAGTCGTCGGGGCAGCAGAGCGAAGAGCTCCACGTCTCGGTCTCGGTCAGCGCGGGCAAGAGCTGCGAAAAAGCATTCGAAGAAACGCCCGACACGATGGAGATGGGCAAGGCGCAGGAAAAAGATCTCAGCGCCGATCAGCTCGGCGCGCCGATCGGCTCGGGCGTCGTCACGAGCTGCGGCCTGCCGAACGACGCGAGCAGCGACATCTGCGTCACGATGAAAGACGGCAAGGCGCTCGGCGCGACGATCGCCGTCACGCCGACGAACAAGAAGGTCGCCGCCTGCATCGACAAGGCCGTGCGCCACTTGAAATATCCGATGAGCCATCGACCGAATAGAATTCACAAGAAGTTTTAGGTGCACCCATGAAGCAGTGGACTTGGCTTTTCGCCGCGTCGTCCGTCGCGGCCTTGGCAGCTTGTTTCAGCGGTAACAGCGGCGATCCCGCGGACGCCGGCGGCGATGCGCTGCCGTGCGACGTCGCACAGACGCTCAGCCAGTGTCAGGCGTGTCACGGTTCGCCGCTCGCTGCGAGCGCGCCGTTCACGCTGATGACGTATCAAGATCTCACGCAGGCCTCGCCGCAGTATCCGGATCAAACGGTCGCCGAGCGCGTCGTCGCGCGCATGAGCGATCCGAATTTCCCGATGCCGCCGAACCCGCTCGGGCCGGTCGCGCAGAGTGACATCGACACGATGCAAGCGTGGATCGACGCCGGCTACCCGAACGGCACGTGCTCGCCGGATCCGACCGGAGGCACCAACCCGTTCGCGACCGATCCCGTGTGCACCGACGGACAGGGAACGCTGTTCGAGGGCAACAACATGCGGCCCGGCGAGTCGTGCATCGTCTCGGGCTGCCACCTGACGACGCGCCCGTTCCACATCATGGGCACGGTCTACCCGACCGCGCACGAGCCGAACGACTGCAACGGCACGAAGGTCACCGGCGTGCAGGTCATCCTGACCGATTCGCAGAACAAGACCGTGACGATGATCCCGAATTTCGTCGGCAACTTCTGGTCGCAGAGCGGCGTCACCATCACGCCGCCGTACACGGTTCGTGTCACCTACCAAGGCCGCGAGCGCGACATGACCGGCCTCGTCACGGCGCCGACCGACGGCAACTGCAACAACTGCCACACCCAAGACGGCGCCCAAGGCGCGCCGGGCCGCATCCTCTTGCCGTGACCGTCAGCGCGCGTCGGGCTTTGTCGTCCGTGCGCGTGATGCTAGAAGGGCAACCCGCTTCGGGTCGATAGCTCAGTCGGTAGAGCTGCGGACTTTTAATCCGTAGGCCCCGGGTTCGAGTCCCGGTCGACCCACTCATATTCACGGCGTTTTGGGGCCCCGAATCGTTGCCCGCAACGTTTCAGCAACGATTCAACGGGTAGCGGACCGAAGGGCACGCCGAAGCGTTTGGGGTTGAACGCCGCGGCTTCGTGGACGTACCGCTGCGTCGTCTTGAAGTCGGTGTGGCCCATCGCCCACTGAATCTTCTGCGGGTCGTCGCCGCGGATCGCGCGCCACGTGCCGTACGTGTGCCGGAGGTCGTGGAAGCAGAGCTTTCGCGTTGTCTTCGTGTCCTCGAAGAGCTCGCGTCGCGTGACGCCCGCGGCGCGCAGGTCCTCGCGGAGGAAGATCGGGCACGCCTTCGATGCGACCGTGCGCGTCGGAAGCACGAGCGCCGAGGTCCGGTGCGGGCGCATCCCCTCGAGCAGCGGGAGTAGCTCCGGCTCGATGGGCACCTTCCGCGCTCGCCTCCCCTTTGTCGACTTCACGCTATCGTCTCGACGGTCGCGCGCGCGGTGCGCGTGGATGTAGCCCTCGTCCTCGTGCACGTCAGGCCAGACGAGCACGGAGAGCTCGCCCTTGCGCAGGTCCGAGTACGTCGCGATGGCGTAGAGGATGCGGCGGTTCGCCGGCACGAGCTCGCACCGCATGAGCGCGTCGAACTCCGCCGGGAAGAGCCACGGTCCGTCACGCTCGACGCCGCGATACGGGCCGCGCACCTTTTCGGCGGGATCGTCGGCGCGCACGCGGAGGTCGAGCTCCTTGGCGTGCGCCGCGTCGTCAAAGAGCGTCGTCAGAATCGACCACACGTGAATCGCCGTCTTCCACGCGAGAAGCCCCGCGCGGACGTGCGCGTCGAGCAGCGACACGAGGCGCTCGAGATCGCGAGGCTGCACGTGAGCGACCTCGAACGTGCCGAGCGTCTCGGCGATCCATTTGTTGTACCGGTCGCGATCGTCGCCTACCGAGGCGAGGCCGCGTTCGTCGCGCATCTCGCACCACCGCTTGAAATACTCGTTGAGCGTCTCGCTCGCGCCGTCGTCGACGCAGCCGCGCTCACGCCAGCGGCGCGACGTGAGAGCAGCTTGCGCCTTCGCGCCCTCGTAGTCGTTCGGGTCGGTGAACGCGCGCATCTTGATCCACTTGCGCGACTTGTCGAGCGACGTGACGACCGCCTCCCAGCACCCGACGTGGGGACGCCAGATCGCAGAGCCCGTGGCCTTACGAGGCATCGGCCGACCGTATCACGCTACGGGTTTGAATTTCGGTGGGCGTGGCGGCTCGGGCGGACCGGGCGGAGCTTCTCGCTCTGCGAGACACGCCGGACACGGCGGCGGAGTGCTTCCGTCGACGGTCGTGGCGGTGAGCGTGCACGTGTGGAGCGGGCCAGACGCATGCGGTTCGTGCGTCGACCGCGTGCGTACGTACAAGTCGAAGCGGAGCCCGCAATACGTGCACTGATGCACGTGGTGGTGGTAGTCGGGCTGACTCGGATCGTTCGTGAGCGTCTCGACGTGCGGTCTCGCGCATCGCGGACAGACGAGCGCGAGATGCTCGTTCGGCTTGAGGCCGTGTTGAAGGTTCCACGCCTCGTGTTCCTTGTCTCTAGATCCCATTATCGTCTCCTCGTCGCTCTCGCTCCCGCCGCATCGATGTCGGCGTCGGCCATCGTCACCGCAGACTCCGGCGCCGGCACGGCCCGGAGGTGTCGCTTCTTCGCGTTGCGCGCCTGCAGCCATTCGCGCGCGGTCACGGTCCAAATCCGTCCGTGCTTCGTGCCCACCCCGAGACGCCGGCATTCGGTCGCGAAGTGCTCGCGCGACGTGATGCCCGGCGGCAGCGACGTCGAGGAGTACTCGCCGTCGATCTCGGTGTCGTCGCGCTCGTACTCGGCCGCGAGCGCCTCGTCGATGCGCGCGCGCTCGCGAAGGAGGTGGGCGATCCTTCGCGGATTCATTCGACGCCCCTCGAAGCAACGACGATCGCGATGAGATCCTCGCACTGCCGCTCGCTCAGTTCGCCGATGTGCAGTGGGTCGATCCCCATCTCTTTCGAGATCCACGCGTACGCCTCGCCGCGTGTCATCCGGCCGCTTTTCCAGAGCGGATCGAAGGCCGCGTGAGCGCGACCGCGCGCCGTTCGGGTTTGCGGCAGCGCGGGCACCCCGAGCGGACGCGTCGTGCCGGGATGGCAACCCGTCACTGCGGTGCATCGCGCGCATCGCCAAAAATGTTTCGAGTACAGATCCGGCCGGTGCGGGTACACCACGCGGCCCGTGACGAGCGACGTCGGGCCGTGATTGTTCGGGCAGAGCGGCGCGGTCATCGCCACGGCTCCGCCTTCGGGTACGTCGTGAACTGTCGCGGGCGCGTGCGTCCGGTGCGAATGACGTCATCGATCGCAATCCCACGAACGCCGTGGACGGGGCACGACGGATGGCCGTGCGCGAGGGTGAGAGGCGCCTCGCAGATCGAGCATCCGAGCTCGTGTTCGATGGGCGATGCGCCGGTCACATTATCCCCCGCTCGAGTCGCCGTATCTCATCCCGAATGCGCGCTTCGCGATCGAAGCTTCCCAGGGTGCGCTCTGCCGGATGCCGTCCGGTGACGTCTCGCAACCGCTGGTACAGCTCGCGCAGTCGGCGCTCTGTTTCGTCGCGATTCACCGCTGCACCCTCCGAAACTCCACGACCCACACCCACGGATTTGACACCCACGGCGCGCGCTTGCCGTTGATTGCTTCCCACAAGACCCCAAACGCCTTCACGCGCGCATCGGGTCCAAACGTGTGAATAGTGCCGGGCCCGCTCTTCCCGTCGATCGTGATGCATCCGTGGAAGCTCGTCGTCACGCCCTCCGCCTTCGCATCCTCCTCGGTGATCGCGTGCAGTCTCTCGACGCGAACGCCGGTGACTTCGAGCGAGATGCGCGAATCGGCGCGCCTCATGAAGATCGACGGTCGCCACGTCATCGGCGGACGCTGCTCGGCCGGAACGTCATCCCATCCGGTGCGCGGGTCTTCGCCGTCAGCTCGGTAGACCGTGCGCACGCCGTTGTGGTGGAGCGATTGCCAAGTTTCTCGAACCCAAAGGGTCTGCCCCGGCAGCGCATAATACCGGAGCGGCTTCGTACGCTGATTCCAGACGCCGCCCGCGCCGCGAGAATAGAGGACCGCGCCGCTCGACAGGTCGCCCGTGTTGTACTGGCCGACGGATAGCCCGCTGAAGCCGAGGTTCACCCCGTCGTCGAGCGGGACGAACTTCGCGAGCCGCCGCGTCTGCGATTTACGACCTTCGAGAATGGCGCGTACAAGCGGCCCGGAAAACAAGATCGGGTGCTCCTTCACGGCGACCCCGCCGGCGCATCGACCCATGCCCCGCCGCACCGACTACAGCTCTCGTGCAGGTGCGGCTCGCGACCCGAACAGCCTCCCAAAAAGATGCGCACGAGGAGCGACGACCCTCGGCACGCGCGACGAGCGTGCGGTCCGGCATCAGCGCAAAATGGACAAGCCGCGCGCGGACCGCGGTGCGGAGCGACCGGCTCGGGCGGCACGGGGGACGGCGTCCGGTAGGCGGCGATCACGATTTCCTCGTGGCGGCGAGCGCGGCGCGGGCCTTTTCGCCCTCATCGGCGAACGCATCCGGCATGAACGGCGCGGACCCTCGGTCGCCGTGCTCGTGCGCGCATTCGGGCGGCGCCGGTAAGCCATCGCTCTCGGCGAACCCGTCGCACCACGTCTCGGGGTTGGCGTAGAACGCGAGCGCCTCGCGCAGCCTGACGTTCTCGGCCTCGACTGCTTCCGTGTGGAGCTGCACGCGGCACTCGTCCTCGATCGTTTTGACCAGCGCCTGCGCCTCGTCCCGCTCTCGCGCCACCGCGGCGAGCGTTGCTTCGAGCTTGCGATGCATCGTCGTGATGGTGTCGCGGCTCGACATGAGCGCCTTGACGTCGCGGATGATTTGGCCCGGGTACTCCCATTGCGGACACCCTAGTAGCGCGGCCAGTTCATCCCACGGCGTATCGCCCCGCAGGGCGGCGAGCTGCGCGAGGGCTTCGTCGCGCTCCGCCTTGTATCGGAGGTTGCGGCAGTAGACGCAGCGAGTCGACGCAAGCAGGTTGTATCGCGCGCACGACTCGTCAGAGCACATCGACTCCAACCCCAGCCGCGCCAAGCGAAGTAGCTCGGGCAGCGCGTTGCGGAGGGCGACGATGAGTTGCGCTGTCGACACGGTGCGCGAGACGGGGTTCTCTTCGGAACCGGAGCAGTCAGCCACGCGTTCCGTGTGACCTCGCAGCGTGGCCACGACGGTCGTGTGTCGCTCGTAGCGCCACGGCCCCGGACACGCCTTGGCCATCAACCGCTCCAGCTCTTCGAGCATCGCCTCGGTCGCGTTGCAGTCGGTCATCTGACGACTCCTCGCTTCCGCTGCGCGCGGATCGGCCCGTTGAACTCGTATGCATTGCTCTTCGGGTTGTGGACGAAGTCGACGCTCACGCCGGCGTTGTTCACGTACGTGTCGACGTAGATGGTGAGCTGCGCGCGCGTCGCGGCCACGTGTCGGATGTGACGGAGGATCTCGTCGAGGATCTCGCGCTCGGTCGGCGTTGGTCGCTTCATCCGACGAGGACCTTTCCCTTGGCATCGACGATGCGACACCCCTCGCGCCGCACGAGCTCGCGCAGGATGAACCAACGGCGATCGGTGCCGTCGCGGCCGATGTCGATCGCGTCGACGATCGTGCTGTCGTCGTCGGGGTCGGTCGCGACGAGGCGCACGTCGCCGGATTCGGCGACCTCGATGCGGATGGTGGCGTCCGGCTTCATTGGACGCCGGCCTTCTCGCGGTGAAGCTGCAGCCACCGCTCGCGTTCCTCGGCGACGCGCTCGCTGAACTCCTCGTGCATGTCGGCGACCGTCGTGCCCAGCTCGCCCGACGTGGCGATGGCGCCTTCGAGGTGACCGGCGACGCGCGCGACGACCGAAAACGCTTCGCCGAGCTCGAGCCCGTGTTTCGTGAAGACGTCGAGGCATGCCATGCCGGCTGCGGTGAGGACAGCGTTGCGATCGTCGGAGAGCAGCGGTGCGGTTGCGCGCGGCATTACGCAGCCTCCATGCTCGAGGCCATCGCGTTCGCGGCGTCGTCGATCTGCTGGGCGAGCCCCTCGAGACGCTTCCGAAGCCCCGCGACGATGTTCGTGCCGCGCTCGGTCGTCATCGTCGGCAAGGCGAACCCCCGGAACTCGGCGGCGAGCGCGTGGAGCTTCTCGCGGTCGGGTGCCGCGGCCGCCGTCGCCCGCGCCTTCGCCTCGGCCGCTTCCCGTTCGCGCTGCTCGCGCGCGGCACGCTCCTTCTCGGCGGCAAGCTCGCGCTCCGCCTTCGCGGTCTTCTCGCGCGCGGCGCGCTCCGCTTCGATGCGGATCTGTTCTTGGCGCGCCTTCTCGCGGCGCTCGTCTTCGATGCGCGCGGCTTCGACGCGAATCGCCTCGAGCCGCGCGGCCTCGTCCTCGCGGGCCTTCTTGGCGAGCTCGGCCGCCTCGCGCGCGGCGTCCCATGCGTCGTCGGTCATCGCGCCGAGATCGGCGTACGCCGCCGGGTCGGCGCCGAGTGCGCGGAGGGCGTCGCCGCGCGCGGACCGGAGGGCGTCGCGACGCTTGGCCGCCGCGCGGTCGGCGAAGCTCTCCTGCTCCTGCAGGTACTCTTCGATCGGCTCGATCACGCCTTTGATGAGATTCGCGGCGCCATCGACGGCCTTGCCGTAGCGGAGGCTCCGCTCCTTGAGCTGCTTGCGCGTCTTCTCGACGTTGATGCGGATCTCGCGGAGTCCGAGCCGGCTCTCGCGCGCGAGCTTCATCTCCCGCTTCTGGTCCTCGCTCGTGACCTTGATCTCCTTCGCGCGCGCGACCCACTCGTCGGCCTTCTCGAAGAAGGACCCGAACGCCTTCCGCAGCGCGGTCGCGTCCTCCAGGTCGAGATCGCTCACGGCGAGCGCGAGCGCGTTGGAAGTGTTCGTGATCGTCGGCATGGTCATGGTCTCGGTCCTCCTCAAAGCGGTGAATCGTCGACGGCGAAGATCGCCGCCAGGTCGGCGCGATCGGGCGAGTGCACGGGTTTGGAAGGAGGCCGAGACGCCGTCGGTTGCCCGGCGCTCCCTTCCGCCGCTGGCACGCGAGCGTCCTCGCGCGCCGCCCCGTGCGGCTTTCCCTCAGCGCGGTCTCCCCATCGGGCAACCTGGCCCTCCGGATCATCGGCCGCGTCGGCTTTGGAAATCCTCTCGTCCTCGATCTTCTTGAGCGAGTCGAAGAGCGCGGTGATGCTCTCGACCGCTCGCGATGGCTTCGGCGCCGCCGCGATCTCCGGCGGCCGCTTCCGAAAGTCGAAGGTGGACGACGCCGTCACCTTCACGGCGCCGGCCCTCTCGAGCGCCTGCATGACGCGCGCGAGCGCGCTCGATGCCGGCTTGACGCCAGCGGCCACGAGCGCCTGCCGGATGCTCGTCTGCGTCACGGTCGCGCGAACCGCCTCCGCCGCATGCTCGGGCCCGAGCTCGGCGACGAGCACGGCCATCGCCTCGGGCGTCGCGTCGATGCTCCGCTTCTCGCCAGGGACCTCGCCCCACCACGAGTCGTACGCGAGCCGCACGCCGCCGTGCTCGCGAGCCCAGTCGCGGCACTCCTCCTCGTAGCGGTCGGCAAACTCCTTCACGAGCGGCAGGAGCGCGACGCGCGCGCGCGCCTCCTCCTCGGTCTCGATCTCCCCGCGGAGCTTCACGCTGCGCCCGAGAAGCACCGCTTTCAGTCGATCGGCCGGAATGAGCGCCTCGGCAGCATGCGCGGTTGCCGGGCACGCGTCGATCGCGTTGCAGTACTTCTCCCGGCACCACGGCCCCGGGTTCGGCTCGGACGTCGGGATCTCGCGGTGCCGGGCGCGGAGCGCCTCGACGTGGGCGTCGAGCTCGAAGTCCTCGACGATTTGCGTGTCCTCTTTCACCTCGCCGTTGAAGAGGTGCAGCACCGTCAAGATCGCGCCGCGCGCGCCCCACGCTCGCGCGAGGCCGGCGGCGTTCGACATGAGCTGCGGTTTGTGGTCCTCGACGAGCCCATCGCGGCCGCTCTTCAAGTCGAGGACGACGACGTATCCGCGGTGCGCCTCGTTCGTCGCCATCCACGCGAGGTCGGCCGATCCGCAGAAGTCGACGTCGTCGCGCGCGCCGTGCTCCTTGTACGCGCGGCCGATGCTACGCCCGAGCTCGCGGCCCTCGCCCGTCTCGAGGTCGATCGCCCACGCCACCTCGGTCGCGGCCGTCGGCGGCACCTGCGCTTCGCGGAGCGCGTCGACCGCGCGCGGGAGCGTGAGGCGCTGCGCCGCCGTGAGGTCGCGCTTGTCGGCGATCGCGAGCAGATCCGGGTCCCAGCCCTGCTGGATGATCTCGAGCGCGTCGTGCACGGCGAGGCCGAAGCTCCGCCACTGATTCGGACGATCGGGATCGGCGGGAACCTCCGCGCGCGCCCACCACGCGCAGTGATTGATCCACAAATCGGTCTTTGATGCGGTCGCCTTCACGACTCGCCGCCCCACTCGGCGTTCACGCGCTCGTCGAAGTGCGGCGGGTCGTGGTCCTTCGGCCGCGTGCACTTGCAGCCGTCGTTTTCGGCGCCGCACGCCTCGAACGCGCGCGGCTTCGGCTTCTCGGCGGGCTTGCCCTCGGCCTTTGGCTCCGACTTTGGCGCCGCGGGCGCGGGCGTCGCGTCGGGCGCGGCGCTCTTCTGCTCGGGCTGCGACGTCGGCGCCTTCGGCGCTTCACCCGGAGGCGCCGCGGGCGCTTTCTTCTCTGCCGTGGCCACGATCTCGGGCTCGGCGCGCCGCCCACGGATCTTGTTGCGCAGCATCTCCTCGTCCGGGCCGCTGATCGCGCCGAGCTTCTTCAGCGTGACGAGCTGGTAACCGACCGCCTTGCACTCGAGATCCGTCTTCGCCTCGGCGAGCTCGGAGAGGAGCTTCTCGACGAGCATCGCCTTCTGGTCGGCCGGCGTGCCGGCCTTGTACTCGGCGCGCTCGTCCTCATCGAGCAGGCTCGCGACGGTCGCTTCGCTCATCGTGTCGAAGTCCGACGTGAAGATGCCGCCCGAGCGCGTCGCCGCGATCACCGTGCCGACGAACGCGCGCTTCGCGGCCATCTTCTGGATCGTGTTCACCGTCGAGCAGATGTCGTCGTTCGGGACGCGGTAGACGTACGTCTGGTTCTTGCCGTAGCCACGCTTCTTCGACTTGAGCCCAGCAACCGCGATGCCCTCGCGCTTCGCCTCGTCCTCGTAGACCCAGCGGTACGCGTACTTGTCCTCGCGCGAGTTGCACGAGCCGATGCCGTTTCCGACGGGCGTCTGCGTCGCCCGGTCGAAGAGGACGCACTCGGCCTCGAAGTAGAAGAAGTTCTTGTCCCAGTCCTTGACCGCCTCGCGCCACTCGGTTCGCCAGCCGAGGCCGTAGAGCTCGGCGAGCTTCTCCGCGCCCGGCTTGTAGAGCGTGAGCTTCTTCGTGCCGGGGATGATCCCGTAGTCGAGCCCGTCGCGAACGACCTTCACGTGCTCCGTGCCGTCGTTCCACGTCTCGACCCCAGTCTGCGGGCCGTCCATGCACTCCTTCACGAAGGCTTGGAGTCGCTGGAAGCGCTCGATCGCCTCCTTCGGCGAGATGCGCATCACGAGTCCGTCGTAGGCCGGGCTCGGCGAAGACAGGGTCGCGACGGCCGTCGTGCCGTTCGCGTCGGTGAGGGGATCTTGCGCAGTCATGGTTCGGTTCCGGTCCTTTCGTTCTCGTTCGCGGCGCTCGCCGCCTTCTCGTCCTCGTTCACGATCGCCTCGAGGCGCCGCAGGACGCAGCGCCACGACTCGCGCGTCTCGCCCGCCCACACGCAGCGGTCGAAGACGTTGCTCGCGAGCGTGTGCAGGACCTCGATCGCGTACGTGCGTGCCGGGACGGCGCCGAGCTGCTCGACGAGGAGCGCGGCCTGCGTCGCCGGCACGTACGTGTCCGATGGCTGCTGCCGGAAGCGCGCCGCCGCGAGCGACGCCATGCACGCCGCGCGGACGGGCCGATCGGCTAGGCGCTGCTCGAGGAGATCGCGCGGATAGGCTCGGTTGGTCATCGACCGTCTCCCTTCGCGGCGGAGTCGGCGGCGGAAGCCGGTTGAAGGTTGGCGCGAGCATGGTTGCCGCGGCATCCGTCATCCGCCGCCGACTTCGGCGCGTCTTTGAGGAGCTCGTCGACGCGGCGGTTCGCCCGTCGCTCTTCACGACGCCACCGCAGATACGCGCGCGCGTGGCGCGAAAGGATCGCCCGCTGTTCGCCTATCCACCTAACGCAGTCCGCGCGACGCGCCGGCAGCGTCGTCTCGGCGAACCACGTCTCGTAATACGCGACGTAGCCGCGCGCGTTGCGGGCCGCATCGAGGTCGCCCTGCGCGAGCCGCGCGTACGTGCCCGGGCCTTGCTCGACGCGGAGACGGCCGGAGGCGATGAACCCTCGGATCGCTTCCGCGCGCTCGAAAGGGATCGCGATCGGCGCGGGAGCCGATCCGATCGTGCCGTAGTGGCGGCGGGTCACGCGGCCTCCGAGTCGCGACACGTCGGACAGCGCGCGATGTCACAATCCTTGATCTCGGTGACACGCTCGCTGTCGGGCAGCACGAGCTCTCGCGCGGCGTCGACGGCGTCCTCCCACGTGAGACACGCCGACGTGCACTCGACCTCGTGACGCATAGGATCGTCCGTGACGATCGCCGCGACGAAGCCGGTGCCGGTCGCGTGGACTTCGATGACGACGGGGAGCTTCACGGGTCACCTCCGGCGGCGATCACTTCACGCCCGACGCATCGCCCGACGCATTCGGCTTCGAGCTGCTCGATTCGAGCCTCAAGCATGCCGTTCGCGGTGCGGAGATCGATCACGGCCTGCGCGAGCGCTTCGAGCTCGGGGCACGTGAGGCCGCCCATGCGCGCGACGCCCTTGCAGGACGCGCCGAGGAGCTTTCGCTCGGCGGCGGAACTGTCAATCGCCGCGCGGAGGATCTCACGCACGCGCTCGTCGCTGAGCTTCGGGGCGGCGCTCATTGGGCCTCCGTGGTGATCGCCGCGAGGCGGATCTCACGCGCGCGGTCTTCGAGTTCGTCCAAAACGAGCTGACGGGTCAACGCGCTCGACGGCGCGACGCCCGCGATCTGCTCGACGATCTCCCAGCTCGCTTCCGTGAGCCGGCGCGCGACCATCGCTTGCGCGAGCGCGTCGTAGGGGCCCTGGCCCTTGCAGTACTTCTTGATGGCCCCGAGGAGGGCGCGGACCTTCGCGTTGCGCGCGCGGGCGGCGCACCACTCGCGGAGGTTGATGACGACCGCGCCGCTCACGACACTGCCTCGATCGCCGCGCCGACGAGCGAGACGATCGTCTCGCTCGTCGGCGCGTTGCTCCACGCGTTGAACTCCGGGTACACGGCGACGCAGCCGGACTCGGGCTCGTAGAGCCCCGTCGGGCGCCCGGCGACAGCACACCGCTGCGCTGCGTGAAGACGCGCGATGCTTGCGATGACGCCGCCCGACCCTTGCACCGGGCCCTCGACGATCGCGCCGCTCGTCGTGCGAATGCGGAACCGCGTCGCCGTCTTGCTCGTCGGGCGCTGCGCGTGCTCGCCCTTCGCCTTGTTCAGGCCCACCGCCCCAACCGCCGACCGGATTGCCTTGCCCATTTGCCGCGCCAACCTTTCGAAGGGGAGTATGATTCCCAAAGGAAACGTTGTCAACGGGAAACGCTAATTTAGTGTGAGGCTATCCCACACGGCACGGGGCCGCCTTTTCCTGCGGGAAACGGTGCGGCTAGGTGGTCAGCCTGCGGCTTTACGGTGCTTCGTACGGCTGCTTTTGGGCGCCGTCGCAGGAGGCTCGGGGGTTTCCCCTCGCGCCTCACGCGCGCGCGTGAGCTTTTCGGCGGCTTCGGTCATCGCCTGCTCGCGCTCGGCGGCGAGCTTTTTGCGCTCGCGCTCTGCGGCTTCGACCGCGCGCGCGTCGAGGTCTTCCGCATGCGCGCGACGATGCCGGGCACCGAGGAACGCGTCCCGCCAAAACATGTAGCCCTCTGCCTCGCGGTTCGCATTGAGCTCGAGCGCGTCGAGGACGTCTTCGTCCGACGTGTTGTTGAGATTGCGCACATCCGCGTTGGCTTCGGCGCGATGCTCGATGGTGTCCTCGTCGGGGCGCGAGGCCGGCACAAGATTGCGCCCCACCGACCGCCACCACTCGCGCGCGGACGCGCCTAGCTCGGTCGCGTCGCGCATCTTCAGGCCCAGCGCAAAGGCCTCGGCGAGCGTCTCGCCCATAGGCGCGCCACCCCAGACGCGGCGCACCTGCCCGATGGCGAGCCCGCTGCGCCGCGCGATCTCCGTGATGCGCAAGCCCTCTCGGCGCCATGCGCGAAAGCGGGCGCGCGCGTAGTGGCCGAGTACGACCGGTGAGAGCGGCGCCTCTTCGAACGCGCCTCGCTGTAGCTCGTCGAGCGTGATGCCGAGCTTCTCGGCCGCGAGCGCGATGGTCTCAAACTCCGGCTTTTTGGTCTCACCGGACTCGATCTTGGAAAGGCCGCCGGGCTCTTTCTCCATGAGGCGGGCGAGTTCGCGCAGGCCGACGCCGCGCGCTTCCCGAGCCTGCCGGAGCCTTTCGCCGATCCTCACACCGAAACGTTGCCAGGCGGAAACGCTTTCCTCAATCCCTGCCGTTAGCATCAGCGTTTCCTATTGACGACGTTTCCCAAGGGAATCATATTGCGCCCGATGAGCCTTTCGCGCGCGTCGGTGGGTCCGCAGTTCAACGAAGGTTCCCGGCTGCTCTGGGTGCGGCTGCGCGAGATGAAGCTCAGTTTCTTCGCGGGTGCGAAGCGCGCGGACATCGACCGCACGCAGTTCTATCGATTCGCGTACGGCGATCGCGTTCCGAGCATGGCGGACGGCGCGAAGATGCGCGACGCGTTCAACATCGCGATCGACGCGTGGTCGCAGAAGCCGACCGCATCCTTCGCGCTCGTCGACGCGCAGCGCGAGCACGCCGAGGCGATGACGCAGGAGACGACGGCCCCCACCGGCACGCACGACGAGGGCTGACCGATGGCCTCCCCTCCGCATTTCGACGCCGCCGACGCTCGCCCGCTGAACGGCAAGATCGCCGTGTCCGTGAAGAACCCGGTCACCGAGTTCGGCGTGACGTGGACGATCTCCAATCGCGTCGCGCGCGAACTCGCCGCGTCGATCCTCGCATCCGTTGAGGCCAACGAATCCCAAACCGCTGCGGAGAAGTTGTCCGCGGAACCCCGCGGAGGCTGAGCCGTGCATAGCGGCAAGCATGCAGCGGCGTTGCGAAACGCGCCGCTGGGCGGAAAAGCAGCACCCAAAACGAGGTGGTTGCATGTTGCACATAAACACGCGGCGAGTGTCATCCGCACAACGCTGCGCTGTAACCTGAACGACGCTGGGATTCACCACGCGTTCGCACATGAACAAGCGGCGCGGCTGAGCGTCGCGATCGGAGCGGCGCGATGAGCGCCAACACCCTCACGATCAGCGGCATCGAGGTCGGTCCGACCGCGGGAATGTACCGCTGGCGATCGAAGCATCGCGGCGGGCATCGCTCCGACAAGCGCCTCACTCCGGTCCAGGCGCGCGCTCTTCTCGCCATCGCGGACTGCATTCGCGAGCGCGGAATTGCACCGACCGGCGTGGAGCTATGCGATCGACTCGACATCTGCCAGGGCGCCGTCGGTAGCAAAAAGTCTTTCGGGCACCGGTTGTTCTTGGCCCTCGAGAAGAAGGGTTTCGTCGCGCGCGATCGACAACACCCAAAGGGCGGGGCTCGCACGGTCCGCGTGATTCGCGATCACGTTGTCGTGCGCCTTGGGGGAATGCCTTGAGCACGCGCGCGCCGGTCTTCGTGTCGTGCCCGCCCGAATCTCGGCACGGACTACCCCGGAAGCCACGGTGCACGCCGCGAGCCGACGTCGAGCACCAATGGTTTCGCGCAGTGCCCGCGCTCCACAACGTGAGCGTCACGCGCGTTTCGGCGCTGAACGTGGCGCCCGTCCCCACTGAACGAGGTCCACGATGACGTCGCAAGAAGAGCTCGAGGCATACAACGAGGAGCTCGCCGCGCAGGCCGCGTACGACGACGAGCAGCAGCTCAAGGCCGAGTACGAAGCCGAGCAAGAGGCCGCGTTCGATGACGAGATGCGGCGCGCCGAGATCAAGGCGCGTCGCGGAGGTCGCACGCGCAGCATCCTCGCGACGCCGGTGATGAGGCCCATTCGCGATCCGGCGACGGGCGACGTCGTCGACTTCGGCGTGCAGCTCGTCGCGAACTGGACGCACAAGATGATCGGCGAGCTCTTCTCGCTGGGGCTGCCGTGAGCGCGGCGCGCGCGACGGTGCTCCTCCGCGGTCGACGCGTGTACGCGGATTCGATCAAGACGAAGGAGCTCTCGCCCGGCGGCGCGGCGATCGTCTACTGCGACGCGGTCGAGCCCTTCTCCGACGATTGGGATCGCAACGAGAGGCCGCGCGAGGTGCACCTCACGTTCAACGGCCCGGGCGCCGACCGGGGGCCGCGGCAATGAGCGACCTCGTCGGCCGCGTCGCGGCGCAACCGAAGACCGTCTACCGCGGGCGACGCGTCAAAAAGCTCCCGCCCGCCGAGCTGCTCGAGCTCACCGACGATCGCTGGACGCCGCGCGCGCTCTTCGAAGGCCTGCGCGTGCCCTTCACGATCGACGTCGCCGCGTCCGAGAAGAACACGAAGTGCGAGCGCTTCTTCGACCGCGCCGCGGACGGGCTCATCCAGTCGTGGGCCGGCGAGATCGTGTGGTGCAACCCGCCGTACTCGAACATCGGCGCGTGGCTCGAGAAGGGTCACGTCGAGATGGCTCGCGGCTGCCGTCGCGTCACGTACCTCTTGCCCGCGAACCGCACGGAGCAGACGTGGTGGCACGACTTCGTCGAGCCGTGGCGTGACGACGAGCTCGGCATCGAGACGGTCTACATCAAGGGCCGAGTCCGCTTCGAGTGCGCGACGGGCGTCGTCAAGAGCGAATCGGGCGCGCGCGGCGGCAAGAAGAACAAGGGCGGGGCGCAGCCTCCCTTCGCGAGCGTCTTCATCCACTTCACGCAGCCGTGGCGCGTGCCGCTCGTCGTCATGCAGGGCGAGCTCTTCGGGGGCGGCTCGTGAAGCTCAAGCCCGCAGACGTCGACGCGATCCGCTGCCAGGGGCTCGCGCGTCGCGTTCGCGCGGGCGTGTGGGCGCCGACGGAGGCCGCGTGATGCCGCGCTTCGTCGACGTCGCGATCGATCGCTTCATCGTGCCGATCGTCGCTTTCACGGTCGTCTTGCCGGCGCTCGTCGTCTGGCACGTCGCGACGCAGCGCGATCGCGCGCGCCGAGGTTGGCGATGATCGTCCTCTCGAAGGCGTCGCTCGTCGCGGGCCTGCTCGGGCTCGCCATGCTGCACGACGGCACGGCGCTGCACGCGCCGATCGCGCGGCTCGCCGATGTCGTCGACGCGATCGCAAGCGCCGCGCTCCGCACCGAGGACCCGGCGCGCTGGGCGGCGATCCTCGACGTGTGGGGCGGCTACGAGACGGCGTACGGCGGAGGCCTCGGCGCGCTCGCCGCCGGCGGCTGCCCGGGCACGCCGATCGGCACGCTCTGCTCGCGCGATCGCGGCGCGAAGTTCTGCGGCCCGTGGATGACCTCGTGCGGTCGCGTTCCGCGCGGCGCCACGCTCGAGGACGAGGCGGCGATCGCGATCGCGATGTTTCGCGAGAGCTTCGCCGCGTGCGCCGCCTTCCCCTTCTCGTTCTACGCCGCCGGCGACTGCGCCTCGCACGACGTCGTCACGTTCCGCATCCCCATCGTCGCGGCCGAGACCGCGGCGCTCGCAGGAGTTTCGCCATGAAGCGCAAGAGCAGCCCTCTCCATCGCACCGACCGCGTCCCCGTCCCGCCCGAGCTTCGGCTCGAGTTGGCGCGTCTCGACGTCGCGCTCGGGCGCAAGCGCACCGCGGCGCTCGCGAAGTGCAGCGTCGATCTCGTCGCAGAGCTCACGACGCCGTACGCGCTCGTCCTGCCCACGACGATCGAGCGCGCGCGCGCCGCGCTCGCCGAGAGCGCATCGGAGGTCGCGTGAACGCCGCCGACATCTTCGTGTCAATCGGCGTCTTGCTCGGCGCCGGCGGCGCGGGCGTCGTGATCGCGTGGGCGATTTGTGAATGGGCGCTCCAGTCGAGCGCCTGGTGACCGGAGAGGAGATCGACATGGGAAAGCAGCTGGCGATTGCGAGCACGAAACAGAAGCACCATCGCGACATCAGCGACGCCGCCGAGGCGTACGTCGACGTGCGCGACAAGCGGATGGAGCTAAGCGCCGAGGAGCACGAGGCGAAGTCGCTGCTTCATCAGCGCATGCAGAAGCACGGGCTCAAGGTCTACGACGACCGCGACCTCGAGCTGCGCGTGACCATCGAGGTCACCGAAGAGACGGTGAAGGTCAAGAAGCTGCCGGCCGACGCCGCGCCGAGCGAGAGCCGCTCCGAGGCTGCCGGCGAGGGCGAGGGCGAGGACGAGAAGGACGAGGAGACCGCGCCCGAGGCGCCGAAGAGCGAGCCGCGTCGGCGCAGCAAGCCAAAGGGCGACGGCACGCGCGCGTTCGCCGACGGCAAGACGACCGAGATCACCGACCCCAAGGCGCTGATCGATCTCAAGGACGAGGGCGAGCCTGCGAAGCGCAAGCCGCGCAAGAAGGGCAAGCGGGGCTGAGCCATGGGCGGTCAGTCGGGTCCGAAGAACAGCCAGTGGAGGGGCGGCCGCTCGGTCGCCTCCAACGGCTATGTGCTCGTGCGCGTCGGGAAGGATCATCGCCTCGCCGACGTGCGCGGGTACGCGTACGAGCATCGGCTCGTCGCCGAGCGCAAGCTCGGTCGGCGTCTTCGGCCCGGCGAGGTCGTGCACCACGTCGACGGCAACAAGGCCAACAACGCGCCCGTGAACATCGAGGTCTGCGCGTCGACGGCGGAGCACCTCGTCCGCCATCGGCAGCGTGCCGATCTTCGTCTGCCGCACGAGCCGAATCCTATCGTCTCGTGCGCGTGCGGTTGCGGGGTGACGTTCGACAAATACGACGCCTCTTGTCGGCCGCGTCGCTTCGTGACTGGGCACAACATCCGTCACGGCGCTGACGGGCGCTGGGAGGCGCGCTCGTGACGCTCCGCGAAGATCGCTCCCTGGGCCCGGAGATGACCGCCGAGGGTTGGCATGTCATCGGCGGCGACTGGATTATCTGGCTGCATCCGGCGTCGCGCCGAGTCGTAAGCCTCGAAGGCGGTTTCTTGTGGAAGAACTGCGTCAACATCCCAGCTTGGCGCGGTTCGCCATCGCCCGACGACGAGGTCCTCATCGTCGGGTGTTCGTACCGCGACGAGGGGGGATATCCCACGAGCGGCGAATCGGTCGCCGTGCTCGAGTACGGGCTTGCGGTGAAGCTCGCGCGGCGCATCCGCGCCGACATCCTCGCCGAGCGTCCGGTGCGCGTGGCCGAGCAGCTCACGCTCGACGACGCGCTCGAAGGAGCTCGCTCGTGAACGTCATCCGTCGCCCCGCGCGCAGGGCGATCGTCGCCGCCGCTCCCGTCGCGCCCGCGATCGCGGTGCCCAAGCCGACGCCCGCCGATAAGCGCGATCGTCTCGTGCGCAATCGCGACCGTCGCATCCACGGCGAGGTCGAAGCGCTGTTCCGCGAGCACGGCGCGAAGATCTTCAACGGCGATCCGCTGCGCATCGCGCTTGCTGTCGCGAGCGGAGGCGACTCGTGAAACCCTTGAATCTGACCGGACGTCGATTCGGCCGTCTCGTCGTCGGCGACAGAGCGGAGAACGACGTGCGCGGGAAGACGCGCTGGGCGGTCCGATGCGATTGCGGGACGACATTCATTGCCGACGGGACCAAGATCGTCTCGGGTCACACGCAGTCGTGCGGCTGCCTCCAGCGCGCGCGGGCGAAGGCTGCCCAACACGCGCTGCGTGGCACGCGGCATCCGCTCCGCAGCATCTGGAAAGAGATCGTTGCGCGCTGCACAAATCCTCGCAACCACGCCTACCCCCTGTATGGCGGGCGCGGCATCACCATCTGCGCCCGCTGGCTGGGATCGTTCGAGGCTTTCGTCTCCGACATGGGTGCGCGGCCGAGCCCGAAGCATTCGATTGATCGGCGCGAGAATGATCGCGGATACGAGCCCGGGAACTGCCGATGGGCTACGCGCGTCGAACAGGCAAACAACACACGCACAAACCGTCGACTTACGGCAAACGGCATCACACACACGCTCGCTGAGTGGTCGCGCATCAGTGGCATTCCGGCGTCGACGATCCGGGTGCGCGTCGATCGCTTGAGGTGGCCCGTGGGGCGCGCGGTGTCCAAACCGCTCCGCGCTAAAAAGCTCGGCGTCGTCGATCTCGGCGACCCCCTCAAAGCCGCGCGCGGGCAGTACCGCGCAGGAGGCGACGCGTGAGCGGAAACCCGTATCACCCGAAGCGTCGCCTGCGCGCGACGGGCAAGGCTCCTCCGGCCATGGTTCACGAGCACGACGCCGCGCGCCTCGCGAAGGCGTTCGCCGAGCCCATCGAGTACGCGAAGGCGTGCGCGATCGTCCACGAGATTTGCTCGTGGGGTCGCGCTGGAAGCAGCACGACGCGGTGGCTCCTCGGCTGGGGCGTGCTCACGTGGGTAGAGCCAGTCCCCGCACGCGAGAAGCGGGCGCCGCGTTCGCGCTGTCCGACGTGCACGACGCGAGCGGCGTGTTCGCCGTTCAGTGAGTGCGCCGCTTGTTTCAACAGCCGCATCCGCGCGCTCGTCCGCGCCTCCGCCGACCAGTCTCGAGGTGCAGCGTGAAGCTCGAGCTCTTCCCCTGCTCCGGCGGCATGGCCGAGGGTTTCCGGCGCGCCGGCATCACGTTCGACATGTCCTTCGACTGGTCGTGCGACGCGTGCGATTCGTACGAGAAGAACCTCGGCCACCGCCCGATCCAGATGGACGTGCGCGATCTCGTTCGCATGGCGATCGCGGGATGGCGTCCGGGTCGCGTCGATCTCGTCGCGCGCGCGACTCGCTGGGTCCGCGCCCGCCACTACCCGATCGTTCTCGCTGATGTCCGCACGATCGCGACGAGCGAGCAGCCGGACGTCATCGGCTTCCGCACGGGCGGCGACACGCTGCTCGTCGAGTGCAAAGCGTCGCTCGAAGACTTCAAGCGGGATGCGTCCAAGCCGTTCCGACGCGAGCCGGGCTCCGGCATGGGTTACTTTCGCTGGTACTTCGCGCCCGCCGGCATCGTGCTCGTGGACGCGCTCCCCCCATCGTGGGGGCTCGCGGAGGTCGGCGCGCGCGGCAAGGTCGCGATCGCCAAACGCCCGCAGCCGTTCCACCAGCGCAACCTCGCCGAGGAAGCGCGCTTGCTCGTCACCGCGCTGCGTCGCGCGACGGAGGGATGGGGCCGCGGCATATTCGGCGACGCCGACCCGCATCCGAAGGTGACCGCGGAGCTGCGCGAGCTCCGCAAAGAGAATCGGCGGCTTCGCATCTCGGCGAACGCTGCTGCGATGCGCGGAGGTGCAGCGTGATCGCCGCGCTCTTCGTTCACACGAGCGGGATCTACTTCGGCCTGCCCAATGTCGATCCGTGGGACGAGATGCGCGACGCCCGCAAGTACGCCGGCCCGCATCCGGTCGTCGCGCATCCGCCGTGCTCGCGATGGTGCCGTCTCGCCGGGCTCGTCGAGGCGCGCTGGGGTCACAAGCGAGGCGACGACGGAGGATGTTTCGCGAGTGCGCTGCGATCGGTCCGTACGTACGGCGGCGTCTTGGAGCATCCCGCTTACTCCGACGCGTGGTCTGCGTTCGATCTCCCAGCCCCCCCCCCGTTGCGGCGGATGGGTGCGCGGCATCTGCGGCGGCTGGTCGTGTCACGTCGAGCAGGGCCGATACGGGCACGTCGCGAAGAAGGCGACGTGGCTCTACGCGTTCGGCGTGAGCGAGCTGCCGTCGCTTCGGTGGGGTCACGTCGCGGATCAAAAGTCGACTGCGCTCGTCTCGTGGTGCGGCAATCACGTCAAGTCGAACGAGACGAGGCCGCGCGTGGGTAAGGCGGCGGCGGCGGCGACTCCGATCGTGTTTCGTGACGTGCTGATTTCAATCGCGCGAAGCGCGCGGGAACGAGGTGCAGCGTGACGGTCGAGTGGTTCCGCAACCCTCGCTCCGGGCGTCGCGTCGCGCACGCGCTCATCGACGGCGCGTGGGGATGTTCGCGCGCGAAGAAAAACTCGGCTCTCGGGGAGGCGGTGCCCAAGAGCAACACGGGACACCCGCTCGGGCGGATCTGCGCGTTCTGCGCGACCGAAGTAGACGCACGCGCGGCCATCGCGCGTGAAGAACAAACACGGGAGGCGCGGGGCGAATGAGCGTCTACATCCGACTCGATCCGGAGGTGGCGCACGACCTCTTCAACGCCGAGTGTCGCTGCCAGTGGTGTCAGCTGTATCGCCTCCGCACGCCGACATGGGCGCGCGAGGACTACGTCTACTTCCTACAGGAGGGCGTCGACGGGCCAATCAAGATTGGCCACGGAAGATGCCCCGACCGACGCCTTCGTGGGTGTCAGAGCGGCAACCCGCGCGAACTGAGACTGCTCGGATATCGACCTGGCTACCGGCGCGACGAGCGAACCCTGCACCTGCGGTTCAAGCGCCTGCGCATACGTGGAGAATGGTTTCAGCCCGCCGACGAGCTGCTTGCTTTCATCAAGGAGACGATCCGCCATGCGTGACTACGCGAAGTTCGCCGGCACGTTCTGGACGCGCGGGAGCGGCAAGAAGCTCCGCGGCAAGCCCGAGGCACAGGTGCTCGCGACGTACCTGATGACGTCGCCGCACGCGAACATGATCGGGCTCTACTACCTGCCACTCGTCACGATCACGCACGAGACCGGGCTCTCCGAGCGTACCGTGCGCGCCGCTCTCGCCGTACTCGCCAGCCCCGAGATCGACATCGCGCATTACGACGCCGACGCCGACCTTGTGTGGCTGCCCGCGATGGCGAGCTACCAGATCGCGCCGGAGCTCAAGGCCGGCGACAAGCGGCGCGGCGGCCCCATCGTCGCCGAGGCGTCCAAGGTCGGCGCCCACCGGTTCACCCGTGCGTTTTGGGATCGATACGGTGTCGCATTCGGCCTCGGTGCCTACGCTTATCCGACCCCCGAGCAAGGCCCATCCCATGCCCCATCCCACGCCCCCCCGAAGGGGGATGAGGCTCAATCGGGAAGAGCAGGAGAAGAGCAGGCACAGGAGCAGGAGCAAGAACAAGAACAGGCACAGGTCTCCGACGCCAAGCCGTCGGGTGGGAGCGATGTGGCTCGCAGGGTCTTTCGCTACTACGCCGAGCAGCGAGCCTTCCACCTCGGGGCGCGCTCCACCGTGCAGGTCACCGACGCGCGGCTGAAGCTCGTTCGAGCGCGGCTGAAAGAGGGCTTCTCCGAGGACGATCTCCTGCGCGCGGTCGACGGGCTCTTCGCGACGCCGTGGAACATGGGTGAGAACGATCGCCACACGAAGTACGTCGACGTCGAGCACGTGTTCCGCGAGGCGAAGCAGGTCGAGCGCCACCGCGCGACGGCGGACGAGCGCGCGTCGAACGCAGCGGAGGCGCGGGCCGCGCCGCCCGCCGGCCCGCTATTCGGCGAGAACGACCGGCCGATGACCGAGGCGGACGCGAAGAAGCTCGAGCTCGCGCTGTCTCCGAAAACGGTCGCGAAGATCGCCGATCCCGGGGCCGACGTGCGCTGGACACCGAAACCCAAAACGGGGGCGACGCCGTGAGCATGGCGGAGGTCATCGACTTTGCGAGCGCGCGCGAGCGGCAGGGCGACCAGACGGCCGACGGCGAAGGCCGTGTGCCCCCGATGGATCTCGACGCGGAGGCGGCGACGATCTGCGCGATCATGCTCGACCCGCAAGCGCTTCCGCGCGTGCAGGCGATCGGGTTTCAGCCGGAGCACGCCTACTCCGAGGCGCACCGCCGGATCGTCGAGGCGGCGTACGATCTCGCGCGCGCGGGCAAGCCGACGGACGTGGTCACGGTCGGTTCGTGGCTGAAAGACCACGACCGCATCGCGCAGGTCGGCGGCATGGCGTATCTGACCGAGCTTCTCAACGCGGCGCCGACCACGACGCGCATCGAGGACTACGCGGCGATCGTCTTCGAGAAGTGGCGCGCGCGCCAGATCATCGCGCTCGCCGCGCGCGTCGCCGCGGAGGGGTACCTCGGCGTCACCGACGTGCAGGCGTGGGCGGACGGCGCCGCGCGCTCGATCGGCGCGATCGCGGCGCGCTCGATCGGGACGCGTTGTGAGACCAACGTCGAGACGATCAAGCGCCTCCTCGCCGAGACGCGCGAGCGATCGCAAAACCGCACGGCGAAGGTGCCGGGTATCCCGACGGGCTTCGCGTCGCTCGACCGCGCCATCGGCGGACTTCACGCGAATTGGAAGTTCACCGTGTGCGCGCTCTCGAACGTCGGCAAGACGGCGTTCGCGATGCAGGCGGCGATCAACGTCGCGCGGCTCGGGCTCGGCGTGCAGATCTTCATCACCGAGGGCTCGCGCGACGAATGGTTCCAGCGCGCCATCGCGCAGACGGCGCACGTCGACTTCCGCAAGCTCAAAGCCGGCCGCATGAGCGACGGCGAGTGGACGCGCGTGACCGACGCGTCGACGGAGCTGAGCAAGCTGCCGATCTGGATCGATGCGACGACGTCGCTCCACATCGGGCAGGTGCGCTCGGCGCTCATCTCGCGCGCGGAGTCGGCGCTGCGAATCGACAAGGTGCCGCTCGGCCTCGCGATCGTCGACCACATCCACCGGCTCGAGCCGGCGCCCGAGGTCGCACGGCAGCCGTACCGTTTGCAACTGAAGCACGCGACGCAGACGCTCAAGGCGACGCTCAAGCGCCTGCGCATCCCCGGCATCGAGCTCGCGCAGATGCGCGACAACCCGATCGACCCAAAGACGAAGACGCGCGCGCGGCCAGGCCCGGGATTCGTCGCCGAGTGCCGCGACATCGAACGCGAGGCCGATGCGGTGCTCTACCTGCACCAGAAGCCGCTGCACAACCCGAAGGGCACGGTGATCGGCGAGGACCGGCGCGCCATCCTCGGCATCCTGAGCAAGGTGCGCGCGGTCGACAACGACGACATCGAGTTCGGATACATCGTCGAAGAGTCGCGCTTCGTCGATGAGTGCGGGCAGGTCGACGACACGATAGACCAGCTGATTCCGCCGACGCGCGCGATGATGAATCAGCCCGATTCGCGCCTGCCACCGGAGCGCGACGAGCCCACGTTCACGACGGAGGACTTATGACCGTCCACGACATCAGCAGCCGCATCCGACGGCGCAACGGCGCTCACTCGACGGCGCTCAACTTCGCGCGGAAACGCGCGGTGCGAGACGCCGACCGGCGTGCGGTCGAATCGACGGGGTGGAACGGGACGATCGAACAGCATGTTTGGGATCTCTCCAAGCCCGATACGGACGGGCGCGCCGCGTCCGCGCGCGAGCTGGCATGGCTCGCGTACGTGAACTCGGCGGAGCACCGGCAAGCCGAGATGCTGCGACGCATGGAGGACGAGGACTACGCGGCCGCGGTGGCTCGCTTGGAGCGGCGGCTCGCCGACGAGGAGGAAAGCAAATGATCGTCGTGTTCGGATTCGATCCATCCACCGAGCGCACCGCAGCGTGGGCGCGACTCACGTGCGGCCGCGTGAGCGGCGAGCGCGAGTACGAAGACAAGGGCGAGAACACGCTCGACGAGATCCGAGCGATGCTCAAGGTCGCGGTAGCCGCCGCGAACGACGGCGCGGTCGACGGGGTCGTCGTCGGCATCGAGCGACCGCCGCCGCAGCTCAACGTCCACGTGATGCCCGGGCGCATCAAGGTGAAGGGCATCGTCGAAGCGCACAAGGAGGCGCTCTGGGCGGCGCGGGCGAAGGCGGGCTCGCTCATCGACGCGTCGTACGTCGCCGGCGCACTCGCGTGGATGGCCCGCGAGCTCGGCGCACGCGTCGTGGAGCTGACACCCGATGCGTGGCGAGCGGCGCTCAACGTGCGGCGCACGACCAAGGGGACCGACCAGGGCGCGATGATCAAGGACGCGATCGTCGCGATGATTTCCGGCTGGCCGAAGGTGAGCAACGAGCACGTGAGAGACGGAGCAGGTGTGGCGCTCGCGGCGTACTGGCAGGTGCGAGCGGAAAGAAAGGCGGTGTGACGATGGCGCGGAAGAAAAAGCAGATGATGCATCTCGTGGTCGTGGAGATCGCGACGTGCGAGCCGATGTTGGAGCAGGACGTCATCGAGTACGTGCAGATGGCGCTAGGGCGCGTCACCAACTTCGCGAACGTGGAAGTAGACGTCGCCGTCTTCGGCGACGCGGAGACGCGCTCATGAGGCCCGATGCCCTCCGCCTCGTGACCCGCTCCGAGCGCGACCGCGCCGAGATCATCAAGGCGCTCGAAGACGCGCTCGAACACGTGCGCGCGCAGCCCGACGAGCCCGGCGCGTGGGCCATCGTCGTAGGCGTGAACTGCGCCGGCCGCGCGAACACGACGTACGTCGGCAACGCTCACGAGGTCCTCGCCCTGGCGACGAGGCTCCAGCATCGCGCGAACGTTGCGATCGACGAGATGAACGAATGAGCTCCGCGGCCTTCGCCATCTCGGACGCGGCGCTACGTCGACGCGCGGCCACCGCCCTGCGCAAGCTCGCGCGGCTCGTGGAAAGCGGCGGTCTGCTCGGCGCGACGACGGTCGAGACGAACCGCGAAGGCGTCTTCGATATCGAGACGTGGCACGTGGCGGTCGGCGAGTATGACGTGAAGACGACGATTCGGAGGCCGCGATGGTGACGCGCGACCTCAACGCCGCCTTCCTCCCGAACGCGATCGCTCTCGTGCGCGCGCACCTCGCGGCGGCGATCGACCCGAAGGCGCGCCTCGTCGCGAACCGCCCGGCGTGCTTCGCCGTGCGCCGAGGCGGAGAGCTGACGCCGGCGGAAATCTGGGACGTGTGCGTCCGGTTCGTGGATTGCGCAAACGTGGAGCAACAAGGCCGAGGTGCTGGACACGTTGCGCGAGCACCTCAAGGTGAGAGCCTACGACGGGCGGATGCTCACGCTGGACGAAGCGGCGAACTACTTGGCGTCGGACATGCCGTACGCGGGAGGATGAAGCGATGACGGACCGAGTCAAAGGATGCTGGGTGGCTTTCGATTGCGACATTCGTACGGATGACGTCGAGCCGCTGCTCAACGCGATCCGGCACCTGCGGCACGTGCAGGCCGTGACCACGTCGGTCCGCGACCCGGACGACTGGATGAACCGCGAGCGCATCCGTCGCGAACTGGGCGAGGAGATTCTCAACGTGCTCAGGGAGAACCGCGAGACCAAATAAACGAAACGCGCCGGGTCTCGCGAACCCGACGCGCTCCAACGCAACCACGACCGGACATCGTGTTTGTAACACAACGAGCGGGACTCGTTGAAGGAGCGACGCATGATGGCCCTGAAGATCGACGACAGCGGACCGAAGACCTTCACGACGAGCGAGCGCGACGAGCGCGGCGCACGGCAGCACGTCCCTCGCCTCACCGGGCCCGAGCTTCAAGACCTGCGCGATCTCTGGACGGGCCTCGGCCCGCGCGTCGGCGTCGGCAGTCCGCAGCTCGCGCTCGAGAACAGCCTGCTCCGCGCGCCACCGCGCGACGTGAGCGGCCCGCTCCTCGAAGAGCTCGACCGCTGGCCCGGCTGGGTGTCGGAAGGCCGCGTCTTCCGCGTCGTGATGCTTGAGGGCTGGGGCCTCAAGCGCGAGCTCCGTCGCTCGCTCGCGCAGCTCGTCGACGCGGGGAAGGTGGAGCGCCGCGCGCTCGTCGCGCCCGAGCTCCCGCCGCCCACGCGCTTCGATCCCGACGTGAAGGGGTACGTCGCCGGCCGCTCGCCGAAGGAGCAGGAGCGCATCGACGACTGGGACGGCTTCGAGGTCCGCAGCACGACGCGCCTCGCGCTGAAGATCGTCCCCCTCGAGCGCGCGGAGAAGTGGCGCCGGCAGGACGAAGCCCTCGAGCGCGAGTGGCGAATCGTGCACGGGACCGAAACCCGCAACGCTTCGACCTACGAGCCCCCGGATGACCCCCACGCAGCGGGTGCGAGACGCGCACGCGCAGCGCTCGCCAAGCTCTCGGAGCGGCACGAGAAGATCCTCCGCACGCTCTACGCAGGTCACGGGGGGACGGACGAGAGTGGCATCGACGCGGTGCGTGCGCTCGTCGGCGGCGAACGCGAGGCGGCGATCGAAGTGATCGGCGCGGCCTGCGCGGCGTACCGGCAGGCGCGCCGGTCGTGAGCCGGTTCGTCGCGCCCAAGGGGTACTACAGCGTCGCCGACATTGCAGATCTGGAAGAAAAAGACCGCACGTCGGCCTATCGCTGGTTGCAGCGTAATTGTGCGGCGGATCTGAAGTACATCGGGCGGTACCCCGTTATCGGCAAGGAACGGTACAGGCGGCGCCGACTCGCCAGGTACATCGAGGACAAACTTGCGACAGTCGAGGCAAAATTGTTCTCGCTGGACGAGCGATTCACCGAAGAAGTCATGCGGCTGGACGGCAGAATCAACGCGATGAGTCGCCAAACGCCACGGTGAGGCGTTCGTGGGCCTTCGTTGCCGTCGATGGGGGTAATAGGGGGAGCGTCGCGAACGACGGCCGCACGCCGAAACGCCACGGCCTACTGCTCGCGTGAACAGGTGCCCGGACGGGTCATGCAGGCCTGATGGCGGTCGGACGCGCAGGCGGTGGCATTGCGTGGCGGCGTTTGCCGGTGTCACATTGTACCCATGCCAAACAAGCGTCCGAAGTTCGACGCCGCCAGGGCGGCAAGAGTGCTCGCCGAAGCAGTGGCAACCGGCGATGCAGCCGCAGCCAAGCGGCATGGTGTGGCAGAGCGAACTATTCGACATTGGCGGAAAAAGCTCGAAGGCGATCCGGTCCTTGCCGGTCTTTGCCAGGAAAAAGTCGCCATCGTCGAGGCGGACTGGGCCGAGTCCCTCCCCTCGGCGATCCGCAAGTGCATCGAGTTCCTGGCCGACGCGACCGAGAAGTGCGACGCGCGGTCACCCGAAGCGGTCCACGCGATCGCCGGGGCGATGAAGCTCCTCACGGACGTGGCGCTGGCGAGGCAGATGCTCGATGTTCGACTCGCTCGACAAGCTGGACAGGCTGGAGCGGCGAATGGCGCGCCTCCTGGGTCCGGAAGCGGGTCCAACGTCCTCGCCCTCCGACCTGCGCGCCCTGTCGCTGATGGAGTTCATCCCGGCGGCGAGCAAAAGATTTCAGGCACCGACGCACCTCGCGCCCCTCGTTGAGGGAATCGAGCGCTCGTGCACCGAGCGGACGTGGTTCGCGTCGGCGACGCCACCTCGGCACGCCAAGACAGAAACGCTTCTCCATGCGATGGCGTGGATGCTCCTCCGGGAGCCGCGACTCCAGATCGCCTACATCACGCACGGCATCACGATCGCCGGCACGAAGAGCCGAAAGGCGCGGGCGATTGCCGAGCGCGTGGGCGTCCCGACGGCGCGCGACATGCGCAGCCGGCTCAACTGGCGGACGGGCCACGACGACGGCGGCGTGTACGCGACGGGCGTGCGCGGTCAGCTGACCGGCGAAGGCTTCCACGTGATGATCATCGACGACCCGGTCAAGGGTCGCGCGGCGGCCGAGAGCGCCGTTGAACGAGACGCGGTTTGGGAGTGGCTCCGCGACGACGCGCTCACGCGGCTCGAGCCCAACGGCTCGGTCATCGTGAACATGGCGCGGTGGCATCCCGACGACGTCAGCGGCCGACTCATCGCTGAGTACGGCGTCCCCTACATCAATCTTCCGGCAATCGGCAAAGACGGCGTGCCGCTCTGGCCCGACCGCTTTTCGTTCGAAGCGCTCGACGAGGTCCGTCGCCACAACGAGTACGGCTGGAACTCGCTCTACATGGGCGAGCCGCGCGGCAAGGGACAGCGCGTCTTCGGCGACACGCGCATCGGACCGAAGCCCGAGACGTTCGCGGTCGCCATCGGCGCCGACTTCGCGTACTCGGCCAAGAGCCACGCCGACTACTCCACGGCGGTCGCGCTCGCGCGCGTCGGCAGCGGCAAGACGGCGACGTTTCACGTCCTCGAGGTCCTGCGCGAGCAGAGTCCCGCGCCGGCTTTCGCGGCGAAGCTCAAAAAGTTCAGCGAGCGGCACGGCGCTGCCCGGATTTACTGGGACGCATCGACGACTGAGCGCGGCATGGGCGATCTCATGCACGATCTCCTCGAGATCCCCGTCAAGACGAGGCTCGCCAAGGGCGACCCATTTCAGCGCGCGCAGCCGGTCGCCGGAGCGTGGAACGCCGGGCGCATCACCATCCCCGCGTCGGCGCCGTGGCTCAATGCGTTCCTCGACGAGCTTGCGTCGTTCACGGGCGTCCGCGACCGAAACGACGATCAGGTTGCCGCGTTCGCGTCGGCGTTTGATGCGCTCGAGCTAGCGACGCCGATCGCGCCGCCACAGACCACACACGTCTCCCGCTGGGGCAATCGCGCCCGCGGCTACTGACCTCGGAGAATTCTCACATGGCACTGCCGCAATACGAAACCGGCGCACGACTCGCCCTCAGCGTCATTCGTCCCAACGTCGCCAGCGTCGCGGCCCTCGCCGCGCTGGGGAAGGACGAGTGCATCGACGGCCGCTTCTGCGCCGTGCAGGACGGCACGCAGGGCACCGGCTCGGAGTGGATGTTCTCGGCCGCGAGCGCAGCTGTCGCGGACGGTCAAAACCTCCTCGCCATCGCCCCGTCGTCGGGCTCGGGCATGTGGCTTCGCGCCGACAAGCTCGTCGACCTCAAGATCCCCGTCGGCTTCGGCGACACGGACGCGCAGGTGCTCCTCACGGTGCCGGCCGGCTTCCGCTTGCGCATCCAGCGCGCATTCTGGGAAGTGACCACGAGCTTCACCGGCGGCGCGTCGAGCGCGATCGGTCTCTCGTCGTCGGACCTCGCCTATGCGACGAAGGGCGACCTGCTCGGCGGCGCCTCGGGCGACATCGCTGCGACGCTCGTTTCGAACGGCAACTCAGTCTTCGTCGGCACCGCCGGCGCGAAGACCGCGGGCGCGGCCCCGGTCGTGCTCGTCGCGGGCGACACCATTCTGTTCAATCGCATCACGTCGGCGTTCACCGCGGGCGCCGGCTTCGCGCACGTGCTCGCCGAAATGGCGGCCTGATGTCGCGCGTGGTCGCAGGGTTCGCTCGCGGCACGTTCGGCGTCGCGCGCTCGGCGCTCACCGCGGCCGACAGCGCGACCCTTACGGACGCGAACATCCCCGTCGCGCAGGCGCTCGACTGCCGCGGGTTCGACACGATCTGGGTCGGCGTCGAGTTCACCGCCGGCACGAGCCCGACAGCGACGTTCGAGGCGCTCATGCGCGATTCCAACGCGCCAGACGGGCTCCGCTGGAAACGCATGCTGCTCGGCTCTGTCGACGGCGTGACGGCGGTGGCATCCGCCGCAGCGCTCACCACCGGGGCGCTCGACGGGACAGCCGCATACGAGCTTCGCGTCGACGGGCAAAAGAACGTCTTCATCCGCTGCACCGCAGTGACCGGCACGCCGACGTCGTTCGACGTGCTCGTCGCGCAAGGCAAGGCGCGACCGCAGCGAGACATCAGCGCAAACGACTGACGAAAGGGCATCCATGAGCTGGTACCAGCGCGCGCTTGCCTGGGCCGGCGTCGGAAGCGTTCAGGAGCGTCTCGCGGGCGGCGTCCGCCGTCCCGATCCGCGGCTAGTCGTTCCGCAGCTCCCGATCTCGTTGCAGCTGCAACGCATCGGCGGATCGCTCACGCCGATGCAGGTTTCGGAGATCATACGCCTCGCGGACTCCGGGTACATGTACGGACTGATGGATCTCGGCAACGAGATGCGTCAGAAAGACAACCATCTCCAAAGCGTTTTGCAGACGCGGGAGATCGCGATTCAGGGCCTCGACTGGCAGATCGTGCCCGCCGGCAACGGCGAGAAGCTCAAGAATCGGAAGCGCGCGCAGTTCGTGACCGATTGCCTCCAGCAAATGGACGGCGCGAGCGGACTCGAAAACATCGTCGGACTGCCCGACGTGATCGCGCACACGGCGGCCGGCGACTTCTACGGCCACGCCGTCACCGAGACGCTCTGGATCAAAGACTCAAAGTACATCGTGCCGATGGGCGGCAAGCCCGTCGCGTCGCGACGCTTCGTCTACGGCATCCGTGACGGCGCGCTGCGGTGGTTCGACGTCGCCGGCGGCGTTCCCGGAGAGGGCACGACGTATCCCGGCGTCGATCTCCAAGGCGAGTACCCCGGCCGCTTCATCGTCTACCAGCCTCGCATAACCGGCGACGTCTCGTGCCGCGAAGGCCTCATTCGCCCGCTCATGTGGGCCGCGCTCTTCCGCAACTGGACGATGCGCGACTGGCTCACGCTCGCCGAGCTCGCGTGGAAGCCGTGGCGCACGGCGCAGTACGAAGAGGGCGCGCGCGCAGCGGACATCGCTGCGCTCGAAAGCATCCTCGACTCGATGACGTCGAGCGGAATCGCGGTTTACCCGAGCACTGCGAAGCTCGAGTTTCACTGGCCCGATCATCCGTCGAACGGCAACAGTCAGCACAAGTCGCTCATCGACGCGATGGGCAACGAGATGTCCAAGGCCGTCCTCGGACAGACCGAGACGACGCAGCCGACACGCGGCGGACTCGGCGGTCAGGGCAAAAACTCTCAGCACAACGACGTCCGCAAGGACATTCGCGATGCGCGCGCCAAGGCGATCGCGAAGTGCCTTCAGCGCGATCTCGTCGACTGGATCGTCCGAATCAACTTCGGCGACGACGTCGCGCTCCACGAGGCGCCGCAGCTTCAGTTCCTCACCGATGACCAGGTCGACCGCGTCGCGTTCTCCCAGATGATCGTCAACCTGCGCGCGCCCGGCGTCGCGATGGAGATTCCGGCGAAGTGGGTCCGCGATCAGCTCGGCATCCCCGAGCCCGACGATGACGACGAGCTCGTCGGCGCGGAAGACATTCCGATCGACCCGGCGACGGGATTGCCCAAAGAGCCGGACGCGGACGACGCCGATCCAAGCGATGACGGTGCGTCCGAAGACGCACCGGACGCCTCCGAGCCGCAGGGCGATGACGACGGCACCGAGAACCCCGCGGAAGAGGCCACATGACCGTCGAGATTGTCACGCGCGAGCTTTGTATTCGCGCCAAGCGCCTCGAGACGCGCGAAGCGGACTTCGTCGCGTCCACCGATGCGGTCGACGCGTACGATGAGATCGTCGCGCAGAACTGGGACCTCGACCGCTTCAAGGCGAATCCGGTCATCCTTTGGGCTCACAACTCGCGCGAGTTGCCGATCGGCAAGGCGACGCGCTGCGAGATGGTGGGCGGCCGGCTCGAGTGCACGATCAAGTTCGCGAGCGAGAAGGCCAACCCTCAGGCCGAGCAGGTCTGGCAGCTCGTGCAAGACGACATGCTGCGCGCGGTGAGCGTCGGATTTTATCCGCGCACGGTGCGCAGCGAAAAGCGTGACGACAAGGACGTCTACGTCCTCGACGACAATGAGCTCCACGAAATTTCCGTGGTGCCCGTCCCGGCCAACCCAGAAGCCCTCGCCAAGATGAAACAGCGCGCGCTCGAGCGCGCTCACGTGGAGATCGAAGCCATGACGTTGAAAGAGATGCAGGACCGCGCCGAAGTGGCCGAGAAGCTCGCGAAAGACCACGAGGAGCGCGCGGCTGCGGCCGAGAATGCGTCCAAAGCGCTCAAGGTCGAGTCCGAGAAGCTCGCCGCCGACCTCGCCTCGGAAAAAGCCGCGCACGTCGCGACGACCGAGAAGCTCGCCGCAGCGACGAAGGCGCAAGCCGAAGCGGCCGACGCGCTCCTCGTCAAAGAGGTGGATGCACTCGTCGGCGTCAAGTTCACGCCCGCGGAGCGCGACGCGCAGCTCGAGTTCGCGCGCGCGAATCCGGAGATGTTCAAGAAGCTCGCCGACGCGCGCCCCGCGCTCGCGATTCTCGGATCATCGGTCGTGACGCCGGAAGCGACGCCGCTCGAAAATACCGCGACGGATCCGGGCGACGGCGGCTCGCTCGCGGCCGAAGTGAAGCAGCTCGCCGCGAAGAAACCCGACGCCCCCACTGCTGCGCCCTGGGGCTGATCGCTCTCAACGCACAACCCATCGCAACACGAACGGCGGCTTGCCCGTGAGGGCGTGATCCGCACGCCACGGAACCAAGTTTTTCAGGAGTCACCATGACCTCGCCCATTCGCGCAAACACCGATCTCAAAAACGCACTCATCAAGCGATACTTCGTCGCCGCGAGCCAGACCATCACGGCTGGTACGCGCGTGAAGTTCTCGAGCACGACCGTCGCGCCGTACGCCGGCGTCCTCGGCCAAGAGGTCACCCCGAGCACGTCCGACGAAGACGTGAGCATCGGCGTGGCGCTCGAGACGGCGGGCTCCGGCTCGGTCGCCGCCGGCACCACGCTCGTCGACATCGCGCTCGATGGGTTCGCGATACTTCCGTACACGGTCGGCTCCGGCGGATCGACCGCCGGCAAAAAGCAGGTGTGGAGCTCGACGGGCTGCACCGACGCGCCCGCGAACGGCGGCGGAACGACCGCGCACACCGTCATCGGCACCGCCATGCAGACGGGCGTGCAGAACGATCAAATCGGCGTGCTCGTCGGCGGCTCGAGCCGAGGCGTATCCGCTACCTGAACCCGCGGGCGCCGGCTGCGCCCAACCATTTTCGCGCAACACCCTAACGGGCCATCGCTCGCTGGGGCCGTCGCGCTTTGTCCAAACGAAGGCAGAACACGATGACCCTCATCGCCCCCAGCGACTCCACCGTCAAGAACAAGCGACTGCTCGCAAAGGTCGCGAAGTACGAGCGCTACTCCGAGTCCCTCAAGGAGCTCATCGCCGAAAACGGTCCGAAGGTCCGTGCGGCGAACGCGGCCATGCGCCAGAAGCTCCTGACCCCCGGCCAGGTCCACGTCGACGCGGCGCTGAGCAACCTCAGCGTGCAGTACGCGAACGAGGAGTACATCGGCGAGGAGATCATGCCGGCGACGACCGTCGCCAAGCTCTCCGACGTCTTCTTCAAGTACGACCGGCGCAGCCGCTTCGGCTACCCGGACGACGCGATGGGCTCGCGTTCAAGCGCGAACGAGATCAACGAGTCTCGCACGACCGACAACTACTCGTGCAAGCCGTACGCGCTGAAGAACTACATCGACGCGCTCACCGTCGCGGCGGAAGACGCCCCGCTGAACGAGATGGTGGACCTCGTCGCGGCAACCGCCGAAGGCATCGCGTTCAAGCGTGAGGTGCGCCTCGCGTCCATCCTCTCGACGACCTCGAACTTCGCATCATCGAACACCGTCTCGCTCGCGTCCGGCGTTCGCTGGGACTCATCGGCCGGCGGCAATCCCATCGCCGACATTCAGGCCGCGCGCGCCGCGATCTGGCAGGGCATGGGCGGCTCCAAGGTTATCGGCTACTGCGACCTCGGCACGTGGAACGTGCTCTCGCGTCACCCGATGATCCTCGACCTTTTCAAGTACACGGGCAGCTCGCCAGGCATCGCGACCCCGTCGATGCTCGCCGGCTGGTTCGACCTCGACGACATCCTCGTCGCGAAGGGTCGTCAGGACACCGCCAACAGCGGACAGACCGCCGCCTTCTCGCGCATCTGGCCCAACTGCTTCGGCATCGCGCGCGTCGCGCCGCCCGGCGTGCGCAACGTGAGCTTCGGCCGCACGTTCCGCTTCGGCCAGGTGCAGACGGACCAGTGGTACGACCCGAGCCTCGGCACGAAGGGCGGTTACTACGCCCGCGTCTCGACGCACGAAGACCACCACGTCATCGCGAACGACGCCGGCTACCTCATCGCCACGCCGGTCGTGCAGACCGTCTGATGGCTGCCGAGAAGAAAAAGCCGCAGGCCGGCGAGAAGCGCGAGGCCATCCTGGACTCGCGGCAACCCGCCGCGCCCACAGCGCGCCCGCATCACACGCGGGTCAAGATCCTCTCGTCGCTCCGCGTGCTCGACGGGCAGGAGATCGTCTCTCTGCTCGCGGGCACCGAAGCGGAAGTGCCCAACTCGGCCCTTGCCGATCCGCTTCTCGCGCACTGCTTCAGCGATGCGGCTGAAGCGCCCGCGCCGCCGTCAGCGCCTCCTTCGCCGGACGCCGTCGACGGTGGTTCTCCAGGCTCCGAACCTCCGCTCGCGGCGAACGACAAGCCCACGAGCGCCGAGCGCGCTGGGTACTGAGGAAACGCCATGACCGTCGGCTACTTGATCGCGCAAGACCTCGTCGACGCGATCAGCGAGCCGACGTACATGGCGATTTTCGACGACACCAACAGCGGAGATCGGGCGACGGTCGACGCGTCCAGTGGAGTCGTCGGTCTGATGCGCCGCGCCCACGCGCGATGCGTCGCGCTGCTTCCGCGCATCTATACGGCCTTCCCGCCGGAGTCCCCCGCTGGCATCCCCACGGGCGGCGACCAAATCCCGATCCTCCTCAAGGATCTCGAAGTTCAGCTCCTCACGATGTATGCGTGCGAGCGTCATCCGGAGCTGATGAAGACCTACGGCATCGCTGGGCCGGCGGAAGCGTCGTGGCGTGCGTTCGCGAAAGACATCGCGGAAGCCGCGCTCATGGTCGCGCCTTCCGACAATCCTCCGCAGCAGCAGCCGGCGAACGTCGGCGGTGTGGTGCACTCCGGATCGTCCACCGATCCGACCAAGACCGGCACGCGCTACTTCGCGGACGGCACCTCAGACTTTTGATGCTCGCCCTCACCCTCGACGACGCCGACTTTCTCCACGACGCCGACCGAGGCCTCGACACGCTCGAGCACGCGACCGATCGCGCCGCCCACAACGCAGGCGACGAAGGCGTGCGCGCCGAGCAGGCCGATCACCCGTATCAGGACCGGACGCAAAACCTCACAGGCGGCGCGCACGTCGAACCGACCGGCGACGGCACCCCCGGCGTCGACATGGTGTGGCCCGCGGACTACGCGAGCTTCGTGAACAACGGCACCGAGCGCGCGAAGCCATATCCGTTCGCGCCGATCGCGGAAGAGCGTGCGGATCAAGTTCTCCACTACGACCTCGCGAACGCGGTCGATGCATTCACGGACGACGTCAGCAAATAGGGGTGATCGATGGCCGACCAACTCGGCACCGTCCAGATCCCCGCCCTGGCGACTGACGCGCCGCTCGGCGATCCGTTCCTCGGTTACCTGCTCGGCTTCTACGCGCAGGCGCTCACGAACGCGCTCGCGGACGTGTGGGCTGTCGCCGCGCCGAACGTGCCGGTCGTTCGCACGACCGACGCGCGTGACCCGTCGACGTACACGCTCACGACGACCGAGCTCCCGGCGCTCTTCATCGACCGCATGGGTTGGGACGAGACTGTTTGGGAGGCGACCGACTACGGCCGCGTCCCTTCTCGGCTACGACTTTGGTGGGTGCTCCCGCGGCTCGAGCTCAAGTGGCGCCGGCAGCGCTCGAACATCACGAACGCGGCCTACGCCGCGCTTGCGTTCGGCACCGACTGGACCGGCCGCGTGCCGGGCTATGTCGTTCCCGGCGATCTCGACCCGGTCGCAGCCTCGAAGGGCTCGCTGATTTGGAAGTACGCGAAGATTTGGTCGCTCGACTTCAAAAAGGGCGGTCCGCAGAAGCTCGTCATCGACCTCGGCAAAGAAGGCAAGCAAACCTTCGACGCGGTCGTCTGGAACATCGATTGTTCCGAGCGCCTCACGAACGACATCACGCAGCGGTCCGCTCCGCTCGCCGGGCTGACGGATTCCGTCGCCGACGACGGGTTGCCGCTCATCTCGATCTCCGCGCAGCTCCGCGCGTCGAGCATCACGCCGAGCTCCGGCACGCATCTCGGCGGAACGCCCATCACGATCTACGGCACGCAGTTCGTTGACGGTCTGACCGTCTCGATCGGCGGAACGCTTTGCGACCAGGACTCGCCGGGCGTCTCGGCCGACGGCACGAACATCACGGCGACGACGCCGCCCGGCACGGTCGGCGCGCGCGACGTCGTCGTCACGAATCCCGGAGGCGAGACGGTCACAATGATCGGCGCCTTCACGTTCACCTGACGGAGTCACCGATGAAGGTTCGCAGCAACCCGAAGCACTCGCCCGCTGCGGTGATGTGGCCCTTCCTTCGCGGCGTCTACGTCGGCGCGAGCGTCGACGTCGAGGCGTCCAAGAAGGCGGGCGCGCCTCGCTACAAGTTCGACGAAGAGCCGGTCGATCTCGGCGCGGACTTCTTCAAGCGCGCGCCGCTCGAGTACGCCTATTTCGTCAAGAAGGTCCTAGAGGAAGAGCTCCTCGCCGCGGACGAAGAGATGGCGGAGGCCGCGGGCGTGAAGCTCGAAGTCGTGAGCGCCGCCAAGGCGGCCTCGGCCGAGATCCGCTCGATGGCTTCCGACATGGCGAAGCTCGTCGCCGACGAGTCGGCCAAGCCCGGACCGCCGCCCGCCGCGGCTTGAACCGATTCCGCGCGCGCCGCGCGCTCTGACACGTCGCCGCTCTGGACGCGGCGCGAAGGGACACATCCATGTCGTACGCGATCCCCGGCTTCGACGACACCTGGCTCTTGCCGTTCTTCGGCATCCAGATCAACCTCGCCACCGGCCCCAATCTCGCTCCCGGCGAGATGAACGTGCTCCTCATGGGGAACCGCACGAGCGCCGGCAACCTTGTCGCCGACTCGGAGATCCGCCAGGTCTTCTCGCGCACGGACATCAACACCGCGGCCGGCGAAGGCAGCGAGCTCGCGCTCATGGGCCTCGCCGCACTCGCGGCCGCTCCGAACGTCTCGCTCTTCCTCATGGCGATCACCGAAGCCGGAGGCGGAGCCGCGGCGACGGTCACGATCACCGTCACCGGCTCGCCGACAGCGGCCGGCACCTACGCCCTCTGGATCAACGGCAAGAAGATCAGCGCGAGCTACGCGAGCGGCGCAAGCGTCACGACGATCGCCGCAGCCATCGTTGCAGCCGTGAGCGCGCAACCCGATTGCCCATTCACCGCGGCCAACGCCGCCGGCGTCGTCACCCTCACGAGCCGCAGCAAGGGCATCCGCCAGAACGACTGGATCCTCTACCAGGACACCGTGAACGCGTCGGGCGCGGCCTTCGCGATCGCCGGCTCGGCCAACGTGAACAGCTCCGGAACCGTCTCCGGCGTGCGCGCGGGCGCATCGGCCGGCACCGGCACGGACAGCGTCACGACGGCGCTCGCCTCGGCGAACTTCCTCAACACGCGCTGGGCGCGCATCGGCGTCGCACAAAACGACGTCACGAACGCAGCGCTGGTCAAAGCCGCGCTCGCCGCGCAGGCCGCGGTGACGAAACAGGTCTACGACCAGGCCTGCTACGGCTTCAATGGCACGCAGTCGAACACGGCGACGCTCTCGCAGACGACGCTGAACGACCCGCGTGAGAACGTCTTCACCTGCCGCAACTGCGAGACGCATCCCGCGCTCATCGCGGCCGGCTGGGCGGCGACGCGCGCCGCGGTCGAGGCCGTCTCGTACGTCCCGGACTACGACGGTTACGACTGCTCCGCCTGGGTCGCGCCGCAGCGATTCGGCTCGGACGTGTGGCTCGACTCGGAAGCCAACGCGCTGCTCAACGCGGGCGCATCGCCGATCACGACCGTCAACGGTGTGGCGAAGCTCACGCGCGGCGTGACGACGTACTGCCTCAACGGCTCGTCGCAGGATACGCGCTGCCTCGACATCGGCGACGCGGTCGTGCCGGACCAGTTCGCGCTCGCGCTCACGAACCTTTACTGGACGCAGTTCCGCGCAGCGAACCCGCGCGTCGAGGCCAACCCGGACTTCGCGAACGGCGAGCCGTTCCCGGCGGCTGGCATCGGTTACCCGCTTCTCTGGGATCAGACGAAGAAGGCCATGATGGCCGACTGGGCAAGCGGCGCCGTCGGCTCGACCCCGTGGGCGTCGAGCATCAAGGACACGTTTAGCGGGACGAATCCGAAATACCCCGTCGTGAGCGGATTCGACGACGTCGCAGAGCGCATCACGGGCGCGACGACGATCGTGCCGGTGCGCGTCGCGCACACGATCAGCGAGATCATCAACCAGGCCGCGGCCTGACGACACCCGCGCCGCGCTGACCCTGCCGCCCACGTTGGCGCGCGGGGCGGCGGCGCATGACCCAACGGAGTCACGCTCATGGCGCAAGTGCAAACACGCTACTGGCCGATCTTCATCAACTCGAAGAAGGTCGCTGAAGCGCACGAACAATCGTTCGACGTGAATCCGAACAAGTCGATCTTGTTCGACGCGGAAGGCGCGGCGGGGCTCGCCATCGGCGCGGCTCACACGCAGATGACGCTCAGCGCGATCGACCCGATCGGCGGCACGACGATCGACTGGATCGCCCAAGCGCTCCAAACACAGCTCGTCGAGGTCGCGTTTCTTCAGCCAAGCGGCACGTTCGTCACGCAGCAGATGACCGTCACGAACGTCCAGAAGAAGTCGAACGCCGAAACCGGGCGCTCGGACATCTCCGTCACGTTCCTCGGCCTCGCGCCGAAAGAGACGTGATCGAGAATGGCTAAATTCTCGGACATCGTCGCCGGCACGCGCGCGTTCAGCGAGCCCGAGACGATCGAGATCGCGCCCGACGTCAAAATCACCATCCGGTTTCGGTGCCTCACGCCCGTCGAAGCCCAAGGCGTCTACGGCGCCGCGCGCGCGGAAGCCAAAGGCCTCGGCGTCGAGGCGCCCGAGTTCGGCGAGCCGATCTACGACTGCGCCATCGCCAAGCACACGATCGCCGTTGCGCTCGTCGACCCCGACAGCAAGCCGGGCGAACCGCTCCCGTTCTTCGATGGTGGCATCCGGCAGGTGGAGCAGTCGAAGCTCCTCACCACGGACGTCATCGCGTACCTCTTCGAGCTCTGGCAGGCGTACAGCGAAAGCGTCTCGATCCAGAAAGACGACCTGAACGAGACGACGTTCGGGCGGATCCTCGAGGAGGCGTCGGTCGGAAACCTCCGCCCTTTTTTGCGGCGACGGCGCGGCTCGCAGTTGAACTTCACGCGTTCTTTGGCCGCCCGTCATGTGAGCTTACTGAGGAGCAACTGGCCCTCTACGTCTGGCTCAACCCCGACGCCCGCGACGCCGTCCGCGAGCTCTTCGCCCGCATCCCCGCCGGAGGCTCACCAGCCGCCCGCTGAATAATCCGAGGTCACCAATCGATGTCTGCGTTCTCGCAAGTCGAACAGGTGGCCGCAGCACGAAAGCCCGTGCACACCTGCGTCGTGCCCCTTTCCGCGTTCTCGGACGCCTGGAAAGCGCGCCCGAAAGCGCCGGTGTGCGCGGGCTTTCGTGCTTTGTCCGCCGCGGACGTGCGCGAGATCCGCAACATGGCGAGCGAAGAGGCGTGGAAACTCCACGAACGCCCCCTCGACGAAGCCAATCGCATCGACGCGTTCAACGACGCCCTCATGCGTCTCGCGGTCGCGCGATCATCGTGCGACCCGAACGACGTCGAGCGACCGTGGAGCGTGCTCGGCGTCGCGCGCGACGACAACGTCGCCATCGCCCTCAGCGAAGGCGGCGTGAAGATGCTTTACGACGAAGTCGAGCGCGCGAGCGTCTTGGCGAGTCCGACGCGCGCCGACGCAACGAACGCCGACGTGCTCGAGCTTTTCGATCTGCTCGAAACGACGCTCGACAAGATGACGCCCGAGCGCGCCGCGCGCGTCCGTCGCTGGCTCGGGTTCTGCCTCGACGAGATCCGCGCGTTCGCGGTGAACGAGGAGCCTGACGGTGGCTGAGCTCCGCGTTCGGATCGGTCCATCCGTCGACCGCGCGGCTTTCGACGCGGCGTTCTCGTCGATCGGGCAGTCCGCGAAGCGCGCGTTCGAAAAGGTCGCGAGCGAATCGGCGAAGGCTGGCGATCAAGAGGTTCGCGCGGCGAAAAAGACCGCGGCGACGGTGGGCCAAACGCGGCTCACCGAAACCGAGCGCACCGGCCGCAAGGTCGCCGACGCCGTCGCGCGCGAGGAGCGGAAGAAGATCGCCGCTGCCGAGCGCGCCGCGCGCGAGCGCGCAGCCATCGAGGTCATGCACTTCCGAGGGCTCACGGCGCAGCACCGCGCCGCCGAGCGCTCCTCCGCGCGCATGTACACGGAGATGCAGCGGCAGGCGAAAGACGCCGCCAACGCGATGAAGTTCGAGGCAGCGAAGGCGCGGCCGCGATTCGGCGTGAGCCTCGGTCACGGCGCCAGCGTCGCGATGAGCGGCATTTGGGGCGCAGGCGCGTCGCTCGCTCGCATGGGCCTCGGCGTCGCCGGGGACATCGCCCACGCGTACGGCGTGAACACGAGCGTCGGCACTGCGATGGAGCGCAACGCCGATCTCGAGACGTTGGCGATGCAGATCACCAACGAAGCGCACGAGAAGGGCCAGGCGTTCGCGAATCCCGAAGACCTGAAAGAGCAAGCGTTCAACGTCGGCAACAAGACCGGCACGAGCGCCAACAAGGTCATGGAGGGGTTTCAGGAGTTCGTCGGCAAGACGGGCGACCTGAAGACGGCGTCGGCGACGATGGAACAGTTGGCCAAGATCGCCAAGAGCACCGGCTCGTCATTGAAGGACGTGGTTGGTGCGGCGGCCGATGTCAGCAATCAGCTCGGCGACATCCCCAACAAGGGCGCCAAGGTCATCAGCGTCATGCAGGGCTTCGCGGGCGAGGCCAAGCGGGGCGCGGTCCCAATGCGCGCACTGGCGTCGCAGATGTCGAAGGTCGTTGCGTCCGCCAACATGTACGAGGGCGACGTGGGCCACAACATGGTCCTACTCGGCGCTCTCGCTCAGCAGACGAAGCTGCGCGGCGGCGCGGCGAACGCAGCGCAAGCAACCACGGCGGTCAATTCGTTGTCTTCCGTCTTCCGTACCAAGGCGCGCGTCGCCGCATTCGACAAGGCCGGCATCAACATAAACGGTGCGGGCGGCAAGCTCAAGGGCATCGACGACATCATCGTCGAGTCGTTGCAGAAGACGCAGCGCGGAACGCGCAGCCAGAGCAACGTCGCCCTGAATAATCTCTGGGGCGGCAAGCTGCCAGGGAAGACGATCGGCGGCGTTGAAGACGTCTTCCGTTCCACCTACGCCAGCGCAAGCGGCACCGAACAAGAGCGTCTTGCGGAGGCGACCAAGGCGGCGCGCAAGACGCTCGATGATCTGGTGCGCTCCGGGATGGACGAGAAGGAAGTGCAGGACTCCTTCACGCGCGCGATGCAGACCGGTCAGTCGCAGGCCGAGCTCTGGAACAACGCGACGCAGAAGGCAGCGGGCGAGATGCAGAAGCAGCTCTTGCCGGCGATGATCGCGTTCACGCCGAAAGTCGTCGAGGCCGCAGGCGCGTTCGCGCGATTCATCGACTTCCTCGCTGGTAAAGACCATCCGCCGGACGGAAGCCCGCTCAGCCAGGACATGGACGCGATCCACAAGGCGATGCGCGCACCGGGCGGCAAGGTCGACAAGGCGCTCGTCGACAAGGCGATCAAGGACTCGCAAGTCCTCGGCGCGGCGGCGACGGAAAAAGAGAACGAGGCGCGCGGTCTGAAAAACAACCGAGCCGGGAACGTCGCATTTCACGCCGCCGACATTGCTGGCTCGAGCCACATGGATCGCTACACCGACTTCACCGGCCTCGGCGGCATCTACGACTTCGTCAAAAACATCACGAGCGGCAAGGCCGGCAAGGCGGCTGACGCGGAACAATCGACGGCGGCGCGCCAAGCGAAAGACGCGAGCGATCAGGCGATGAAGGCATTCGACGAGCTTCGTTCCGCCACGCTCAAAGTCCACATCGTCTCGAGCGACGTGAAGGCCGGCGAAGTGAACGGCGCGGCGACCCCGTCCACCGACACGCTCTCGCATCACCCGAGCGGACCGTAACCCTCATGTTTTGGGACAATGTTCAGCAAGCCTCGTGGGCCGGGTTCCCGTTCCCCGTGAACGAGATCCAGATCATCGGGCAGGCGCGCATCTACGTGCACGAGTACCCGCACGCCGACGGCGGGAACATCGAGCCGCTCGGCCGCAAGCCGTACCGCATTCGGATGCGGATGACGATGGACGAAAACGACGTGTTCTATCCGGACGCGTACCCGACGCAGCTCGACAACCTGCGCTTCCTCGCCGAATCCGGCACGTCAGCGAAGCTCGTGATTCCGAACGTCGGCACCATCACGGCGTTCTGTCCGAGTTGGACCCAGACGTGGCGCGCGACGGTGCGCAGCGGAGAAAACGCGGACTACGAATTCATCGAGGATCAGCGCGCGACGCTGAAGCAGGTGTTCTTCACCGGCATCTCGTCGGCGACGTCGATGCAGCAAAAGGCAAGCGACCTCACGGCGCAAAAGCCCACGCTCGACGCGCTCGGGACCGATCCGTCGCTCCTCACGAACGTCCTCAACGCCGCGAACGACGTCATCGCAATTCGCGACCGCGCGGATCTCACCGCGCAGCTCGCCGCTGACAAGATCGCGTCGCTCAACAACGCGCTCGCTGCGCTCGACGACGCGCTCACGACGCCCTACGCGGTCAATGTCATCGAGTCGCTGAAGCAGCTCTGGCAGACGAACATCGACTTCGCGCAGGACGTGACGTCGACGCTCGCGCCGCCCGCGACGTACACGGTGCCGTCGCTCCTCGGCATCGCGGACGTGAGCCGCAACATCTACGGCGACACCGCGCACCAGGTCGACTTGCTCGCGTGGAACGCGATCGAGGACGCGTTCGCAATCCCGGCGGGCACGCCGATCCGATACCTGCCGAACGCGGCGTGATTCAGCGAGGCCGCTCCGATGGCGATCGACACCTACGCCGTCGGCGACGACCGCGTGCAGATCCGCACGGCGGACGACACGCTCCACATCTGCACGAGCTACGACGTTCAGACCGGCATCTTCAATCAGCCGAGCACGTTTTCGGTGCGTCTCGGCGACGGCTCGACGGCCGCCGCGCTCCTCAGACGCTTTGGTCCAAACACGCCGTTTCAGCTCCTCGTCGGCGGCAGGCCGCAGTTCAGCGGCTACGTCGAAGGGCGCGCCGCAGACGGATCGGCGAATCAGGGCACGGAGATCAATCTCCACGGCCGCAGCATCCTCGCCAAGCTGCTGACCGACCTCGAAAAAGAGGCGAGCTTCAACGGCAAGACGCACCGCGAGCTCGTCGAAAAAGCGCTCGCGGATCTCGAGATCGTCAAACCGTTCTCGAACGGCGCGCGCCCGAGCGTCATCGCTAGCAATGCCGACGCGAGGCAGGCGCGCAGCGGGACGAACATCTCGGCGTACGGCCCCGACGACTGGAACGCGATCCTCGCGATGCCGGCCGGCAACGAGGGCGACACGTACCCGGTCCTTCGGACGAAGCTCGCGGAAAAGTACCTCGACCTCATTCGCAAGCACCTCGACACGGTCGGGATGTTTCCGTGGGACTCGCCGACGGGCGACGTCATCATCGGGCGGCCCAACTGGCGACAGAAGCCCGCGGCGCGCGCCGTCCGCAAGACGGGCCGCGCGTCGGCGACGAACATCGAGGGGCACCGGTTTCGCGAGGACTACTCGCAGCGCTTCAGCGAGATCGCCGTCTACGGCAAGACGCACGGCCGCAAGTACAACAAGTACACGGTCAGTGGCGCGTTCACCGACGACGAGATCGTCGCGCTCGGCATCCACAAGGTCAAAGTCCTTCGCGACGTGAACGTCACGTCGATCGCGCACGCTGAGGCGATTGCAAAAAAGCATCTCGCCGCCGGACGCCGCGCGGCCTTCACGCTCGAATACAAGATGCGCGGTCACACGACCGAGAACGTGCTCACGGGCGGACAGCTCGTGTGGGCGCCGGACATCACGGTCGACGTCATCGACGACGAGCTCGGCCTGTCGGGAACGTACTACCTCGAGTCGTGCCGCTTCTCGCGCGACAAGGACGGCACGCACACGACGATCAAGCTGCTCGAGCTCGCGACGCTCATCTTCGGCGACGACGACGGGCCGCCGGGCGGCATCTCGGCGAAGTCGAACGCCGCGACGACGCTCCCGTCTGGACAGAAATCGTATTTCGTTGCGGCCGACACGAGCCTCACGGACCTGAGCTTGCAGCTCTACGGTGACGCGAAGCACATCCCGAACATCACGTCGCTCAACCCGACCGCGTATCAACAAGCGTCGCCGCACAACATCTTTTCGCCGGACGGCTTCTATGTCCCGGCCGACACAACGATCGTCTACGTGCCCGGCGCCGCGCCGGAAGGGGTCTGAACGTTGGAAATCGGCATCCTCATCGGCGCCAAGTACAACGACGGCGGCGCGCTCGAGTCGCAAGTCGCTCTCCAGGGCAACGATGCGTCGTGTACGCCGGGCCTCGCGTACTCGCCGTTCGGGTTCAAGGGCCGACCTCGCAGTGCTGACCCGCCCGACGCGCAAGGCAACTACCAGAACGGCGCGCTCGTCCTCTACTGGTACGAGGGCAGCGTCCTTCACACGATGCCGCTCGACGACGGGCGACGGAGCACGAAACTCCCTCAGCTCGACGAAGGTTGCAGCATCTTCTACGCGGACGTCGATGACGCTTACGCGCAGTGGGCGACTGACGGATCGCTGAACGTCAAGACCGCCAACGGCAAGATGAACGTGGGCGACGACCCCGTCGCACTCGCCCTGGGGTCGGCGCTCAAAGCTCTGCTCGATGCCATCGCGGGCGTCACGGCGAGCAATACGGAGACTGGCCTCGCAGCGCTACAGCAGGCCATCAAGACGATCACCGACATCCAAACCAACACGTTGATGGGCACCTGAGATGGCGATCCCTCCCATCGGCGCAGGCTCCGCGGTCGCCGGCGGCGGCTACGCTGGCGCGGACATCCCAGGCCTCTCGCCCGTCGTTGCCCCGATCTCGAACCCGGAGTTTTACGTTCCGCTCGCGCGCGCGACCGCGCTCAACGCCGACGGCTCGATTCAGACGCTGCACCCGGTCGATCAAGAGGTCATCTTCGACCTATCGAACAAGCTCGGGAGCGTCCCGAACGATCCGACGCGAGGGCTCGACACCGACGCAATCCGGCGCGCGCCTGACAGTCGCAAGCTGCTGACCGCGCAGGACCGCGTGAACGTCTGCCTCGCGAAGTCGATCGCGAACGGCGACATCACGGTGGACGACGTCTCATTGCAGGCGAACCCGCCGCCGGGGCGCCTCGGCATCTCGATCACGTACACGAACCTGCGCACGAAAAAGACGGCGCCGCCCGTCACGCTCTGAGGTCCGATGGCCGCTCCCGTTCTACCCGACGCGCTCGTCGTTCCGAGCCGCGACGACATCGCCGCGACTTGGAAGCGCGACCTGCAGATCGCCGCAACGCGCAGTGGCATCACCATCTCGGTCGCCGACGGGTCGCTGCCGGATCTGAAGTCCAAGGTCTTCGCCGACTCGATGCTGCCCCTCTACGGCGAGGCCGCGCGGCAATCGAACGTCGGCACGCTTGACGGCAAGAGCGGGACTGAGCTCCAGCAGGAAGCGGTCGACTCGGGCTTGCCCGGCCAGCTCGCCGCCGCGGGCGCGTCGGGCTTCGTCGTCATCCGGGGCGCGACCGGCGGAGGCTTCATCACGGCGGGTGCCGAGATCCGAAACCTCGCCACGGGCAAGCGGTATCAGTCGCTCGTCTCAGGGCTCTACACGCCGGGCTCCCTCGTCACCGTTTCAGGCATCGACACCGGGCCAAGCACGAACGTCGCCGCAGGCACGATCCTCACCTGGACGTCGCCGCCTCCGGGCATCGACGCGAGCGCAACGGTGTTCGAGGACTCCGACGGCAACGGCCTCACCGGTGGGCGCGACGTCGAGACGGACCAGCAGATCCGCGACCGCATCCGCGCATCGCGCTCGAATCCGGCGGCGTCGGGCAACGACGCCGCGTACCAGACGGCGGCGATGCAGACGCCGGGCGTCGGCATCCAGGCCGTGTTCACGATTCCGGCGATCCTCGGCCCCGGGTCGTCGTGCCTTCTCTTTCTGCTGCGGCCCGCGTCGTCGGGTCAGTCGCGCGTCCCGAACAACGCGCAAATCGGACTCGTCAAAGGCTACGTCACTGGACAGATGCCCAAGGGCGACTCGGTCACCTACGGCACCGTGATCGAGCAGAGCACCGACATCGAGATGACTGTCGTTTGGGCCACGGGCGTCGCGCAATGGACCGACGGCGTCCCGTGGCCGCCTTTCTCCGCGGTCGCCGACTACGGCGTCTCGAATGACACCGTGCCCACGGCGACGTCGTTTTCGGTGAGCACGTCCGACCCGAGCCCGGTGACGCCGCAAGCCGGCCAGACCGTCGCGCTCTTCGATCGCACGAATCTCGTCTTCGTCGAGAAGCGCATCGGCGCGGTGACGACGATCAGCGCGGGGCACTGGACGCTCACCATCGACACGACCGACAACGCGAGCGACACGCAGTTCACGCCCGCCGTCCTCGATCCGGTTTCGCCGTGGAGCGATTCGCTCAACCTGCTCCCACCGCTCGTCGCCGCGTACTTCGATGGGCTCGGCCCCGGCGAGCAGGTGAGCTCGTTTTTCGACGCGGGCTATCGGCAGCGCCGCTCGCCGCCCGATCCGCAGTTCTGGCCCATCTCGCTCACCACGAAGATGCTCATTCCGATCTTGCAGCTCTCGGCGATCGGCGACGCGGAGATCAAGAGCCCGTCCCTGCCGCATGCGCCCACCGTCGGCACGCCAGGCGTGTCGAGCAACCTCCTCACCTTCGGACGGTTCGCCGTCCTGCCGGGATAGCCCACGATGACCACCTCACCCTTCGATGCAAGCCCGGCTCGGCGTCCGACGCTCCAAGACCTCGGCGGCGGCGCGAAAACCGAAGAGGATCCGAAGCCGAACCCGGTGACGATGATCACCGCGGACGACGCGAATCAGTGGGGCAACGTCGGCGCCGGAGTTGGCGCGGTGTGCCCGCTTGCGATCGTCGTCGTCACGCAGACGGCGGGCGCGTACTCGGTGGCGAGCGTTCGCGCGCCTGGGACCGGCGTCGTCGCCGGAACGTTTACGGTCACGAAGAACGCGACCGGCGACGTCACGCTGTCGTGGACGGCTGGGGTGCTGCCCGGCACCATCGCCGCGCACGCGAGCTTGCAGGGCGGCCTCGGCGACTACGGCGCTCAGGTGACGCTCCCGTCCGCGACGAGCGTCGAGATCAAGATCAAAGACAACAGCGGCACCGCGCAAGAGTGCTCGTTCACGATTTTCATCTACTGACCCATGCCCGTCCTCAGCGCCTTCACGCCGATCGGGTTGCTCGAGCTGAGCGCCTCCGACTCGGACGCGAAAAACATCTACGCGACGATCAAGGCGCAGATGGCCCCCGCCTTCAAGGTCGACGACACGACCTACGAAGGTTGCGAGGTATACGCGATTGCGATGGCCATCGCGCGCGCGCGCAAGATGCTCGAACGCGTGCCGCGGGAGATGCACCCGCTCACGTGCTTCGATCTCCTCACGACGAACGAGAAGGATTGGGCGTGCGTTCCGACCGCGTCGGACACGCTCTACCAGCGGCAACTCCGCATCGCGGCGCGCAAGCTCCTCATGCGCGGCTCGCGCGAAGAGGCGATCGTCACGGATCTCATCGCCGCGATCGGCTCGGACTTCCTCAAGATCAATGCGCTGCCCGCGGGCGACGCGGTGAACTTTCCGGCGACGGCTACGGATGTCGGGACGTTTCCGAACCCGAACCTCGCGCCGAAGTTTTATCAGACGACGACGAGCGTGCCGGTGACGGGCATTACGTATCCGCTCGTGCTTGCCGCGGTGAACGCGAGCGACGCGCCACTCGTTGGCGAAAAGATCACCATCGAGCCTGACGTCGTGGGCAACGCGGAAGCGGTGACGGTGACCGCGGTGTCGCCGGGCACCGCTGCGGGCGGCCCGTCGCCGTACACGGTGTTTGCGACGTTCACGAAGGCCCACTCGGTGGGCGCGTGGGTCGGGACGGCGATGCCGTTGTGGCTCTCGAATCGGTATCAGCTGCAAGTCGTCATCACCGACGCGGCGAGCAAGAGCGCCGTGAAGCGTAGCGCCGCGAATGCGGTCTTGGCGCGCCACTGCCGCACTTGTGAGCGGTGGAAGCTCGTCGCCGCGTCGAGTGCGTCTCAAGTCGGTCCGTTCGTTTTCGGCGCCGGACACAACATCTTTGGCGCAACGGCCCTCGGGTCGAGCGCCGTGAATTTCTGAGGGACGATGGCTCATCATTCCAAAGTTTGGCCGACACCTCCGACGGACGGCGTCGACTCGCTCACGGCTGCGGAGGCCATCGCGCTCGACAACGGGCAGTTCGGAGCGATCGACGGCGATACGGGCGGCACTTGGGCGCCGTCCGCGGTCATCGAGATCGGCGGCGCAGGACTTCAGCTCGACAAGGCTCTTGAGAACGTCCGCGCGCTCGGCAACGGAACGTACGTACTCGACGCGAGCGGACCGGATCTGATCCTTCTCTGCACCGCGTCGTCCGGAAACTGCTCGATCGATCTTCCCGCCGCGTCCGCGTCGCTGAACCGCGTCGTCAAGATCAAGGCGCAGTCGGTGAGCGGCGGCGACATCCTCATTGTCCCGAACGGCACCGACACGATCGAGGGCCTCAACGCCGATTACACGCTCACGACGAGCGGCAGCTTCATCACGCTCGTGGGGATCACTGGCGGCTGGGCGATCATCGGGCGCGGAGAGAACATCGCGAGCAAGACGTTTACTGCGTCGCAGTCGAACGCGTTCCTCGTGCCCGCCGGATGCCACTACGTCGAGCTCGACATGTGGGGCGGAGGCGCGGGCGGCTCCGGCGGCGCCGCCGGTTCGAGCGGAGCGAGCGCAGCGTCTGGTGGTGGTCCTGGGGGCGGAGCGGCGAAGCGAAAGCGCGTGCGCGCTGCGGTCACGCCGGGATCGTTCTACGACGTCAACATCGGTGCGGGTGGTGCGGGTGGCGCTGCGGGCGCGACCGGAAACCTCGGAGGCACGACGTCGTTTCAGTTGCACGGCGGAGCGATCGTCGAGCAAGCCATTGGTGGCGGTTCCGGCACGTTGCCGGCAACTGTCAGCACGGGCGGAACGCTCGCTCCTGGCGGTACGGATAACAGCGCTCCGGCTGCGCAGGGAACGTCGTGGGCGAATACGCCCATCATGGGCGTCGCTGGACAAGGCGGCTTCGGTGGCAACGCCATCACGAACGCGCTGTCGACGGCCGGCGGCAGTAGTGCCGAGGGCAAGACGGGTGGCGCGGCGGGACTCAACGCCGGATTTGTAAGCACGTCACTCGGCGGCGGCGGCGGCGGTGGCGGCGGTGCTGGTCCGGGCGGCAACGGCGGTACTGGCGGCAACGGTGGAGCTGGCTCGGCCTCGGCTGGCGCTGCGGGATCCGGCGGCTTCAACCCGGCCGGCACCCAATCGACCGCTGCTGCGACAACCAACACTGGCGCGGGCGGTGGGGGAGGTGGCGGAGGTGGGTGCGGAACTTCCGGTGGCGCGGGCGGCGCTGGTGGTGGCGGCGACAGCGGCAAACTTACGATTTACTGGATCGAGTGATCGCTCACTTCACGCAGTAGAGCCACACGCCGGCATCACCAATCGGAGACGGAGAGCATCCGGTTTGCGGCGCCATACCTGGCGGACACGCAATCTCGTTCGGATAAGGTCCGTCGACGCAATTGCCCGCGGCGCAGTTCGTAGCCGGATTTCCAACGTCCGGCACGCACGCGCTCTGCGTGCAGCAGTAATCGCTATTCCCGACGCTCAGGCAATCGAGCGCCACGGGCGGCGTGTTATTCGGCTCGCACGAGTAGTGGTGCGCGCGACCGCACGCCGCCGCGCACTTGTCGTCGATGACGGGCTCACATTGCGAGTGAAGCACGTTCGGGTCGGCGACCGGATATGGGCACGAGCTCGCGTCGGTCGCCGGGTCCGCGTCGACTCCTGAATCGAGCGCGACGCCGAGCTTATGATCGTCGGCGCCGTCCGCGCTCCCGCCGTCGTCGAGCGGATCGCCCGCGGCACCGGAACAGCCCATCGCCAAAAAGGAAAACCCAACGGCCAAAAGCCACGCCCTCATGCGGCAAAACGTAACCGCAGAGCCACGGCGCGGCCACTGCACAACTCACTGAACGCGGACGACCGCGCCATGCGAGCAAAATCACTTCAGCGCATCGCCAAACACCGCTGCGGCGACGCCGAACGCCAGATACCCGATCCCGTGCGCGATGGGCGTGAAAATACTGGTTTCGGACGCTGATTGAACCGTGATCAGCGTTGCGCCAGCCACGCAACACGTCAGACACGCAGCAAAGCCGATCAGCACGCGCAAGACGCGACTGACGGACACCAAGTCCACGCGCTTGTGACCGCACCGCGGACACGTCTCCGCCGTCGAGGCGAGCGGTCCGGTCTGACACGCCGGGCACGCCATCAATTTCACACCAGCCATGCGTCCTCCTCTCGCGACGAGCGCGAAGAGCCGAGCGTAACGCCACGAGGTCTACGTGCCCACATCTCCGTTCTGCACGGTGCAGATCAGCGTCAACTCCGGCGGACCCCAGCAAGGCGGCCTCACGGTCGCGGGCGCATCGACCATCCAGCTCTCGCTCACGAACATCTCGCTCCTCACGTCCGTGCGATGGGAGATTTACGCGTACCCGCCGAGCTGGCCGACGCCATCGGGCTGGACGCTCGACGCGTCGACCGGGATCATCTACTCGACCGACACGACGCCCGCGCTCATCACGCTCGAAGCATCGAGCGTGCGCTGGGGCAAGTGGCTCGTGCGCTGCATCGGCAACGGCGGCACGAAGAACGGCGTTCCTCCGGTCAGCGATCCGATTACCGGGAGCTATCTGCCGAACGACGTGATCGACATCGCGAGCGGATGGCAGGTGCTCTCGCCGAATCACTCGCTCGTCGACGTGGCGCTCTACGAAGGGACGCAGTTCGGCGCGCTGCTCCGCTGGGTCGCCGGACTCCAGACGTCGCTGCGTCAGATCGACGGCATCACGGGTGGCGGAGGCGGCTCCTCAATCGTCCAGCACGCCGGCCAGACCGGCGACTACACGGTCACCGAGACGAGCGGCATCGTCTACGTCGGATTCAAGACGTTCGCCGCGCCGCACACGCTCACCGTGCCTGCGGCCCCCGGCAGTCCGCTCGTGGTCATCGCATACAGCGAGGACGACTCGATCACCGACACAAACACGCTCACGTGGACGGCGGGCGGCACCGTGCAGTTCGAGCGCGCGAACACCAGCGCGACGACCTTCGTCCAGAACCGCACGACGTTCGGGAAGAACGGCAAGTGCCAATTCCACTTCGACGGCCTCCTCTACCGCGCGGATTCCTAATGAAAAACCTCTTCGCAAAACTCGGCGCTCGCATCGTCGCCGCGTGGCTCTTCGCGTGCTGGTTCGGCTGGCGCTGGCTCGTCGCGCTCCCCGCGCTCGCGATCCTCGCGCTGGGCGGACACGGCGCGTACGCCGACCACGTCGCGCTCGCGCAGCTCCGCGCGCAGATGGCCTCGCCGCAAGTCGCGGTCATTGACCCCGCGGCGCTCGCCGACGCGGCGAAGCACGGGCACAAGCTCGGCGCGCCCATCTACACGAACGCGGGCGACTTCATCGTCACGTCGGGCGGCAAGCGCGCGGGCCTCGAACAATTCGGCGCGCACGGCGACGGGACCACGAACGACTCGGCCGCGATGACCGCGGCGCTCGCGGCGCTCTCCGGTGGCGGCACGCTGCATCTCGGGTGCAACAAGACGTACCTCGTCGGCGCGTCGTCGCCGTACACGGTGCCCACCGGAGTCTCGATCATCGGATGCGGTGACACGAGCATCGTCAAAACGGCGACAAACGCCGCGGTGTTCGTTCCCGGCGGCGAGTTCACGCAGTACGAGGGGTTTCAGATCCTCGGCAGCGGCGTCGGTACGAGCCAGATCGGAATCGCGAACCAGCCAGTCGGCGGCGCGACTGGCTTCCAACGCATGGTCGTGCACAATCTCACGTGCACGAACCTCGGCGAGACGTGCATCCTCACAAACAACCTGCCCGGTCCGACCGGCGGCGTCGTGCCGTATTACACGACCGAGCTCGACGGCATTCGCGTCTTCGGACCGAGCACGACCTACGGGCTCTGGCTCCTCGGCGAGTACTCGACCGCGACGAACATCAAGATCGACTCGGTCGGTGAAGGCATCCGCGCGCAGGGCGGCAATCAGACGTACAGCGGCGGCACCATCACGAACTGCACGACGGGTTTCCACCTCGTCGGCGGAGGCAACGATGCGCACGGCACGGTGACCGGGTTCCTCATCAACCACAACACGACGAACCTGCTCGTCGACAACTCGGCCGCGAATACCGAGCACTTCGTGAACGACGCCTTCTACGGCGCGAGCACGTCGATTCAGCTCGTCTCGTCGCACAACGTCTACTTCGACTCGTGCCAGATCGACGTCACCGATCTCTACCTCGACGGATCGATCGGGACGACGTTTTCGAACTGCACGTGGCCGGGCTCGTTCACGAACACGATTACGCAGAGCGGCTCGACGACATTCGCGACCGGGTCCAACGTCGACCTGAACGGCAACCCGTCGAGCATTGTCGCGGGCTCCGGCTGGGTGCTGGATACTCCGACTACGCCGCACGGAGCGCTCACGTGCGGCGGCGGGGGCAGCGACTTCGCGGTCACGATCGGACCCGATCCCAGTGCGGAGACGGCGGCCGGAACGATCCACATTTTGCCTATCGGCACGGCGCGCACCGCGACCAACTACGCGCTCCAATCCGACGGTAGCCACACCATCGTCGACGCCCCCGCGAACAGCTTCGTCTACCTCTACGAGGGCGGTTCGAATCAGCTCGCCGCCTTCTCGCTCGCGTCGAACACGATCGGCTTTTCCGACTCGCGCGCGGTCAACACGATCTTGGGGTCACTGTCGCTTACGCCCCGCACGACGACGTCGGCTCTGACGGTCGACAGCGGCGGCATCAGCGACCACACCATCATCGTCGACACGTCGGCCGGCGTCGTCACGGTCACGCTTCCCGCGCAAGTGGCCGGCGTGAGCCGTGATCTCTATCTCATCGACAAGTCGAACAGCTTCGCGACGCACAACTGCACGCTTGCGGAGCACGCGTCCGAGAAGATCGACGGGACCGCCGCGAGCAAGACGCTCGCGACGAACGGCGAACGCTGCTGGATCTCTGGCGACGGATCCGACTGGTACACGCGCTGTAACTGAGGAAGCACATGCCCAAAGTTCCCGATCCGCCCCCGACGCCGCCGCGCGGCGGCGCGCACGCCCATGTCGACCCGGCCGCGCTCGCTGAGCGTGCGGCGGACAGGGCGCACGACGCGATTCAGATCGCGCGGCACTCCGACGATCGCGCCTCCGAAGCGCTGCTCCTTTCGCGCAAGCACGCCGACATCATCGAGACGATTCCGGCGATGCACGTGAAGCTCGACCTCGCGCTGCGTCCCACCATCACGCCAGCGTACGTCCGCGTCTCTGCCGTCGCAGCAGCGGCGGCGATGATCGTCGGCGCCTGCGCGCTCGTCGCGCTCGTCGTCATCCTCGCCAAGCCCACGGCCGCCAGCGCATCGACGCAGGCCGCGGGCGCGCAGGCAAGCAACCGAATCGCAGCACCCGTCCCATGAACAACGACGACGAACGAACGACGCCGACCTCGCCCATTCCGCCGTCCTTCGACGACTTCGAAGAGACGACGATGAACGGTGTCGATGCGCTGCCAAAGCCCATGAAGAAGTGGGCGGAGTCGCAGTCGCGTCGCATTCGCAAGGTCGAGAAACACTTCGAGCGCGGCGGCATGGTCGCTGAGCTGCACTCGGACTGGACCGCGGTGAAGAAGGGCGTCGGTTTCTTCAAGTGGGCCGCGCCGATGGTCGCTAGCGCGATCGTCGCGTGCATCGTCGGCATCATCTGGCTCGTGACTCACGCCGCGACGCAGCCGCCTCCGCCGAACGCGCAGGACATCGCGCGCGAAGTCGCGAAGCACCAGGCCGCGCAGCAGAGGTAAAGGAAACGGCGCCGGCGTCTCACGACGCGGGCTGAAAGGTCGCCGCCACATAGAGCGACCAACCAACGGCATCGGCGCACGGGACGCCAAGGTCCCGCACGCCCGTGCCGTGACCGAAGCGTCGGCTGTCAGCTCCTATCCGAGCTGGGCCGTCGCGACCGTGATGTTTCGCGCGCCGCGTGGCGCGCTTCAGGAGAAATCGATCATGAAAAAGTTTGTGCTCATCGTCCTTCCGTACCTCATCGCCGGAGGCATCGGCATCGCCGGGTACGCCGCGCACTCGTCCGACGCGCTCGTCGCGATGATCGGCGCGTTCGTCCTCTCGGCGCTCGCGCACTACAACCTCACGCAGGACCCGAAGGCCCTCGGAGCGTCGAGTGACGCGGCTGCGAAGGCGGCGAACAAGATCGGCCCGGCCGTCGTGCTCTGGCTTCTCGTCGGCGGAGCGGTCGCGCTCGCGACCCATCAGGCGCCGACGACGGTGGAATCGGATTGCATGGTCGTCGATACGGTCGCCGCGCTCTCGCAGGCAGTCGGCGGCCCGCTCCTCGCGCTCGAGGGCTGCACGAATCAGCAAGCGACGCAGGTGAAGACGATCATCACCGACCCGAACGCGGCCCAATGCGTCGAGGCGGTGATCTCCGACGTCACCGGCAGCATCGACATCGCGGGGACGATCGCGCACTGCGGCGTCACCATCGAGCAGCTCGTCGCGTACCTCGAGAGCTACTTCTCGCGCGGCGACGGCGGAGCCGATGCGGCGGTCGCGGGCGCGAGCCCAGCCAAGGTGCAGCGCGTCCAGGCGCTTCTCGACGCGGCCAAGGCCTACCAAGCGGCGCACCAGTGAGCTTCGTCTCGGTCGAAGGCATCCCGCGGCAGTACGGCGGGCCCGCCGGATATGGCCACGCGGGCTACCGTCGCCGCGTGCTCGGGGTTTGGGAGAAGCTCCCTGGCCCCGCGCGATCCGCGTTCGATCACCTCGTCGCGCGCCTCGGTCTCGCGACGTCGCCCGCGCCGCGCGATCTCCGCTCGGCCGTGCTCGACCCGAAGGGGCCTGGCATCTTCGATCAGTCGAGCTCCAGCTCATGCACCGGCCAGGCGACCGTCGGCTCGACGATGACTCGGCTCGTCGTGATGGGCGCGCCGGCTCCGTACAAGCTCTCGCCCTTCGATGCGTACGCCAAGGGTCGACTCATCGACAACCCGAGCGCGCCGCTCGAAGACACCGGCGCGATCCCCGAGCAGGTAACGCGCGCGTGCTCCGAGATCGGGATCTGCGCGTATGACTTGCGACCGAACGATCCGACGCACGTGAACGATCACCCGACGTTCGGGCAGATCGAGCAGGGCCTTCGCACGGTCGTGCGCGGCATCTACGGCCTGCGCGGCGACGTCGAGGCGACAACGCAGATCGCGGTCTCGGCAGGCTTCCCCGTGAAGCTCGGCGCGCTCGTCGATCCGCCCATGGAGGAGTGGAGCGGCGGCGACCCGATCGGACCTCCCGATCCGGCGCGCGTGCTCGGCGGACACGCGATGTACGTCTGCGGCTGGGCGCCTTGGTCCGGCGGCGTCGAGTATATCCTCGGCAACTCGTGGGGCACGGGGTACGGCGAGGGCGGCTTCGTGCGCGTGAACGGGCTTTGGCTTCGCCAGGCGAGCGATTTCGAGATCACCGACGTGACCGCGTTGGAGGCAGCATGAGCCAGTTGCCGGGTTGGGTCGTCGACCCATTGAAATACTTCGCGGCGGACGTCAAAGCGCGAGAGGCGGAACGACGGAGTCGCATCGCGTATCGCGCCTGGGTCGAGGCGTCGGCGCGCGTGGGCGTGAACGTTGAGAAGCCGTGGGAAGAGCTTCTCCAAGACGAGAAGGCGCAGTGGTCCGACGTCTACGGCGTTTGTTGTCGCGCCGACCTCGACCACGAAGCGGGTGTCTCGTGAGCTTGTTCAAGTGCACCATCACGGCGATCGGCCTTGTTCTACTTTCGGCGTGCCGAGAACCACAAGCGCCCGCGGCGGACAGCGGCGACGCGTCCTTCGTGCTCGACGCTCCCGACGGCGGCATCTGTCCAGCGATGTGCGCGAACCTTCGCGCGATCGGCTGCGCCGCCGGCTCCGATCCGAAGTGCCTGCCCGCGTGCGCGCAGGACATCGTGATCTTGCCGCGCGCATGCTGGGCGAACGCGCCGACGAAAGCCGCGGCGATCGCATGCGGCGACGATACGACAGGACACCTCGCGTGCGAGTGATCGCTTTCCTCGCTGCGCTCGCGCTCGCCGGATGCAGTCCTGCATTCCACCACTTCGTCGGCGACGGCGTCACGCCAGGCACGTGGGGGGAGGGCGGTTACCTCCCGTGTCTCGGCTACGCGGCTCATTACTGCATGTCGACATCGTGCGAACGCGGCGGGTGCGTGACGACGTTTTCGTCGCCTGTCGTGCCGAAGTCGCAGCCGCTCCGCTGCGGGAGCGCGACGCGATGATCGGAAAGGACCCGCGCCCGAGCGAAGACCACATGCGGCGCGTGCGCGAGATGCACGCGTTCCTCACGCCCGCGCTCCGCGAGGTCGCGCGCCAGCACGGATACGCCCTCGCCGTCCACGGCTCGCTCGAGCGAGACATCGACCTCATCGCCGTCCCGTGGCGCGACCACCCGACGAGCGCAGAAGCGCTCATCGACGGGCTCTTCGCAGTCATCAAGGCCGTGGTCCACGCGACGTGGAGCGGCGGTCGCGACGAGAAGCCGCCGGCCGAGCAGAAGCCGCACGGTCGCCTCGCGTGGTCGATTGTCTGCGGGGGCGGTCCGTACTTCGACATCAGCGTCATGCCGCGCGTCGTCGCGCCGAAAGAGAAGCCGAAGCGAGCTCGCAAGTGAACTACGACCCAAACGACCCGACGAACCGCGCCGAGTTCGACGCGTACGAAGAGAGCCAGAAGCGCGAGCCCATCGCGGAGCGCGCGGACGATCTCGGCAACCGCGAGCCGTGGTGGATCTGGACCGCGGCCGCGGCGACGCTCCTCGCGGCGGTCGGCATCTTCGCTCACGCGCTCGGGGCCTGCTGATGTGCATGCTCCTGGCCGGCTTCATCGCCGATTACATCAATAAGCCCGCGCCGCGCACCATCCCGGAGATCAAGATCCGCCGGTACGTGCGCGACGTCGTAGACGCCGAGCCGGCCGAGGTCATCGATCTCGACGAGTACCGCGAGACGCGCGCCGCAGCGTGCCTCGTGCCTGGCTGCTACGCGCCGGCGACGCAGGGGCGGCACTCGTTCTGCGCCGCGTGCTGGCGAGCGCTTCCGCGCGATCTCCGCGTCGACATCCTCGTCGGGCGGAACGGTCGATTCGCCGCGCTCCGCGACTACGCCGTGCAGCGACTCGCGCGATGATTTGTTTCGAGTGCCGGGCCCGCGACGCACACCCGGAAGCGATCGGCCGATGCGAGCCGTGTGACGACGCGCTGAACGCGTTTGCGAACGCCGACTGGACGATTCCGAGCGCGGCCGAACTTCGAGCGAGGGAACGATGTCCACTCCCGACGACACCGACCGAACGCCAACCGCGTGTCCCGCGGCCAAGCGGTCCAGCGGAGAGCTGCGCATTCTCGTGACGACGTGCCCGAAGTGCGAAGGGCGCGGGTCCCTCGGCCCGTTCTCGCAGCCGCCGTCCGAGACGATCTGCGATCTCTGCAACGGCGGCCGCAAGATCGGTCACGCGGAAGCGATCGACTGGATCCTCACGAGCTCGTCGAGCGCGCCGCCTCCGCCCGACACCGAGCGGCCGTGAAAACGCTCGTGCTCACGTGCCCGGACGGTCATCGGCGCGAGTTGCCGAAGTGCGACGACGAGCTCCGCGCGGCGATCGAGCGGTGCGTCCGCGGGCGCGTCGCGCAGTGCGCCACATGCGGAAAGAAAATCGTAAGCGTGGAGGTCATGTCGTGACGGTCCTGATTCGACGCGCCGGCGAGCCGAGCCGCTTCGGCGACAGCTTCCACAACAGCGGCGGTCCCCTCACGTGGCGACCGATCATCGGGCCGACGCCGGAGCAGGACCCAAAGGGTCACTGGCAGAAGATGTTCGGCGACGACCTTGCGCTCGTCACGTGCGCGAACGGTCACGAGCTCCGCTTGAGCGGTCGCGTCCACCGCGTCGCGCCCGACGGCACGGTGACGCCCTCCGACGTGTGCACGGTTCCGGGCTGCACGTTCCACGAGTTTATTCGCCTCGAAGGATGGCCAGGACGATGACGACAACCCAAGGCATCGATGTCTCCGGCTGGTCCGGCAACCTCGACCTCGACAAGATCGCCGCCGAGTGCGCGTTCGTCTTTATGCAGGCGACGGACGGCGTCGGCACGATCGACAAGATGCTCATGCCGCGCTCCAACGCGCTCCGCGGCGTCGGGATGGGGAAGGTGCTCGGCTGTTACCACTTCCTCCGCGTCCGGCACGGCATGAAGCAGGACGCCGACGAGCAGTGCAAACAGTTCCTCGACGCGCGCGCGAACGCCGGATGCCCGCTCCCCGCCATGCTCGACATCGAGCTCGGCGAGCCAGGATCGAGCAACCGCGCGGCGACGCATGACGAGGTCCGCGCGGCGCTCGAGCTCTTCATCGAGACGAACGACAAGTGCCTCGGCGGCGAGCTCTTCGGCTACACGTCACCCGGCGAGGGCAAGGTGATGGGCTCGTATCTCGTCGACGCGTTCACCGCGTTGCGCCCCGCGATCGCCGAGTACGTGCTCGCGCCCGGCCACGCCCCCGCGACGCCGCCGCTCGCACCCAAGCTGCCCGCGCCGTACACCGATTGGTCGCTTTGGCAGTGGGCCGGCAACGTCATGCGCTTCGGCGGCGTCGTCGATCTGCTCGCGTTCAACGGCACGATCGACGACCTCATCGCCATGTAATCCACGGCCGTCCCTCTCCTCCGGCCCACCGCGGCGTCCTTGCTCTTCGGAGCAGGGGCGCCGCTTTTCTCATTTTGTCGTCCGCGCGTCCGGCTTGGCCTCGAGGTCCTCCGGCAGCCACCGCACGACGACCTCGCCGATCTGGCTCGCGTGCTTGCCGCCGTGGTCGCGCTCGAGCGCGCACGGGTACGGCATCCCGCGGTGGGTCGCGGCGCACTTCGGTCGCTCCGGCTCGGTGGGCATGACCAAGGTTTACGTTTCGCGTGCACGGCCAGCAACGTTTCATCCGCTCGGCTATGCTCGGCAGTCCCGATGGTCGGCCGCCTTTTAGCCCGCTCCGCGCTTTTTCTTGGCCGCGACGTCAACCGCATTCGAGTCCCGGTCGACCCACTCGTGAGAAAATTCGTTCTCGTCTTCGGTATCGCGGCGGTCGCGGCGTGCGGCAAGTCGTCGCCCGCCGGCACCGTCGTCGCGGACTGGACGTACGAGGACGACGCCCAGCCGGTGCCCACGCCGAAGAGCCCGCCGAAAATCGTGACGTCGAACGCCGAGTGGCCGGTGGACGGCAAGCCGCCGGTGAAGCTTCGGTTCGAGGTCGAGATCGGCGATCTGGCCGACGACGGCGTTCATTGGAATTGGCCGCGCCACGTCCACGTCACGCTGGCGGAGGCGACGAGCGCCAAACTTCCGAACGTGATGTGCATGCCCGGTCCACCGGGAAACACGGTCGACGGCGGCGCGCTCGTGCGGCCCGTCGGACGCGACGGCAAGACGCCGACCGGTATGGTCGCGTGCTTCTTCACGACGGCGCAACCCGACAGCTACGTGTTCGAGATCAACGGCGACGGCGACGTGAAACGCAATCAGACCAAGCGCTGAGCGCGATGCGCGTTCGGTCGTTCAAGCTGCGGTTTCACGACACGCACGTGCGCATCGTGCTCGCCGATTGGGATGGCGCGGGCGTCGATCTCCGCGGCGAAGAGGCGCGCGCGTGCTTCGCGCTCGCCGAGCCGGTCGTCGCGTGGCTCCTCTCGCGGCAGCCGAGCGTGACGCTTCGCGCGCTCTCGATGGACCTCGATTCGCGGCGCGTGCTCGTCTCGTACGAAGACGCCCACGGCACCGCCGCGCGCAAACCGCAGCCGATGGTGCTTCGCATCGACGCGAGCGAGAGCGGCGAGCTCTTCGATCGCGCCGGCCCGCTCGTCGCGCGGCTCGCGGCGGCGGCCGCAGAAAAAATCTCGGCTAGAAGCGACCGTCGATCGTGATCCCGCCGAGCGATGGCGCGACGCGGAGACGCGCTTGCTTTCCCCACGTCACGGTCGCGCTCGTCGGAAGACCGACGACGAGCAGCACGGCGCTGGTGCTCTGCAAGATGCCGTCGACGATGATCGCGATGCGCTCGCCCGCGTCGGCGAGACACGGTCGCGGGTCGACGCTCGGCGTGCACGCATCGCGCGCGGCGTACGCCGCCCACGGCCCGATGATCGGAACGTAGAGCCAATGGTTTGCGTCGACCGAGCTCGTCGCGCCGACGATCACCGACGGCAGCCACGCGCCGCCGAGCAGCACGCTCCCGAACACGAACGCCGACCAGGCGCGCGTCGTCTCGACTCGGCCGCCTGTCGGAACGGCGTCGCCCGGCGCGAACTTGCCGCGGAGCTCGACGCGATCGTCCGGCAAGAGCGGCACGTGCTCGACGTGCCCGACGAGCTCGCCACGAACTTCGTTTCCGTCGAGCGTCGCCGTGCCCGCGATGAAATGCGCGGTCTCGTCGCCTTTGGGCACGGCGACCGCTGTGATGTTGCCGGCTTTGTCGCGCACGACCTTCTCGCCGGGGTCGAGCGAGTACGTGAACGTGCCGGGTCGAGGAACGAGAATTTCGTTCGCGGCGACGGTCACGCCGGGAGGCAGCGCGGCGCGCGCTTGCCCTCGCACGATCGCGGCCGCGTGAAAGCTCGTCCCGTTCGCGCTCGCCGCTTCGCTCGGCGTCACCGTCCGCGCGACGTCGATGGGCCCCGCGCAACCGACGAGCGCGAGCGCGGCCACGAGTCCCTTCATTTCGCCTCGCGCGTGAAGACGACCGACGCCCCGAGCCGTCCGAGCCTTCGCGCCTCGAGACACGCCGGCGAGCCCGGCTCGACGATGCGGCAGTCGTCTGGACGGCGCTCGTAGATCGCGCACGGATACGCGCCCGCCGTCGAACAATCGAGCGCGCCGCAACGCTCGCCGGCGTTTCTCACGAAGCGAAAGTACGGCGGCCGCCTCTCGAGAACCGTGTATTCTGCAAGTAACGTCTCGCCGAGCCGCGTCTCGTCCGCCTCGAGCAAGTGGACCGTCCGAGGGCCGTGGTGGCAGCAGCGACCGCACGCGACGCAGTCGTCGCCGTTCGGAGCGGGCTCGCCTTCGATCGGCGCGAGAGGCATCGCACCTTTATAGCGCGCGCTCGGCGGATCGGCTGCGACCCGCGGCCCGCGTGTCTTGCGCGGCACAACCTGCGTCACTCGGATCGCGCGGGTTTTCCCTTGAATTCGCGTGGCATCGCCGTTGCTCTAGTCACGAGCATGAGCTCGCGAACGATTCCGGTCCTTTTCTTTTTTGCGCTGACGGCCGCGTGCGGCGGCAAAGCCGATGTTCTTCCCGACGGCGGCGACATAGACAGCGGCCCGAGCGACGGCGGCGGCGGCCCCGACGGCAACGGCGGCGACGCTTCGCCCGGCCCGGACTGCCCGACCGAGGCGCCGGCCGAAGGCGCCGCGTGCAGCAAAGAAGGCATTCAGTGCGAATACGGCGGCGACCCGCGCTGGGTCTGCAACACGATTGCAACCTGCACGCAAAATCAATGGACCCGCATCAAGGGCGACATCGACTCTTGCCCGACGCCGCCCGTGAATCCGCCGACGTGCCCCGGAACGTACGGCGAGGCCCAAAAAGGCGGCGCGTGCACGAGCACCGGAACGATCTGCGATTACTCGACGTCGAGCGCGACGCAGTTTTGCTCGTGCAACTACATGGGCGGACCGATCATGCTCGACGGCGGCGGCGCGACCTGGCTTTGCGGCAGCGCGTACGATCCGGCTTGCCCGACGGTGCGGCCGCGCGCGGGCTCGTCGTGCGCGACGCCGGACACGTACTGCACCTACGACGTCTGCGGTTTGCCGTCCGGCCTCTCGATGCAGTGCGACGGCCTCACCGGCACGTGGGTGACGTCCCCCGGCGACGTCTGCGCGAGCGCACAGAATTAAAGCGGCCAGCGCGCGGATGCGAGCGACGGCGCGAGGCGGCGGAGCTCGCCGCGAAGCTGCGGCACGGTCGGGCGTTTGCTCGGATCGCGCCGCAGCGTCGAAAAAAGAAGCTCGGCCACGGGTTGGAGCGCGGGTTTGCCGGCGAGCGCGCGGAGCTTGTCCGGAAATCCGTCGTGCGCGAGGTGCATCGCGATTTGCGTGAGCTCGCTGTCGGCGCGAAAGAGCACGTCGCCGGTGAGCGCTTCGTATGCGACGCAACCGAAGGCGTAGACGTCGGCCGCGCGTGGGCTCGCCGCGTGGTTGCCGGCCCAAACCTCGGGCGCGCCGTAGGGCCCGGTCGCGCAGCCCGGCCGAATGCGGCGGCCCGCGAGCCCGAAATCGACGAGCACCGCGTCGCGACCTTGCCGCAAGACGACGTTCGACGGTTTGAGATCGAGGTGACCGACTTCGACGCCGTGCATCGCTTCGAGGCCCGCGAGCACGTCGTCGAGGAGCTTGAGCGCGCGCGGAACGTCGAGCGCGCCGGACGCGATTTCGTGGTCGAGGTTTTGTCCTTCGACGAGCTCCATCACGAGGATCGGTTTCGGCTTCGAGCCGCTGTCGAACGTCACGAAGCGCGCGAGGTGCGGGTGCTCGGGCACGGCGATGAGCGCCGAGGCCTCCGCGCGGAACATCTCGAAGAACTCGGTCTCCGAGACGGTGCGCGCGGCCGACGCGTCGTACGCGGGGACTTTGAGGGCGAAGCGCTCGGCGTCTTGCTCGCCGCGCTCTTCGATGCGCACGGCGACGAGCACGCTGCCGCCGCCGCCGCTCGCGAGCGGACGAATGACGTAGAATCCGCCGAGCGTGCGACGCGCCGGGAGCCACGGCGGGAGCGCCTCGTTCATGCGGACGGCGCCTGCGCGGCCGCCGGCTTCGCGCGCCGGGAGCGCCGCGAGGGCGTCGATGGCGCGCACGGCAACCGATTCGAGCGCGGGAGGCGCCTCGTGAGCGGCGGCGCGCGCCGCGTCGCGCGCGGCCTCGGAGAGCGCGGTGTCGACGCCGGAGAGAACGCGCGCGACGCCGACCGCGAGCGCAGGTCCGTGCGTCGAAGCGCCGGCAAGGGCCGCGTCGAGCCGCGCGCGCGCGCCGACCGCGAGCTGCGCCGCGAGACCGAGCGCCGTCTCGAAGGCGGCGACGACGTCGGCGTCGGTCCCGCCCTCGGTGCACAGCTCCGAGAGCGAACGGGCGCGCGCGATCGCGGCGCACGCGCGGTGAAGTCTCGTCACGACCGTTCGAAGCGCCTCGGCGCGTCGCGATGGATCGAGGAGCCCGTCGCGCGCCCACGCTTCGAGCGCCTCGAGCTCGGCGCCGAGCGCGCTCGCTGGCTCGCCTTTCTCCGCGTCCGAAACCGAACGCGCGAAATCGGCCCAGCGCGCGAGCGCGTGACGGAGCGACGGATCCATCGAAGCCTCGGCGAGCACGTGCAACTCGCCCGGGTCGGCGACGCGCGACACGACGACGAGCAGCGCGTCGGCCGGATCGAGCGCCTCGGCGCGCACGAGCGCATCGAGCGTCCGCGCGAGCGTCGCCGCGTTCGCCCGTCGCAGCATGGGCGGCAGGCCCTTTTCCATGCGCCGCAGGAGCACGCTCGCGATGCGCGACCAACCTTTGCGCGTCGCGCTCGATCGCGCCTCGTCCTCGTCGAGATCGCTGTCGACCAAATGAAGGAGCGCGCGGAGCCGCTGAAGCCTCAGCGTCGGATCTCGAACCGGAGAGCTCGCGGCGTCTTCGCTCTCGCGCTCGCGGAATCGCTCGAGCACCCACGCAGCGATGCGGTCGCGCGCTTCGCCGAGCGCGGCTTCGTCGGCCGTCGCGGCATCGGGCGAAGGCGCGAGCCGCATCAAGTCGCCGAGCACGCTCCGCTCGAGCAGCGCGTGATCGAGCTGCCGTAGGACGGTCAGCGCGGTGCGCCGCGCGACCGCGCTGCCCGAGTCGTCGCCGGTCGCTTCGAGCGCGTCGAGCAGACCGTGCATGTCCTCGAACGCTTTTTTCGCGAGCGCATACGCCGGACGCGCCCCCTCGGCGCCGAACGTCGCGAGCGCGCGCGACACTTGGACGTCGAGCGGATCGTCCGCCCGCGGCTCGGCGTCGCTCTTGCTCGCCCGCGTGCGCGGCAGACGCTCGAGCTCGCGAAGGAGCTCGCGATTCACCGCCTCTTCGCCCTCGTCGCGCGCGTCGTGATTGCGAATCGCTTGTACGATTTTTCCAATCGAGTGCTCGAACGGCCCGGCGCCGCCCCAATCGGCCGCCAGATCGCGCACGGCCTCGGCGACGCCGAGCGGAGAGCGCTCGGTCAATCGCGCCAAAATCTCCGCCGCAGCGTCGGGCTCCGCTTCCGCCGCGCGCGCGAGTCCCCACACGAACGCGCCCGCGCCGCCCGGATCGCGCGCGAGAGGCCCGCCGTCGCTCATCCACAGTTTCACGAGCTTCTTCGACTGCTCGGGATCGACCGACATGAGCGCCGCGATCGACGTCGCCGCGCGGCGCCACTCGGTCGGCGAAAGTTTTGGATCGAGCGACGCTTGGAGCGCCGCGCCCGTCGCGCGATTCCACGGCGCGAGCATCCCGCGCGCCGCGGCCGCGCGACGCCAAACGAGCGGCTCGCGATCGGCGAGCAGCCGCTCGAACGCCTGCGCGACGCCCTCGCCCACGAAGGCGCGCATCGCGTGCTCGTCGCCCTGCTGCGCCCGCCTCGCCGCCTCGCGCGCCGCGTGCTCCAAAATGAGCGCCGCCGATCGTCGCGCCGGAAGCGAAGCCGTCGACGGCCCGACGACGAAATCGCGCGCGAGCTGCCGCCGCGCGACGAGCGCCAAACAAAGCGGCCCATCGCCCACCGCCGCCGAAAACGGAAGCTCGACGACGAGCGACACGCGCGCCCGCACGTGCGCCGCCGCGAGGCCCTTGCCCGTCCCGAGCGCCATGCGCGTCGCGATCGCCGTGAACGTCTCGGCCGAGCCCTGAAGCAGCCGCGCGAGCACGCGCCGCCCGAGCTCGCGCTGTTCGTTCGATGGTGGAATCACCGCCGCGAGCTCGTAGAGCGCCGCGCCCGCCGCCGCGTCCGCGAGCCAACCGGTGTCGTCGACGAGCCCATCGGCGAGCGCCGTCCGAACCGCCGCGAGCAGCGCATCCGGATGAAGCCCTTCGAGCGGCCCAGGCCCTCCCCCGCCCCGCGCGAGCGTCACGAGCGTCTGCCGCCAAACGGCGCGCCGATCCTCAGCCGATTTCAGCTGCGGAAGGTCGACAACCCCGCCGACATAAGGTCCGCGATCGCGCATCCGGCCTTTGCCAACATACACTTTCTGCGGTAAACGGCGCGACCCTCCAAAGGTGTTCTCGTGATCATCCTCGACAAAGTCACCAAGCGCTTCGGCCCCAAGATCCTCTTCGAGAATGTCTCGATGCAGTTCGATCCCGGCAAGCGCTACGGTTTGACCGGGGCGAACGGCGCCGGCAAATCGACCCTCCTCAAAATGCTCGCGGGCGCGGAAGACACCGACACCGGCAGCATCGACATGCCCGGCTCGATCCGCCTCGGCGTGCTCAAGCAGAACCATTTCGAATACGACGACCACCGCATCATCGACACCGTGATGATGGGCAACAAGACGCTCTGGGAAACCATGAGCGAAAAAGAGCGGCTCCTCGCCGGCGAGGTCACCGACGAGGTCGGCATCCGCCTCGGCGAGCTCGAGGGCGTCATCGCCGAAGAGAACGGCTACATGGCCGAGAGCGAAGCCGGCGCCTTGCTCGAAGGCCTCGGCATCTCAGCCGCCAAGCACGCCGACAAGATGACGACGCTGCCCGCCGGCTACAAGCTCCGCGTCCTCATCGCGCAAGTCCTCTTCGGAAAATCGGACGTGCTCCTCCTCGACGAGCCGACCAACCACCTCGACCTCGACTCGATCCGCTGGCTCGAGCATTTTCTCACCGAAGAGTTCAAGGGCCTCCTCGTCTGCGTTTCGCACGACCGTCACTTCTTGAACGGCGTCGCCACGCACATCGCCGACGTCGACTACCGCACGATCACGGTTTACACCGGCGGATACGACGATTTCGTCGCGCAAAAGTACGAGAACCGTCAGCGCGGCGAGCAGCAAGCCGCGGCGGCGAAGAAAAAAATCGGCGAGCTCCAAGACTTCGTCCAGCGCTTCGGCGCGCACAAATCGAAGTCGAGCCAAGCGCAGAGCCGCCTCAAACAAATCTCGAAGCTCGAGGACGAAATCGAAGCGCGCGGCCCCAAGCGCTCGAGCCTCGTTCGCCCGTTCATCCGCTTCGAGTTCGACAAGCCGAGCGGCCGCGACGTGCTTCGCGCCGTCGGTTTGAAAAAAGCGTATCCGCTCGCGAAAGACGAAAAGCTCGTCATCTTCGACGGCGCGTCGCTCAACGTGAACCGCGGCGATAAAATCGCGGTCACCGGTCCGAACGGCATCGGCAAGTCGACGCTGCTGAAGCTCCTCGTCGGCTCGTTCACCGGCCTCGACGCGGACACGAAAAAAGAGACGCTCGTTCCCGAGGGCGGCGACATTCAGTGGGGCCACGACGTTTCGGTCGGCTACTTCGCGCAAGACCACCACGAGTCGCTCGGCGGCTCGGTCGGCGCGATGAGCGCGTTCGAGTGGCTCTATCAATTCGACAAGAACGCCGCGCAAGAAACCATCCGCGGCATCATGGGCCGACTTCTTTTTTCGGGCGAAGCCGCGCTCAAGCCGGTCGAAGCCCTCTCGGGCGGCGAGCTCGCGCGCTTGCTCCTCTGCAAGCTCTTGCTCCAAAAACACAACGTCCTCGTCCTCGACGAGCCGACCAACCACCTCGACATCGAATCGATCGAGGGTCTCCTCGACGGCCTGCGTCTCTTCAAAGGCACGGTCGTCGTCACGAGCCACGACCGCCACTTCGTGAGCGAGCTCGCGACGCGCGTCATCGATCTCCACAAAGTCGAAGCGCGCACCGAAATCGACGACTTCGGCGGCACGTACGAAGAGTTCCTCGAACGCACCGCCCGCGCGTGAGCGGGCTCAGCGCATGAACGGGACGACGACGCCGCCTTCACCCGAGGCGGCGACTTTTTCTTCGTCTTCGTGATTCGGTTTGTACGAGTGCTTCTCGTCCGGGAACTCGCCGGCGCGCACCTCGTTCACGTACTGTTTGAACGCGGCGACCGCGGCGTCGCCGAGCTCGGCGAATCGCTTCGCGAACTTCGGAGAGGGCCCGCGCGAGAGGCCGAGCAAATCGGTGCAGACGAGCACTTGCCCGTCGCACCCCGCGCCGGCTCCGATGCCGATCGTCGGAACCGACACCTCCGCCGTCACGCGCGCCGCGACGTCGGGCGGGATCGCCTCGAGCACGATGCAGAACGCGCCCGCCGACTCGATCGCGTGCGCGTCGCGGATGATCTGCTCCGCTGCGTCGTCGCCGCGACCCTGAACTTTGAACCCGCCGAACGCGTGAACGCTCTGCGGCGTGAGGCCCACGTGCCCGACGACCGGAACGCCCGCGCGCGCGATGCGATAGACGTGCTCGGCGAACGCCTCGCCGCCCTCGAGCTTCACGCTCTCGAAGCCGCCTTCCTTGAGCATGCGCCCGGCGCTCTCGACCGCTTGCGACGCGGACACTTGGTACGAGAGAAACGGCATGTCGCCGACGACGTGCGCCCGCTCCACCCCGCGCGTTACCGCTCTACCATGGTAACAAATCTCGTCCAGCGTCACCGGGATCGTGTTCGAGAGCCCCTGCACGACCATGCCGAGCGAATCGCCCACCAAGATCATGTCGACGCCCGACTCGTCCACGAGGCGCGCCATCGTGAAGTCGTAGGCCGTGACCATCGAGGTCTTCGGGCCGCCAGCTTTCCGCGCGCGGATTTCGGGCGCGGTCACCTTCTTCGCCCCGAGGGGACGAATGTTTGCAGTATACATGTTTCCTCCGGTCGCGGCCCCGCATGAGGTCCACGCCATGTTCAGAACGTAGCCTCTAGGAAGTACGCCTTCAAGTGGACTAGTGTTCCCTCCATGCGGAAGCTCGCGGCAACGTTGGCGATCGCGGCGCTCGCCGCATGCGACCGCGCGCCGGCTCCGACCGGCCAATGGTCGCCCGGCGACCACGACCCGCCCGAGCAGCAGCAAGGCCAGGCCGCTCCGCAGGGCAGCGTGAAGCTGAGCGCCGCGCAGCAGCTCGTCGCGACGGCGTGGATGGGCACGTGCGCGCAGTGCCACGGCGCGACCGGCCGCGGCGACGGCCCGAACGGCGCGCTCGTGAAAGCACCGGATTTGACGAACGCCGAGTGGCAAGCAAAGGTGACCGATCAGGAGATCGCCGACCAAATCCGGCACGGCAAAGGATTGATGCCGCCGAATGACTTGCCCGACTCGACCATTCAGGGCCTCGTCGGGCTCGTGCGAGCGCTCAAGGGGCAGTGAGGATGACGCGGTCGGGGTCGCTGATGATTTTCGGTGCCGTGGGAGCGGCCGCGTACTTTTTTCTCGCGCCGCGCTTTCCGAAAGATCAATCCGTGAACTTCGTCTTGGGCGACTCGGCGCGCGACGTCACCGACGTCACCGTTCGTTACGCGTCGACGGCGAGCGACGACGTCTCGCGCGACGTCGCGATGCACTTCGATCGAGGCAGAGCTCCGCGCGTCGTCCACCACGAAGCGCGCTTGCCCGACGGCGAGTATCTCGTCGACATCGACGTGCGCTCGGCGCGCGGCGCGTGGACGACCGAGCGCCGCGTGAAGCTCGAGGGCGGCTCGACCAACATCGACGTGAGCCATGAATGACGACGGCCCGATCGAGACGCGCGCGGCCGCGGGCCTCGCGCTCGCCGGCGGGTCGCTGACGCTCGTCGTCCTCTCGGGCGCGAAAAAAGGAACGATCGTTCGCCTCGGCGATCAGGCGCGCGTGGGCAAAGCCGACGACAACGACTTGGTCTTGCCCGACGACACCGTCTCGCGCCACCACTGCGAGCTCGTTCGCGAGGGCGACGCCGTCCGCGTGCGCGATCTCGGCTCGACCAACGGAACGCGCGTCGACGGAACGCGCGTCACCGACGCGCTCCTCTCGCCCGGCGCGGTGCTCAAAGTCGGCGAGGTCGAAGTCGGCCTGCGCCCCGGCGCGCAAAAAACCGAGGTCTTGCCGAGCGACGAGACGAGCTTCGGTCCCGCGCTCGGGCAGAGCCTCGCGATGCGAACCATCTTCGGCGTGCTCGAGCGCATCGCGCCGACCGAGGCCACGGTGCTGCTCGAGGGCGAAACCGGGACCGGCAAAGACGTGCTCGCGCGCGCGATCGTCGAGCGCTCGCCGCGAAAGAGCGGGCCGTTCGTCGTCGTCGACTGCGGCGCCGTGAGCTATTCGCTCATCGAGAGCGAGCTCTTCGGTCACGAGCGCGGCGCGTTCACCGGCGCGGTCGCGTCGCGCCAGGGCGCCTTCGAGCTCGCCGACGGCGGCACCGTATTTCTCGACGAAATCGGCGACCTGCCGCTCGACGTGCAGCCGAAATTGCTCCGCGTCCTCGAGACGCGCGAGTTCCGCCGCGTGGGCGGCAACAAACCGATCAAGACCGACGTGCGCGTCGTCGCCGCGACCAAACGTGATTTGCTTCGCGAGGTGCGCGGCGGAAAATTTCGCGAAGATCTCTACTTCCGTCTCGCCGTCGTACCGGTGACCGTTCCGCCGCTCCGCCAGCGTCGCGACGACATCCCGATGCTCGCCGACGCGATCCTCGCGACCGCGTGCGCCGGCGGCGACCGCCTCGGGCTCTCCGATCAAGCGATTCAAGGGCTGCTCGCCCACGACTGGCCGGGCAACGTGCGCGAGCTTCGCAACGTCCTCGAGCGCGCCGTCTACATGGCGAAGGCGACCGGCGCGAGCGAGCTCGGCGACGTCGCGCTCGGCGGCAGCAGCTCCGACGCGAACGCCGCGTGGGCCTTCGAATCCGAAAAATCGTACCGCGAAACGCGCGCCCGCTTCGAATCCGAGTTCGAGCGCCGCTACGTCAAATGGCTCCTGCAGCGCCACGGCGGCAACGTGAGCGCCGCCGCCCGCGAAGCCAAGATGGACCGCAAGCACCTCCACGAGCTCGCGAAGAAACACGGCGTGCGGGGCTCCTCCGACGAGGAGTGAAATTGACTACGGCTCGTTGACCATGGCTTCGCTCGCCCGGAGCGCGGAAGCTTCGGTCATGCGGACCGCACCATTTGTATTCTGCATGCTTTCGGCATCGCTCGGCACGGCGAAGATCGCGCGCGCGGATCCGGTTGCGATTCACAGCCCCTCCGAGCTCGCCGGCGGCGTCGCGCTCACCACGCTCGGCGGCGCAGCTGCGCTCGCGGGCTCCGTGCTCGTGGTGATGGGCGCTGCGTTCGACTGCAACTTCATCTGCGTCATCGACCGCAGCGATGCTCTCGAGGTTGGTGTCCCCCTTCTCATCGGAGGCGCCGTCGTTCTCGGGGGCGGAATCTGGCTCGCGATCGTGGGTGCCAGACGCGTCCGTCCGGCGTGGTCGGTCTTGCCTTACGCAGCGCCGCATGGCGGCGGCTTCTCGGCGATCGTGTCGTTCTGATCGGGGATTGTTTCACCTCCCGCGCGCGTAAATCCCGGGTGCAATGGAACGCTTGCTCCTTCTTCTCTTCGCTTTCGGATGCGGCTCGAGCGACCCGGCCGGCCCTGCGCCGAAATCGGCCGCCGAAAAAGCGCGCGACGCGCGCGTGGCGGCGCTGGACGAGCTCGACAAAGAGCAGCCGCACATCCCGTACGTCGTCGATCAGACGCACGTCTACGCGCTCGGGCGCGACTGCGGGCAAGGACCCTTTCGCGTCGAAGGCAAGACGCTCGGCGCCGAGCACGGCGAGCGCGTCGAGGTCTACGCCTGCGCCGCGCAGCGCGGTCTGCAAGGACACGCGCACCTCACGATCGACGGTCGAAGCGACGCGGCAAAGTCGTTTGGATACCTCAACGGCACGAGCGACCGCTGCGTCGCGACGGTCACTGATCTCGCGCGCACCGGCGACGCGGGAACGACCGCCGCCGCCAAGCCCGGCGCGCCGAGCGGCGTGACCGCGCACACGCCCACCGCGACCGCGGACGGCGAAGCGCTCACCGAGCGAAAAGAGATCGTCATCGCCGACGGCAAAGAGTGCCCCGACGGCTCGGACTACGTCGACATCGCCTCTCACTCGACCGTCACGGCGACGGGCCGCGCGCTCGATCCGAATCGGCCATTCTCGGTCGCGATCTGGTCCGACGCGCCGAGCGATTTGCGCGGCGTCGTGTTCGTGGTGCGGCAGTGGCGCGTCGCGAGCATGAAAGACGCCGAGTGGTCCGATCTCCTGCAGCGCGAGAGCGCGTGGTGGGCGAAGCTCGAGGCGTTCGAAAAGTCGAACGACGATCTGTTCTTGCACGACGACGCCGGCGTCTCCGCTCCACCGCCACCCGCACGCGCGGAGACGCAGCCGCCCAAGCCGAGCGTCCACGCCGCGTGGGTACCCGGTTACTACAAAAAGAGCGGCGGCAATTGGCTCTGGAGCCCAGGCTTTTGGCGCGTCCCCGACGAAGACGTCGAGCAAGAGCTCACGACGACCGCACCCGTCGCGCCCCCGCCCGCGCGCGACGAATCGACGGCGCGCGCCTCGGCGCCCGCGCCCGACGCAGTCTGGACCGAAGGCAGCTGGCAGTGGGACGGCGCGCGCTGGGTCTGGGTCCAAGGCGCGTGGCGCTTACCGCCCGCGCCGCTCGTCGTTTGGCAGCAGCCGCGATGGGCCCCGCGCGGCGCGCGTTTCGTCCTCGTCCCCGGCGGCTGGTCACGCCGTCGCTAGAACCCGGCGTTCAACCCGAGGTTCAAGAGATACGCGAGCGCGCCCGTGATTGGCTGACCGCCGAGTGTGTACTCGTCGTAGCTGAAGTCCATCACGTTCGCCGCCGCGACGAGCCGCAGCCCGGTCATGAAGCCGAGCACTTTCTTCTCCGTCGCCGCGACCTGGTACGTGAGCTTGAGACCGCCCATCACGCTGAAGAACGGCGAGAGCTCGCGATCGCCCGTGAAATACGAGCCCTTCGGTCCGAGCGGCGGGTTGCCGCCCGAGTAGTCGTCGCTCCAAAAAATCGCGCCGGTCTGTTTGTAGAAGCGCCCGTTGATCGCGGCGCGGAAGCTCGCGCCGAAATATTTTTCGATCTCGAGCTCGGCCTCGCCGCTCCAAATGTTCCACGAGTCGCGGTAACCGCGCAGGCCGACGCGCACCGCCCCCTTGAACCCGCGGATGTACCAGTTGCCGCGCAGCGCGATCGCGTGGCGCATGCGATCGAGCGGCGTGAACTCTTGCGCCTTCAGCCCCTCGCCGACGTACACCGAGCGATACGGATCGCTCTGGAAACCGTGGAGGATCTGCAGCGTGTAAATCGCCTCCATCTGGAACGTCGGCGTCCACGCTTGCGACCAGCCGCCTTGAAAGCTGTCGATCGAGATGTCGTGCTGCATGCGCGTCGGGTCGCTCGTGAAGCACCCCTTGCTCGACGGCAGCGCGAGGTGCGCGACCGGCAGCGCGTTCGGGTTTTGCACGAGATCGCAGACGTCGTCGAAGTTGTGCGCGTAATCGAGCTGCAATCCCGTGTTGTGCTCGAAGAGCTCGGTGCGCGCCGTCACGTTGAACGAGACCGAGTGGTAATCGTTCTCCGTCGAATAGAGCCCGCCGCCGCCGAACGTGACGTTGTCGTGCTTGATCGAAAAGCCGCCTTTGCCGACGTTGCGGAAGTCGTTGACGCTCGCGGTCGTGACGACGTCGGCCGTCGGGTGCGTCGCCTGATAGGCAGGTCCCGCCTTCGCCGAGACGCTCGCGCCGCTGACGACGTCCGCCTCCCAGCCGCCGTAGACGCTCACCGAGTCGCTCGGGTTCGCCGTCAGCGTGAGCGACGGCGAGTACACGAACATGTGCGTCTTCAGCGGCGCCTCGTAATAAATGCCGTGCGACGTGTCGAGCTCGACGACTTGCGCGTGCGCGCGCGCGGCGATCGCGACCAGCGCGACGCCGAGGATGAAGCTCGCGAGATGCGAGAGCTTCAGTTGCACCCGCACCCTCCGCCCGCGACGCCCGATCCGCCGAAGCTCCCTTCGCGGTTGTCGATGGCGTGGTGGAGCTGCGCCGCGACGAGCGGGTCGCCTTCGAACTGCATCACCGGATCGGCGAGCACCGCGCGCTCTTGCGGACGAACGGTGACGCAGCCGGTGAGCAAGAGCACGATGACGAGGGCGATCTTCTTCATCAGAAATACACTCCGAAACCGCCGGTGACGGTTTGCGCGTTTTGATACACGCTCGCGGTGAAGAGCGTCATGTTCGTCGCCTCGATGCGCACGAGGATGCGGTTGCGAAGCGCGAACAAAAATCCGCCGCCCGCGCGCGCGACGAAAAAATCCTCGCGCTGCAAGACGAACGAATCCGATTTCGGAAACACGCTGAGCCCGCCGCCGCCGAGCTCGAGGAACGGGCAAAGCGCGAAGCGCGGAAACAAATAAACCGCCGCCGTGAGCCCATAGAACAGCTGCGCGCCGTCCTCGGTGAGCCCGTCGCCGACGAACGCTTCGAGGCTGAACGTTTTGTCGAGCACGAGCTGCGGTCGCACTTCCATGTAACCGAACTGCTGGAATGCGCCGGATTTCACTGGGATGTTCAGCATCCCACCGACGAGCGCGAATCCGCCGCGCGAGCCCTCGAGCGGAGGCGGCGCGAAGACGCCCGGCCGCTTGAACTCGCCGTTCGTGATCGCGAGAGGCTCGACTTGCTCGCCCATCGCGTACGCGCGCCGCCCGTCGGGCAAGAGCACGCGCAGCCAAAACCCGCCGCCCTGCCGCCCGTCGAGCGCGAACGTCTCGCCGCGATGCGCCGTGTAAATCACACGAAACGAAACGCCCGGCCCCGTGCGCAAATCCGCCGCGTCGACGACGACGCGCGCGAACGCTTCGGCGTGGTCTTCCGCTTCACCTTCTGCCAGGGCCGGCGCCGCGATCGTGATACACGCGAACGCAGCGAGCGCTGCGTGCTTCGTCATGGCGTTGCGGCCCACTTGTAGATCACGTTCGGAAGCGTCGGATCGGTCGGATCGAAAATCATTCGCGGGTGCGCCGCGGTCGACGTCGGCCGCTTCAAAATCGGCGCCTGACACGACGCGTAGTCGACGCAGTCGCGCACCATCTCGAGCGACGCGGCGCTGAAGTTGTTCGCTGCGGCGCTGCCCGGCCCGACGTTCGCGTTGCTGACGGGGTGATCGCCGCCGCCGCAATCGATCGGCGCGTGCTGCTGGAGCGCCATGCCGCTGACCGCCGACGAGTTGAAGTGACAATTGCCGTTGTCACCCGCCGCGCCCGCTCCGCACTGCGTCTGTGGCGCGAAGAGGTACTCGGGCTCGACGTGGCAATAGAAGAAGTCTTGGTTGAAGACCGAGAGCGGCACGACGAAATTCGGGCCCGGGTCGATCGTGCATCCCCAACCGGCCGCCACGCCGGCCACGGTGAGCGCGAACGCGACCCATCTCTTGACCACGCGATCACGATAGACGGAAGGGCTGAGTCACCGCAAACACATCGCGTGTCCGCTGGGATTCACGCTCGCCAGCAACGTCGCGCACTTGCGGGCGGAACGCCACCTGCTCCTACCTGAGTGATGACCGAGTTACGGTTTCACTTGCATAAGCTCGAGGCGTCTCGCTACGGTCGCCGGGCTGTAAGAAGTTTGGGTGCTTCGAAGGGGTGTCGTATCTTATCTTACATTGTGAGTGTCGCAGCCAAAGGCACTCGTAGAAAAGGAACGATGAGGCTCACCCCCTGGTATCTCGCAGCCATCGCCCCTGTCGCCGTCGCCGGATGCTCCGGAGCCTTCTTCGGGCACTTCGCCGTTCTGGCCCTCACACTCGGAATCTTCTTCGGCACGCTGTCGCTCGGCCGCCAGGTCGCGACGCCGCCGGTCGCTGCGGCGACGGACAAAGTCGACGTCTGACGGACGTCGTGATACGCGTCACTCCGTCTTCGGGCGCATAACTCAGCGGTAGAGTGCGACCTTCACACGGTTGAAGTCGCAGGTTCAAATCCTGCTGCGCCCACCAAGCCACTCGGCGATTACGTGCGCAGCTCGCTCGCGGTCGACGAGGAGCGCGAAGTGGCCGTCGTCGAGCTGGTCGTATTCGGCTCCGGCGCGCTGCGCGTAAGCGTAGGCGACGCTCGCGGAGATTTGGGCGTCGCGGCGGCCTTGAACGACGAGCGTCGGCACACCGGGCGCGGCCGCGTCGGGCGCGGCGCCGGAGACGAGGACGAGGCCGGCGATCTCGCGGCGCAGACGCGGGGCGAGCCGGCTCGCGCCGATGCCGCCGTTCGAGAGGCCCGCGAGGAAAATCCGCTTTTTTCCGCGTGAGCGGAGCGACGCGATCGTGTCGCGGACGATCCTCTCGCTCGGCGTCGTCCACCAGTCGCCGCGCCACGACGTCGACGGGCACGAGGTCGCCATGCCGGCGCGCGCTGCCGCTCGCGCGAAGAGCCAACACGAAAGCGTGAAGTTTCCCGCGTAGCCGTGCAGGAAGACGATCGCATCGCTGCCGTCGTGATCGAATTCGATCGTGTCGGACGCTCCCGATCGCTCGAGGCCGGCGTAGGTCGCGACGACCGGCGATGGAAGCGAGCCCTGTTCGCGCTCCATGTCGTCGTAGGCCGAGCGCATCGCGTCGGGCAAAAGCGGAACGTCGGGATCGCTCATGAAATGCGTTCGGGCGATGACGCGCGAGGCGTCGACCGAGAGATCGCGCTCCTCGATGACGCGATCGACGACGCGCACGTCGCCTCCGTGCTTCGTGAAAGCGATTCGCCAGATCGCTGGCAAAATGAGCAAAGCGAGGCCGGCGAGCGCGACGCGCTTGGTCAGGCGTTCGGGCACCACGAGCGCGCTCGCCAGCACGACCGGCGCGAGCACGTACGCGGCGCCGGATGCGCTCGGCGGGCCGCTCAGCACGAAGAGCGCGAGCGGAACCAAAAAGAGCAGCAAGAGAACGCCCAAGGCTCGGCTCATGCCCGCTCATACGCTGCTATGCTGCGCGACGTGCCCCGTCGCATTTCGTTGCCCGTCACGATGGACCCGCGATTGACGCTCGCGCGCGCGCGGGAACGGCTCGGCGGGCGCGTCAGCTCGCACGGTCGAGCCGGCGAGATCGCGCGGGCGGATGCCGGCGTCGGCGTCATCGTTTGGTCCGACGAGACGCGTTGCGATTTGTGGATCGGCGATGACCGGATTCGCCGGGTCGACGCCATCGACGCGGAGGCGACGGCAAGCGAGTCGCTCGCGCCCATCGCCGACGACGCGCGTGCGTTCGCACGGCTCGAAGAAGGTCAGGACGTCGTGTTCGACGGACGCGCCTCCGGACGGCTCATCGAAAAGTGCCGCTGGGGTGGCCTCGTCGCGCGCGCCGACGGACGGATTTTCGCCGTCGGGTTCCGCCGATTTCGGACGAACTGATGTCGTTCGCGCAGCTCCGCACCTCCAAGCACGGGCGCCCGGCGAGCGGTCGCTTCTTGCCGACCACGCGCGCCGAGATGGAAGCGCGCGGCTGGAACGAGCTCGACATTCTGATCGTGACCGGCGACGCGTACGTCGATCACCCGGCGTTCGGGCCGATTTTGATCGCGCGCTTTCTCGAGGGCCGCGGTTATCGCGTGGGCGTCGTCGCGCAGCCGCGCTGGGATTCGGTCGACGACATCGCGCGCATGGGCGCGCCGCGGCTCTTCGTCGGCGTCTCCGCGGGCAACCTCGACTCGATGCTCAACAAGCTGACGGCGCAGAAAAAAGTCCGCGGCGAGGATCAATATTCGCCCGGGGGCCGCACCAACGCGCGACCAAACCGCGCATCGATTGCATACTGCAACCTTTCGCGCCAGGCGTTTCCCGGCGTCCCCGTCGTGCTCGGGGGCATCGAAGCGTCGCTGCGACGCATCGCGCATTACGACTATTGGAGCGACTCGGTCCGGCGATCGATCGTCCTCGACAGCAAATGCGATCTGCTCGTCTTCGGCATGGGCGAGCGCTCGGCGTGGGAGATCGCGAAGCGCCTCGACGCGGGCGAGAAAGTCTCCGACCTACGCGACGTGCGGGGCACCGCGTATGCCATCGGCAAAGGCTGGGAGCCGCTCCTCGAAAAAAAGAGTCGCTACACGACCGACCGCGGCGTCGTCGTTTTGCCGTCGTACGAAGAAATCCTCGAGAACAAAGAAGCGTTCGCGAAGATGGCGCGCGCGTTTCAATTCGAGACCAACGCGCACAACGGGCGGCCGCTCCTTCAAGTCCACGGGCGCGAGGCTGTCTACTTCAACTCGCCCGCGACGCCGCTCGAAGAAAAAGACATGGACGGCCTCTACGATTTGCCGTTCACGCGCCTCCCCCACCCTTCGTATCGCGGCGAGCGCATTCCGGCTTACGAGACGATCAAGCATTCGATCGTGACGATGCGCGGGTGCTTCGGCGGTTGCACTTTCTGCAGCATCACCGAGCACGAGGGACGCATCATCCAAAGCCGCAGCGAGGCGAGCGTGCTGCGCGAAGTGCGCGCGCTCTCGCGCATGGAAGGTTTTTCGGGCGTCGTCACCGACGTCGGCGGGCCGACCGCCAACATGTACAAGATGCATTGCAAAGACGAGCGCACCGAGAGCGCGTGCCGTCGTCTCTCGTGCGTCCATCCGGGCATCTGCGAGAATCTCGTGACCGATCACGCGCCGCTCGTGTCGCTCTTGAAGAAGGTGCGCACCGAGCCGGGCATCAAGCGCGTCTTCGTCGCGAGCGGCGTGCGTTACGACCTCGCGATGCGGAGCCCCGAGTTCATCTCCGAGCTCGCCGAGCACCACACCGGCGGACAGCTGTCGGTCGCGCCCGAGCACAGCTCGCCCGAGGTGCTCGAGAAAATGAAAAAGCCGCCGGTCGAGCACTACGAGCGCTTCGCGCAGGCGTTTTGTCAGGCGAGCGAAGAGGCGGGAAAAGAGCAGTATTTGGTGCCGTACTTCATCACCGGCCACCCGGGCTCGACGCTCGCCGACACGATCGAGCTCGCGCTTTGGCTCAAGGACCGCGACATGCGGCCGCGGCAGGTTCAGGATTTCATTCCGACGCCGATGGCGATCGCGACGGCGATGTACTTCACGGGCCTCGACCCGCTCACCGGCAAACCCGTGTATGTTGCACGCGATTTGCGCGAGAAGCGGATGATGAAGGCGCTCCTCTTTTATTGGGACGCGCAGCACTGGCCGCTCGCACGCGAAGCGCTGATCAAAGCGGGCCGGCGCGATTTGATCGGAAAGCTCATTCCGTCACATAGCGGACCACCAGGCGAACGATTTCATCCACGAACGCCGGGTCCTCCAGCAAATCGGGACGAAAGAGGACGACGCCGTGGGTCACCGCCTCGACGGCGTGGACGATGACGAACGCGACCGTGTCGAGGTTTCGTTTTTTCGCGAGGTCGGGCAAGCGCACTTCGATGTAAGCGCGCACGAGGCCGAGCGTCTCTTGCTCGAGCTGGTGGATTCGCTCGAACGTCGCGATGCGCGGGAGCTCCTCGACGAAGACGCGATGCAAGTCGGGGTCGACACGGTGCGCGGCGAGCAGGCCCTCGATGAGACCGCGCGCGGCGTCCTCGAGCGGCTGGCCGAGCGCGTTCGCGGTGCCGCGTCGCAAGAACTCTTGCGTCGCTTCGAGGTGCTCGTCGAGCAGCGCGGCGACGATCGCTTCCTTGTTCGGGAAGTATTGGTAGAGCGAGCCGACGCTCACGCCGGCGGTCTCGGCGATGTGATTGGTGGTCGTCGCTTGGTAGCCGCGCTTGACGAGAATGCGAGCAGTTGCTCGCATGATGGCGTCGACGGTCGCCGTCGATCGCGCTTGAGATGCCTGTTTTCTGGGCTTGATGGCGATTTTCTGCATGGAAGTTCGGATCCGAACTTTGCGAGCTGACAATGCGAGTTATTGCTCACATTATCGATTCATGCAAGCCGCCTTCATGAAGAGCTTCGTCCGCAGCCGCCACGTCGACGTTCCGCGCGTCCCGGGGTCGCTGATTTTCGGGAACTTGTTCGACTTTCAGCGCGATCGCATCGCGCTTCAGCATCGCGTCGCGCGCGAGGTCGGCGACCTGGCGGAGCTTCGCATCGGGTTCATTCCGGTGCTGATGGCTTCGTCGCCGGCGCTCGCGCACGAGCTCCTCGTGCAGAAGAACGATTCGTTCATCAAGAGCGCGGGCCTGTCGATCTTCGCCAAGCCGCTCCTCGGCGAGGGCCTCCTCACGAGCGAGCACGACGAGCACAAGAAGCAGCGCAAGATGATGGCGCCGCTCTTCGCGCACAAGCGCATCGCGAGCTACGCCGGCGTGATGGCCGAGCGCGCGGAGAAAATGGGACGCGAGCTCGCGACGCGCCAGCGCGCTGACGTGGCCGACGCGATGATGCGCGTCACGCTCGAGATCGTCGGCAAGACGCTCTTCGACGCCGAGCTCGGCGGAGACGCCGACGACATCGGCGACGCGCTCACCGACTCGATGACCGAGATGATGAACGCGATGGTTCGCCTCGTCCCGCTCCCGCCGTCGGTGCCGACGCCGGGAAATCTCCGGATGCGCGATGCGGTGCGGCGGCTCGACGAGATCGTCTATCGGCTGATTCGCGAGCGGCGCGCGAGCGGCATCGATCGCGGCGATTTGCTGGGGATGCTGCTCGCGACCAAGCACGAGGACGATCAGTCGCCGCTCAGCGACAAAGAAATTCGCGATCAGTCGATGACGCTGATGCTCGCCGGGCACGAGACGACGGCGAACGCGCTCAGCTGGACGCTCTACGAGCTCGCGCGGACGCCCGATGCGCGCGCGCGCGTCGAGCGCGAGATCGACGCGGCCGTCGGCAAGCGCCGCGTGACGACCGACGACCTGAAGAACCTGCCGCTCACGCTCCAAGCGATCAAAGAATCGATGCGCCTTCACCCGCCGGCCTACGTCATCGGCCGGCAGGCGACGTGCGAGGTGACGCTCGGCGGCGTGAAAGTGCCCGAGGGGCGCGTCGTGCTCCTCAACGTCGCCGGGATGCATCGACGCGCCGAGCTCTTTCCCGATCCGGATCGCTTCGATCTCGATCGACTCTCGCCCGAGCGCGAAAAGAAGCTGCCGCAGCTTTCGTACATGCCGTTCGGCGCGGGGCCGCGCGTCTGCATCGGCAACCACTTCGCGCTGATGGAGAGCCACGTGATGCTCGCGACGCTCATGCAGCACGTCCGCATCTCGCTCGAGAGCGAGCGCGAGATCGAATCCGAGCCGCTCGTGACGCTTCGTCCGAAAGGCGGATTTCAGGCGCGGATCGCGCCGAGGATCGCCGACCAGAGCTCGTCGCGGCCCTGACCGGTCTCCGACGAGAAGCCGATGATTTTGGCGTCGACTGCGCTGCGCAATTTGTCGAGCGCGGGCTTCAGCTGCGACTTCGGGACCTTGTCGACTTTGGTCGCGACGAGCACGAGCGGCTTCTTCGTTTGCGCCCAGAACTCGGCGAGGTCGTCGTCGTCGTCTTGGACTCCGCGCCGGAGATCGACGAGCAACACGAGCGCGCGGAGCGACCCGCGGTTCATGAGGTAGCCCTCGATCATCGGGCCCCAGGATTTGATTTCGGTTTTGGAGCGCGCAGCGAAGCCGTAGCCGGGCAAATCGCCGAAGACGACGTCGCCGGCTTCGGTCACGATCTCGAACAAATTGATTTTGTCGGTGTGGCCGGGCGTCTTGCTCGTGCGCGCGAGGCCTTTGCGCGCGACCAGCGCGTTGAGGAGGCTCGACTTTCCGACGTTCGATCGGCCGGCGAACGCGATCTCGGGCAGCGCGGGCCCCGGGAGCTGCGCGGCGGTCGTGCCGCTGCCGAGGTAGCGCGCGTCTTTGATTTTGGGGGCCTTCAAGGTCGCGCCACTCTTCCGCGCGCGAGGCGGCGACGCAAGCCGCTCGTGATCTCTTCGAGCTCGGGCGAGCGGAGCGCCCACGCGACGACGGCGAAGATCGCGCCGAACGTCGCGATCGCGGCGAGCCCGGGAATCACGTGCGATCCGATTCCGCAGAGACGCGCGACCGAGTACGCGCTCACGACCGCGAGCGCCGAGGCGAGCGTGGTTCGCACGGCGGACGGGAAAATGTCGCGCGCTTCGAGCCCGCCGATGCGGCGGCGAAGCATCACGAAGAGAAGGAGCATTTGCACCGCGCTCGAACCGGCGACCGCCGCGCTGATGCCGGCTTGGCCCATCGGACCGCGCAGCGCGAGCGCGAGGCCGATGAACGCCGTCAGATCGATCGCGCTCACGATGACGGGCGTCTTCGTGTCGCCGAGGGCGTAATAGACGGGCACGAGCTGGCGCACGGCGGCGACCGTCCAAATCGCGCCGCCCTGCCAGAGGAGCGAACGCGCCGTCTCGCGCGACGCGATCGCGTCGAACTGACCGCGCTCGAAGAGGGCGCGCACGATCGGCTGCCCGAGTACCGCGAGGCCGATGCTGCACGGGATCGCCACGAACATCGCGAGGCGCATGCCGTGGGCGTACGTTTTTCGGAGCTCGACGAGATCGCCCTTCGCCGCGAACGTCGAGAGCGAGGGCAGCGCCGCGGTCGAGAGCGCCATCACGAAGATGCCCTGCGGAAAATCGCAGAGGCGCATCGCCCAAGAAAAATAACTTTGCGACCCAGCCGGCAGCTCCGACAAGAATCGACGCGAGAGGACGAGGTCGACGTAGTAGACGCCGATGCCGAAGGTCATCGGCAAAAGGCGGCGGAGAGCGTCTTTGACGGCCGGGTCGAGCGCGAAACGCGGGCGCGACGCGTAACCGATCGCGCGGAGCGCGGGGATCTGCGCTGCGACTTGGAGCGCGCCGCCGACGAGCGCGCCGATGCCCATCGCCCACGCGCGATCGACGCCCGCGCGCTCGAGCGGACCGGGCAAGAGGAACGCGCACGCGAGAAATGAAACATTGAGGAGCCCGGGCGCGAACGCGGCGACCGCGAATTTTCGCTTGGCGTTGAGCGCGGCCATGCCGAGCGCGGCGGTGCCCATGAAAAAAATGTACGGAAAGACGATGCGCGTCAGCGTGACCGTGCGCTGAAACTCTCCGGACCGCGCGTGATAGCCCGACGCGAAGAGCTCGCAGAGCGGGCCGGCGAACGCGATGCCGAGCGCGGTCACCACGGTGAGCGCGAGGAGCGATGCGCCGCGGATCTTCGCGAAGAAGTCGCGCGCGGCCTCTTCGCTCTCGGTCGCGAGCTTCGCGCTGAGCACGGGCACGACTGTGCTCGCGACGGCGCCTTCGCCGAGGATCTGCCGCAGCGCGTTCGGAATCGTGAACGCGACGAAGAACGCGTCGGTCTCGCCGCGACCGAACACCGCCGCGAGCGCCATGTCGCGGCCGAGGCCGAGCATGCGCGAGACGAGCGTCCCGGCGCCGACGACCCCCGCGCGCGCGGCGAGCTTCTTTCGCTCGCTCTCCCCTTCGCTCATCCCGTCATCTCGGGATCGTCTCGCCGTGCGGGCCGTGACACGCCTCGCACTGACAGAGCGAGCGAAGGTAGGCGTACGAGTAGATGCCGCTGTCGTGCCGATCGGACCACGTGATTTGGAGCGCGTAATTTCCAACCGGCGCGAGCTCGTCGATCTCGAGATCCATGTCGGCGTGCTCGATGAACGAAATCGTCCCCGAGTGGCCCTGGCAGCCGGCGCACGGGCAATAGCCGCGCAAGATCGCGTGGGGGTAGATGCCTTTGTGACCGTCGGCCCAGTCGATCTCGGTCGTGCGCGCGCCGCGCGGCGAGCGGATGGCTTTGGCGATGTGCTTCGGGTCGGTCATCGAGCGGAGAATTTTCGGAGGAGCGCGCGCTCGGCGGCGAGACCGCTCAAGCCGGCCACGGCGCCAACTTTGGAAACGACTCTGCGGCCCAGCATATGCCCGACGCGCAGCGCGTCCGAAAAAACGGCGGGATCGCGCCACGCGGTCGAGCCCGGACGCGCGCCGCGCGCGGAAAGCACCGCCAGTACGCCGGCGAAGAACGCGTCGCCCGCGCCGGTCGCGTCGACGCATCGCGCGCGTTCTGCCGCGATTTCCACTGCGCCGTGAACGCCGACCGCGCGTGCCGCGTTGGGCCCCGCCGTGAGAATCCAGGTCGCTTCGCGCGCGTGGCGTCGCAAGAAACGTTCGCCGCCGAGCGCTTCGAGATCGGCGGACGACGCTTTCACGAGCGCCGCCCGCGACGCGAGCTTCGCGACGGCCTCGCGCATCTCGCGCGGGCGAGACCAAAGGTGCGCGCGCACGTTCAGGTCGACCGCGAGCGCGGCGCCTGCCCGCTCGGCGAGCTCGACGAACTTCCACGTCGCCGAAACGAGCGGCTCGCGGAGGAGCGTGCTCGTGCCGAGCGCCGCAAACTTCGCCCGCAGCATGCGCGGCCTCAAATGCGCGGCAGCGAGGACCATGTCAGCCGTCTCGTGGCGATAAAAGAGAAAGCTCGGCTCGCCGCGCCGATCGCGCCGCACGAACGCGAGCCCGGTTCGATTCGGCAAACGCACGACCGACGCGACGTCGACACCGGCCGCGCGCATTCGCGCGACGAGCGCATCGCCGAACGCGTCGCGCGAGACCGCGCCCACGATCGACGCGCGTGCCCCGAGCCGCGCGAGCGCATACGCGAGGTTCGCCGGCGCGCCGCCCGGCATCCGCTTGTACGTGTCGGGCGCGATCTCGTAGACGTCCCAGAGAAGCTCGCCGAACGCGACGACGTCGTTCATCGATCTTTGAACCCCGCGTGCGCCGCCATCGCCGCGTCGACGATCTCGATGAGCGCGCGCGCGTGCTCTTTCGGAAAAGGCTCGCGCGCGAGCGCCGCGAGGGCCGCGCGCCGCACCGGAGCCCGCAAGAGAATGCGCGCGCCGCCGCACGCCCGGCACACGATGCCGCCGCGATCCGGGTCGAGCTGCGCGCCCGCGTCCTCGGGACACGCCTTTCCGCACTTCACGCACTGCGAGAGCTCCATGCCCCAGCCCACGTCGCCGAGGAGCCGCAGGCCGGCGGCCGCGAGCGCCCCGTTCGAATCCGTCTCGCCCGCATCGAGCGCGTCGAGCGTCTCGATGAGCGTCGCGAACCCCGCGGGCTCCGGCGTCTTCGGCGGAAACAAATGCCGCGCCCAACGAAGCAGGGTGCCGCCCGCTTCGATCGCCTCGAGCCGCGTGAGCATGCCCGTCCGCGCGCGAACGACGCGCGCTTCTTTGAGCGTCGCGAGGTCGGTCCCCTTGTCCTCGTAGATCGCCGAAATCGTGTGCATCGGTTCGAGCGCCCCCGCGACGCGCTTGCTCCCCTTGCGCGCGCCGCGAACGATCGCCGCGACCTTCCCTTCCCGTTCGGTCAAGAGCGTCACGACGACGTCGCTCTCTCCGTACGGAACGCTCCGCACGACGAGCGCGTCGCTGGTCACGCGCCGCGCGGCGCGCCTCGCTACCCGAGCTGCGCCGGGCACGAAGCGTTCTGCGAGAGCTCCGCCGGCACGCCATGCCCGCGCGGGGTCAGCACGATCGAGAGCGCGAGCGTCACCAAAATCAAAAGCACGACGAACGCGATCGCGACGCCGAGCCGCCGATTGCCGCCGCGCACCGCGGTCACCGGCGACGTCGCCGGCAGCGGCGTCACGAGCGCCACGCTCCGCGTCGACGCGTAACGCGCCAAAATCTCCGACGGCGCGAGCCCGACGGCCTGCGCATACGATTTCAAAAACCCGCGGACGAAAACCTCGCCCGGCAAATCGTCGAACCGATCGCCTTCGATCGCGTCGAGCGTCGCCACCGGAATGCGCGTCACGCGCGACACTTCCGCCACGCTCATCCGCTTCGTTTCGCGGTTCTTTCTGAGCATCGCACCGATTCCGCTCACGTCGTCCTCCTGGTTTCATCGGCGTTACGGCCCGCGGCGGCGCCCGGTTTACCCACCGGACACTTCGTCATCGCGGCGGCACACGCCTTTCCCGCGTCGGTCGCGACCGACAAATCGCGGCACTTCGAAAAGTCACTGCACGCTTCTTCGACGCGACCGAGCTTCAGGCGAACTTCGCCCCGCTCGTGCCACGCGTCTTGCAAGTTCTGACAATCGGGGCTGTCGACCTTGAGCGCCGTCGAGAAATTCTGCTCGGCGCTCGCGAGATCGCCCTTCTTTTCGTAAGCGACGCCGAGCCGATAAAAGCCGACGCAAAACTTCGGCTGCGTCACGGCGTTGCGAAGCGAAGCGATTCCCTCGTCGAGGTGCCCTTCTTTGACTTGGGCCCAGCCGAGGTTGCCCCACGCGAGGTGCGGCGCATTGTAAGAAGGATCTTTGACGAGCGGCTCGAGCAGCGTGATGGCCTCGGCGTACTTCTCTTCGAGGATCAAGATGTTGCCGAGCAAGTTTCGAGCATCGCGAAAGTGCTCGTCGTGCTCGAGCGCTTTGCGCGCGTACTTCTCGGCCGAAGAAAGCTCGCAATCTGGCGCGCCGAGGCCGCGATCCCCGGAGCAAAACTCGAGGTAAATCGCCGACGTGAAATAGAGCGCTTTCGAGTTGGTGTCGTCGAGCTTGTCGGCCGCGAGGACGTGGTCGAGCGCCTCGCGCGGGTGGCCCTTATAGAAGTATTCGCGCGCGAGATCGTATTGCGCCTGCGATTGACGCTCGGGGCTCTGGGCGTGCGGGCCATCGGAAGCCGCCGGCGCACAGGCCAGGGAGAGGGCGCAAACCGCGGAGCACATGATGCCGACCGACTGCATGAGGCCGACCCAGGGGCGTATCGAACCCGGCCGCCACCGTCAACCCTCCAAAGCGCCACGCCGAGACTATTCGCCTCGAAGCTCGTCTTTTGCACCCAAAAGCGCGTAGAGCCGGCGGAGGGCTTCGACGTCGGGAAGCTCGATGCGCTCGCCCGAAATTCGGACGTAGCCTTGATCGCGGAGCCGCTGGACGTCGCGCTTCACCGAGTCGACGTCGAGACCCACGCGGCTCGCGAGCTCGACGGGCGAGATCGCGATCTCGAGCGCCGCGGAGCTTTCGGTCGGCGCCGAGCGGGTCGCGAGCTTGAGGAGCGACGATACGACTTTGTATTGGCTGTCCTTCAGCATGAGGATCTCGATTTGATCCTCGGCGTCGCGCACGCGCCGAACGAGCTGCTCCATCACGCGGACGGCGATGGGCGGATAATTCGTGAGGAGCGAACGGAACGTTTGGCGATCGAGCGCGAGGGCGACGCCGTCGGTGAGCGCGACCGCCGTCGAGCTTCGCGCCGCCGAGTCGAGCAGCGCCGACTCGCCGAAGAGGTCGCCCGGCTTGAGCACGATGAGGCTCCGCTCGGCGTTGCGAATGTTCTTCAGCAATCGAACGCGTCCCTCTTGGAGGAGAAACGCGTCGGTGCCGGGCTCCTCCTCGCGAAAGATCACCTCGCCGGCGGCGAACGTGCGCCCGTAACGCGACACGAGCCGCGTGCGCTCCGAGATGCCGAGCTCGATTTCGTCGTCCGCCATCACGTGCTCGCAGACTACGTCGCGAGCGTCCCCTTGGTCGAGGGGATCCCGCCGGCGCGCGGCTCGACGCGGCTCGCCGCGGAAAGAGCCTTCGCGAACGCTTTGAAACAAATCTCGACGATGTGGTGCATGTTGCGCCCCGCCTCGAGAACTACGTGCAGATTGCACGCATTTCCGCGCGCGAAACCCTCGAAAAAAACCTCGGCGAGGTCGGTGTCGAAGTCGCCGATTTTTCCCTTCGGGAGCGGCACCTCCCAAACGAAGAACGGACGGCCGCTGAGATCGACGGCGACCTTCGCGCGGGCTTCGTCCATCGGGAGCGTCGCCGAGCCGAAGCGCGCGATGCCCTTCTTGTCGCCGAGCGCGGTCGCGACCGCTTGCCCGAGGAGCACCGCGAGATCTTCGGTCGTGTGATGGCCGTCGATGTCGATGTCGCCCTTCGCGCGCACTTTCAAATCGAAGAGCCCGTGGCGCGCGATCTGATCGAGCATGTGGCTCAAAAATGGGAGCGGCGTCTGGATGTCGGAGGCGCCGGTGCCGTCGAGATCGATCGTGACCTCGATGTCGGTCTCTTTCGTCGCGCGCTTGGCGGTCCCGACGCGGGGCATCGCAAAATTAGAACACGCTCGCCGCGCGCCGGGCAATTCAAGGGCACGTCTCGGCGAACGCGGTCTCGCACGTGCCGCTGACGCAGACCGAAAATTCGTCGCAGTCTGGGCTCGCGGTGCACGGCTGTCCGTCGGCGGCCGGCGATGGACACGTGCTCGTCGTCGCGTCGCACGCGCCGGTGAGACACGGCACGTCCGCGCTGCATGCGCCGCCTGGGCTCGCGTAGACGGGCGCGGGCGTCACGACGCATGTTCCGCCGCCGCCCGTCGCGTCGGAGCAAGTCAGGCCGGCCGCGCAATCGCTGTAGCGGAAACACGGCGCGCCGAGCGGCTGCGGCGACGCGCACGTTTGCGGGAAGCAGACCAAATCTTTTTGGCAGAAGGTCGACTCGTCGTCGCAGCTCTCGCCTGCCCCGGCGAAATCGGCCTGCGAGCAGGTGTTGGCGATGCAGACCGTTCCGGCGACGCACGGCTCGCCGAGCTCGACGACCGAAGGGCAGTCGCCGCCCGCGGGAATCGTGTCCACGCACTGGCCGCAGCCGTCGCCGCCGCTCGAGCACGACGTGCTCGCGCACTGCGCGTCGTCCTCGCACGCGGCGCCGACCGGCAGTTTGCCGGGAGGAACTGCGCATGCGCCGTAGTCGAGCGCGAGCGGCAGACAACCGAACGACGGAATCGCGGCGGCGCACGAGTCGATCCACGACGCCGTCAGCGAGGTTCCGGGCAGCGCGAGACGCGCTTCGCAGCTCGCGACGAATCGCGCGCGCTCGCGCACGTTGTCCGCCGGCGCGACGGTCGCGACCGAAGCGCTGCACGCCGCGAGCGCGTCGTAATAACGCCCGCAAGCGTCGGGCGGCGCCGGTCCGCCGCACGCGATCACGACGCCGATCGCGCCTAGCGTGAACCCGAAGCTACGCATCGCTGCATCCTAGCCCGCCCCGCACCTCGCCGGGTGCGCTCTACCGTGCAGCCTTGGAGGACCGCATCACGCGCGATCTCTCGACTGGCCGCCGAACACGGTTCTTCCGGTGGCTTCTTCCGACGGACCGGAAGAAATCTTCCGGCCCAGCGGCGCCGCTGGGCTGGTTCCCGCAGGCTTGGTGTGCGGCAATCGTGGCGACGACGATCGCCGCCTGTACATCGAGCGGTTTCGCTGCCACACGAACGAGCTCCACGGTGGCTTGCTTCGGGACGGCCTGCGATGTGGCGACGTCGTTCTGCTGCCTGCGAGTCGAAGACAGCGCGCCGGCGTGCGCCCCAGCGAGCGACGCGTGTTTCCACGCGGCTTCGACGTTCGAGTGCCTCTCCGCCGCGGACTGCGCGGGCCAGCTCGATGGCAAACCGGTCGCCGGTGACTGTTGTGCCGTCATCACGACGGTTTCGCCCGCTCCCGACTTCGCGGATGCGGGTGCCGGAGAGACGACGATTCGAACGACGTGCGCTTTGGGGTCCGCGTGCCCGGCCGGATCGCTTCCGACGTGCGCCGTGGTGAACGCGCCTTGCGGAACGAACGGCGGCGTCGCGCCCGGCTGTCAGTCCCTCACGGTAGGAACGACCAAGCAGGTCGACACCGTCCTTTGGCGCGACACAAAAAAGCTTCTCTACAACCACGGCGTATGCGTCGCGTGCAAAGAAGATCCCAAGTGGCGCGATCGTCCGCGACCGTGTGAGCACTCGGCCATCATCCCGGAGATTCCGGGAGAGCTTGCTCGCACTGGGCTCAAGTCCGCCGACTTTCGGGAAATCACCGGCTACACCGCGAGCGAGGCCGAGGCCATCGCAGGCGTGTCGGGCTCGCGTCTTCTCTATCTGATCGACGAACCGCTCGCGCGTCAGCTCCTCTTGGCGATTCCAGATCGATCGCCACGGACGGGCGCGTTCTGTCGTCCGCTCTTCGTCGTGCTTTGGGAGACCGGCCTCCGCCCCAAGACCGTCGTTCGGCTTGAGGTTCCCCTCCACTACCGTCGCGGCCAAGACCATCTCTTCATCTCGCGCGAAATCGACAAAGAAGGATTTGAGCGAACCATCCCGCTCACGGACGAAGCGCGCGAAGCGCTCGACCGCGCGTGCCCTGACAAGCCCGGCCTTATCTTCCCGTGGAAGGTGTGCTCGCTTCGCGATGTGCTCGCTCTTGCGGCGGAGCGCGTTGGAGTGACGGAGCTGGGCCTCACGCCGTACGACTTTCGACACTCGCGCACGACGGCCGGAGCGAACAGTCCGGGAGCCGCCCTCACGGGCATCGCGCACTTGGTTGGACACAAGCACGTCAGCACGACGGCGCTCTACATCCAGACGAGCGAAGCGGCGGCGCGTGCGGCGCTGGACGCGATGAAGCGCAACAAGGTCAAGCTTTGACCCTCGGCGCGCCGTGACTCACGCGCACGCCTCTTCGAGCGCTACTTGAGCGTGCAACAGGCGTCGGTCTTGAGCGCACAGTATTTTGTCGTCACACCGTTTGAGACGACCGAACAGCAACACTGGTTTTGGTTGCAGCTGGAGCAACCTTCCTTCGGCGTTTCGTACTTCTCGTCTCCGGACGAACGTGCCGCAACGGGCGTGACCAACGCAACGAATCCAATCGTCACGAACATGCCAACGAAGATCTTCTTATTCATTTGCCCCTCCCTTTGCGCGTGGCTCGCTGAGCATATCCGTGATGCAGCCCAGTACAAACCGCGCACCGCTCCGATCGTCACGCATCCCTGAGAATCGGGGGGCTCTGTGGGGGGCTCTATCCCGATTCGGATAAAATGAAAAAGCGCCAGTTACGGCGCTTTCTCCCGGCTTCTTGCTGGTTTGTGCGAAGGGCGGGACTTGAACCCGCACGGTGTTACCCGCTAGCACCTCAAGCTAGTGCGTCTGCCAATTCCGCCACCTTCGCGTGGGGGCCGTTTGAGTATGACCATTCGAACCGAACGTCAAGCCTTGCCCGACGAAACGCGGGAAAGGATGGCCACGAGCTCGCCCACCTCGAACGGTTTGCGAACCCAGGCTGCGCTTTCCATGCCTTCGGGCAACGCCTCGGCGCTGCCGGTGATGAAGACGATCTCCGCGCCTTCGGCCTGACGCTTGACCATGTCGAGCGCGCCGCGCACGTCGGCGGCGATGGGCGACAAGTCGACGAGCACGGCGGTGTGACCCGCGTCGATGCGCGCCGCGAGCTCGGCGGCGGTGCGCGCGATCGTGACCTCGGCGCCGCGCGCCTCGAGCGCCGACTCGAGGAGCGTCGTCACGTCGTTGTCGTCCTCGACGATGAGAATGCGCGAGCCGGCGAGGATCTGGAGCTTCGGCCGAGATGCGCGTGGCTCGCCGACGCTCGTCGGGACGTCGCGCGGCCAGGAGACGCGAAAGGTCGCGCCGTGTGCTTGGCCGACGTTCTCGAGGAGCTGCAGGTCCCCGCCCGCCGCGCGCGCCATCGCACGCGCGTGACGAAGTCCGATGCCGGCGCCGCCCTGACGCGTCGAGTCGCCGTCGAAGACGCTCGCGCGCCGCTCGGAAGCGATGCCCGGCCCTCGATCGACGACGTCGATCGTGACCTCGCGTGCGCCGACGTTCGCGACCACGTCGATCTCGCTTCCCTTCGGCGCGTAAGCGAGCGCGTTGAGCGCGAGGTTGGTGACGATCTGCGCCATGTCCTCGCCGAGCGGCACGCGCGATTTCGCGTCGCCGCGCCGCACGATGCGAGCTTGCGCGCGCTCGGCCTCGAGGGCGAGCGCTTCGACGACCTCGCCGAGCACCGCGTCGAGGTCGGCGTCGCCGGGCGGCGGAACCTTCGCGCCGATCGCGCGCCGAGCCATGTCGCGCGCGGCGCGTGCGCGCTGCTCCACGATGCGGAGCGCGTTCTTCACGTCGTCCGGCGCGGCGCTCGGATCGCGCGCCTCGGCGACCCAGCCGAGCAGCACGGTGAGGGCGTTCGAGACTTCGTGGAGCGCCCCCAGCGCGTCGCGTTTCGGATCGTCGGCCATGCTTTTCGGTTCGTGGTTCAGTCGTCGGTTTTCGGCGGAGCCGGCGCGAGACGCCGCGCCACTTGGCTGAGATCGATCCCCGTCGCCGCGCGCAGCTGCTCGGTCACGCCGATCGCTTTGCGCGCGAAGTCGCCGGTGCCTTGCGCGACGCCGTCGCCGCGCGGGAGCACCGTGAGCCGCTTCACAGCCACCTTCTGCTGCGCGCCGGCGATCATGTTGGCGAGCGGCAAGAGCTTTTGCACGACGAGCACGGCGCGCGCGTTCTCGCCCGAGCGCTTGTACTGCTCGATGAGCGCGTGAAGCGAAGACGCTTGCGCCTTGCCTTGCTCGATGATGCGCGCCGCGGCGCCGCGCGCTTTTTCTTCGGACGCTTTGCGCTGCGCTTCGGCGGGTTGGATGACCTCGGCGTCGAGCTTGCGCTGCACTTGGAGAACGCGGGCCTTCTGTTGCTCGATCTCGGCGCGCACCTTTTGAATTTCGGACGACACCTGACCTTGCGACTCGGCGATCATCGCGGTGCGCTTGGTGCGCGCGTCGGCGATGCGCTTGGCGTACTGCTGCCGCGAGATTTCGAGGTCGGCGTCGATCTTCGCGAGCTCGGCGTTCATCGTGTTGGCGGCCTTCTGCACCGCGGTGTCGGCTTGCGCCTGCGCCTCGGCGATGGCCGCGTTCTGACGAACGCCGGCGCCGCGGATGCGGCCCATCGAGTTCAAGTAGCCCGTGTCGTCCGACACGTTTTGGATCTTGAGCGTGTCGAGCATGAGCCCCATGCGGTTCATGTCGTGCTCGGCTTCTTCGATCAGCGTCTGCGCGAAGCGCGTCTTGTCCTCGTTGACTTGCTCGGGCGTGAGCTGCGCGAGGACGCCGCGGAGGTTTCCCTCGAGCGTCTCTTTCGCGATGCGCATGATCTCCTGCCCGGGCTTTCCGAGGAAGCGCTCGGCGGCGTTGTTGAGGAGCGGCTCGTCGCCGGCGATCTTCACGTTCGCGACGCCGACGACGTTGAGCGGGATGCCGCCCTTCGAATAAGCGTTCTGCACGCCGACGTCGATCGTGAACATCGTGAGGTCGATGCGGTTCACTTGCTCCAGCAGCGGAACGCGGACGCTCCGGCCGCCGCGCAAGATGCGGTAGCCGACCTCGCGCTCGCCGAGCGTGCGACGCGCACCGCTGAAGACGAGGGCCTCGTTTGGCGCGGCGACGTAGAGGAGCTTGCGCAAGAAGAGCCACGCGAAGAACGCGACGGCCACGAGCGTGATCACCACGCTGAAAACGATCCCGACGGGGTTCATCGCGAGCCTCCGCGGAGCGTGTGGGGTGCGACTTCGGGCGCCGCGGGGCCGTCGATGAGCGCGCGGACGTCGATGCCCATCGCGCGGCCCGTCTCTTCGAGCACGCGCGAGACGCTCAGCGGAAACGCCGATGCGACCGCGCCGAGGCTCTCCGCGTCGCCGCCGTCGACGATTTCGAGCTCTTCGACGCCGAGCGCGCCGACGCGCGCGACCGCAGCCGCGACGATCGCATCGAGCTGCTGGAGCAAGTAAATGTCGCGCGCCTGCGGACCGGCGCTCGCCCACTCGTCGATGAGCACGCGAATCGCTTCGGCCGTGGCCTTTCCGTTCTCGACGACCGGCGCCGCGTCGCCACGCGCGCGCGCGGCTTGAGCTTGCGCAGCAGCCTCCGCGGGGAGCACCGTCTCGACTTGGAGCGCGAGCTTCGCGAGCTCGGCGCGCAATCCTTGGAGATCCTGCTCGGCGGTCGCACGCGCGGTATCCGCCGCGACCTGCGCTTCGTTCTCGATGCCGAGCGCCTCGGCTTCGAGCTTCGCGATCTCGGCGCGGAAGCCGTTGCGCTTTTGGAGGATGCTCGACTCGGCCTGCTGCTGCGCGCTCTCGGCGCGCTGCCGCGCCTTGGCTTGCTCCTCGCGCACGCGCTGCTCGGCGAGGTTCTCGGCGTTCTGCGCGTCGCGGAGCATCGTCGCGATCTGCGCGCGCCCGAGATTTTGGAGGTATTTCTGATCGTCGGAGACGTGCTGCACTTTGAGCACGTCGAGCTCGAGGCCGAGCTTGTCGAAGTCGTCTTTGGCGTTCGCGACGAGCGACTCGGCGAACTTGAGACGATCCTGGTTCACCTCTTCCGGCGTGAGCTGGCTCAAGACCTCGCGGAGCACGCCCTCGAGCGTCTGCTGCGCGACGAGCACGATCTGCTGCGGAGGCGCGTTCAAGAATCGCTCGACGGCTTGGTGCACGTGCTTCGGATCGGTCGCGATCTTCACGTTCGCGATCGCGTGCACGGTGAGCGGGATGCCGCCTTTGCTGAAGGCGTTTTGCACGCCGACCTCGACGCCGTAGAGACGCACGTCCATGCGCGAGACTTGCTCGAGCAGCGGCCAGCGGAAGCCGCGACCGCCGTGAAGGACTTTGAATCCCACGCTCGATCCGTCGGTGAGCTTGTGCTTGCGCCCCGAGAAGACGAGGATCTGGCTCGGCGGGCAGATGTAGAGGAACTGCCGAATGCAGAAGATGAGCGCGCCGATCGCGAGGACGACGGCGAAGCCGACCCCGAACGCGAGCGCGACGTCACCCGAGTCGACCGGCGGCGGCGGGGTACCGTGCATGAAGCGAAGCTATCACGGTGCGAGCTCTTTCGGCGCGCGGCTCACCCTCACCTCGTTGCCTTCGCAGTCTTCGACGAGGACGGGGTCGTCGGCTTCGAGCGGCTCGACCGATCGCGCGACGTAATCGACGTCGCGACCGCGCACGCTGACGCGCACTTTTCCGCGTGTTTCGGCGGACGGCGGCACGATCACGCGACCGACGCGACCGACGACCTCGCGGTTCGATGCGACGCTCGAGGTGACTTGGACTTGCAAGCGTCGCAGCGCGGCCGTGACGACGAACCCGGACGAGAAGCCGACGACGAGCGCGATGATCGTGCTCGTGACGACGCCGGCGAAGCCGAAGAAGAGAAGCAGCGATCCGACGAGGCCGAACGCGAGCAGCGCGAACGCCCAGAAGCGCAAGCTCACGAGGAGCATGAGCGGCCCGTCGTGACCGGTGTCGTGACCGACGTCGTGACCCGCATCATGACCGCCCACGAGCTGAATCGCGAGCGCGCCGAGCCCGATCACCAGACACGTGAGGAACACGGCCATCATGACCGTGTCTAGTTTAGGGTCACTTCTCCCAATCTTCCACTGCGCGGGCGCTCTCGCCGACGCTGCGGGTGATTTGGAGGGCGTTCTGCGCCGCTTCGAGGGTGATGTCGCGCGCTTCGACGATCAACGTCGCGACGCGCTCGACCTCTTCGCCGAGCGCGCCGGCCGCGAGCGCTACCGAGCGCGCGTGGAGCGCCATGTGCCCGCGTTGAATGCCGCACGTCGCGAGCGCGCGCACGGCCGCGAGGTTCGACGCGAGGCCGACCGAAGCCGCGACGGTGGCGAGCTCCTGCGCGCTCGTGATCGCGAGGAGGCGCAGCGAGAGGCGCGCGGCGGGATGGACGCGCAGCGTTCCGCCGACCGTGCCGAGCGCGAGCGGAAGCTCGAGGCGGCCCACCAAATCGTCGCCCTCGCGCCTCCACACGGCGAGCGGAGCGTAGCGACCGTCGCGCGCCGCGAACGCGTGCGCGCCCGCTTCGACCGCGCGCCAATCGTTTCCGGTCGCGATCACGACGGCGTCGATGCCGTTCATGATGCCCTTGTTGTGCGTCGCGGCGCGGTACGGATCGAGCTCGGCGAATCGCGACGCGTTGACGATGCCGTCGATGACCTCTTCGCCCGACATTTCTTCGGTCGCCAAAACCGCGCCGGGAACGCGGCACGTGACGCGCACGCAGCGGCGGTCGCAGAGGTTCGAGAGAATGCGCAGCCCAACGCGACCGCCCGCGATTTCGGCCAAATTCGGGGCGATTCGTTCGGCCATGCCGTTGACGAGGTTGGCGCCCATCGCGTCGCGACAGTCGACATAGACGTGAACGACGAGCATCGCGTCCTCGTCGGTGCCGAGGAGGCGCACTTCGAGATCGCGCGCGCCGCCGCCGCGCTCGACGAGCCCGGGGATGGCCCCGTCGGCCAGCGCGAGGAGCGCGCGCTTGGTCGCGAGGATGCGCTCTTTCGCGGCGTCGCGATGGTGCACGTTCGTGAGCTGGACCTGCGCGGTCATGAGCGGCGCGTCGGTCTCGGCGGTGAAGCCTCCGCCTTCGCGCACCATGCGCGCCGCGTTCGACGCTGCGGCGACGACGCTCGGCTCCTCGACCACCATCGGCACGACGTGGTCGGTGCCGTTCACGCGGACGTTGAGCGCGACGCCGTACGGGAGCGCGTAGGTGCCGATGACGTTCTCGACGAATTTGTCCGCCGTCTCTTCGTCGAGGCCGCCGGCTTCGAGCGAGCGAACGATGTCGCCCGCGTCGGCGCCCGTCGCTTCGCTCACGAGCGCGCGCCGCTCGTCGACGCTGACTTTGTAGAACCCGGGAAGCCTCGAGGTGCGTTTCATGCGGTTTTCCTGATGGTTTCGACGCGAACGCCTGCCGAGTCGATTTCGAGCGCGAGGGCGCGCATGCCGGCGGCTGCGGCGCTCTTCTTGAACGACGAAGAAGGCGCGGCCGTACCGACGAAGACACCGACGTCGCCGCCGCCGGCGCCGGACGGAACGAACGCGGCGTTCTCCGCGCGTGCGATCTCGCCGAGCTTGCCGAACTCGGCCGGAACGATCGGCGCGTCGGCGGCGTGACCGAGCGCGTCGAGCGCGGGGCCCGAGGCGGCGATCGCGTCGACGAACGCGCGCGGCGCGGGCACCTGCACGGATTTTTCCGCGGCACGCGCGACGTCGGCGAGCGCTGCGATCCGCGCGGCGAAGGTCCGTGCGTCGCGTGCGCGGAGGGCGTCGACCCGCGCGCGAAGATCGCTCGTGCGCGCGCTCGTGCCCGAGAAGAACGCGACGAACCGCACGCCGCGCGGCAGCTCCACGCGCTCCGCGCCGCCCGCGGTCGTGTAACGAAGGACGCCGCCGTACGTGCTCGCCGCGACGTCGACGCCGCTTCCGCCGCCTTGCACCTCGGCGTGAACCTCGCGCGCGCGCGCGAAGATCGCTCGCCGCGTCGACTCCGACGCGAGGTCCCCTCCGCGAAGCGCCGCGCGCAAAGCGATGGCCGCGACGAGCGCCGCCGCGCTCGACCCGAGGCCGAGCTTCGTTCCTTCGTGCTGGAGCTCCGAGACGTCGACCGCCGGCGGCTTCGCGAGCGCGGCGCGCACTTCGGTCGTGCTCTCGCCCGGGCCATCGAACGCGTACGCGCGACGATTCACCGCGACGACGAGCGCTGGCGCGCCCTCGAGCACGGCGTACGCGCCGGCGATGACGAGCTTTCCGGGGGCGGCGACGCGCATCACGATTTCTCCACGACGACGGCGCCCGGACCGGGCCGCGCTTCGATCACGCGGAGAACGCCGGGCATGGCCTCGAGGACTGCGCGCACCGCGGGCGCATCGGCGGAGGCGACGAGCACTTTCACGTGCGGCCCCGCGTCGCTCGTCGCGTATGCGGCCGCGCCGTCGGCGCGAAGCGAGCGAACGCGCGCCATGAGCTCGAGCGTCGTCCCGCGCACGTAGACGACGCCGGCCGCCATGGCGACCGCGTGCATCGCGAGCGCGCTCGCTTCCCCGAGCTCGCCGACGCGACGAAGATCGCGCGCCTCGAGGGCGGACTTCATCTCGGCGAAGTTGCGCGGGGCCGACGCGAGCCACGCATCCCAATACGGGCTCTTGCGCGCGCTCTCGGCCATGCCGTCGCGCGACGAGGCGTCTTTCTTCGCGTCGGTGACGACACAAACGAGCACGAGCGCGTCGAGCGCGTCCTCGGGCGCGACGCATCGCGCGGCGAGCACGTCTTCTTCGTCGCCCGACGGCGCGCCGGCCTCGAGCTCGACCCAGCCGCCAAAAAGGCTCCGCGCCGCGCTCGCCGATCCGCGCCGCGCGACGTCGCTCAGCATCTCGGAGCTCGCGTCGAGCTTCGCCGCAGCGGCAGCCGCCACCGCGAGCGCGGCGTAACCCGAAGCGCTCGACGCGAGGCCGCTCGCCGTCGGAAAATCGTTGACCGACTCGACGCGCGCGCGTCGCGTCTCGCGCGCAGCGCGGCGAATGCGATCCAGCACCGCCGTCACGCGCGTGCGATCGGCTTCGGAAACCGGCTCGCCGCCGATCACGATCTCGTCGGCCGCGAGCGCACCGTCGAACGCGACGCTCGTGCGCGTCGCGAGCCCCGCGAGCGTGACCGACAAGCTCGGCACGGCGGGAAAATTCCCGGGCCGCGCGCGCTTCCCCCAATATTTCGCGAGCGCGACGTTCGGGTGGGCGATGGCAACCGCGCGGCTCATGTCGCCACCACGCCGAGCGCGACGCGCGCCCTCTCGCGTCGCGCAGGCGCGACCTCCGAAACGAAACCGGTGAACCCTTCGCGCTCCCACGCGGCCAAGATGCGCTCGGCCGACGCGCGCGACTCGGCGAGCGCGACGACGCACCCGCCGCCGCCCGCGCCGGTGAGCTTCGCGCCGAGCGCTCCCTCGGCCCGCGCCGACGCGCACATCGCTTCGATTTCCTGCGTCGAAAGCAAGAGTCCCGCGAGCAGCATTTGATTCATGTCGAGCAACTTACCGAGCGCGCTCACGTCGCCCGCCTCGATCGCGAGCCGCGCGTTGCGCACGACCGCGTCGATTGCGTCGAAGGTCTTCCGCACGAGCTCCGGCTGACGTTTCAGCTGCCGCGCGACCGACTCGACCATCGAACGCGTGCTCGACTCGAGCCCCGAGTGCCCGACGACGAGCACGAGCAGCGCACCGACGTCGAGCGGAGCGATCGCGCCGCGCGAAAAAACGAGCGCGCCTCCGAGCGCCGCGACCGCCGCGTCGATCCCCGACGGATTGCCGTGAAACACGCGCTCCCAGGCCATCGCGTGACGCCGCACGTCGTCGTCGTCGACCTCGATCAGCGCACGCGCGATCGCGACCCCGAGCGCCGCCGAGCAACCGAGACCGGCGCCCGCGGCCAAATCGGCTTCGACCTCGACCTCGGCCGGCTCGAGCGCGTGCTCGTCGCGCACCGACGCGAGCAGCGCGGCGAACGCCACGGCGAGTGGCTCCTCGCCTTCCCCTTCGACGACCGACACGCGAGCTTGGTCTTTCACGACGAGCGACAGCCGCGACGGCCCCGACGCGATCGACCGCGCCCGCGCGCGCGCACCACGCTCGATCGCGACGGCGATCGCCGGCACGCCGTACACGACCGCGTGCTCCCCGACGAGGATGACCTTGCCCGACGCGCTCCCGCTTCGTTCCGTCATGCTTGTCGCGCTCCGAGCATGTCCACCGCGCCGAGCAAGAGATCTCTTCCTTCGCCACGCAGATCGATCTTGGCGAGCCGCTCGCGCGTTTCCTCGAGCAACGTCGCGATGCGCGCCTCGACGCGCGCCTTGGCGCCGCTCTCCACCATACGTCGCACGAGCGCGTCGACTTCCTCGTCGGGCGCATCCTCGACGCCGAGCACGCGCGGCATGAGCTGCCGCGAGGCGCGGTCCTCCTCGAGCTCGGCGACGAGCGCGGTTCGCTTGCCGCGCCGCAAATCGCTTCGCACCGATTTCCCCGTCTTTTCCGGGTCGCCGAACGTCCCGAGCCAATCATCCGAGAGCTGGAACGCGACGCCCAGCGGATCGCCCGCCCCGCGAAGCGCCTCGCGTGTCTCGACCGGCGCACCCGCGAGGATCGCCCCGAGCACGAGCGGGCTGCAGGTCGTGTAGCTGCTCGTCTTCAATCGATGCATCGTCTCGACCGCGTCGCGCGACCGCGCCGCGCCGACGACGTCGAGCACCTGGCCAGCGACCACGTCGCCGAGCATCCGCGAAACCTCGTCCATCGCCGCGAGCTTTCGATCGGCAGGCGCGGGCAACGTCGCGAGCGCTTCGAACGCGAATGCCTGCCCGAAATCGCCCGCCAAGATCGCGCACGCGTCGCCCATCTGCCGCGAGTCGAACCGCGCGCGCAGCGCGGCGTGCGTCGACGGCCCGCCGCGCCGGACCTCGTCGTCATCCATCCAGTCGTCGTGCGCCAGCAGATACGCGTGCAAAATTTCGAGCGCGACGCCCGCCTCGACGATCGCATCGTCCGTCTTCGACCCGCCGCACGCCACGCTCGCGGCAGCGAGGAGCGCCGGCCTCACGCGCTTGCCGCCGCGGGTCGCCACGTCGAAGAGCGCGCTGGTCACCGCGGCGACGTCGGGCCCGATGCCGAGCGCCCACGCGTTCTTCTCGCTCGCGACCGCCTCGAGCTTCGACTCGACCGCCGCCTTCACCTCGCGGGCGAGCTCCCCGAACGCGGAGACAAACGGAGCGGTCGTCGTCGTCATGGAGCCGTCGAGAAACGCTCCTTTCGCCCATCTAGGTTCGGATTGCAAAGCCTTGCCTCATTAACGAGTGAGCCGCTCGCTACGTTAGGGACAAGACACTCGCCGGTCAACCGCCCGACACGCACTATTTCATTGTAATTTCGGTTGCTTTCACTTTTGTTTGAACTACATGATGACGCTCGTCCAGAAGACTTTCGGTTGAGCTGCTAGGATGGCTCGCCAGGTCAGACGGGTCGTGAAGAAGAAACCGAGCTCGAAGTCGAAGCCAGCCAAACGCGACGCGAAGAAGCTCAGCGAGCGGCCGCCGGCCGAGCGCGCGCGCATCGAGACGTTCGTGCAGCAGTTCTTCCTCAAGGGCGCGCAGCTCACCGAGGAGCTGCTCGAAGAAAACGATCACCTGCGGCGCGTGCACTTGCAGCTCGAAGCGGAGAACGCTTCGCTCCGCACGCAGCTCGCGAGCGACAACGCGATGCGCGATCTCCTTCGCAAGATCAAACAGCTCGAAAAAGAGAAACAAGATCTTCTCTCGCACGTGCACGAAGCCGAGATGCAGTCGACGAGGTTCGGCGCGCGCTTCCACGAAATGGAAGAGGAGCTGAGCAAGCTCGCGAACGTCTACGTCGCCAGCTACCAGCTCCACTCGACGCTGAACCTGCAGCTCGTCGTGAAGCACTTGAAGGAGCTTCTGCAGCAGCTCGTCGGCGCGCAGCGTTACGCGGTCTACATGGCCGACCCGCCGCGCAAGAACTTGATGCTCGTCGCCGGCGAGAACATCGACGAAAAAAAGAACGCGCGCATCCCGCTCGGCGGCGACGACACCTCGGCGGCCGAGCGCGTGTTTCTCACGGGACACTCGCAAATCACCGAGGGCCCGCTCGAAAAAGCGAGCGAGCGAGCGCCCGCTGCGGTCTTGCCGATGCATTTCGACGACCGCGTCGTCGGCGTCATCGCCATCCACACCGTCTTTCCGCAGAAGCCTTCGTTTGGCCCGGTCGATTTCGAGCTCTTCAAAATGCTCGGCGCGCACGCCGCCAGCGCCCTCGCCGGGGCGCTCCTCTACGCCGCCGCTGACGCGAAACTGCCGGACGCGACGAAACTTTCTTTGGCCCGTCAAAACCCGGTACCCTAGTCTCCTGCTCCGCGGCTTCGCCGCGATGGTCACCTCCCTTTCGAACATGAGCGCCGAGTACACCTGTTTGGTCGTGGAAGACTCGCCGATGATGCGGCAGCTCCTCGTCTTCGCGCTGTCGCGCGTGAAGAACTTGAAGGTCACCGAGGCCGACGACGGCGTCGACGGGCTGCGCAAGCTCGCCGGCAACAAGTTCGATTTGATCCTGACCGACATCAACATGCCGATCATGGATGGGCTCAAGCTCGTGAAGCGCGTGCGCTCGGACCCGATGCACAAAGAGACGCCGATCATCATCATCACGACCGAGGGCTCGACCGAAGACCGGCAGCGCGCGCTGCAGCTCGGGGCCAACGCGTACATCACCAAGCCGATTCAGGCGCCGCAGGTGATCGCGAAGGTGAAAGAGCTGCTCAAGATGGACGGCTGACCGGGGCCGTGGCTCGGGTCAAAGTCTGCGGCGTCACGAACGTGGAGGACGCGTCGATGTGCCTTCGCGAGGGCGTCTCGGCGATCGGGCTGAACTTCGTCGCATCGAGCCCGCGACGCGTGACCGAGGAAGACGCGCGCGCGATCGTCGACGCCGTGCGCGGCCGCGTGCTCGTCGTCGGGGTCGTCGCGGATCTTTCGGTCGCGGAGATGATCGCGCTGCGCGATCGCGTCAGGCTCGGGTGCCTCCAGCTCCACGGCGAAGAGCCGCCCGAAGCGCTCGCGCCGCTTCTGCCGCATGCGTACAAGGCGATTCGCATCGCGACCGCGAGCGATGTCACGCGCGCGGACGGATACGGCGGCGAGCACATTTTGGTCGACGCGAAACGACCGGGCGCGCTCGGCGGGACCGGCGAGACCTTCGATTGGTCGCTCGTCGCGGGGCTCGCCGGCCGGCGCAGGCTCACGCTCGCGGGCGGAATTCGGCCGGAAAACGTCACCGAGGCGATACGTGTAGTTTCCCCGTATTGCGTCGACGTCGCGAGCGGCGTCGAGGTGCCCGGCGATCCACGCAAGAAGGACGCGGCGCGCGTGCGCGAGCTCGTCAGCCTTGCAGCGCCGCGAGATCGGTGAGCTCGACCAGCTTTTTCTTCGCGTCCGAGCCGGTGCCGATCTTGTCCATCAGATCTTCGGCGGGCGTCTTGCCGCGCGCAGAGAGCGACGCGAGCGCGTCGAGGTAGATCGTCTCGTCGCGACCTTGCGCGTCTTTGCGCGCGCGGCGCTGGAGGCCCCCGCGCGCGATGTCGATCACTTTCTCGGCGATCGGCGCGAGCGTCTTGCCGGCGAACGGCGTCGCGAGGCCCGTCTTCCACAGCTCGCCGCGGAGGGCGGCGACCTCGTCGAACGTCCACGGCTCGACGAGCGCGTCGAGCTCGTCTTCGGCGCGAGCGTCGTAGAAGAGCCCTGCGTAGAGCGCGGGCAGCGCGTAAGCGGTCGGCGGGCTCTGCGCGTCGGCGGCGCGGATCTCGATCGTGCGCTTCAAGCGCACCTCGGGAAAGAGCGTGTTCAAGTGGAGCCGCCAATCGGCTTGCGTCGCTTGAATGCCGTCGCGTCCGTGCGTCAGAAAATCTTCGAATGTTTGATCGGTCGCGGAGATCGCGTCGCCCTCGCGCTTCAAGATGAACATCGGCGCGCGGAGCGCCCACGCGACGTAGTCGTCGAAGCGCGCGCTCTTCCGCCAGAGCGCCGGCAAGAGCCCCGAGCGCGAATCGTCGACGCTCGTCCAGACGAGGCCGCGCATCGTGACGCCGCCGAACGGCTTGCCCTCGAGGTACGGGCTGTTGGCGAACATCGCGGTCGTGAGCGGGCCGATCGCGAGCGACAGGCGCATCTTGCGCATCGCGTCTTCTTCGCTCGTGTAGTCGAGATTCGCTTGCACGGTGCAGGTGCGGAGCATCATGTCGACGCCGTACTTCCCGACTTTCGGGAAGTAGTCGCGCATCGTCGCGTAGCGCGCCTTCGGGACCCAATGAAGATCTTGGCGCGCGGCGAACGGGTGAAAGCCGATGCCGAGCCAGCGCACGCCGAGCCGATCCGAGATGCCGGCGAGCTCGCGCATGTGCTCGCGTGTCTCGCGCTCGATGCCGTGGACGTCGTGCGCCGGCGCGCCGGAGAGCTCGAGCTGGCCGCCCGGCTCGAGGGTCACGCTCGCGCCGTTTTTTTCGAGCGCGATGACCGGGCCGCCGTCGCGCTCGCGATCCGTCTTCCACCCGTGGTGCGCGGCGAGGTCGACGAGGACGTTCATCACCTCGCCCTCGTAGGTGACGGGCGAAAAATCCGCCGGGTGCACGCCGCACTTCTCCATTTCCGGGCCGACGCGGGCCGGACCGGGCGACGCGGCCGCTTCGTAAAACACGGCGAGCAAGTCGTCGTGCGTACGAATCGGGTCGTCGCTTGAAGGGAGAATGGACACGACGCGGCTCATTTCGGGGAACGATCCATGTATCAATATCTTCGATGCTCCGCGAGTTGATTCATCTCGCTCGTCACGCGCCTTCCGTGCTCGCGCTTCAGCAGAAGCTCGATCAGACCGAGCTCTACGACACGCTGATGCAGCGCGCGGACGACGCGGGGATGTACGCACGACGAAGCGCGCTCGTTTCGGATCTTCACCTGCTCGGGCGCGGAGCGCCGCGGGCGCGCGACGTGCTCGAGATCGGCTGCGGCACCGGGATGATGTTCGCGCACTACGGCGAAGGCGCGCGCGTGCGGGCCATCGACGTGGACGACGCGTTCCTCGAGCGGGCACGAACGCGGGCGCGCTCGTTCATCACGCTCGAAAATGCCGACGCGCTTGCCCTTCCGATGCCCGACGCGTCGTTCGACGCGGTCGTCGCGTGCCTCGTTCTCTGCAGCATCCCGGACGCGCGGCGCGCGCTGGCCGAGGCGCGACGCGTGCTCCGGCCGGGCGGCGAGCTACGTCTCATCGAGCACGTCGTGAGCGATCGCCGCGTTCCGCGCGCGCTCATGCACGCCGCAGATCCGTTGTGGCTCTGGCTGAACCATCAAGGCTGTCACATGGACCGCGACACCGTCGCGAGCGTGCGTGAAGTCTTTCCGAACGTCGAGATCACCGAGCGTTTCCAAATCTGGTCCGCGGGTCTCCCCGCGTTCCCCATGCTCACGCTGCGTGCGCCGAAGTAGACGGGCGGACGGTTTTTTTGCGATCGAAGAAGCGCATGCGGCGCATCAGGAGATCGAGCAGGTAGAGCGCGATCGCGGCGCCGACGAAGTATTTCCAGAGGTCCTGGTGGTAGATGATCGTTTGGCCCGCGGGGTCGAAGACGTCTTTCACTTCGGGGTCGAGCTTGCCGCCGGTGATCTCCGCGGCGCGCGCGAGGGTCGCCGAGTCGGGCGCGAGCGCGAGGTACTCGCGCGGGTACGGGTTGGTGACGTGGCCGAAGCTCTCGGCGACTTGCGCCATCTTGATGCTGCCGCGCCCGTCGTCGACCGATTTCGAGAGCGCGGCGTGGAGCAAGAACGAGCCGTACTTGTCGAGCGGGAAATCGATCTCGTAGCGACCCGGCGCCGTCTGCTTCATGTCGAGGTTCTTCACCTCTTGCGACGGCTGCGGGCCCTTGATTTGGAATTTCGCTTCGAGGCCGTTCTCGAATTTGTCGTCGCCGCCGATCGCGTCGATTGACGCTTTGAGGTGACCGGTCGCCGGATCGATTTCGGCGCGCATGTCGAACTGCTGGCGCTTTTTCTGGCGCATGTGCTCGCGAACGAGCTGGCCCCAGAATTGGCCGTAGCCGGGCCACTTGAGCCACTCGACCGCCCACAAGTTTTTGACGTCGCTCGTCCACGCGAGCGACCAACCGAGGCCGACGTGCCACCGCGCGAGGATCGGCTCGCCGATTTCGCTCTCGAGGATTTCCTGCGCGGGCGCCGGCTTCATCTTCGTGGCGACGTAGCCGTGGAGAAACGGCGAGCTCTGCATGTCGATGCCGCGGAGGAAATCAGCCGGCGAGACGACGCGCGGCTGGAAATATTCTTCGACCGCCGCCGAACGCGAGACGAGCTCGGTCTCTTTGGTGAAGACGCGCGGCAGCTGCGACGGGTCTTGCACGCCGTAGTAACGACCGCCGCCGAGATCGCTCATCGTGCGGAGGAGGTTCGCGTCGACGTCGGCGCCGAGGCCGACGGTCGTGAGCGTCATGCCCTCGGCCGCGATTTGTTGCGAAAGCTCGCGGAGGCCCCCCTGCGGCGCTTCGCCGTCGGTGAGGAGGATGATGTGCTTCTTGCGCGCGCGCGTGACGCTGAGCGTCTGGTACCCCGCGTCGAGCGCGCTGAAAATTTCGGTGCCGCCGCCCGCTTGGATGCGCGCGATGTCGTTCTGGATGCGCGCGCGATACTTCGCGCTCGTCATCTTCACGACCTTGGTCGGCGACGAGTCGAACGCGATGACCTCGAGCATGTCGTCGCCGCCGAGCGTGTCGGCGGTCGCCTTCGCGGCCGCCTTGGCCATCTCGAGCTTCGGGCCGGTCATCGAACCGGAGCGGTCGATGACGAGCTCCATCGCGACGCCGGGCTCGTCTTTCTTCTTTTCCGAGTCCATGCGGACCGGCAAAATCCGCTCGATCGTCGTGTGGTACCAGCCGCCGAGGCCGAAGCCGTTCTCGCCGCCCGCGAAGAGGAAGCCGCCGCCGAGATCGCGCACGTAGCTCTCGACCGCGTCTTGCTGCGTGAGCGAGACCGCGTCGGCCGGCGTGTCGCTCAGGATCAAAAAGTCGTAGCGCTCGAGCTCGCGCATGCTCGAGGGGAGCTCGCGCGGCTCGCGCACGTCGACGTCGAACTCTTGCGCCGAGAGCGCGCTCGCGAGGTAGCTCGCGCGGGCGGTGTTGCCCTCGACGTAGAGAACCGCCGGCCGCCCCGGAACCGCGGCGGTCACGGTGTACTGGTTGTTCTCTTTGAAGCGGTCTTCTTGGATGTCGGTCAGGTCCAGCGCGTAAGTGACCTCGCCGGCGACGCGCACGACGCTCTTGAACGTGACGTCGTTCTCGCCCGCTTTCAGGTCGAGTGTCTTGATGCCGTCGAGGCCGTTGATCGCTTCGCCTTGCTTGAGCGTCGCCTTCGCGGTCTGCGGGCGGCTCGAGAAGATGTCGGCGTGGAGCTCGAAGGGCTCGCCGACGCGGACTTTGTCCGGCACGCGCAAATCGCGGAGCGCGACCTCGCCGGGGACCGGGCGTTTGTACGCTTCGGTGTAGAGCTTCACGCCGAACTCGCGCGCGCGGTTCGCTTCGGCCAGGAGATCGCCGTCGGTCTGGACGCCGTCGGACAAGACGACCGCGCGCCGCAGGTAGCCCGCGGGATAGAGGCCGTACGCGAGCTGGAGCGCGGACGCGATGTCGGTCGCGGCGTCCGCCCCGAGCTTCGCGTTTTTGGCGAGGTGCGTGCGTTGCTCGGCCTCGCGCCGCTCGATGGCCTCGTGGCGCTCGAGCAGCGGGGCCTTTTTCTCGTCGTCGGCGATCGGGATCACGCGCGGCCGCGCCGAGAACGTGATGACGCGGACGAGATCGTCCTTTGGCCGCTGGTCGAGCGCTTTTTGAATTTCGGCGCGCGCGTCGGCGACGGCCGCGTCGGGCACCGACTCGGAGACGTCGACGAGAAAGACGGTGCAGACCTTTTGCGTGGTCGCGGTGGTCGCGAGGCGCGAGAGCCCGAACGAGAGGAGCGCGACGAACGCGATGCGGAGGATGACCGAGATGATGCGCTGCGGCCACGGGAGATCGGCGAGCGACCGGCCGATCATCCAGATGAAGAACGGCGCGCCGATGACCGCGATGATCAAGTTGCGCGGCGAGAGGAGCTCGTAGTCCTTGCCGCCGCGCTTCCAGGCGATCGTGGGCCCCGCGTAATAGACGTAGTGGAAATACGCCCAGAGCCCGACGCCCGCGACGAGCGCGACGATCGCGCCGAAGATGAGCCTACGAACCCACGGGCGCTTCATACCGTGAGCCTCCGGTGGTACGTGATCCACTCGAGGGCGGTGATCGCGATCGCGATCATGAGCAGGTAAATCCAGATTTCGCGCCGCACGCCGACGTGGAACGCGCTGACCGAGCCGGCTTCTTTTCCGTCGACGGTGAGCTTCTCTTGCGGCGCGATCGTGCTCTCGGTGTCGTCGAGCAAGTTCGCGGCGAAGTGGATGGTCGCGGCGGGCTGTCCGACGTCGGTCGCGCCCGGCGCGTGCGCGTCGCCAGCGAGCGCCAGATCGTAGAACCCGGCGCGCTGTCCGAGGAAGACCGCGCGCCCTTCGTGCACGGGCACCGGCTGCGTCCCGCCACCCGGGAGCGTCAGGGTCGCCTGCGTCGACGTCTGGCCGACCGGGATGCGCCAAACGTCACCGGTGCGGAAGCTCGAGAGGTAGCTCGCGTCCTCGTCGGTGAAATAATTGATCGTGTTGAGCAGCAAGACGGGCCACGCGACGCGAAGCGGCAAGTCGCTGTCGCGAACGTCGAAGCCGATGCCGACCATCTTGAACCCGCCGCGCGTGCCCGCGACCATGATGGGCCCGCCGCCGTCGGACGAGCCGATGACTTTGTCGCCCGGCTCGGGCTTGAGCTTGTGGCCGCGCGCGATGTTGACTTGGTCGAGCGCGGTGAAGCGCACGATCGGATGCTTGCGATCGATTTTGTCGAAGCCCGGCTCCTCGATGTTGCCCTCGACTTTGAACGGCGAGCCCGGCCCGCGCGGGTCGAGGTAGAGCGCGTTGGTGCGCGGGAGCTCGGCGGGCGTCGCCGCGTCGAAGATGATCGCGTCGAATGTCCCCGTTTTTTGCGCGTATTTCGACGCGTACTCGAGCGGCGTCGCGCTCGTCACGTCGAGATACTCGTCGAGGAGCAGCGCCGCTTCGAGGTACGTGTTGCCGGTCGAGACGACGAGCACCTTCGCTCGGCGGCGCTCGGGCAAGAGCGCGTAGGCGTGGTTGTCGGCCGGCAAGTCGTCTTTCGTGTCGCCGGTCACGGCGAGCTTGGCCTCGAGCGTGCGCGAGGCGCCGGACAAATTCGGATAGAAGCGCTGGAGCGGCTCGCCCGGTTTGAGCCGAAGCCGCGTGAGATCGACGAGCGTCCCGTCGCCGAGGAGCGAGAGCTCGACGTCGGCCGGATCGGGGCTCGTGTTCTTGACCTCAAGCATCACCTCGTAGCGTGATTTGTCGAGCGGGTAGCGGCGCACCGAAAATTGCGTGATGGCGACGTTGTCCTTCGCTTTGCCGACGGGCATGTACGAGAGCTTGATGTCGCCCAAATGCACGGGACCTGCCGCGTCGACCGCGTCGCCGAGGTTGCCGTCGCTGACGACGACGATCTCGCCGTTGTCGACGTTGCGCAGCGTGTCGGTCGCGAAACGGAGCGCGCGCGGCCAGTCGGCGCGCGCGTCGGTCGCTTTGACCGAATCGACGGCGCGCTCGAGCTCGCTCGTGTCGCCGCTCATCGGACCCATCGGCGTGATCGCCGCGTCCATCTGCGCGACGAGCATCCGATCCGAGCCGCCCATGCCGCGAATGAGCCGCTTCACTTCGTCTTTCGCGACCTCGAGACGATTGGGCGAGACGTCGGTCGCCTGCATCGACGCGCTCGCATCGACGAGCACGACGATGTTCCGCCCCTTGATGAGCGTCGCCGCCGCGCGCGGATCGCCGAGCGCCAGAACGAGCAGCGCGAGAAGCGCGAGCTGCAGAAGCAGCGAGAGCAGCCGCTTCAATTTCGAAAAGAGGCTCGTCGCTTCTTTGTCGCGAAGAATCTTCTGCCAGAGCGGCGAGAACGGAACCGCGACGACGCGACGCCGCAGCTTCAAAATGTAGAGGCCGATCATCACGGCGGCAGCCGCGCCGAAGATGCCCGCCAATGTCGCGAACGGAAGCCCGGCGAAGATCACCGAAGAAACCCTCCGCGCCGGAAGATCTTCAAAATCAGCTCGTCGAAGGGCTGCGAAATGTCCGCTTGGATGTACGGCACCGTTCGCGTCGTGCAGAAGCGATCGATCTCGTGGAGGTACTCTTTGTAGACGTGGCCGAAGCGCTCGAGCACTTTGGCGGTCACGGTGACCTCGCGCTCGTCGCCGGTCTCGCAGTCGTAGAGGAGCACGTCGCCCGCGAGCTTCGGCTTCTCTTCTTTTCGGTCGACGATGTGGACGACGAACGGGTCGTACTTGTTGTACCGAAGGACGTTGATGCCCTTCTCGAAGCCGGCCGGGTCATAGAGATCGGTAATGAGCACGGCGAGGCCGCGGCGCTTGTGCTGCGCGACGAACGTTTTGAGCGCGTCACCCAAATCGGTGACGCCCGCTGGCTCGAGCTCGCGCAAAAAGCGGAACACTTTGAAGATGCGTCCCTTGCCGCGCGTCTCCGGCATGCGGTCCATGACTTTGTCGCTCGTCGAGACGATGCCGACGCGGTCGAGGTTCGCGAGGCCGACGTAGGCGAGCGCGGCGCAGACCTTCTTCGCGTATTTCAGTTTTTCGCCGTCGCCGAACGCCATCGAGCCCGACGCGTCGACGATCAAGTAGACGCTCAAGTCCTCTTCTTCTTCGTAGAGGCGAAGGAGCAGGCGTCCGAACTTTTGATAGACGTTCCAGTCGAGGTAACGAAAATCGTCGCCCGGCTGATAGTCGCGGTGGTCGGCGAACTCGATGCCGCTGCCGCTCTTTTTCGTGCGGCGCTCGGCGCGCATGCGACCGGCGAAGACTTTTCGACTGACGAGCGCGAGGTAATCCAGCTTGCGCTGAAACTCGTCGTCGAAAAGATCGTCGTCTTGCTTCGCGAGCTGACGGGCCGGCCTCAGGCTGAGGGGGCCTCCCGCTTGGAAGAGATCAAGCAGCCCCAACCGCAGCTCCCTTTTCGGCGCCTACCTTCGCCTCGGGGACCGCCTTCACGATCGCGTCGATGAGCTGATCGGTCTTGATGCCCTCGGCCTCGCCTTCGAAGTTGAGGAGCATGCGGTGGCGGAGCGCCGGGTGGACGACGCCGCGCACGTCGTCGATGCTCGCGGCGAAGCGGCCCTCGAAGAGCGCGCGAATCTTCGCGGCGAGGAGGACCGACTGCGCGCCGCGCGGCGAGGCGCCGACGCGACCGAACTGTTTGACCATGTCGGGCGCGTCCGAAAAATCCGGGTGCGTCGCTTGAATCACGCGAATCGCGTAGTCCTGCACGTGACGCGCGACCGGCACGCGGCGCACGAGCTTTTGCATCACGAGGATGGTCGCGCGGTCGACGATCGCGCGCGGCTTGGGCATCTCTTCGCCGGTCGTGAGGTCCAAGATGTTGTGCAGCTCCTCGCGATTCGGAAACGGCACGTGGAGCTTGAAGAGGAATCGATCGAGCTGCGCCTCGGGCAGCGGATACGTGCCCTCCATCTCGAGCGGGTTCTGCGTCGCGAGGACGATGAACGGCTCCTCGAGCATGTGCGTCGTGTTGCCGACCGAGACGCGGCGCTCGGCCATCGCCTCGAGCATCGCCGATTGCGTCTTGGGCGTCGCGCGGTTCACCTCGTCGGCGAGGACGATGTTCGCGAACACCGGACCTTTGCGGAAGTAGAAGCTCTTGGCGCCGCCTTGCGACTCGTCGATGACCGTCGTGCCGAGGATGTCGGCCGGCATCAGGTCGGGCGTGAACTGGATGCGCGAGAAGTGGAGCGAGAGCGTCTCGGCGAGCGTGCGCACGAGCATCGTCTTGCCGAGGCCGGGCACGCCTTCGAGGAGCGCGTGGCCGCCGGCGAGCAAACAGACGAGCACGCCGTCGACGACGTCTTTGTTGCCGATGATGACCTTGCCGATCTCGGCGCGTAGCGCGGTGATCTGCTCGCGGAATTGCAACACTTCGGCCCGAACGCTCTCGGTCGCTTGCGGTTCGCTCATGCTCTTGTCCTCAGCTCACTGTTGGTCGCGCGGGCGAATCAGTTGGAAGTAGCGCCGCACGTAGAAACGATAGCCGCCGGGAATTTCATCCTTGTTGAGGGCCTCTTCGGCGACGGTGTGATACTCGCGAAAGACTTTGGTGTAGCCGCGGTTGGTGAAGCCGCGCTCGGCCGCGCCGAGGATGACCTGCGAGCGCGACTGGCCTTGGCCGGTGTCTTGGCCGGTGACCTGCGTGTCTTGCGTGCCGGTCTTCATGTTGCTCGCTTGACCTTGCACGTGAGGGTCGTGGCCGGTTCCCCAACCGTGACCGGGCTGGCCGTTTTGTCCGCCCTGCCCGCCTTGGCCGCTGCCGCCCTGACCTTGTCCGCGCGTGAGCATCAGAATTTTTTCGCCGTTCGGACCGACGACCCAGACTTCGCTCCCGCCCTGACCTTGTCCGCTCTGTCCGCCTTGACCCTGGCCTTGTCCCTGCTGGCCTTGTCCTTGGCCTTGTTGTCCTTGGCCCTGCTGACCCTGACCTTGTTGGCCCTGGCCCTGCTGACCCTCGCCGCTCTGCTGATCGCCGCCTTGACCTTGCTGTCCGCCGCCCTGCCCGCCTTGCCCGCCTTGGCCGCGCGCGTGCTGCTGGAAACGCTGCAAGCGAACCATCTGCTGATGCCCGCCCTGCCCTTGCTGCCGCAATAGCTCGCGGAGCTCTTGGAGCTTTTGTTTGAGCTCCTCCTTCTCCTGGTCGGTCATTTCCTGCTGCGCCATGCGATCGATGTCCTCGGCGCCCTGGTCGAGATCCTGCGCCGACGCGCCGAGCTCGCGCATCAAGTCTTCGGCGGCTTGCTGCAAGTCTTGGTCGAGCTTGCTCAGCTGGCGCTCGGTGTTCTGCGCTTGCTGCGCTTGCTGGTCGAGGCGCTCGAGCTCGCGCTCTTTCTTTTGGAGAAGGTCTTTTTCTTTGTCGTCCGGCGCGCCGCCGTCCGGGTGATTTTCCTGCTGCTTTTTCTTCAGCAGATCGACTTCCTTCTTCAAGTCGTCGCGCTTCTTCTCGAGCTCTTCGCGATTCTTCTTCGCGTTGTCGGCGGCGGCTTTGAGCGCCTCGCGCATCTTGTCGAGCTGGTCTTTGTCGACCTTGCCGTTGCTCTGTCGAAGTTGCTTGGCGAGGTCTTGGAAGTTCCGCTCCGCGTCTTTCAGATCCTTGTTCTCGAACGACTCGCCGGCGTGCTTGGTGAGGTCGCTCTTCTTCATCTCCTCGCCCATCTTCTGAAGCGCGTCTTCCATCGCTTTCTTGTCGGCGGGGTTTCCGGTCTGGAGCTTGTCCTCGAGCGCTTGCATGCGGCGGAAGGCTTCGGTGCGATCGAGCCGCTTGTTGGCGAGATCTTCGATGAGCTTGTTGAACTCCTGCGTCGCGTCTTTTGCTTCGTCGCTCTGGTTCTTTTGCTCTTCGTTGTTCAAGAAATTCTTGAACGCGTCGAGATCGTCGGCGGTGACGTCGACCGGGTCGATCGTCTTTTGCGACATGGCCGGGTGGTGCTCGCGGATCTCGAAGAGCGAGACGCCGCCGAGAACCAAGAGGAGGAGCGCGAGGACCGGCGCCTCGTACGGCGGCGGGATCGGGACCGCCTTCTTCGGCTCGACGTTCTGCACGACGGCGAGCGCGTCGTCGATCGCGGCGTCCATGAAGGGCGTGCGCTCGGCTTGCGGGAGCTCGCCGAACGAGAGCGCGCTCGCGAGCCGGTCGGCGAGGCCGTGATGCCGGTCGAGCGCGAGGGCGCCGGCGCGCGCGGGGAGCTTGCGCGCCCAGCCGGTCGCGCCCGCCGCGATGACGAGCGCCGCTTCGAGCGCGAAGGCCACCCACGCGGTCCTCTCCGAGATGTGATTCGTCTTCCGAAGGACCAGCGTGACGACCGCGGCGACGAGCGCGACGCACGCCGCTTCCGACGCCCAGGTGAGCGCGCGGGCCGCGCGAATGCGGCGCTCGGCGCGGCCTGCCACCTTGGCGATGCGCGTCACGTCGACCTGCATGCGGTCGGAACGTTGGCTCGGAGGGGGGGTCACTTCATTCATCGTGAGTCTTGTGACGCGCAGGGTCCGTCAAAGTTCCTTCGACGTGGGAAGCTTAGCGCATCGCGGCGGCCTACCGTACAACCTACGCGGCCGAACCTCGTGGTATTCCTTGGCGCCCGTGCCTCTGCCGCACCTGCCCGCCAGCGTCGGCCTCGACGCGGAGCTCGAGAGTGACCCCGCCGCGCGCCCTTTCCTTGGGATCGACCGCCTCCGGGTGCGGCTCGGCGGCGACACTTTTTGGTACGACGTCGTCCGCCGTGCGGCGATCGATGCGGTCGCCATCGCCGCGCATTTCGAGCGCGCAGGCGCGCTTCACGTGATGCTCTGCTCCGCGATTCGGTTGCCCGTCTTTTGGCGAACGCGCGACGCGCGCGCGGCGACCCTCTGGGAAGTCCCGGCCGGCATGGTCGAGCCCGGCGAGACGTTTCGCCAAGCCGCGGCGCGCGAGCTCTTCGAAGAAATCGGAGCGCGCGTCGCGCCCGACGCGCTCTTCCCGCTCGGACCGCCGATGCACATGGCGCCGGGCATCATCGCCGAAGTGCACGGCTACTTTCACGTCGCGATCGATCCGGACGCGCTCGAGACGCCGCCCGGCGATTCCTCGCCGCTCGAGCGTGCTTCGGTGCGCGCGGCCCTGCCGCTCGACGAGGCGCTCGAGCTCTGTGCGTCCGGCGCCATCACCGATTTGAAGACCGAGGTCGTCCTTCGCCGCCTCCGCGAGGTGCTCGCGTGAAGCACATCTGCGTCGTCGTGAAGCGCACCGCGCACAGGCTCTACGGCCACGAGGCGCACGTGAAGCGTCTCGTCGCGAAGAAGCACGTGACCGTCGCGCGCATGCGGCGCGCGCACGACGATCACGAGGCGACCGTCGCCGAAATCCGCGAGGCGGTGAAGACGCTCGGCGTCCGCGCGCAATTCGTCGAAGGTTCGCGCTCGGAGCTGCCCGCCGATCCGCCGTGCGATCTCGTCGTCACCATCGGCGGTGACGGCACGCTGCTCGGCGCGTCGCACCGGCTCGGCGAGGGCACGCCGGTGCTCGGCATCAACAGCGCGCCGGCCGACTCGGTCGGTTTCTTCTGCGGCGCTCAGAAAGGCCGCGTCCTCGAGGCGCTGCGCGGCGCGCTCGAAGGGCGTTTGCCGCACGTTCAGCTCGCGCGAATGCGTGTAGAGTGCAACGGTCGTTTGGTGCACGACCGCGTGCTCAACGAAGCGCTCTTCTGTCACGAGATCCCCGCCGGCACGTCGCGTTACATCCTCCGCGTCACGCATCCGAGCTCGGGCGTCGTCTCTGAGGAGCAAAAATCGAGCGGCGTTTGGATGGGACCGGCGGCGGGCTCGACCGCGGCGCAAAGGAGCGCGGGCGGGAGCGTCTTGCCGCTCACGTCCAAGCGCCTCCAGTTCGTCGTGCGCGAGCCGTACGTGCCGCGGGGCGAGAAGCTTCGTTTGCTGCGCGGCGTCGTCGAGGACGGCGGCTCGATCGAGCTCCTTTGCAAAATGCAAAAGGCGAAGCTCTATCTCGACGGCGTTCACATCGTCCTCGACATCCGCCTCGGCGACGCCCTTCACATGACGCGTTCGAGCCAATCGCTCTTGGTCCTCGGCCTCAAGCCGCGCCGGTGATAAGCTCGATGCAGTCGGGAGGCCTTCCTTGCGCGGAGTAATCGTCGCGGCGTTCGTGAGTCTCAGCGTCGCCTGCGCGACCGGCGGCGCGGGCGATGACGAGGCGCCCCCCGACGGCGGCGCGAGCGACGCCGCACCCAAGAGCGACGGCGGCGGTTGCCCGACGGGCACGAGCGGCGCCGGCTGCTCGACCTGCGCCGGTGGCTTCCACCTGTGCGGGACCTCGTGCACGCAAGACAAGTCGAACACGCCCGACCAAGGCTGCACGCAAGGCTGCGGATCGCCCTGCCCCACGCCGCCGAACGGCACCGCGAAATGCACGAGCGACGGGCACTGCGATTTCGCGTGCGACACGTCGTTCGACAAGAGCGACGCCGGCTGCGCGTGCCCGCAAGGTCAAATCGCCTGCGGGACGAGCTGCGCCGAATGCTGCACCGACACCGATTGCCCGAGCCACATGACGTGCACCGGCGGAACCTGCAGCGGCTGCCAAACGAACTGGGGCGACTGCAATCAGAACCCGAGCGACGGCTGCGAGGCCGATCTCTCGAAAGAACCGAACTGCGGGGCCTGCGGCGTCAGCTGCTGCGGCTGGGGCGTCAGCTGCTGCTTCACCGATTTCCACGGAAAGTCGTGCCAGGCGAGCGGCAACAGTTTCTCGTGCCAATGCTGAATTTCGAGTAAAGCGCACGGACATGGGATTCGAGCTGATCGGGACCGGCAGTTATGCGCCGGGCGTGCCGGTGACGAACGACGATCTCGCGCGCGTGATGCACACGTCCGACGAATGGATCGCGAAGCGCTCGGGCATTCGCCAGCGGCACTACGCGCCCGAGGGCGTCGGCGCGAGCGATCTCGCGCTCGAAGCCGCCAAGCGCGCGATCGAATCGGCTCACATTTCGCCGCACGACATCGATTACGTCGTCTTCGCGACGATGACGCCGGACCATCTTTTTCCGGGGCCCGGCGCGCTCCTCGCGCACAAGCTCGGGATGGACGGGACGCCCGCGCTCGACATTCGTCAGCAGTGCGCGGCGATGATCTTCGGCCTCCAAGTGATCGACGGGCTCTTCAAGTGCGGCGTCGCCAAGACGATTCTCTTCGTCGGCGCCGAGGCGCACGCCGGCTTCATGCCGTGGAAAGACTGGAGCCTGCTCGAGCCGGGCTGCACGCGCGAGGCGAGCGAAGAAGAGAAGACCGCGTGCGACGCGCACCGCGCGCTGGCCGTACTTTTCGGCGACGGCGCGGGCGCGATGATCTTTCGCGCGACCGACCGCGACGCGGGTCTCGTCAAAGCCAAGCTCCACACCGACGGCGCCGGCGGCGGCCTCTTGTTCCTCAAGGCCGGCGGCTTCCTCACGCGGCCGTACTTGAACCACGAGATGCTCGAGCGCGGCGATTACATCCCGCGCATGGACGGGCGCGAGGTCTTCAAGTACGCCGTTACCAAGTTACCAGAGACGGCGCGCGCCCTCCTCGAGGAGACGAAGACGCCCATCGAGCGCATCGACTGGTTCCTCGCGCATCAGGCCAACAAGCGCATCAACGAGTACATCCGCGAGCACCTCGGCGTTCCGGAAGAGAAGATGCCGATGAACATCGACCGCTACGGCAACACGAGCGCCGGGACGATTCCGATTTTGGTCGACGAGCTCACGCGCGCCGGGAAGCTGAAGCGCGGCGAGCTCAACATGATGCTCGCGCTCGGCGCCGGAATTCACTGGGGCTGCGCGCTCGTCCGTTGGTGATATGCTCGAGGCGTGCGAGCGCTTCGCGGCCTTCTTTTTCTTTCCGTCATCGTGTGCGCGGCGCCGGCGACTGCGTCGGTCTCGTTCACCGTGGTGCTCGACGCGCTCGTTCAAGAGTCGTCGGTCGCGGTCGTCGAGACGCCGATCGAATCGAAATCGGTCTGGGAAAACGGGCGAATCATCACGTACACGAAGGTGCACGTCGATCGCGTGCTCGCCGGAACGGCGCCGACTGAAGTTTGGGTCGAGACGCTCGGCGGCGTCGTCGGCGACATCGGGCAGCAAGTCGAGGGCGAGGCGGTGTTGCGCGCCGGCCAGCAGTCGCTTCTTTTTTTGAGCCCGTACGAGAGCGGGTACGTCGTCACCGCGCGCGGGCAAGGACAGTTTCCGATCGTGCGCGACGCGGGCGGCGCCCTCCACGTGAAGAAGAATCTCCACGCGGGCGCGCTCGTCGGACCGCGCGACACGACAGTCGCTAGCATTCGCGCGGCGACGACGTACGCGCCCGCCGCGAAGCCCGCGGCCGACGTGCTCGACGGGAAATCGGTCGCGGACGCCGAGACCGAAATCGTCGGCGCGTGGCGGCGGACCCATGCGGGCCGCTGAAATCCTGATCGGGCTCGCGCTTCTCGCCGTGCCGCGCGCGGCGAACGCTTTCTGCCGCACGACGACCGTGTCGATCGATCCGTCGTTCGACCCGACGCCGGACGACCCGTGCTGGACCGATGGGCTGCCGCTCTATTGGGCGAGCGCGTGCGTCGGCTACTCGATTCAAAAAGACGCGAGCAAGCAAGTCTCGTTCGACGACGCGCAGACCGGCATGCTGACGGCGTTCGCGCAGTGGACCAATGCGACGTGCCCGACCGACGGCGGCGTGTCGTCCAAGGCGAGCATCGACGTGCGCTTTCTCGGGCCGGTCGCGTGCGACAAGGTTCAGTACAATCAGAGCGGCGGCAACGCGAACGTGATCATGTTCGACGACAACGGCTGGCCGCACAACGACTCGAACAACACGCTCGGCTTGACGACGGTCACGTACAACGTGAAGACCGGCGAGCTCTACGACGCCGACATGGAGATCAACACGTCGCAGGTGACGCTCACCGTGAACGGCGACGTGCCGCAGGACGGGTACGATTTTCTCAGCATCGTGACGCACGAATCCGGCCATTTTCTGGGCATGGCGCACTCGCCGGACGAGCACGCGACGATGTTTGCACATTACACGCAAGGGACGACGTCGCTTCGCAACCTCTCGACCGACGACATCCAAGGGATCTGCACGATCTATCCGCCCGACGAGACGCGAACGACGGGCGCCGGGCCGCTCGTCGAGACCGCGTGCGATCCGACGCCGCGTCACGGCTACTCGGGGAGCTGCGGCGGCGGCGCGATGTGCGACGTGGCGCCCGGGCCGGCGCGCGGCGCGCTCGCGGGTCTCGCGCTCGGGGCCATCGGGCTCTTCGCTGCGATGCGCCGATCGAAGCGACGGACGTGAGCGAGGTCCTCGTCGTCGCCGGCGAGCCGTCGGGCGATCGCGCGGCGGCGAAGGTCGTCGCGCGGCTGGGTGCGACTTCTTTCGGGCTCGTCGGGCCGGCGAGCGTGGCGGCGGGGGCCGAAGCGTCGGCGAGCGTGCGCTCGGCTGCGCTCGGCGTGCTCGACGTCGCGGCGCGCGCGGCGTCGGTCGCCGTCGCGATGCGCGCGGTGCGGCGCGCCGTGGACCGCCGGCGGCCGGCCGTCGCGTTACTTGTAAATTACACGGAGTTCAACGCGCGTTTGCTCGGGTTTTTGCGGCGTCGCGGCGTTCGGGTCGTGTGGTACGCGGCGCCGCAGATTTGGGCTTGGCGCCCGGGTCGCGGGCGGCCGATCGCGCGCGGCGTCGACGCGATGGCGGTCGTCTTGCCGTTCGAGGAGGCGCTGTGGCGCGCGCACGGCGCCGACGCGACCTACGTGGGGCACCCCGCGATGGAAGTCGAACATCTCGATCGCGATCGTGCGCGTGCCGAGATCGGTTGTGGCGACGGTGCGCTCGCGCTCTTGCCCGGGAGCCGGCCGAGCGAGGTGCGGCGTCTCTTGCCCGCGATGCTCGAAGCTGCGGCAGGTCGCGACGCGCGCGTCTTGCTCACGACGGCGCTCGACTCCGAGACGCGCGCCTGGGCTCGCGCGGAAGCTCGCGGCGTGTCGATCGTCGACGTCGACGCGAGGGCTGGAGCTCCGCGCGTTCTCGCGGCGTTCGAGAACGCGATCTGCGCGTCGGGCACCGCGTCGCTCGAGTGCGCGATCGCGGGCGTGCCGCCGGTCGTCGCGTATCGCGTCGATCCGCTCGCGGCCTTCGTCGCGCGCCGGGCGCTTCGCACGCCGTACGTCGCGCTGCCCAACGTCGTGCTCGGTCGCCGCGCGTTTCCCGAGCTCCTGCAAGAAGACGCACGCGCGAGCTTCATGCGCGACGCGCTCGCGCGCCTCGCCTCCGAGCGTCCGCGCGCGCTCGCCGACTGCAATGAGGTCCAGCGCGTGCTAGGTCACGGCCACGCGCCCTCGCGCGCGGTCGCCGAAATGGTCCAGCGATGGCTGTGAAAGAGTCCCAAAAGCCGCTCGAACCGATCGTCTTTCTGCTCCTCGTGCTGACGCTGGCGCTTTTTCTCGTGCGGCTCTACGCGGCGCGCGTGATCGGGTTCGGCGACAGCGAGGCGCTCTACGCGACGTACGCGAAGTTTCCGCAGCCCGCGTATTTGGACCATCCCGGGCTCGTCGGCGTGCTCGCGTCGTCGCTCGGCGCCGGGACGATCCCCTCGCCCGCCGCGGCGCACGTCGCGACGGCGGCGCTCGCGTCCGCGTTTCCCTGGCTCGTCGTCGTCGTCGCGCGGCAGCTCGGCGCGCCGATGCGACCGGCAGCGATCGCGGGGCTCGTCGTCGCGGCGACCCCGGAGATCGGCGTCGGCCTCTACGCGATGACGCCGGACCTCTTGCTCTCGTTCTTGTGGCTCGCGTTCATCGGGCTTTGCTCGGCGGCGCTCGAAGCGGAGCCGAAGGGCGGACGCTCGGCGGCGCTCTTTCTCGCGACCGGCGTGATCGCGGGCGCGGCGGCCACCGCGAAGATCACCGGCGTGCTGCTCTTTCCCGCGATGGGGATCGTCGTGTGGCTGGACGCCAAGCATCGGCGCGCGCCGTGGCCGTGGCTCGGCATCGCGGCGGGGCTCGTGCCCGTCGCGCGCATCGCGCTCTTCGAATCGCGGCGCGGCTGGCCGATGCTTCATCACAGGCTCGTCGACACGCAGCACGCGGCCGGTTTTTCGTTCCGCAACGTGGGCGCGCTCTTCGGCGGACAGCTCCTCTATCTTTCGCCGGTCATTGCGGTCGTCGCAGCGATCGTCGCGTGGCGGCTCGTGCGCGCGCGCCGCGAAGCCGGGCTCCTCTTCTGGACGTTCGCGCTGCCGATCGTTCCGCTGGCGATCCTCTGCCTCTGGAGCCGCGTCGCCGAGCCGCACTGGCTCGCGCCGCCGCTGCTCGCGCTTCCGCTCTTCGCCGCGACCCACGCGGAGCCGTATCGACGAAAGCTCGTCGCGCCCGCCGTCGGCGTCGGTCTCGCGTTCGTCGTCGCCGTCCACGCGTGGGTCCTCTCGCCTTCTCTCCTGCGATATGCGCCCGCGAGCTACGACGCGAAAGTCGACATCACCAACGAGCTCTACGGGTGGCCCGATGCGACGCGCGCCGTCGGCGAAATGCTCCAAGACGCCGACGCCGCCGCCGGCGTGAGGCTCGACGGCTGGGTCGTCGGCGCGACTTGGATGACGTGCGCGCAGCTCCAAGCGGGCTCGCCGAGCGCGAAGGTCGGCTGCGCAACCGACGTGCCGAGCGACTTCGACGACTGGGCGCCTCCGGCCACGACGTGGAAGCGCGCCGACGTGATCGTCTTCGTCTCGACCGACGGTCGGCCGCCCCCGGCTTCGCTCTCCGCGTTCCATCTCGCGCGCACCGAGCGCGTCTCGGTCGTGCGCGGCGGGCGCATCGTGCGGACGTTCCACCTCACACTTTTGGAAAAGCTCGCGGCCGGCTGATAGCGTCAGCGTCCCGGATGCTGACGCTCGCTTTCGCGCCGTTTGGCCCTCGGCCACCGGACGCGATCTTCGTTCCGCCTCCCGGGATGCGGCTGCAAGAATACGTGCTCGCCTACGACGAAGGCCGCCGTCGCACGGTCTATCTCGCCGCGCACGACCACGGCGCCGCGTTCGGCGACGCGTACCTCTTCGACGGTGCGGAATGGACGAAAGTGGCCGAAGGCAAGACGGTCTTCGCGACGGCGCAGAAGCTCTTCGGCTTTTACGACGAGGCGCGCGCGGGCGTGGCCGCGTGGAGCTTCGCACGCGACTTCAAGGAGAAGCGCGTCGTCGCGACGAGCCTGCTCTTCGACGTTCGGAACGGCTTGTCACCCATCGTCACCCGCGGTGATTCCCCAGTCGCGGAGCCGCCCGAGGGCGTGCGCGTGGGCACGTTCGATTATCATGGTCTCTTCGCGCCCGATCCCGTGCGCGCGGTCACCGTGTGCGTCACGCGGCGCGGCGTCTGGGAGCTCGACGCCGACGCGGTTTGGCGAAAGCGCGCGTCGCACGACCCGTCCTTTCCCGCGGCGTGGGACGAAGACGGCGCGGGCGCGACGTTCGATCCGGTGCGACGGCGCGCGGTCTTTTGGGTCTTCACGCGCGCGCCCGAACGAGCGTACGCGTTCTTCGTTTGGGACGGCAAAACGCTCACGCGCATCAGCGACGACGGATTGCCGACGCGCGAGCTCACCATCGGTCTCTCCGATCCGGCCGCGCTGATCGGCGCGCACCCGCGACACGGCGTCGTGCTCGTCGCCGGAAGTCGCGGCGCGTTCGCGTTCGACGGCGCGCGGTGGAACGCGCTCCCGTCCGAAACCGGCGAGCCGCCGCCGCGCATGAAGAACGCGCGCATGACTTTCGACGCAAACGCCGGCGGCCTCATCGTCGGCCCTGGTTATCACGAAGGCGATCCCGGCGGCCGCGAGCAGCAGCCGGTTTTCTACGTCGAGAAGAACGGCGCGTGGACGCGGCTCGGCTCGAAGTCGATGCCGAGCGAGCTCGCCGAGATCGAACGCGCGCACCACGTGTGGACCGGCGGCGCGTGGACCGCCGTGGGTCGCCGCCTCGAGACGATTCGCTGGACCGAGCGCGGCTTCGAAAAGGTCGTTTCGAAAAACGACGGCGCTGCGATCGCTCTACGCGAGACCGTCGAGGCGGTGGTCGCCGCGAACGGAAGGGCGCTCGCGATTGGCAGCCGCGGATCGGTCTTTGCGCTCGCCGACGCAAGCGCAACGTGGACGCGCGCGCGTGGCGCGCATCGCGCGTTCGGCGAGCGGCACGATTTTTCCGCGGCGTGGGACGGCGGGCGCGTCGTCGTGTCCGGCGGCTTGGTCAAAGGGCGCCCCACGAGCGAGACGCTCTTCTTTGTCGGCGACACGTGGCGCGCCGCCAAGTCGTCTGCGAGCGAGGGCGCGCCGAAAGCGGACGAGCCGGTCGACGTCGTCCTCGCCTGGGACGGGGCGCGCGTCCTTCGGCTCGGCCATCGCGAAATCGCGGCGCTCGACGGCGACGTTTGGCACCCGTTCGCGGCGCACGGCTACGCGGCCTTCGGCGGCGCGCGCGCGTGGGAGCGATTTCCGGTTTGCGATCCAGCGACCGGCGAGACGCTCCTCGTGAACCTCGCGAGCGGCGCGATCGCTCGGCTCGACGCCGAACGCTGCGTCGAGATCGCGCGCCTCGAGCTTCCGACCGAGCTCGCGCCGAAGCGTCAGCACGACGAGGCTGCGTACGTCGCGCTCGCCGGCTCGCTCGCGTTCGATCCGGCAGCGCGTTTGCTCCACGCGCAAGATCCCGCCGAGCGCGCGCGGCGCTACGCGCTCGATCTCGGTCCTGCCTTCGACGCCGCAGCCGCGCTCGGTCCGCGTGCGGTCTTCGCTCCGGCGTCAGTCGTTCGCGCTGTCCACCTCCATCATCCGAAAAAACTCGTGCACTGGTCGGGAGATGATCCGAAGGCCATCGCCGCCAAGCGCAGAGCGGGATTCGTCGAGGCGAGCGAGCTCTCGCTGTCCGCGCTCGCCGCGCTCGGTACGCGCCCGAGCCGCGCGATCACGATCGGAAAAACGCTCAAGACGACGAAGGCGGCGACGTCGCACCTCTTCGGATCGCCGCCCGCGCCGCTCGCGAAGCGATGGCCCAAGCGCGGAACGGCGCCGCTCGGCTTCCTCGCGCAAATCGACGCGCGCGGCATCTTGCGCAAGCACGCGGGCGTCGCGATCTTCGTCGTCACCGACGGCACGGGGACCGAGGACGCGTCGAACAACGTCGCCATTCTCCTCCGCGCGACCGAGTGGCGCGCCAAGCCCGCGGCGCCCGCCGGCGCGCCGACGCTGCCTCCTCGCTCGCTCGTCCTCGCGCGGGCGAAGCCCGAGATCGACGAGGCCCGGGTCCGTGCGCTCGCCGCCGACGATCCGGCGATGACCGCAGCCTTCGACGCGTTCCAGCGAAAGGCAAAAGTCCAAACGCCGACCGCGAGCAAACGCGGCGGCGCCCCGCTTTTCGTGCAAGCTCGAGAGTTATTTGCAGAGTACACGTTCTTCGCGCAGCTCGATCTCGACGGCGTCCCCGACGCGTCGCGCTGGGGCCTCGCGGGATGCGTTTACGTCTTCGTCTCGAACGACGAAAAGAGCGCTCGAGTTTTCTGGCAGCAGACTTAGCGTCGACGTAGCGAAAAGCCGCCACACGACGAGTTTTCGATGCGGCCGCTGAACGCGCCCCCGCGCGCGGTGCCGTGCATGCCGACCGAGACGTATCCCGATGGGTGACGAAGCCAAGGCCCCGGCTCGAGCGTCACCTCGCCGCCTGGGCCGATGGTTCCGCGCATCTCGTAAGCGCCGGCCGCGCCCGACGGGCCGTGCGAAAAATCGAACACCGCTTCGACGTTCTCGCCCCAGACGCGCGACACGTGAAGTGCGAGGTCCGTCTCGCCTTGCGCGCACGTGTACGTGCCGATCCACTCGTCACCGGATCGAAGCGCCACGGGCGGCGAAGACGGCGGAAGCACGACCTGCGCCGTCACGGTCGGCGGTGGCGGCGTCGCGGGCGGCGGAATTTCGACGACCGTCCCCGACGGCTCCGGCGAGCACGCGATCGCGAAGAGGATCGCGAGTGCGAGCGCACGCCTCATGGCGACGTGCGCGGCTGCATCGGCGAGAGCCCCGCGTCGCGAATGAGCGCGAGGTCTTCGTGCTCTTCGGGATTCGGCGTCGTCAGCAGCGTGTCGCCGTAGAAAATCGAGTTGGCGCCGGCGAGCATGCATAGAAGCTGCGCCTCGCGCGAGAGCGTGGTGCGCCCCGCCGAGAGCCGCACGCGGCATCGCGGCATCAAAATGCGCGCGACGGCGATCATCCGCACCATGTCGAGCGGGTCGACCGGCGGCATGTGCGCGAGCGGCGTCCCTTCGACCGGAACGAGCGCGTTGATCGGCACGCTCTCCGGCTGCGGCTCGAGGTTCGCGAGCGTGCGGAGCATCTCGCAGCGATCGACCTTGCTCTCGCCCATGCCGATGATGCCGCCCGAGCACACGGTGATGCCCGCTTCGCGCACGGCGCCGAGGGTGCGAAGACGATCGTCGTACGTGCGCGTCTTCACGATCGACTTGTAGTGCTCGCGGCTCGTGTCGAGGTTGTGGTTGTACGCGTCGAGGCCCGCCTCTTTCAGCTTCTTGGCCTGCTCGGTCGTAAGCATGCCGGCGGTCACGCACGCTTCGAGGCCGACGTCTTTCACGCCGCGCACCATCTCGAGCACGCGATCGAATGCCGGTCCGTCTTTCACCTCGCGCCACGCCCAGCCCATGCAAAAACGCGTCGAGCCCGCGGCTTTGGCGCGGCGCGCGCTCGCGATGACCGCGTTCACGTCGAGCATTTTTTCGGGCTCCACGTGCGTCTCGTGATGCGACGACTGCGAGCAGTAACCGCAGTCTTCTTGGCAGCCGCCGGTCTTCACCGAGAGCAGCGTGCAGAGCTGCACTTCGTTTTCTTCGTGGTGCTCGAGGTGCACGCGCCGCGCGCGATCGACGAGCGGCAAGAGGGGCATGTCGTAGAGGGCGATGACTTCTTCGCGGGAGAACATCGCTCGCGACCTTAGCAGAAAAGGTCCGAGTGCTACGATGCCCTCATGCGCTTCGGCGTCGCGATCCTGCTCTCCGCCGGCTGCGCGAACAGCGGAATCTTGGTCGGCGACGATGCGGCGGCTTCGACGGCTCGATCACCGTGAGCTTCCCCTCGGCGACGTCGATCGACGGCGTTCGTCTCTACGTGAGCGCGCTTCCGACGAGGAGCGAGGCGTACACGATCGACGGCATCGAAGGCACGACCGCGACGCAAGTCGCGCAATCGTCGCAGACGGCGCAGCAAGCCGGCAGCGCGCTCGCGACCATCGCGATTCCGAGCGCGCCTTACGACGGCATCCGCATCGACGTCACCGGCAACGCGTCTGGGTCGCGATCAACGAGATCGCTTTCACGAGCGCGTACTGCCCCTAAGAGTTTTCTTTGAGCAACCGCGCGAGCGTGTTGCGGCCGATGCCGAGCGCTTTCGCCGCTTCGGTTTTGTTGCCTTGGTGCTCGTCGACGACCGCGCGCGCATAACGGCGCTCCGCTTCTTCGAGCGAGAGACCGAGCGCGAGCGAGACCCCGTGGTTCGCCGCCTGCCGCGGCGCGCTCTCGGTCGACGGAAATGAGCTCGCGCGAATCACCCCGTCGGGCGCGAGGACGATCGCGCTCTCGATCCAGTGCTCGAGCTCGCGCACGTTCCCCGGAAAATCGTGAGCGAGGAGGCGCGCGCGCGCGTCGGCCGCGATCGACGGCGCCGGCCGGCCGTAACGGGCAGCGTACATGTCGGCGAAGTGATCGGCGAGCGCGAGCACCTCGGCCTCGCCGCGCGCGCGGAGCGGCGGCAGCACGATCTCGACGACGCGCACGCGGTAATAAAGGTCTTCGCGAAATTTTCCATCGGCGACGAGCGCACGGAGATCGCGGTGCGTCGCGCAAACCACGCGAACGTCGGCGCGCAGCGTCTCGCGGCCGCCGACGCGCTCGTAGGCGCGCTCTTGGAGAAACCGCAGCAGCTTGCCTTGAATGTCCAGCGGCAGGTCCCCGATCTCGTCGAGGAAGAGCGTGCCCGACGCCGCGAGGTCGACCTTGCCGACGACGCGCCGGTCCGCGCCGGTGAAGGCGCCGCGCTCGTGACCGAAGAGCTCGCTCTCGCCGAGCAGCGATGGGAGCGTCGTGCAGTCGACCGTCACGAACGGTCCGCTCTGACGCTTGCTGTTCACGTGGACCGCGCGCGCGAAGCGGCCTTTTCCGGTGCCGGTCTCGCCGCGCAGCAAAACCGACGCGTCGGTGCCGGCCGCGAGGAGAACGCGTTCGTACACTTCACGAAGCGCTTCGCTCCGCCCGACGATGCGATTGAGCGGCCCGCGCATGACGAGCCCGGGCTCGGCGGCGTCCGCTGCGCGCAGCGTCGTCAGCGCGAGCGCGCGCGCGAGCTGGTTCGCGAGCGCGACCAAATATTTTTCGTCCTCGTCGTCGAACGGACCGTCTTTGCGATTGAGCAGCTGGACGACGCCGCGGATCGGCGCCGCATCGCGCGACTGCTCGCGCATCGGCGCGACGAGCATCGACCGGGTCGCGTAACCGGTCACGCGATCGGCGCTCGGATCGAATCGCGGATCGCTCGCTGCGTCGTCGAGCCGGACGACCTCGCCGGTGCGCATCACGTAACCGGCGATGCCGCGCGAGATCGGCTGGCGAAGCTCGGGCACCTCGGGGAGCATCGCGACACGCGTCACGAGATCGCCGCGTTCGGCGTCGAGCAGCCAAATCGTCGCGCGATCCGCGTGGAGCGCCTGCGCGATGCGCTCGCACGCCGTCGCGAGGAGCGCGTCGAGGTCGACCTCGCGCCCGAGGAGCGACGCGAGATCCACGAGGAGCGACAGTCGCGACGACATGCCTACGGGAGGAATATCACTCCGCGGCGTGAGCAGCGTGCTCATCGTCTCCCATCGCGAGCACGAGCCCTTCGCGCGCGGCGACCGTGCTCGGAAAAAGCGCGCGCGCTGCGTCCTCGATCGCCGCGACGCCTTCGTCGGTCCGCATCGGGTCGTGATGAAACAAAACGAGCTTGCCCACGCCGGCCGCGCGCGCGACCTCGGCGCCCGCGACGTACGTCGAATGACCCCACCCGACTTTGCCTTGGTATTCGTCGGGCGTGTACTGCGCGTCGTAGATCAAAACGTCGGCACCCTCCGCGAGCTTTTTCAGCGCCGGGTCGACGCACGCGTAGTGCTCGGTGTCGGTCGCGTAGACGAGCGCGCGCCCCGCGTGCTCGATGCGATACGCGAAGACGCCGCCGGGATGATTGAGCCGCGCGACTTTGACGACGATGCCGCCGTCGAGATCGAACGTTTGCCCCGCGCACGCCTCGCGAAACGTCATCTGCGCGGACAAATCGTCGAGCTGCACCGGAAAGTGCGGCTCGGTCATCTGCCGGCTGAGCTTGTCGCGCAACGAAAAGCGATCGCCGCCCGCGCCGACGACGGTCAGCTTGGTCTGCGGCAAATACGCGGGCACGAAGAACGGCAGACCTTGAATGTGATCCCAATGAAAGTGCGACAAGAGCAGCGTGAGATCGCTCGCAGGATCGCGTGCGAGCGCGTTGCCCAAGCTCCGCAGGCCCGTGCCCGCGTCGAGGACGATGCGCCGCTCGCCACAGCGCACCTCGACGCAGCTCGTGTTACCGCCGACGCTCGCCGTTTCGGGTCCCGGCGAAGCGATGCTCCCGCGCACGCCCCAAAAACGAATGTTCATGCCCTCCATGCATTGCGAGCGCGATGCCAGCCGGGATCTCGCGATTTCCGCGAAAATCAGCCCATTTCGCGATCCAAAATCGTGCGCGCGGCGATCCATTCGGATGCTATCTTCGAAAGCGGTCCGGGGGTCGGCGGAGGCTGCGGTGGCGAAGAGCCGGATCGTTTTGATCGTCGACGACTCCGAAGTGACGCGCGCGGCGTTGACGGCGCGCCTCACCCAACGCGGCGCATCCGTCGTTTGCGCGAGCTCGGCGCGCGACGCGCTCGCGCTCGACTGCAAGGCGGTCACCGCCGCGATCGTCGACGTCGACCTCGGCACCGGCGACGACGGCGTGACCCTCGCCAACGTCCTCGTCGACAGAAACCCGCGCCTCCGTCTCGCCCTCTTCACCGGCGAGGACCGCAGCGTCTCCGACCGCACCACCTTCCGGAAACCCGAGGAAGTCGATCGCGTCGTTGCCTGGGCGCTCGAAGATTAAAGCGTGAGCCCGCGCGCCGTCCGGGCGCGCGCGTAGGCGTCGAGCACGTCGATGAGCTCGCCGCCGAAGCGTCGCTTCTCCGGAAACGTGACGCCGCTCGCGACCGCCGATGGGTGCTCGAGCGCGCGCTTGTCGATCGCGACGCGATAGCTCCGCGCCGGGTCGACCGTTCCCGGAAGGATCGTGGCGTAGCCGTTGAACGACTTCTGCCTGAGCTCGATCAAATCGGCGCCGCTCATCGTCACGATGTAGAGCGACGTGAACCCCGGCGTCCCGCTCGGCTCGCGCTGCACGAGGACGGCGTCGTAGAGCTGCTGGAGCGTCAGCGGCCCGCTCGGCAGGCCCGACCAAAACGCGTCCTTGCCGAGGAAGAGCGCGTCGGCCGCCCAGCGATCGCGCACCGCGCGCATCACGAGGTCGGGCATCTCGACTTGCTTGATCGAGTCGCGCGCGATCGCGATCGGCCGAAATGCGTCCGGCGCGAACGTTCGTACGAGCGCGTGCGCCGTGCGCCCGACGTCCTCGGCGTACGGTAGCGTCTGATCGACGTCGGTCATCGTGTAGCTCGCGAGCTTCAGGGCGTGCGAGCTCGAATCGAACGTGAAATCAGCCCGTCCGACGTGCTCGCCGTAGTGCCCGGCCTGAAACACCCAGCCGAGACGACCGTCTTTTTTGATGTACGGCTGCCCGTTCGGGAGCAAGTCCTCGGTGTGCCCGCCGATGATCACGTCGACGTCGGGGACCTGCGCTGCGAGATCGAGATCCGTGTAGAGCCCGAGGTGCGTGAGTGCGATCATCACGTCGACCTCGCCGCGGTGCGCGGCCGCTTGTTCGCGCAGCACGCGGACGTAGCCGTCGTCGTGCACGAGCGCGCCGTCGTAATAATTTCCGTCGGCGGTCGGCTGATCGTCCGAGCCGTAGCTCCCGGTCACGAGTCCGATGATGCCGACGCGCACGCACCCGACACGCGCGGCGACGTACGGCAGAAACGGCGAGCCTCCGCGCCGGTCGTGCACGTTCGCCGCGAGCACGGGGTGCGCGCTGAGCTGCACGTCGCGCAAGACAGCCGCTTCGCCGTAGGCAAAATCGTGATTGCCGATCACGCGAACGTCGATGGGAAGCGCCTGCACCATCCGCCGCGTCGTCTCGCCGAGCGAGCGAAGCTCGGCGATGCTTCCCTTTTCGTAATCGTCGCCCGCGTCGAGCACGAGCGTCGCCGGCTGATCGGTTTTGACGCTGCGCAGATATCCGGCGACGAATCCGTAGCGGTTCTTACCGCCCGGCAGATCTTCGTAACGCGCTTGGAGATCGTTGAAGTGCGCGAGCGTGAATCGTTCGAGGCCGCCCTCCGATTCGCACGTGCCGCGAACGATCGTCGCGCGCGCCGCGTTCGGATCGACGCTGACGTCGGCGTGCGACGGCCGGTCGGTGGCAACGCTCGGCGAGCCGATCGCCAAGGCGAGGGCAAACGTTTTTCCGAGCTTCCGCAGCGACTTCACGGAGATGTCCCATCACATCTTGACGGCGGCGCGACGAACCGGCAAGTTTTCGCTCGATTCACGTTCATGGATGAGGCAGCCGCAAAAGCGACGAAGCCGTCGCGCGCAGGGGTCGTGCGATTCGTTCTCGAATCGTTCGGGCCGCTCATCGTGTTCGTCGCCCTCGAGCACGCCGTCAGCCTGCTCGCCGCGATCATCTCGAGCATCGTGACCGGGGCAATCCTGGTCGGCCTGCAGATCTCCCGCGACAAAAAAATATCGCCCTTCACCGCCTATGTCGCCGCGTCGGTCGCCGTCTTCGGCGTCCTCGATTTGAAATACCAGACCGGCTTCTTCGTGAAGATCGAGCCTGCGCTCGGCAACGTGGTGACCGGTCTGTTCTTCCTCGGGACGGTCGCGGTCGGGCGTCCGCTGATCGTCGAGCTCGCCCAAAAGCAAAGCCCCGAGCCGTTCACCGAGAGACGCATCCGATATCTGCGCACGCTCACGATCGTCTGGGGCATCTTCTTCTTCATGCGCGCGAGCGCGTACGTGTGGATGGCCTATCACCTCAGCATCGACCAAGCTCTCGCCGTGCGCAGCGTCGCCGGGCCCGTTTCGTTCGGCGTTCTCATCATCGGCGAGATGGGCGTGCGCCGGCTGGTCCGAAGAAAAAGAGCGCTCGCGTGAGAGCCGCTTTTTTCGTCGTCGCGCTCGTGGCGTGCTCGCGCTCGCAACCTCCGACGACTCGCGTGTCGGCCGACGACGGCGCCACGACCGCGTGCGGCCCGCTCGGCGGCGCCTGCTCGCGCGAGGGCACGACGTGCGCGCCCGCGCCGGTCGGCTCCGGTTGGTCGCACGAGCTCCACTGCAGCTCCGGCAAATGGACCGAGCTCGAAATCGCGCCGCTCCCCCAGGGCCGCACGGCGCCCTCGCGCACGCTGCCCAAGCTCGAGACCTCCTGCCACGTCGACGCCGATTGCGTCGTCACGAGCGACGAAGTCGAAGACGATCCGCCGCGCACCTACGCGTGCTGTCCGGGCTGCACGCAGCGCGCCGCCGGCGCCGCGTGGGAAAAACAATTCAGGGCAGCGTGCGCAGGCTCGCCCGCGCCGATGTGCCCGCCGATCGGATGCGCGCAGCCCGCGGTGCGCGCCGTCTGCCGCAGCGGACACTGCGCGCTCACCGCGAAGTGAGCGTCAGAATCCGGCCGCTGCCTTCGCGAGCTCTTTGTCGAGCAGGCCCTGCGCGACGAGCTGCTTCAAGTGCATTTCGAACGTCTGCATCCCATAGGGATGCACGCCCTTCTCCATCAGCTCTTTCATCGCCGGGTTGCTCTCGGGTCGCTTGATCGATTCGCGCACCGTGCCGGTCGCGACGAGCACTTCGGCGGCGAGCACGAGCCCCGTCCCGTCGCGCTTGGGCAAGAGCCGCTGGGCGATGATGCCTTGAAGCGAATCGCCGATGCGCTCGCGGAGCTCGTCGGCCGATCCGGGCTGCCCCTTCGGCGCGAGCGAGAGCATGCGCCCCACCGTGCGCGTCACGTCGGGCGTGTGGAGCGTCGAGAGCACGAGGTGCCCGGTTTCGGCTGCTTTCAGCGCGATGTCCATGGTGACCTCGTCGCGGATCTCGCCGACCAAGATCACGTCCGGGTCTTGTCGCAGGGCCGCGCGGAGCGCGTCGGCGAACGTGCTCGTGTCGATCCCGATCTCGCGCTGGCTGATGCTCGACTTGTCGTCGGTGTGGAGAAACTCGATCGGGTCTTCGATGGTGACCACGTGGAGCGGCTGCGTGTGATTGAGGTGCGCGATCATCGCGGCGAGCGTCGAGCTCTTGCCGTTTCCCGCAGCGCCGACGACGAGCACCAAACCGCGATCGCGCTCGGCGAGGTACTGCGCCGCGCCCGGCGCCCCGAGCTCTTCGAACGAGGGGACCTGCAGCGGAATCGCGCGCATCACGATCGCGAGCGTCCCCTTCTGCCGATACACGTTCACGCGGAAGCGCCCGACGCCCGCGGCTTCGTACGCCGTGTCGTGCTCGAGAAGCGTCTCGAGGTGGTCGCGCACCTCCGCGCGCTTCACCAAAATGCGCGCGACCGCTTCGGTGTCTTGCGGTCGAAGCGGCTCGGACCGGAAATACACGATGTCGCCGCGCACGCGCGCGCCGGGCGGCTGCCCCACTTTGAGGTGCACGTCGCTCGCTTTGGCGGCGACCGCCTTGCCGAGGAGCTGCACGAGAAAACTCTCGCTCGCGTACGGGCTATCCATCACCCTCGAGCTTACTTCACGTCGACGTCGGTCGGAATCGCGTCCGACTTCACGCACGCCGTTCGGTCACTCAACATGCGAAGCGCGCGCACCGCGCCGATGCGAACGGGCCGCGGGCGCGTCGTGTCTTTCGCCGCGGCGAGAAGCGACGCACAACCCGCGGCGAGCTCATCGTCGTCCTCGGGATCGACTTGCTCGCGTTTTCGCGCCGCGATCGCGTCCGCTGCGTCGACAGCCGCCTTCGCCTCGTCCTCGCTGCCGTGGGCGGCCGCCGCCCCGAGCGTCGGAAACGCCGAAAAACTCGGGGTGAACGCCATCGCTCGAATCGCCGTCACGCGATAGCCCGGTGACGCCGCGCGCTCCTCGAGGCCCGCCGTCCCTTCGACGAGCGCGAGCCGCTCGAGCTCGTCGTCACCCGCGTCCGCGGCCTGCGTCCATAGCTCCTCGACGTCGGGCGCTCGCGCGACGCTCACGTCGGCCCCCGCCTCGAGCCAAACCGGCGCCCCCGCGTCGGCCGTCGCGCCGCTCGAGCACTTGCATCCTGCAAGTAACGCCAGCAACGCCCAGCGCTTCACGCCTGGAACAAATCGAGCGTGCGCTTGCCGGCTTTGCGATCGGCCTCGAGCTTCTCGTTGAACTCTTGCACCGCGCGATTGATGTGCATCGAGCAAAACTTCGGCCCGCACATCGAGCAAAACTCGGCGCCCTTGAAGTACTCGTCCGGCAGCGTCTCGTCGTGCATCGACTGAGCCGTCTCGGGGTCGAGCGAGAGCCTGAATTGCTCTTTCCAGTCGAACGCGTACCGCGCGCGGCTGAGCGCATCGTCGCGATCGCGCGCGCCTTTGCGATGCCGCGCGACGTCCGCCGCGTGCGCCGCGATCTTGTACGCGATGAGCCCCTGCCGCACGTCGTCCTCGTCGGGCAGCCCGAGGTGCTCCTTCGGCGTCACGTAGCAAAGCATCGCCGCGCCCGCGAACCCCGCCATCGTCGCGCCGATCGCGCTCGTGATGTGGTCGTAGCCCGGCGCGATGTCGGTCACGAGCGGCCCGAGCACGTAGAACGGCGCCTCGTGACACATCTCCATTTCTTTTTGGACGTTCATCGCGATCTGATCGAACGGCACGTGCCCCGGCCCTTCGATCATCACCTGCACGTCTTTTTCCCACGCGCGCTTGGTGAGCTCGCCGAGCGTTTTTAGCTCCGCGAACTGCGCCTCGTCGCTTGCATCATGCAAGCATCCCGGCCGGAGCCCGTCGCCCGCGCTGATCGTGACGTCGTACTTCGCGCAAATCTCGAGCACCTTGTCCCAGTGCGTGAAAAACGGGTTCTGCTGGTGCTTCTCGAGCATCCACTGCGCCATGATCGACCCGCCGCGCGAGACGATCCCGGTGATGCGATCTTTCACGAGCGGCAAATATTGAACGAGCACGCCAGCGTGAATCGTGAAGTAGTCGACGCCCTGCTTCGCCTGATGCTCGAGCATGTCGATCATGTCGTCGGCGCGAATGTCCTCCACGCGCTTTCGCTCTTTGAGCACCTGATAAATCGGCACCGTCCCGATCGGCACCGTCGACTTCGCGAGGATCGCTTGGCGAATCATGTCGATCTCGCCGCCGGTCGAGAGGTCCATCACCGTGTCGGCGCCGTACTTCATCGAGACGGCGAGCTTGCGAAGCTCGCCCTCGACGTCGCTCGTGACTTGGCTGTTGCCGATGTTCGCGTTCACCTTGCAGCCGAGCGCGACGCCGATGCCCATCGGCTCGAGCCCGTGGTGATTCACGTTCGCCGGGATGACGCAGCGCCCGCGCGCGACCTCGTCGCGAACGAGCTCGGGCGCCACGTTTTCCCTCTTGGCGACGTACGCGATCTCTTCGGTGATCGCGCCGGCGCGCGCGTAGTGCATTTGCGTCTTGCACGAACCCGTGCGCTTCGAAACCCAATCGGCTCGCATGGCGAACCGTTTAGCGCAGATTCACCACTCGGACCAGCCGCCGTTCGCCTGCTCCCAGACGCTCGTCGCGGGCCGCCCGGCGAACGCCGCGTCGAGGCCTTTGAGATCCTTGTAGTGCTCTTGCATGCCGGCGGCGTCGCACCACACGTCGATGCCGATCATCTCCGGCGGCAAATTTTCTCCCGGCATCGGAAGACGGAAATAAATTTCGTGCGACAGCTGACCTCGTTTGCGCGCGTCGACGATCGACGGCGAGAGCGCCTTCTTGAACGCCTCGATCGCCGCCTCGGGCGATTTCACGACGCCGCGCACGATGCCGAGCCAGCGATCGTTGCGTCCCTGCGCCGCCGGCAGGTTGAACGCGAACGCGCCTTTCGCCGGCATCCATACCACCGGGTCACGCTTCGAGAAGAGCTTGCTGCCCTGCTCTTGCACGTGCGCGTTCGAGAAAAACTGACCGATGCCTTGCGGGCTCACCCAATAATCGAGGAAGAGAAGCTCTCCGTCCTCGGTGCCGCCGGCCTTCACGACGGGCGCATACACCTTGTGCGACAAATCACCGAGCGCGCGCGCCGCAGCGATGCCTTGCTGCGAGCCGGCAGTTTCGTTGTGGAGCGTGCGAGCGGCGTCGAGCGACTTCGGGACCAAGGTGCCGCGGACCGTGAGCAAAACGGGGGATTCGAGGTTCATGAGCGTCTCCTTCTGCACGATTGACCGCGCCAGCTCACGAAACTCATCGAACAATTTTCAATATTGCGCCGCGCAGCGGAAACCGAGCCCGTAGCTGCGGCTCGTCGGCGCGAAATAAAAGCGATAAGTCGGCCTCACCCAGTCGGGCTTGAACCCGTTCCACGAGCCGCCTCGCGCCACGCGGTCCTCGCCGCTCTTCGGCCCGGTCGGGTCGGTCTGCGCATCTTTCGTGTAGTCTGCATAGAAATCGCCGGTCCACTCCCAGACGTTGCCGACGACGTCGACGAGGCCGTAGCGCGATTTTCCGTCCGGGAACGAGCCGACCGGCGCGGTCGTCGGAAACTGATCGTCGCCCGCGTACATCGCGCCGAAGGTCGCGATCCCTTCGAGGTGATTTTTCTTCGACCACGCCGTGCACTCGGTACCGCACGCGTTGATGAATCGCGCGCTCGGCGGGTCATCGCCCCACGGGTACGCGCGCCCGTCCGGCCCGCGCGCCGCGAACTCCCACTCCGCCTCGGTCGGCAGCCGCCCGCCGCGCCGCGTGCAGTAATTCGCCGCCTGCTCCCAATCGACGCAGTTGATCGGATGATTCGCTTTCGCCGAAGGCTCGTTGATGTTGCAGAGCGAGTTGAGCGTCGTGCGCGCGTTCGCCGGCAGCCCGTCGAAGCCGTTGAAGAAATTTTCTTTCCCCGCGACGATGCATTTGCCCGAGTCGCTGCACGCTTTGTAGGCGGCGACGGTCACCTCGGTGCGGTCGATGCAGTAAGGCGTGAGCTTCACGCTGTGCGGCGGCTTCTCATTGTCGAGCGCGCGCGGATCGCTCGAGCCCATGAAAAACTCGCCGCCGTCGATTTTGATCATGCCCGCCGGACAGGTCGCGACCGGCGCAGCCGAAGCGGACGTCGATGCGACCGGCGGCGGCGCGGTCGAAGCCGAAGGAATCGGCGCCGCGCTCCTGCCTCGAATCACTGTGAACGTGACGCCGGCGCCCACCGCGAGCGCGAGCGCGATGACGCCGAGAACGAGCGCGGTCCTTCCGCCTCCCGAGCTGCGCGCGACCTCGACCGGATTCTGAGTCGGCGGCGTCCCCGTGCTCGGGGCGCCGCCGCTCATCGGAACCGACGCGGGCGCGAGCGGCACGCTCGGCGACGCTGAGCTCACGAGGCCGCTCGGCGTGGACCCCGACGGAACGGCGAGCGTCGACGCGCTCGAAATCTCCGCGCGCGAAAGCACGCCCGCGCGCATCGGCGTCATCTCGAGCGCCCCGCGAAGCGCGCTCCAGAATTCGCCGGCGCTCTGGTACCGCGCCTGCGGCGAGACCGCGAGCGCCCGCTGAAACACGGCCTCGGCCGCGTCCGAAACCGGCGCTCCGAGAGCGCGCGGCGTCGGCCGTCTCTCCGGATTGGACGACGCGAACCCGAGCTGCACGAAATCTTCCCCATCGAGCGGCGCGCGCATCGACACGAGCTCGCCGAGGACGAGCGCGAGCGAGAACACGTCGGTCCACGGCCCGGTCGCGCCGTGCGTTCGCGAAAATTGCTCGGGCGCACCGTACGCCGGCGTGAACGACGTCACGTTGCCTTGCGTCTTGTTGAACGAGATGGCGAGCTTCTGCGCGTCCTGCACGACCTTGGCGATGCCGAAGTCGAGGAGCTTCACCGTGCAGTCCTCGCCGCGCGGATCGCCGAGCAAAAAAATGTTCGCCGGCTTCACGTCGCGGTGCGCGATGCCGCGTTTGTGCGCGAGCGCGAGCGCCTCCGCCGCCGGATCGAGCAGCCGCACGACGCTCTGAATCGATCGCGGCGCGAACCCTTGATCGCGCTCGCGCCGCATCACCTCGTCGAGCGGCGCGCCATCGAGCCACTCGAGCACCATGTACGGCACCCAGTCGCCGTTCGGCATCGTGAGCGTCCCGACGTCGCGCGCTTGAACGAACGCCGACGATCGCTCCGACAAATCGTTGAGCAGCGATCCCTCTTGGATGAAATCGTTCAGCAGCCGCTCGCGCTGCTCGACGCCGAAATCGGAGAGCGCGCGAAACACTTTGAGCGCGACGGGCCGCTTGAAGATCAGATGCTGCGCCCGATAGACGATCGCGAAGCCGCCTTCACCGACGATGCTCTCGATGACGTACTTGTCGTCGATCTTCTTGCCGACCAGGCCGAGGGGATCTTGCATTTGCGCTTACGGCTCGGAAGGTTACGCCAAACCCGCCGAGCCGGTTTCAGCGACGCCATCCTACGGTGCCCAGGGACGGAATCGAACCGCCGACACGCGGATTTTCAATCCGCTGCTCTACCAACTGAGCTACCTGGGCAGCTGGCAACGCAAAAGCCCGCGCACGCTGCCGAAACAGCGCGGCCTTGTCAAGCCGGCTGCGTGCGAGCAAAAACCACTTGCACGCACATTAGACTCCATGTAGACGGGGCGTCGCGTCGCGGAAACGCGCGAACGGTGTCTTCGCCGAAGTCGTCGAAGAGGCCCCATCGAGAACACGGCCGCTGCCGGAAGCTCGGTGCTTTTGCAGAAGGAGAAACGGGATTCGGAGAAGAAGTCATGTTTGCAAAATTTGGCGTGGTGCTGGCGGCTGGAATCGTGGTGGCGACCGTGGGCTGCAGCGCGTCGAGTGAGTCGGTCGACGATGGGGCGACCGAAGTTTCCTCGAAGAGCGCGCATTTCGAGACCTTCGTCGGTGTGGATGGTCGGACGTATTTCGACCTCGTCGCTGCCAACGGCCAAAACGTGCTTCGTTCGCAAGGCTACACGTCGGCGACGAGCGCAAAGACCGGCATCGCGTCGGTCGTGGAGAACGCCGTCGACCCGAGCGCTTATCAGCTCCTCGAGGCGACCGACGGCACCTGGTACTTCAACCTGACCGCGGCCAATCACGAGGTCATCGGCACGAGCGAGATGTACGTGTCGAAGTCGAACGCGACGCGCGGCGCTTCGACAGTTCGCGCGCTCGCGAATCTGCTCGGGCAGAGCCCGTCGGTCCTGAAGGCGACGAAGCAGGCGCGCTTCGAGGTCTTCACCGGCGAGGACAAGAAATTCTACTTCCACCTGCGCGCGGGCAACGGCGAGGTCGTGCTCGGCTCGCAGGGCTACACGGCGAAGGCGTCGGCGCTCTCGGGCATCGCGTCGGTGCAGACGAACGGCGTCGAGGACGCGCGGTGGAGCACGCCGGCTGCGGTCGACGGCGAGTACGGCATCCGTCTCGTCGCGGGCAACGGCGCGATCATCGGATCGGGCGAGCTCTACACGTCGGCCAGCGACGCGCAGCGCGCGGTCGGGACGATCGAGTCGCTCCTCGCGGAAAAGCTGCCGATCGAACAGTGATCTGAATGACGAGGTGCGAGCACGACACTCACTGACCGCCGCGGCAGCAGGCGGACGTGTCGTGCTCGCACGAAGACGAGCACCTCTTTTCTCGACTGGGTGCCTCGTGAAATTATACGTGTATTTTGCAACCTTCGCGACGCTCGCCGGGTGCGCGTACGGCGTCACGCCCGAGCAGGAGATCCCGCACGACGGCGGGATCATCAAGATCGACGGCGGCGGAATCAAAGACGCAAAGGCGCCGATCCAAGACGCCGGCGTCGTCGAGACCTCGACGGATTTGCCGGACGTCTCGCAGCCGTTCTGCTCGTCGTTGCCGCTCGCGACGGGCGAGCCATCTTGCGACTCGTGCGTTTCGTCGAGCTGCTGCAACGAGGACCAAGCGTGCGGGTTCGATCAGGACTGCATCGGGTTCATCGACTGCATGAACCAGTGTTTTCCGCTCGACGGTGGACCGCCCGACACGACGTGCGAATCGTCGTGCGAGACGACCTACCCGGGCGGCGCGAACGAGCTCGGCACGCTCGACACGTGCATGCAGGACAGCTGCTCGTCGACCTGTTTTTGATTCACGCGCGGAGCGCGGCGCGCGCTTCTTCGAGACGGCGGAGCAGCGCTGGGTCGCCCGACGTCTCGGCCGCGCGGCGCAGGAGCTCGAGCGCCGCGGTGTGCTCGCCGGCGGCGCCGAGAATGTGAAGCGCGACGTCGAGGCTCGGCGCGAAACCGCGCGGCATCGCGCCGAGCGTCGCGAGCGCAGAGCGCGCGTCGCCCTGGAGGCATTGGCCCATCGCGACGACCTCGGTCGCGTAGGCGACGAGGTGCGGCGTCTTGGCGACGGCGCGGGCGCGCGTTCCCTCGCGCACCATCGCTTCGCCGTCCCCGGCCGCGAGCCAGTCGGCGTATTCGTCGATCATGCGCTTTTGGATCTTTTCGTCGCCGCGCGCGAGGAAACGAAAGCGAAGGCCGGAGACGTTCTGCGCGACGTAGAACAAGAGAAACAGCGTCATGTAGAACTGGCCGTGGAGGCCGAACCACGCGCCGATCGCGAGCGCCGTCGGGATCGAGACGACGCGCGCGACGATTTCGGCGTCGCCGATTTTCGTCATCGCCCAAAACGAGCGGAGCGCGTTGCCGCCGTCGAGCGGGACGATGGGCGCGAGGTTGAAGATGCTCCAACCGAAGTTCACGAAGAGCGCGGCCCAGAAGAGATCGATCGCGAGCGGCGGCGCGTGATACTCGGGCGCGAGGGTGCGCACGGCGAAGGCGCCGAGGAGGACGAGGAGGCCGACGAACAAACCGACGGCAGGACCCGCGAGGCTGATGAGGAGCGAGCGACCCGGTCCGACGTTGCGGCCGCTGACCCACGACGTGAGGCCGCCGAGGCCGTGGAGGGTGATGGCCGGCTGCAGGCCGAACGCGCGGCCCATGAACGCGTGGCCGAGCTCGTGCGCGAGCACCGAAACGAAGACGATGCCGCAGAAGACGGTGAGCGCGGCGATGTCTTTGAAGAAGCTCGTCCCGATGAAGACCGCGAGCGCGAGAAACCACAGCTGCACGCGCACGGGGATTCGGAACAGGGTGAAGCTCAGGCCTTGCATGCGAACCCTACTGTGAGCACGAAAACGCGGTTCGTCTACGGTTTGTCGGGCGCGCACCGATCGAGCAGCCGGAGCACGCTTTCGCGGCGGCCTCCGGCGCTGCCGGCGTAGACGCCGTTGGGATCTTCGGCGGCCGCGCGCGCCGTCGCGGCGGAGGCGGCGTCACCGAGCGCGCACGCGGCGATCGCGCGCTGACGCAAAGCTTCGCGGCGGATGCGCGGCGTGAGCTCGGGGCTCTGCGGCGCGTCGAGGACGGCTTGAAAATCGGTCGCTGCGAGCCCGTAGTAGCCGCGGATGATTTCGCTCTTGCCGAGGAGGTACGTCGCGAGCGGGCTTCCGGTTTTTCCGCGCCACTCGCCGAGCATCGCGCCGGCGAGCCCCGGGTCGGCTGGACGTTTGCCGGGCGCCGCGATGAGCAGCGTCGTGACCGCGAGCCGCGCGGCGGCGTCGCGCGCGGCGATCGACTTCACCTCGAGCGTGCGCGCGGCGTCCTCGTCGGGCGTGAGACCCGCGAGCTCGGCGTACTCGGCGGAGGCGCGCTCGGTGTCGCCCGCGAGGAGCGCGTCGTCGGCGAGCGCCTCGCGCGCTTTGTTTCGCACCGCGAGAGGCTGCTTTTCGTCGGTCGCGAGCGCGGTCACCTCGCGGCGGCCGAGCGCGGCGTCGCCGCTTCGCATCTCCATCACGCCGCGCGCAAGGAGCGCGTGCTGCTCGTTGGGATCGAGCGCGAGCGCGCGGCCATAGAGATCGCGGGCGCGCTCGATTCGTTGGCTCTCGCGGCACTTGTCGGCGTCTTTGCGGAGCGCGTCGACGACGTGCGGGCACTTGCGCTGAAAAACGCTCGGCCGCTCGAACTTCGACGCGACGTACGCCTCGGCCGCGGGCGGCAGCTGGATGGCGTCGAGCGACGCGCGAAAATCCGCGTCGATCGCGTCGAAGGATTTTCCGAAAATTTTCTCGAGCGACTCGCCGCCGTACCAGGCGCGCACCGCGGCCGAGCCTTTCGTCGTCATCACCCAGCGCACGAACGCGCCGGCGAGCGTGTAGCTCTTGGACGCCGATTCGCCGAGAAATCCCACGGAAAATACGCGCGACATCGGCGGGAGCTTGCCGCGTCGTTTCATCGCCGCGGCCCACTCGAGATCGGTGAGCTCGTCGTCGTCGGGCGAGGTCGCGACCGCCACGCCTTCGATGAGACCCGGATTCGGAAAGAGCCCGCCGAGGCTTCCGGCGATGTGGAACGGTCCGCGCCCGAACGAGCCAGCGACGACGTGCGCGATCTCGTGGCCGAGGACCGGATGCGGGTAGCTCGACATCTGGAGGTAGACTTCTTCGCGCCAGGGCTTGGCGATGTACGTGTCGGCGGCGCCCATGAGGCGGCGTTTTTCGGCGGCGTCGCGGAAGAAGAATGCGGTGATGCGCTTCGGGCCGGTCGTGCCGAGCGTTTTTTCGTCGGCGGCGATTTCTTCGTCGCAGTCTTTGACGAGGAGCCCGACCTCGTCGTCGCGGAGCGACTCGGGGTAAACGACGTCGCAGCGCGCGCCGTGGCGAAGGCCGCCGAGCTCGCGCGCGATGCTCGCCGAGGTCGACCAGTGGCCGAGCCGGTCGCCGACGCCGAGCTCGACGAGCCGTGCGCCGAAGAGAAACGCGGCGAGCGCGGCCCGCGTCCAAAATGCGCCGTCGCGTGCCGACGCGAGCGAGAGGCCGCCGTTTCGGCGAAGGAGCGACGCCGCGCAAAGCGCGCCCACGATCATCGCGACCGAGCCTGCGCGATACGAGAGCAGCGCGGGGCCGGCGTCGACGACCGTGTCGTAGAGCGTGCCGCTGAAGTAACCGACGAACGGATCGAACGCGAAGATCATCGGCGACGAATAAAATCGCCAGACGCTCAGCGCGGCGCCGGCGAGCGGGCCGAGAAACGCGAGCGCGACGGCGATGGTGCGGCGGCGCTTGCGGGCGCGCGCGATTTCGCCTGCGAACGCGCCCCACGCGCCGGCGACGAGCGCGCCGATTCCGGGGCCGAGCAAGAATCCGGCGAGGCCGCCCCACAAATCGCAGACGCCCGCGCGAAGGCCGTGGAGCAAACCAACGGCGATCGCGACGCCCGCGAGGAGCGCGCCGCGCGCGAGCCCGCCGAGCACCGAGGCGATCGGCTGCCGTTCGCGAGGCGTCGTCGCGACGGCGAGCGCCGTCCAAATCGCGGTCACGCTCGGCACCAGCAATCCCGCGGCGAGCGAATACTCGTAGCCGAGCCCGCCGAAGAGCGAGATGAAGCCGACGCGCGCCAAGACGACGAACACGACGCCCGCGGCGATCAGCGGTGCGCGATAGCGCTTGAGCAACTCCCAGATCATCGGTGTTGCAAGATAGCGCGCGGGCCGCCAACATCTTGCTCATGCTTTCTTCGATTCGCGCATTGGCCTGCTTTCTCGCGTGCGGCGCGACCGTGTTCGCGGCCTGCGGCGGAAAGACGACGACGGAGCTCGGCGACGCCGGAGGGGACGCGGCACAGGTGCCGCCTCCCACCCCGAGCGGCTCGGCCTCCGACGCGAGCTCGGGCGAGCCGTTCGACGCCGGTGGGGGCCGCACCTGCACGTCGACCTGCGCGCAGCCGCATCAGTGCTGCGAGGTCAGCTGCGGCGGACTCCCGGTCGCCACGCCGACCTCGTGCTGCACGTGCCTCTCGAACGAAGTGAGCTCGCTCGTCTGCCCAAACAACAAGTGCGGCGGGTGACCTCAGGGCGCGGCAGGCGCAGCTGACGGAGATGAAGAGACGGGCGCGGCTTCGGGGGTCGCGCTCGGGTCGAGCACCAGACTGAGCACCTCGTCGACGCGTTTGACGAGATGGATGTTGAGCTGCTCGCGAACGTCCTTCGGAATTTCGTCGAGGTCGCTCTCGTTGCGCGACGGCACGAGGACTTCGGTGATGCCCGCGCGGTGCGCCGCGAGGAGCTTTTCTTTGATGCCGCCGACCGGCATCACGGTGCCGCGAAGGGTGATCTCGCCGGTCATCGCGACGTCACGCTTGAGCGGCCACTTGAGAAGGAGCGACGTGACCGCCGCGAAAATCGTGATGCCCGCGCTCGGCCCGTCTTTCGGCGTGCCGCCCTTCGGAAAGTGCACGTGGAGATCGATCGTCTTCAAGAACTCCGGGTCGAGCTTGAGGCGATCGGCTTTGCTCCGCACGAAGGAGAGCGCCGTGTGCGCCGACTCCTGCATCACGCTCTTCAGGTTGCCGGTGACGGTGATGTTCCCCTTCCCCGGCATGCTCGTCGCTTCGATGAAGAGGATGTCGCCGCCGCTCGGCGTCCACGCGAGACCGGTCGCGATGCCGGGCGACATCGTCCGCTCGGCGAGGTCCGGCGAGTAGCGCGGCGGTCCGAGCAATTTTTCGACGAGCTCGGCCGTCGCTTTTTCGCGCACGTCCTCGCCCTCCGCGAGACGCATCGCGATCGCGCGGCAAACCGAGCCGATTTCGCGTTCGAGCCCGCGCACGCCGGCCTCGCGTGTGTAGCGATCGATGAGCATCTCGATGCCTGCGTCGGTGAACTCGAGGCGCTCGTCGGTGAGGCCGTGCGAGGAGAGCTGCTTGGGCACGAGGAACTCTTTCGCGATGCGCACTTTCTCGTGACGCGTGTAACCCGGCACCTCGATGACCTCGAGGCGATCCCAGAGCGGCGCCGGAATCGTGTCGGGGTTGTTCGCGGTCGCGAGGAACGTGATGTGCGACAGATCGAACGGCGTGTCGATGTAGTGATCTTGGAACGAATTGTTCTGCGCCGGGTCGAGCACTTCGAGGAGCGCGGCAGCGGGGTCGCCCATCATGTCGACGCCCATCTTGTCGACCTCGTCGAGCACGAGGACCGGGTTTCGCACGCCGACTTTTTTCAGGCCTTGCACGATGCGCCCAGGGAGCGCGCCGACGTACGTGCGACGGTGCCCGCGGATCTCGGCCTCGTCGCGCACGCCGCCGAGCGCGATGCGGTGATAACGCCGCCCCATCGAGCGCGCGATCGATCGCCCGAGCGAAGTCTTGCCGACGCCCGGCGGCCCGATGAAACACAGAATCGGCCCTTTCAAATTTTGTTTCGACGCGCGGAGCGACGGCGAGTCGTTCTTCAGCTTGCGCACCGCGATGTACTCGACGATGCGCTTTTTCACTTTCTCGAGGCCGTAGTGATCTTCGTCGAGGCAGCGGCGCACGTCTTTCGGATCGAGCTTGTCTTGCGTCGACTTGCTCCACGGCAAGTCGGCGAGCCACTCGAGGTACGAGCGGGTGACGTTGTATTCCGCTGACTGCTGCTGCATCCCAGCGAGACGCGAGAGCTGTTTTCGCGCGATTTTTTGGGCATCTTCGCTCAAGCCCGCGCGGCGCAAGCGCTCGCGGAGCTCCTCGATTTCGTCCTCTTCGCCGGCCTCGCCGAGCTCCTCGCGGATGTTCTTCATCTGCTGGCGGAGGATCTGCTCGCGCTGCGCCTTGCCCTCGTCCTCGACCATCGAGCTCACCTCGCGCCGCACGCGCAAGATGTCGAGCTGGTGCTGCGCCATCGCGAGGACGCGCCGCACGCGGTCTTTCGCGTCGAACGTCTCGAGGACTTTTTGTTTGTCGCCGACCGTCGCCTGCTCGGGCGTGAGGTTCGACGCCACGAGGTCCGCGAGGGCGCCGCTCTCGCGCACGTTGTCGAGGATGGCCGAGACTTCTTTCGGCAAGCTCGGCGTGAGCGCGAGGACCTCGCGCATCGATTCGCGGAGACGCGAGCCGAGCGAGTCGAGCTCGGCGTCGCGCTCGAGATCTTCGGGCACGCGCTCGACGCGCGCGCGCATGTACGGCTCGAGCGAGACCGGCGACACGATCTTCATGCGCGAAAGACCATGAAGGACGACCGAGTAATTCTGTGCGCCGAGGCGAATCACCTTCACGACGCGCGCCACGGTGCCCACGTCGTAGACGTCCGGCCAGCTCGGCTCGTCGATGTCGCCGTCGCGTTGGCTCACGATCGCGACGACCGCGCGCTCTTGCGACTCGAGCTCTTCGACGAGGCGCACGCTGCGCATGCGGCCGACGTTGATCGGCACCACGCTCGCCGGAAAGACGACGCTGTTTCGGAGCGGAAGAATCGGTAGCGTCTCGCTGCTCACGGCCTAGTCCATAGCACGCAACACGCCGACAAAAGCGTGGTACACGATCGCCTCATGTTCCGCCGATGGCTCGTCATGCTGCCGATCGCGGTCGCTTGCGGCACGCCGCCGGCGCAAGATCCGGGCGCGACGTTGCACGCTTACGCGAACGCGCTCGAGGACGGCCGAGCCGACGACGCTTACCGTCTCTTGAGCGACGAGGCGCGACGCGGGACGTCGCTCGAAGCGTTCCGCCGCATGGTGAAAGACAACCCGGAAGAGGCGCGCGAGATGGGCCGCGCGCTCGATCGTCACACGTCGTCTCCCGTCGTCACCGCGACGCTGACCGGCGTCGACGGCCAAGAGCTCCACCTCGTGCTCGAGGACGGGAAATGGAAGCTCGACAGCTCGTCGATCGATCTCTACGCACAAGACACGCCGCGCCACGCGATTCAGGGATTTTTGCGCGCGCTCGAGCGCAAACGCTACGACGTGCTCGTCAAGTACGCGTCGGACGCGCACCGCGAAGGTCTCGACCCGAACACGCTGCGCGACGCGTGGGAGAAAAAAGAGCACGCCGAGATCGAGCAGTTCGTCGTCGCGATCAAGCAAGCGCTCCCGACCGCGCCGATCGAAGAAGCCGGCGAACGCGCGACGATGCCGTACGGCAGCGGCTCGATTCAGCTCGTGCGCGAGCACGGGCTCTGGAAGATCGAGAACCTCGAGTAGCTCAGTTCGGCGCGGGCGAGCCGGGCAAGAAATCCAAATCCGGAAGCGCGTTGCCGCCGCACGCGCCGCCTCCGACGCCGAGGACCGAGCCGTCGAGCATGGTGACCGCGTTCCACTCGGTGTTCGGATCGGGCAGCGTGCCGAACGACATCACCGTGCCGGCAACCGGATCGACTTGGTCGACCGTGTCCGACGGCGCGCACGAGCCCGCCTGCGTGTAGCCGCCCATCACGAGGATGGTTCCGTCGCGAACGAGCGCGCTCGCGTGCCACGTGCGGCCGATGGAGAGCTTGTACGGCTCGACGGTCCACGTGTCGTTCGTCGGATCGTAAGCTTCGATCGAGTCCAGCGGCGCGTTCACGCCGCCCGCCGAGATCGACGCGCCGCCGAAGACCATCACGCGCCCGTCGGGGAGCACGTGCGCGGTGAATTGCGTGCGGCCGACGTTCATCGGCTTGGCCGCCGTGAACGCGTTCGTCTTCGGATCGTAAATGTCGACCGTGTTCTGCGCCACGGTGCAGGTCCCCGTGCCGCAGCCGTCGCCGCCCATCACCATGACGCGCCCGTCGCGCAGCCTCACGATGCGCTGCCCGAAGTAATGCACGCCCGGAAGCGCGATGGTGCTGAACGAATCGGTCTTCGGATCGTAGACCTCGACCGTGCTCGACGCGTCCGACGTGATCATCACGCGGCCGTCGACCATGAGCACGGCCCACACGAAGGTGCGGTTCTCGGCCATGACGCCCGCGGTCGCCTTGAACGTGCCGGCCACCGGATCGAAGAGATCGCCGACGGTGCATTGCGTGCCCGTGCAGCCGCTCGGATCGTCGGACGGGCCGCCGACGACGAGGACGCGTCCGTCGAGCATCGTCATCGCCGCGTCGCGCCAGCGCGGCACGCCCATCGTGCCCGCCGCGGGCGTGACCGTGTCGCCGCTCTGCGAACGCTGAAAAATCTCCGCCGTCGCGAGCGCGTCCTCGGGATGGTCCGGCACCGTCGTTCCGCCCGCGATGAGCACGCGCCCGTCTTGCAGCACCGCGATGCCCGGGTGCTCGCCGCGGACGGCCTGCATCGGTTTTTTCTGCCACGGCAAATCGAGCCCGGCGCTGATGTACGTGAACGCTTTGTGCGTCGTCGACGAGCCCTGCGCGTTCACGAGCGTGATGTCGGTCGTGCCCACGGGGCCTGGCGGCGTTTGAATGCGCGCGTGCGTCGCGTCGATCACGAGCGCGGGCGCGCGCCCGTTGCCGATGAAGACGGACATGTCCGGCGTGAAACCTTGGCCGGTGAGGTCGACCCAATCGCCGCCGCTTTGGTTGCCGCGCTTCGGAGACGTGCTCGTGACCGAAAACGCGCAGGTCGTTTGCACGCAGAGCCCCGAGCAGCAAGCTTCGCCGCCCGCGCACGTGTTCCCGCACGCGCCGCAGTCGTAGACGTCGTTCGACGTGTCGACGCATTGACCCCCGCACAAGGTCTGCGTCGCGTTGCACGTCGTCACGTCGCCGCCGCCGGCGTCCGTGCCCCCGTCGAAGCCGCCGCCGCCGTCCGAGCCGCACGCGGCGAGCTGCGTCATCGTGAAAAACACCGCGCCGATCCCGGCGACCGCGAAGCGAAAGCGCATGGCCTTCTATATCATCGCGCGCGCGTCAAATCCGGTGCGCGCACGTAGAGCGGCTCGAGCCGGTCGAGATCGCTCGGCGCGCGGGCGAGCGCGATTCGGCCGACCGCTTCGGCGCGCGGCGGAATTCCCGGTCCGACGACCTTCTCGGCGCGACCGGCGATCGCTGCCTTCACCGCATCGAGCGGCGCGTGTCCCGGCTCGCTTCCCGGCACGCGAAAATAGACCTCGCCTTTTCCCGCATCGAGGATCGCGATCGCGTCCGGCCCGGCGAGCGCTTCGAACGCATCGACCGCGACGACGTCGGCGCCTGTCGCGAACGCGATGCCCTTCACCGTCGAGACGCCGACGCGCACGCCGGTGAAAGATCCCGGGCCCACGTCCACCGCCCAGCGCGCGACGTCTCGCGCCGAGAGCCCGCGCGCGGACAGGAGCTCGTCGATCATCGGCAGGATCATGTCGCCGAGCCCTTCGCGCTCGAGCGACGCGACGAGCGATTCGTCTTCGAAGAGCGCGACGCCCGCGAGGCGCGACGTGGTCTCGACCGCGATCAGCCGCCGCATCGCCGACGGGTTAGCACATCAAGGAGTCACGTGGACCGCGAGCGTCTCGGTCGCGCCGCCGCCACTGCCGGTGACGACCGCGTCGCCGGCGGCGCGCGCGTGAATGGACACGTCGCCGAAGAGCTGCGGCGTCGCGACGATGCTGCTCTGATCGGTCGAGAGAAACCCATTGAACGACGCGACCGCCGGGTCGCTCGTCGTCAGCTGGATGCCCGCCGTCGACATGAGGCCTCGGCCGCTCGCGTCCGTCGCCTTCCATGTGACTGCGCAAGTCGTGTTTGGCGCGAGCGTCACCGAGGTCGGCGTGTTGCACGCGAGCGCCAGCGACGCCGCGGGCTCGACGGAGAGCGTGACGCTGTCCCAAACCGAACCGTCCGAAGCTTTGATCGCGAGATCGCCGGAGCCCGCCGCCGCCGCGTCGACCTTCACCGTCAAGCTCGCCGTCTCGCCCGCAGCGCACGCGTCGTTCAACGCGAGCGTGCGGCAACTCCCCGCGTCCGCGTCTTTCTCGCAGCAGACGCGCGACGCCGATTTCACCGCCACGACCGACGGCGCGCTCGACTCGACCGACACGCTCGCCGGAATCGACCCGGCGACGCTCACGTCTTCTTCGTCGTTCAGCATCATCGGCGTCGTCGTGTCGCAGCCGAGCAAACAGCTCGCGTAGCTGAAGGTCCCGTTGCCGTGCGCCCCGTTCGTCTCGCCTCCGACGTGAAACCCACACGCGACCACGGCGACACCCAAGGCGACCGCAGACGAAAGAACGAAAGCTCGCATCCCCTCGGCCCAGTGCATCGCGCGCGCCAGCCGGAGTTTGCAGCGGATCCTCGGCATGGCGTCGCGAAAGGCCGACAACCGAGACATGGTCACTCCGTCGCGGCGTTCACAGTTGCGCGAAGCGACCGCTGCGAAACGCGGCTTCGAGCAGTTGGTCGACGCGCCGAAGGAGCTCCGCCGCGCGCGGATCCGGCGACGCCGCGAGCGCCGACTTGATCTCGTTGAGCGCCTTCAGCTGCGAGAAGAGCTGCACGTCGCCGAGCGCCGCGCCGCCGGTCAGCACTTGTCGCACGCGATCGATCTCCGCCGCGAGCGCCTCGATGCCGATGCCGACCGCGCCCACGCGCCGCGCGTTCGGGTGATCGCGATAATGCGCCTCGAGCACCGGCGCGACGATCGCCTCCAAAATCGCGGCTTGATCTTCGTTGTTCCAGATGTGCTTCAGCACGAAAAAATCGCTCGCGTCCGGCTGCGCGCGCCCGTCGAGGAACGCGCTCGCCGCGAACAGCTTCAAAATCTTCACGACGCGCCGGTCGCTGAGGCTGATGCCCTCGGCGCGAATCTGGAAAACGAGTCCCTTGTACTGCGAGAAAAAATCCTCGCCGAATCGCATGCGCTGCGCGAACGCGCGATGCAGCTCGGCGATCTCTCGCGCGCTCGCCATCGGCGCGACCGGCGCATCGGCCATGCCCATGACCTCGTTCTGGAGGCCCTTCTGGAGCAAGTCTTGGAAGTGATAGGCGTCGAGATTGTCGCTCCGAATGCGGAGGAGAAAACGATCGAAGATCGCCGTGAGGTTCTCGTCGTTCGGCACTTCGTTGCTCGCGCCGAAGCACGAGAGCAGCGGGCAGCGCAGGACTTGGCCGCCGCTCGTGTATTTGCGCTCGTTCAAGAGCGTGAGGAGCGCGTTCAAAATCGCCGAGTTCGACTTGAAGACCTCGTCGAGAAAGACGACTTCGCTGTCGGGCAGCATGCTCTCGGTGCGCCGCACGTAGCGCCCCTCGCGGAACGCGGCGATGTCGACCGGCCCGAAAATTTCGTTCGGCTCGGTGAAACGCGTGAGCAAATATTCGAAGTAACGCGCTTGCAGGAGCTTCGAAAACGTCCGAATGAGCGCGGACTTCGCCGTGCCCGGCGGACCGATGAGCACGGCGTGCTCGCCCGCGACGACGGCGATCAAGAGAAGCCGAATGATTTCTTCCTTGCCGAGAAACCTCGATTCGAGCTGCTGCGCGATCTGCGCGAGCCTGGTGGTGAGCGGAGCGGCGGTTTGCTGCGGCGCGGTCGCCATCGTCGCCGAGCCTAACCCATTGTTGGCTTGAGCCGATGCCTTTCTCCAGTACGATGGGGGACGTGCCGGCGTCCATTCGTCTCGACATCGTGCGAACGGCTCTCGCCGACATCGTCGAGCGGCTCGCCGAAATGCCGGCGAACGCCGACGTGCGCGAGCTTCGCATGCAGGCCGCGTCGTTCTCGCGCGTCGTGCGCGAATGGGACACCGTCCCTCCGAGCGAAGCACAGCGCGCCGAGGTGACCAAGAGCGTGATCGACCTCAACGTGAAGGTCATCGCCCTCGGCCGCAAAAGCGGCGGGTGATCGACCCCCATGGTCCACCGCCCATTCACTCTGGATCGTAGGCGCTTCACCTACATGTCGGCTTCTCGATAGCCTCACACGGAATCATTAGTCTTTTTTCGCCACATCGGGGCGGCATGGCGCCTGCAAAACGGTCGGGCATGTCGAACCGCCAGTGGCTGAAGGAGCTCGCCGAGACCAAGACCTGGATGAACGCCGTTGGGCCTCTCGGGCTCGAAGGCACGCATCGTCTCGAGACGCGGCACACCATTTACGTCTTTCGTGATGGCGTCTGTGTCGACGTCGCGCGGCGCGACTGCGACGAGGATCTCTCCGCGCCGGACTCGGCGATCGGCATGCGTGTCGTCGGTTGGCTCCTCGACATCGAAGGTCGCCGCCGGCTGCTCGAGCGATGGCTTCCCGGCGCGCGCGCGGTGATGTGGCGATCGGCGACCGAGAAAGTTCCTTCGAAGATCGCGCTCACGTCGCCGTCGTTCGGTTTCGTGCTGTGCTCGCAAGTCGACCCCGAAGAGGAAGCGGACGACACGACGACCGCGGAGTACACGCCGCCGCCTTCGCACGCTGCGTCGACCGGATCGTTCACGCGTTTGTTTCCCTGAAACCTGGGATTAGGCTGCCGGCGCATGAAGCGCCTGGTCCTCGCCGCTCTCTCCGTTTTCGTCACGCTCGCTTGCGGGCCCGAGGCGCGTGAACCGCGGCCGCCGCTCGTGGCATCGAGCGAGCAGGTCGCGCCCGTTCCGCCGCCGCCCGCGCCGCGCGAGGACGGTCGTTTGCCCACGGTCGCGAAGCCGCTTCGCTACGCGCTTCGCCTCGCGATCGACCCGCGCAAGGACACGTTCTCCGGGTCGGAAGACATTTTGCTCGATGTCGGCGAGCCGACGGCGCACGTCGTTTTGAACGCGCGCGATGCGGTGGTGAAGCGCGCGTCGATCAAAGCTCGAAATGAGACGCTGCCGCTCCACGCGACGATGCGCGCGTCGCGCGGCGCGCTCGCGCCGGACGAGCTCGTGCTCTCGGCGGATCGGCTCGTGCCGAGCGGGCACGCGACGGTGACCATCGAGTGGGAGGCGCCGTTCGGCAAAGAGCTCGCGGGCCTCTACGTCGCGAAAGACGCGGGCGACACGTACGCGTTCACGCAGTTCGAGGCGGCGGACGCGCGGCGCGCGTTTCCGTGCTTCGACGAGCCGGGGTACAAAACGCCGTTCGACGTGACGCTGACGGTGCCGAGCGGCATGCTCGCGCTCTCGAACGGGCCCGAGGCCGCGCGTGATGACAAAAGCGGCGCGACGACGTTCACCTTCAAGACGACCGCGCCGATTCCGACGTATCTCGTCGCGTTCGCGGTCGGGAATTTCGATTTGGTGGAAGGTCAGAAATCGAATCCGCCGATTCGGTTCGTCACGACGCACGGGCGCGGCGCGTTCGCGAAGACTGCGCTTCACGACGCGGAAGGGATCGTGCCGCTCCTCGCGAAATATTTCGGCATCGCCTATCCGTACGACAAGCTCGATCTCGTCGCGGTGCCCGATTTCGGCGCGGGGGGCATGGAGAACGCGGGCATCATCACGTTTCGCGACGACGCGGTATTGCTCGACGAGAACGCGTCGCTCCGTCAGAAGCGCGGGCTCGTCGGCTTGATGACGCACGAGCTCGCGCACCAGTGGTTCGGCGATCTCGTCACGATGAAGTGGTGGGACGATCTGTGGCTCAACGAAGGCTTCGCGACGTGGACGACGTACAAGATCGTCGACGCTTACGCGCCGGAGCTCGGGTCGAAGATCGACGCGGCCGCGAGCGCGACGTACATCATGGATCAGGACGGCCTCGCGAGCGCGCGCGCGATCCGGCAACCCGTCGCGAGCGTCGGACAGGCGATGGAGTCGTTCGACGGCATCACGTATCAAAAGGGCGCCGCGGTGCTCCGCATGATCGAGCACTACGTCGGCGACGATGCGTTTCAGCGCGGCGTGCACGCGTACCTCGCGGCGCACGCGTTCGGCAACGCGACCGCCGACGATTTGCTCTCGGCCGTCGACGCCGCGTCCCCCGACAAGAGCGCGAGCGATCTCGCGCGCGCATACCTCGATCAACCCGGCGTGCCCGTCGTCGCGCTCGACGGCGAGCTGTGCGGCACGAAAGCGACGCTCATGACGAAGGTCGCGCGCTTCGCTCCGCTCGGGACGGGCTCCGTCGGCGCGAGCGCGAGTTGGAAGGTGCCGTTTTGCGCGGAGCCGGGCGGCGCGAACGCGACGCCGACGTGCGCGCTCCTCGAAGGCGGGCCGAAGGTCGTGAGCGTACCGAGCGCGTGCCCGGTCTTCGCGAACCCGGACGCGATGGGCTACTACCGCGCGTTTTGGCCGACGGGATCGATCGGGCCGCTCTTCAGTAAGCTCTCGACGACGTCACCGGGAACGCGCGTCGCCGCGCTCGCCGACGCGTGGGCCGAGGTGCGCTCGGGAAAGCTCGACGCGGGCGTGCTCTTGCGCGAGGTGCTTCCGGCGATCGATCGCGAGGACGAGCGACACGTCGTCGAGCGGCTCACGAGCATCTTGTTCGATCTCGCCGACGTGGTGGACGCCGCGACTTGGCCTGCGTTCGAGGCGTACGCGCACGCGCGCATCGCGCCGCATCTGGCGCGCCTCGATCGCGCGCGAAAGCTGGACGACGATCAGAAGCTCCTTCGCAGCTCGCTCTCATATGCGGACGTCGCGCTCGGCGTGAACGAGGCGCTCGCGAAGAAGCTCGCCGTCGTCGCGAAGAAGTTTGCGTCGGGCGATGCGTCGATCGACGTCGATTACGGGCAAATCGCGACCGAGATCGGCGCGCGCTTCGAGACGCCCGCGACGCTCCAGCAAGCGGTCACCTCGGCGACCACGCCGCAAGCTCACGCCCTCGCGCTTCGCGCTGCGTCGGGCGTGACGACGCCGGAAGGCGCGCGCGCCCAGCTCGAATGGATGCTCTCGCCGGCGGTGAAGCTTCAGGACGTGCGCTACATTCTCTGGCCGCTCGCTTCGCATCGCGCGACGCGCGCCACGACGCTCGCGTGGGTGCACGAACATTGGGACGCGCTCCGCGGCAAGCTCCCCGGGCAGCTCTCGCGCGGCCTCGTCGGCATGTCGAGCTATGCGTGCACGCCGACCGATCTCGACGAAGCACGTGCATTCTACACACAAAAAGCGGCGACGCTCGAGGGCGCCGCGCGACCGCTCGCACAGTCGCTCGAAACGGCGTCCCTCTGCGTCGCCCTTCGCACGCAGATCCTCCCCGAGATGCGCGCGGCGCTTCCGCGCGTCAGTTCTTCAGCAACGGCCGGCCCTGCGCGTCGGTGAACTTGCCGGTGATGATCATGACGAGATCGATCAGCGTCCAAATTCCGCAGCCGCCGAACGTGAGGAGCTGGCCGACGCCCGATCCGATCTTGCCGACGTAGAAGCGATGCGCTCCCAGCGTGCCCGCAAAGAGGCACAAGAGAAGCGTGATCATCCAAGGTTTCTGCTCGCCATTGCTCATTGAGAATCTCCTCCGTTTTCGTCGTTCAACTACGTCGGGGTAGGAACGACCCTTCCCGCGCGGCCCAGGTTAGCATTGGTCGCGGGCCCCTTGGCGGAATCGGCATACGCAGCGGACTTAAAATCCGCGATCCGAAAGGATGTTCGGGTTCAAATCCCGAAGGGGCCACTCAGAAGCGCGCCTCGACCATGAGGCCGGCGGTGCTCGCGCGGCCGGGCTTGATGACGGGCGCCGCGAAAAATAAGACGCCGCCGGCGGCGAGCGCGAGACCGCCGCCCATGAACGCGACGGTCGAGCCGAGTGCGAGGCCGAGGGACGCGTCGCGATCCGAGAGCGCGAGGGCCGGGTTCGGGCAGTCGTTCGACGAGACGCACTCGCTTCGCGCGCGCGACCACGCGTCGTTCGCGAGGAGGCCGAGCACCGAGCCGGCGGCCACCGCGACGAGGCCGAGCGCGGCCGTCGCGACGCCGGCGAGACGAAACGTCGGGTTGCGGCGGGCGCGCGGCATCACGACGACGAGCGGCGGCGGCGTGCCGATGACGACGCGGATCGGACGATTTTTTTCGCCTTCGCGCACGAGCGCGATCGTTTCGACGGGCGGCTCGCCGCGTTCTTCGAATCGGAACGTGTGCGAGCCGGGATCCAGCGAGACCGGCGTTCCGTCGAGCGACTCGGCGGCGACCACGCCGTCGACGAGCACGCGCACGGCGACCTGATCGCGACCGCGCGGATCCTTCGCGGCGAAGACGACCGTCGGGATTTCGGCGGTGACGAGCGCGAGGCGGCGCTCGCACTCTTCGCGAACGTCCGCCGGGCACGATGGGCTCGCGCACGCGAGAAGAGCCGTGCGCGCGCCGCCGAGATCGTGGGCGTCGCGAAGCTGGATCGATCGCTCGTTGGCGTCGATGCAGTCGCGCGCCGTGGGCTCGGCGAGAGCGGACGCCGGCGCGAGGAGGAGCGCGAGGGCGAGCGAGGCGCGCATCAGAAGCACTCCGGCTTGAAGTGTTTGTTGCCTTCGTCGTCGAGGACGTAGTTGGGAGTGCAGCTCGGAATCGCGGCGGGCGCGGGCGCGGGATGCGATGGGTGATGATGGGGTGCGAGCCTGGCTGTCGCTGTCGCCGTCGCCGTTGCCGTCGTGGTGGCCGTTACCGTCGCCGTTACCGTCGCCGCTGCCGTGGCCGTGGCCGTGGCCGTGGCCGTTGCCGTTGCCGTTGCCGATGACGGTGCGGGGGCTTTGGGGAGTGGCTCGTGCGTGGCGGCGGCGAGGATGATTGCGCCGGTGAGAACGAAGGCGAGCGCAGAGAGGGCGGCGACGACGATGCCGCGTGTGGCGCGGGTCGGGCGCACGCGATCGCTTGCGACGGCGACGGCGGTCGTCGGGCCTCGGCGATCGGCGGCGGCGGCGCGCGTCGAGGCGTCGAGCGACGGCGCGTCCGCCGCGGGAGTCTCCGCGAGGAACAACGCGAGCTCGGCGTGCGAAGTCGGCGTGCCGAAGGCGCTGGCGAAGGCCACGATCAGCGCGTCGCGCATTTCTGCGGCCGACGACCAACGGCGCCGCGGGTCGAACGCGAGCGCCCTGTCCACCACGGCGGCGATTTCGGCCGGCACCTCGGGCGCGAGCCCGCGGATCGGACGCGCAGGCTCGGTCGCCGCGCGGACGAGCACTTCGGCGCCGTTTTCGCCCTCGTGAACGAGCGATCCGGTGATCGTCGTGAAGAGCGCCGCGCCGGCCGCCCACACGTCCGAGCGCTCGTCGACCTCGCGCGTCTTGCCGCGCGCTTGCTCGGGCGCCATGAACGCCGGCGTGCCGAACGAGACCGACGATTGCGTCGCGTACGCTCCGCTCGATGCGAGATCGCGCACGCGCGCGATTCCGAAGTCGAGCACCTTCACGAGGCCCGTGGTCGTCAAAAACAAATTCGCCGGCTTGACGTCGCGATGCAAAATTCCTTTTTGGTGCGCGCTCGCGAGCACGTCGAGGACCTGGATGCCGATCGCCGCGACGATTCGTGCGGGGACCTTGCCGCGGCGGCGCTGCGCGAGATCTTCGACGCTCGCTCCCGAGAGGAGCTCCATGACGAGGAACGCGGCGCCGTCCTCGGCGATGTCGTCGTCGACGATCGCGACGACGCCCGGATGCTTCACGGTGTTGGCGGCGTAGCCCTCGCGGAGAAATCGCTTGCGGACCTCGCTCTCGTGCGAGAGCTCGGGGAGGAGGATCTTCACCGCGAACTCGGCGCGATTGCGATGCACGGCGCGGTAGACCGCGGCCATTCCGCCGATGCCGAGCACCGCGTCGAGCCGGTATTTCCCGCGCAGCGTCGTTCCGAGCCGCGCACGCGCGCGGACGCCGAGATCGGCCGAGCTCATCGGCAGCACACCGTCCTCTCGTTTTGCGGGATCGCGCTCGGCGTCGCCGGGTCGGGCGTGTAGCCGACGTTGGTCACGAAGGACGCGTACGTCGCGCCCGAAACGGTCGCGCCCGCGATCATCAAATTCGAATGACACACGTCGTCGGCGTCGAGCGCGAGCACCAAGCCTTTCCCCGCGCACGAGTCGTAGAGCGTGAGCGTCGGCTGCGCGCACGTGGCCGATGCCGTGCAGCCGCCGCACGCGCACCCGAGCGTGTAGCTCCCGGCGAGGACCTGACGATTGACGAACGGCGCCGGACAAGACGCGTCCGCGCCGAGCTGTTCGATGCAGCCCGAAAAACCCGCCGGCGCTTGGCCCGCGCACGCGAGCGCCGGGCAGTCGCTCGTGCACGTCGTCACCGCGCTCGCGCCGAGCTTGCTCGGATCAGCTTGCGGCGTCGCGCTGCACGAGCCGCCGCTCGGAGCGATCGGCGCGACCTGCTCGCTGTTGGCCAGCGTCGTCGAAGGAAACGACGTGCAACCGCCGTCGACGATGAAGACGCTCACGCTGCTCGAGCACCCGACGAAGAAGGTCGCGTTGCCGTTCGTGCAAGTGGGCGCGACGAGGCTTTCTGCGTTGCACGTGCAGGCCCCGGCTTCGAACGTCGGGCTCGTTTCGAGGGTCGTGCTCGCGGTGGTTCCGGCCGGGCACGACGCTCCGCTCGTCGAGACGAGCACCGGCGCCCATCCCGCGGGCACCGCCGCGCACGCGTCGCAGCTCGCAGCATCGAACGTCGGAAGCTCGTCGGCCACGGCCGCGTCCGCGTCGGGTGCGGAGGCGTCGGCGGGCGTCGGAAGGGTCCCGATCCCGAGCAAATCAGCACATGCAACCGACACCAAGCTGGCGCCCGCCGCCATGCACCACGCAGCGCGAACCTTCTTCACCGAACATGAATGGTCTGCCTGCCCGAGCGCACCCGGAAAGCGCTCGTTTGGTACGAACCGTTTCCGTGCGGGAAAAGGTCAGGACAGCGGGCCGACCGCCGCCTCGACCGCGGCGGCGAGGGAGCGATCGGCGACGAGCGACGCAGCTGCTTCGATGTCGGCGTAAAGCGGACGGTCGCCGGTCATCGGCGCGATGCGCTCGCGCACCTTGGTGAGCGCGGCTCGCACCCCGATGCTCGGCGAGAGGGGCTTTCGTTGATCGAGTCCCGCCGCCGCCGTCATGATTTCGATCGCGAGCGCGTGGCGCACGTTCTCGATCACCCGCCGCAGCTTGAGCGCCGAGACGCTGCCCATGCTCACGTGATCTTCTTTTCCCGCCGACGACGGGATCGAATCGACCGACGCCGGGTGGCACAAAATTTTGTTTTCGCTGACGAGCGACGCGGACGCGACCTGCGCGATCATGAACCCGGAGTGAAGCCCGCTCCCCGCGGCGAGAAACGCCGTGAGGCCGGTCGAGAGCGCCGGGTTCACGAGCTGCTCGACGCGCCGCTCGCTGATGTTGGCGAGCTCGGCGGACGCGATGGCCGCGAAATCGAGCGCGAGCGCGAGCGGCTGTCCGTGGAAGTTGCCGCCCGAGATCAAATCCGCTTCGCCGCCGTCGGTCACGAAGACGCTCGGGTTGTCGGTCACGCTGTTGACCTCGCGCTCGAGGACGGCGCGGACGAACCCGAGCGCGTCGCGCGTCGCGCCGTGAACTTGCGGAATGCAGCGGAGCGAATACGCGTCTTGCACGCGGCCACAGTCTTTGTGGCTCTCCATGATTTCGCTGTCGGCGAGGAGCGCGCGGAAGTTCTTCGCGACGAGCGCTTGCCCGGGATGCGGGCGCGCGGCGTGGAGACGCGGGTCGAACGGACGCGCGGAGCCTTTGAGCGCCTCGAGGCTCATCGCGCCGGCGACGTCGGCCGCGACGCACAGCCGCTCGGCGTCGAGGAGCGCGAGCGTCCCGAGCGAGGCCATGAGCTGCGTGCCGTTGATGAGCGCGAGACCTTCTTTCGCCTCGAGGACGACCGGCTCGATGCCGACTTCGGCGAGCACGGCGCGGGCGTTTCGGTAACTTGGTACTTCGTTACCTTTTTGCCAAAGTGCGGCCTCTCCTTCCCCGAGCATCGCGAGCGCGAGGTGCGCGAGCGGCGCGAGATCGCCCGACGCGCCGACCGAGCCCTGCGATGGGATGCGCGGAACGACGCCGCGGTCGAGCATCGCGAGCAGCGTCTCGAGCACCGAGAGACGCACGCCCGAGCAGCCGAGCGCGAGGACTTGCGCGCGAAGCAGCATGATGCCGCGGACCTCGTCCGGCGCGAGCGACGCGCCGACCCCGGTCGAGTGCGACCGAACGAGGTTTCGCTGGAGCGCGCGAATGTCGGCTGCCGAGATGCGCGTCTCGCTGAGCGCGCCGAAGCCGGTGTTCACGCCGTAGACGTTCGGCGCTGCGTCGCCGGCCGATGCGATCGCGTCGACCGCCGCGCGCGACCGCACGACCGCCGCCCGCGCCGACTCGTCGAGCCGCACCCGCCGGCCGCGGCGCGCGACGTCTTCGAGGTCCGAGAGCGTGATCGGCCGGCCGAGGGCGAGGGGCTCCATCGCGCGGATATAAGCACAAAAACAAGTGTCGCCGCCTCAAAGCGGCGCGATGTTAGTATCCGCGCCGATGCGACTGAAGACGGTGGCCTTGTCGGGCACGATGCTGTGCATCCTCGGGTGGGTCGCCGACGCGCGTGCCGAAGACCCGACTGTCCCCGAGGATCTCGATCGGCTCATCCTCGACACCGGGCGCGTCGATCAGCGCAAGGCCGAAAACGACAAGCTCACCATCGAGGTGCACGGCGAGCTCCAGCTCCGCGGCCAAGCGCAAAAAGCATTTCCGATGGACGTCTCGGCGACGCAAGTCCAAGCGAACCCGGGCGCCGTCTCCGACTCGCTCGGACAGCACGCGTTCTTCACGCAGTGGGTCCGCATGACGCCGGTGCTCGAGTACCGCGACTGGCTCAAGGTCGTCGTGCAGCTCAACATGTTCCAGGACTACGTCTTCGGCGACACTTCGCACGACGTCGGCGCCGACTACTACGCGCGCGACGACGCGCGCGACGCGTGGAGCTACATCGAGCTCCGCTGGGCGTACGCGCAATTCCTCACGAAAATAGGCCTATTTCGCGTCGGCCAGCAGTCCAACCACTGGGGCATGGGCATCCTCGCCAACGACGGCGATCATCCTTCGCTCTTCGGCGACTACCGCGGCGGCAACATGGTCGAGCAAATTCTCTTTGCGACGAAGCCCGCCGGCAAAGACAGCCCGTTCGCGCTCGTGCTCGGCGGAAACCTCGTCTACCAAGATTGGCAAGCGCGGCTCTATCGCGACGACGTCGCGTTTCAAGGTGTGCTCGCCGGTTTCTACGAGAAAGGCCCGAATCAGATCGGCGTCTTCGCGACGCTCCGCAGTCAGCAGACCGACAAGAGCGCGGCGCAGTACGCGGGCTACTCCGACGACATCGTCGCCGGCGCGGTCGACGTCGCCGGTCACTTCGCGGCGCCGATCCCGGGAAGCCCGACCGCGTTCGTCTACGGCGGCGCCGAGCTCGCGTTCATCCTCGGGTCGACCAACGAGCTCCGCTCGCCCGACCAAGCCCTCACCGGACAGAACACCGAGATTCAATCTTACGGCGGCGCCGCGAAGCTCGGCGTCGTCCACCAAGCGCGCGGCGAGAGCGTCGAGCCGAGCGGGCAGGTCCCCGTGAAAAGCTCGCCGCTCATGGCGTCCGAGGAGCCGGAGACGTGGGGCGACGTCGCGGCGCAAGTCGAGGTCGGTTACGCGTCGGGCGACGCGAACCCGTACGACACGACCGAGCATCGATTCACGTTCGACCCGAACCACAAAGTCGGGCTGCTCCTCTTCGACGAGGTGATGCGTTGGCAGACGGCGCGCTCGGCGAGCGCGGCGCAAGACCCGCTCCTCCAAAACGGAACGCGTCCGACGCCCGGCGTGAACTTGCTCTCGTCGAACGGCGGCGTATTCGGTGCAGAATACATCTATCCTACCGTGGTGGTACGGCCCAAGCCGTGGGTCGATTTGAAGGCGGGCGCCGTGATCGCGCAGACGACCGCGGATCTCGTCGACCCGTACCGCGTCGCGACGCAGGGCGCGTACGTGAATTATCGCGGCGGCGACGCGCGCAAGCACGATCTCGGGATCGAGCTCGACGGCGGGTTCGAGTTCCGGCTTCGCCTCGAGCGATCGCTGCGCATTCAGCTCGGCGCCGAAGCGGGGATTCTCTTTCCGGGCGGCGCGTTCGCAGACGCGACCGGCTCGATCATGACCGCGCCTTGGCTCGTGCAGGGTCGCGCAGGAATGCAGTTTTGAGGTTCGACATGAAGTACCGCTTGCTCGCCTTCGCCACCCTCGCCTTCGCGTGCTCGATGGACACGATCCCCGACGGGCTTCGCGCGACGCCGACCGGGCCGGGCGCGACCGTCATCTTCGACGCGCTCGCGCGGCCGCTGCCGAACATTCCGCTGCCGAACGACGTCGCGACGTTCGCCGACCCGACGAGCCGCACCGGCCGCCGCATCAACGCGAGCCTCTTCGCTCCGACGTACATGGAGCGCACCGCGCGCGGCGCGTTCGACGACGTCGAGGGCTGGGGAACCTTCGCGCCGATCACCGTCGCGTTCCAAAAGCCGCCGGGAGCCGACCCGCATTTGCCGGCGATCGATCTCGACAACGTCATCGCGCACATGAAGGGCGACGGCTACCGCTTCGAGGACGATCCGATTTACCTCGTGAATCTCACGACCGGCATCCCGATGTTCCTCGACATGGGCAACGGGAACTTCCCGCTCGGGCTTCGCGATCCGAATCGGTATTGGCCGAACGATCCGCACGTCGCGACCGACAACCTCCTCTACGAAGCGAACGAAGAAGGCGCGGGCCTTCTGCAAGGCGATTACACGCCCGCGCTCGATCAAGATTTCGACGGCGTTTTGGACCATCCCAACACTTGGGGAGCGCTCAAGCCCGGACAAATCCACGGCGTCGACGATCTCCTCACGTGGTACGAGCGCGAGACCGACACGCTCGTCTTGCAGCCGCTTTTGCCGCTCGACGAGAAGACCGAGTACGCCGTCGTCCTCACCGATCGTCTCAAAGGAAGCGACGGGAACCCGGTGAAGAGCCCGTTTCCGTTCGTGCATCATCCCGAGCAGGTCGACTCGATCGGACGGCTGCGAAACGTCTTGTCGAAGGCGAGCCTCTCGAATTATTACGGCGACATCGCGGGCACGGGGCTCGATCACGTCGCGTTCGCGTGGACGTTCACGACGCAGCCGGTCGTCGAGGACATGCTGCTCCTTCGCAACGGGCTCTACGGAAAAGGTCCGTTCGCGTATTTCGCCGATCAGTTTCCGCCGAAGGTGAGCGTCTTGCCGGCCGCCGGAAAAAATTCGGGCGACCCGAGCCAGCAGCCCGCGGGATGGAAGACCGATCCGACGTGCGCGCCGCACGCGGCCAATCCGTACATCGTCGATCCGAATTTGCCCGACGTGTACAAGGCGCTCAACGATCTCTACTCGTCGGCGTTCGGTTACGACAAAGGCGACGTCAAAGCGCTCAACGAAGAGAACACGCACATCGATCACGTCGTCATCGGGACGTATCAATCGCCGTTTCTCGAGGGCGATCCGAAGGGCAACGATCCGGACGCGCGTTTCCACGTGAACTTCCAGACAGGGCAAGGCGACGTGCGCAGCGACACGGTGAGCTTCATGCTCGTCGTGCCGAAGCAGACGGCGCAGTACAAAGAGCCCTTCCCCGTCACGATTTGGGGGCACGGCGTCGGCGGCAATTTCACCGAGGCGCTCGAGTACGGCGGCAACTTCGCGCGCAACGGCGTCGCGACGCTCGCGATCAACATGCCGCAGCACGGGCTGCCGTACGACAACTCGTTTCGCATTCCGGCGACCGCCGACTTGCTGCCCGATTGTCTCGCGCCGTGGGTCGACGCGGTGCTGACCAGCCGCGCGCTCGATCGCAACGGCGACGGCGTGGCCGACCCGGGCTGGTGGTGGTGGACGAGTCACATCGCGAACGTCCGCGACAACGTGCGGCAAGGCACGCTCGACGAGATGCAGCTGACGCGAATCCTCCGCACGTTCGACGGCAAGACGATGAGCGGGCAGGACTTCAACGACGACGGCAAAGAAGATCTCGCGGGCGACTTCGACGCCGACGGCGTGCCCGACATCGCCGGTCCGAACAACTCGATTTGGGCCTCGGGCGAATCGCTCGGCGGCATCATGAGCGAGATTCAAGGCGGCATCGATCATCAGCTCGCGGGGACGGCGCCGATGTCCGGCGGCGGCGGCCTCACGCACATCGGTTATCGGAGCTACGGCGTGACCGAGTCGTTCGGACAGCTCTTCGGGCCGCTCCTCATCGGCATCCCCGCGTCGCAGCGGCCGCCGAAGAAATTGAGCGACGGATCGATGCAGCCGCAGACGAACTGCGACCCATCGCAGATCAGCGTGCGCATCTTCGCCGAGGACGGCGACGACATTCCGGAGACCGAGATCTCCTGCTTGGATCCGACCGAGGCCGGGCCGAACAAAACGGTCGTCCTCACGAACCTCTCGCAGCAGCTCGGGCAGCGCGCTCACTGCGCGCGCACCGGCGCCGACGGGAGCTTCCGCATCGAGTTCGGCGCGACGTACCTGGACGATCTCGACGTGCAGTTTTGGAACGAGCCGGATGCCGTGGACTCGTACGCGACGTGCAACGTCAAAGACGGCGCGACGCCGGGCCGGCACATCTCGACGTTCGAAGAAGCCGCCGCCCCGCCCCACGCGACCGACAACACGTGCCCCACGGGCTCGTGCGCGCAGTTCATGGATCGCTTCTTCCCGGTCGGCTCGCAGCTGGTCGCGATCCAAGACGGCCTCGGCTTCAAACGAAACGGCGTCGACGCGCGGCGCTTTTGGTTCCTCGCGCAGATCGGCGTCGACCCGGCCGACCCGATCAACTTCGCGCCTTATTACATGATGCGAACGCTGCCCGATCCCGACGGCAACCCGGTGAAGCCGCGCGCGCTCCTCAGCACGGCGACGGTCGGCGACGGGTTCGTCAACATCGAGACGGGCATCGCGTTCGGACGCGCGGCCGGCGCGCTACCGTTTTTGCCGCCCGACGCGCTCACGCGTTATCCCGAGTACGCGGACTACGTGACGCCGCAGACGCTCTACGACACCTTCGGCCACGAGACGCCGAACGACGTCCTCATCGACAACTACGAGGTCGAGGGCGTCGCGCGGTTCGGCCGCCGACCTGCAGGCCCCGCTTGCGGCGTGAACTACGATCCGTCGGACGCGGTCACGTGTCCGAGCCCGCCGTCGGTCGACCCGACGACTTGCAAGAACACGCTCTTCGACGCCGATTGGGTGAGCGAAGGTTTGAATCGCTACGACGCGCAGCACCCGGCGCAGCCGCTCAGGCTCGCGCGCATCGCCGGCCTCCACATCGACCCGAAGAACCCGCAGTCGCTGCTCGACGCGTGGGCTCCGCGCATCAAGGGCGTGCCGTTCAATCCCGACGACCAAGCGTGGGACGCGAGCGCGCCGGTGCTCGGCATGATCAACGTGTACATCAAGCCGGGCGGACAGCACACGTGGGACGTCGTCGACGCGTGCAAGATTTGGGACGACTCGGAGTACGGCGGCAACCTCCACGCGCACTTCTTCCGAAGCGGTGGAACCGATCCGTATTACTTGAGCCACCCGTCGTCGCACGAGTGTCTCGAGAACCTCACGTGCCCGTTCTTCGCTCCGTGAGAGAGACTCCGTAATTCTCAGACGTGCTCGGGCAGGCGCCGCTTGATGAGCCGCTCGATGTCGCGGAGGAGGCCGCGCTCTTCCGGATCGCAGAACGAGATCGCGCGGCCCACGGCGCCCGCGCGGCCGGTGCGGCCGATGCGGTGGACGTAAGCTTCGGCGACGTTCGGCAAGTCGTAGTTCACGACGTGCGAGATGCCCTCGACGTCGATGCCGCGGGCGGCCACGTCCGTCGCGACGAGGACCCGGGTCCTCCCGGCGCGGAACGACTCGAGCGCGCGCTCGCGCGCGTTCTGGGATTTGTTGCCGTGGATCGCTTCGGCGCCGATGCCCGCGCGCTCGAGCTGCTCGGACAGACGGTTGGCGCCGTGCTTGGTGCGCGTGAAGACGATCGCGCGCGCGACGCTCCGATCGGCGAGAATTTTTTCGAGCGCGGCGCGCTTGTCGGCTTTCGCGACGAAGAGCACCGCCTGATCGACGCCTTCGGCCGTCGTGACCGCGGGAGCGACGCTCACGCGCGCCGGGTCGACGAGCAAGAACTTGGCGAGCTGCGCGATGGGCGGCGGCATCGTCGCCGAGAAGAGCAGCGTTTGGCGGTCGGTCGGAAGCATCGCGGCGATGCGGCGCACGTCGTGGACGAAGCCCATGTCGAGCATGCGATCGGCTTCGTCGAGGACGAACGAGCGAACCCCGGCGAGTGACACGAGCCGCTGCTGCACGAGATCGAGGAGGCGGCCGGGCGTCGCGACGAGGATGTCGGGATGCGCGCCGAGCGCGATCTCTTGGCGATGTTGGCTGACGCCACCGTAGACGACCGCGTGACGGAGCTTGAGATAACGGCCGTACGCCGAGACGCGCTCGGCGATTTGCGCGGCGAGCTCGCGCGTCGGCGTGACGACGAGCGCTCGAATCGGCGCCGGTCGCGGCGCCGGCTCGGCGGTGAGCCGCTGGAGGATGGGCATGACGAACGCCGCGGTCTTGCCGGTGCCCGTCTGCGCGCAGGCGACGAGATCGCGACCCGCGAGCGCGAGCGCAACGACCTCGGCCTGAATCGGCGTCGGCTCGGCGTAGCCCTCGTCGAGGACGGCGCGAAGAATCGGCTCCGAGAGACCGAGCGACGCGAACGGCGAAGCGGCGATGCGCTCCGCGATTTCGGCGGTCATCGGCGTGATCTCGCGCGGCGGCGCGGCGACGGGCGCGGGACGCGCTTGGGGCTGAGCTTGGAATGGACGACGCCCACGGCGTCGGGGACGAAATGAATGCATGATGCAACGACTCTTCTGCGGCGGGGAAAACAGGCCAATTCCTCGCTGCCGCGGGTCGGAGAGGCAATGCCGTCGGTCTCGAGCGCCTGGCGAGCTCATGCTCGGACCGAAACGACAAGCCGTGACGGACGGTCATGTACCCGCAAAACAGACGCAGCGCAAGGCGAGCTCAGCGCGTCGAGTCTTCGCCGAGCGTCTCGGCCGCGAGCGCGAGGAGCGCGACGTTCGCGGGAACGTGCTCGAGAAATGTCGTTCGCTCGGCGTCGCCGAGCTTCGCCGCGCGCGCGCGCAGACGATCGCGTCCGCGCTTGAGAACGGCGCGGCCGCTGGCTTCTTCGCCCGACGCGAGCTTGGCGCGCGCCGCGGCGAGGTAGACGTCGGTCTCGCCCGAGTCGACTCCGCCGAGCGAGTCGAGCACGGCGAGCGCTTCGTCGGCGGCGCGTTTTCCTTCGGCGATTTCTCCGCGGTCGATTCGGACGCGCGCGAGGACGGCGAGCGCGTGGGCGCGCGCGGGCGGCGCGGAGCGAAGGGCTTCGAGCGCGCGCTCGAGCTCGGCAAGCGCCGCGTCGAGCTCGCCGGACTCGGCGTGCACGATGGCGAGGTAGAGGTGCGCGCCGCCGGCCATGCGCGCGTGACCTTGCGCGGCCGATTCGGCGGCGGCCTCGCGGAGCATGCGAATTCCCTCGTCGCGCTCGCCGGCGAACGCGAGGGCGAAGCCGGCGTTCTGTTTGGTCATCGCGACGACGCTGCGAAGATCCATCTGCGACGCTTCGGCGATGACCGCGCGTCCCGCGCGCGCGGACGCCGCCCAATCGCCGACCTCGAGCAAACCGTACGCGACGACGGCGCGCTGCATCAGATCGTTTCGTCTGTCGCCGAGCTCGGCGAAGAGCTTCGCGGCCTCGGCTGCGCCGGCGATGTGCTTTCCGAGATCGCCCGACGCCATCGCGCAGATCGAACGCGTGCGCGCGTACCGCGCCGGGACGTGCGGGTCGACGGCCGCGAGCTCGGCGACGCGCGGCGCGAGCTCGCGCAAAATCGCTTTGCCGAGATCGAGCTGACCCGAGAGCGCGAGCATCGAAGCCGCTTCGAGAAGCGCCGACGCGCGCGCAGCCGCGACGACACCCGCGGCGGCCGGCGTCGTGAGGAGACGTTTGGTCGTCTCGAGCGCGGCGTCGGTCTCGCCGAGCCGGGCGTGCGCGATCACGGCGAAGCCGCCGGCCACGAAAAAATTCGGCTCGTCGGGGCCGACCGCGTTCATCACGCGCGCGGCGTGCTCGGTCACCTCGCGGAGCGATCCGAGCCAGAAGCACGCTTCGGTCGCGACGCGCTCGGCCCGCGCCAAGCTCGCGCCGCTCGCGCCGCTCTGCGCTGCGGCGTTCGCTCGCTCGAGCGCGCCGGCGAGATCGGACGCTTCGAGCGCGCGCTGGGCCGCGTCGACGTAGGCGCGCGCGGCGAGCTCGCGGTCGCCTCCCCGTTCGGCGTGCTGCGCGATCACGATCGCTTCGGCGCGAGCCGTTTCGAAAAAACGCGCGGCGAGCTCGTGACCGAGCTTCTGGTCCTCGGCGGTGAGCGTCGCGTACGCCGCGTCGCGAAGGAGCGCATGCCGAAACGCGAGATCGCCGCTCGCGATCACCTCGGCGCGCTCGAGCTCGGCGAGCGCGGCCGCGAGCCACGGCGCGCCGACCTCGCACGCGAGGAGCGCTGCGACCGCCGCACCCGAAAATTGCTGCCCGATGATGCTGGCCGCGCGCATCGCGCGACGCGCTTCGGCGGAGAGCGATTCGAACCGCGACGCGACGAGCGCGGTCGTGCCGCCCGCCGCCTCGAGCGAACGACCTTCGCGTGCGCCGCGCGCGAGCTCCTCGAGCATGAACGGGTTGCCTTCGCCGCGCGCGACGAGCTCGGCGACGACCGCGTCGGTCGCGCGGTCGCCCGCGACGTCTCGCACGAGCGACTCGGCCGCGCGTTTACCGAGCGCCGAGAGCGCGAGCCGCGTGAGCGCCCGCTCGGCGAACGCCGTCGGAAACGTCTCGTCGAAATCCGGTCGCGCCAGCACCAAAAGGAGCAGCGGTTTTCCTTCGAGCTCGCGCGCGGCGGCCTCGAGCAAACGAAAGCTCGCGCGATCGCACCACTGGAGATCGTCGATGACGAGGACGACCGTGCCGCCTTCGCACGCCGCACGCAAGAGATCGACGAACGCTCGCTGCGTCTGGTCGCTCATCGTCATCGCGTCGGTGCGTGCCGCGAGGAGCGCGAGGCTCGCCGCGGTGGTCGCGCCGATCATTTCGCCCACGAAATCGAGCACGCGGCGCTTCGCTTCCGCCGCAAGCGGCGACACCATCACGCGCGACGCGAGACGCTCGCGGAGCGCGTCCGGATCGTCAGCCGACGTCGCGCCGCACGCGAGGCGTGCGATGTCCCCGGCGAGCGCGAGCGCGGCACGCGAGGTCGTCTCGTCGCATCGCGTCGTCCAGATCCGCGCCCCGCCTTCCCGCGCGCGAATTCGATCGAGGAGCTCGTTCGCGACTCGTGTCTTTCCGCCGCCGGGCGGCGCGCTCACCATCGCCACGCGCGAGACGCCTTCGGCCTCGACTTCCTCGGCGAGCGACATGAGCGTCTGAAGCTCTCGATCGCGACCGACGATCGGACGCGCCGCCGCCGCACGCACCGGCTCGTCGTCGAGCACGCGCCGACCGTCGCGCTCGATCACGTTCCACGCGCCGCGTAGGAGCGTCGCGCTGAGCTCGTCGAGAACGACCGTCCCCGCCGGCTCGTTCGCCGCGGCGCGCGCGAGCGCGGCTGCGCGATCGACCACCTCGCCGATCGGGAGGCCCCGCCGGAGCGTCTGGAGACCGGACGCGAGCGCGACCGGAGCTTTCGTCTCGCGTGCGAGCGCTCGCGCTACCGCCGCCGCGCGAAGCGCGCCGCCCTTGGGACCTGCCGCGCCGGGCTTCACGGTCGCGACCGCCGAGCCGTCCGCGAGCACGTCGATGTGCACGCCGAGCTGCTCCTCGAGCGCATGCATCGCGGCGAGCTCGTGGTCGGCGAGCGTGCGGCCGAACGGATCGTCTCCGCTCTTCGCGGCGAGGATGATGTGGACGACGACGCGCTCGTCGTCGCCGAGCGACGGCGGCATCACGCTCGGCGCGTGCGACGATTGCCCCGGCTTCGCCTCGCGAAGCGCGCGCGCGACCTCCTCGCCGTCGCGCGGTCGCGCCGCCGGATCTTTCGCGAGCATGCGCGCGAGGAGCGCGTCGAGATCCGCGGGCGCGCCCGGCGCGATCGCGCGAAGCCTCGGCGTCTCCTCGAGCAGCACCTTCGCCAAAATCGCGACCGCGTGCTCGCCAGTGAACGGCGGCTTACCGGTCAAGCACTCCCAGAGCACGCACCCGAGCGCGTAAACGTCGGCGCGCGCGTCCACGTCACGCCGCGCGCGCGCTTGCTCCGGCGCCATGTAGCCCGGCGTGCCGACGACGAGCCCCGAGCGCGTTCGCCGCGGCCCACCCGCGAGCGCGACGCCGAAGTCGATGAGCGTCGCGCGCGCGACGTCGTTCTCGACGAGCACCACGTTCGCCGGCTTCACGTCGCGATGCACGATACCGAGCGCGTGCGCCGCGCCGAGCGCCTCGGCCATTCGAAGCGCGAGCGCGCGCGCGTCGGTCTCCGAGAGCGGCCCGCGCGCGATGCGGTCACCGAGCTCCTCGCCCTCGAGCCAATCCATGACGAGGTACGGCTCGCCCTTCTCCGAAAACCCGTGGTCGACGTGCGACACGACCGCCGGATGCCGCAAGCTCGCGAGGAGCGCCGTCTCGCGCGCAAAGCGCTCGGCGTGCTGCGGCGCGGGATCGATGAGCGTCTTCACCGCGACGGGGCGGTTCGTCTCTCGATCGTGTGCACGAAAGACGAGACCCATCCCGCCCTCCTGCACCACTTCGCGGATTTCGAAGCGGCCCCGAAGGAGGACGCCGCGTTGCATCCTTCGAGGCTACACGCTCGCGGCGCCGAAAAGCGATAGAGTCGTGCCCTCATGAAGCTTCGCATGCTCGCGCTCGCTTTGACGGTCGTCGCGTGCACGATGGACACTGCACCGACCGGTCTCGCAGCGACGCCCGCGGGCGACGGGCCGGTGGTCGTGTTCGACTTGCTGCGGCGTCCGCTCCCCGAAATCCCGGCGCCGAACGACGTCGCGACCTTCGCCGATCCGACGAGCCGCACCGGCCGCCGCATCAACGTGAGCCTCGTCGCGCCCACCGATCTCGAAGAGGACGCGCGGCAAGGATTCGCCGAGATGGAAGGCTGGGGAACCTTCGCGCCGATCAGCGTGAGCTTCACGCGCGGCAAAGGCATCGCGCCGACCGAAGCCGCGATCGATCTCGACGCCGTGCGCGCGCGCATGCAGCGCGACGGCTACGACACGACCAACGATCCGGTCTACGTCATCAACCTCACGACCGGCGTGCCGGCGCTGCTCGACGCCGACGGCGGCGCGTTTCCCAAAACGATCCGCGATCAAGATCTCTACTACCCGAACGACCCGCGCATCGCCGAGCAGAACTTCCTCCTCGAAACCGCCGAAGAAGGCGCGGGCCTCTCGCAAGACGATTACACGCCGGCGCTCGACACCGATTTCGACGGTGTTTTGGACCATCCCGACACGCTCGCGTCGCTCGAGCGAACCGGCGGCGGCCACGTGCACGGCGTCGACGATCTCCTCACGTTCTACGAGCGCGAGACCGACACGCTCTTGCTCCGTCCGATCATCCCGCTCGCCGAAAAAACCGAGTACGCCGTCGTCCTCACCGATCGTCTGCGCGACACGCTCGGCCGCCCCGTGCGCTCGCCGTTTCCCGTCGTCTATCACCCGTCGCAAGAGACCTCGATTCGCAAGCTCCAAAACGTTCTCAGCGACGCCTCGCGCGCCAACTATTACGGCGACGTCGCGGGGAGCGGCCTCGGGCACGTCGCCTTCGCGTGGACGTTCACGACCGCGCCGGTCACCGAGGATTTGCTGCTGCTGCGCGACGGGCTCTTCGGGCAGGGCCCGTTCGCGCACCTCGCGAAAGAGTATCCGCCGACGATGAGCGCGTACCGCACCGCGGGTCTCGTCGCCGACTCGACGCTCGCGGGACAGCCCGCCGGCTGGCAAGACAACCCGACCTGCGCGATCTCGAAGACGCACCCGTACATCGTTCGCATCGACGACATCAAAGACACGCTCTCGCAAGTGATCGACCGCGTCTTCTCGCTGCCCGACGATCAGCTCGCGGCGCTCGTCGCGTCGTTCGACTCGATCGATCACATCGTCATCGGCAGCTACCCGCTCGCGTATTTTCTCGGGCCCGATCCGGCGCACGAAGATCCCACCGATCGCTTTCAAGTGAACTATCGCACCGGGCAAGGCCGCTTCTCGACCGACATGGGGCACTTCTGGCTGACCGTGCCGAAGACGAACGCCGCCAAGAATTTCGTTCAGCCCTTTCCGACAGTCGTCTGGGGGCACGGCTCGACGCTGAACGGCGCGGAGATCATGATCCGCGCCGGCTACTTCGCGCGCCAGGGTCTCGCGATGCTGGGCTTCGACGGCCCGGGCCACGGCCTCGCGCTCGACGGCGGCACGAAGCTGCTGCTCCAAGGATTATTGTATAATACATGTTTGGTGCCGTGGTCGGTCGGCCTCGAAGCGGGGCGCGCGCACGATCTCGACGGCGACGGATTGCTCGACCCGGGCGGCCTCCTCTGGACGGCGCACATCTTCCATTCGCGCGACAACATCCGGCAGACCGTGCTCGACGGAATCCAGGCGTCGCGCGTGCTCCGCACGTTCGACGGGCGCACCGGCGATCAAGACTACGACGACGACGGCAAGCCGAACGTGCTCGGCGACTTCGACACCGACGGCGTGCCCGACGTGGGCGGCTCGGCGCCGATTTTTTCGTCGGGCGATTCGTACGGCGGCATCTTCACGATGATTCACACGGCGCTCGATCCGAACGTCACCGCGGGCGGCTCGATCTCCGGCGGCGGCGGGCTCACCGACGTCGCGTCGCGATCGTTCGGCGTCGTTGACTCGGTCATCGAGCAGCTCATCACGCCGCTCGTCGTCGCCGTCCCCGCGTCGTCGCGCCCGCACGACGGAAACTCGACTGGCTCGGCGACGCTCTGCGCGAGCGGCCAGATGAGCGTGCGGATGGTCGTCAACGATTTGATTCAATCGCGCGAGGTCGAGGTCGCGTGTCTCGACAAGGCCGAGCTCTCGAGCGGCATGACGGTGCTCGTCCGAAACGCGCGCAACGACGAGAAGCGCTGCGCGCGCACGCTCGCCGACGGAAGCTTCCGCGTGCCCATCCCGGCGACCGCGGGGGACGATTTGCAGATCCAAGTCTACGACGCGCCCGATGTCGTCGATTCGTACGGGACGTGCAACATCGTGGGCAACCCGCCCGCCGGACGGACGATCACGACCTTCGAGCAGCGCGCGGCCGCGTATCGATCCGTCGGCGACTCGACCGCGACGTGCGACGACCCCGGCGGGTGCCAGCAGTATCGGGATACATTTTATCCCGTTGGGTCCCAGCTCGTCGCGCCGCAGAGCGGGCTCGGCCTGCGCCGACAGACGCCTGACATTCGAAAGCTCCTTCAGCTGACTCAGGCGGCCGTCGATCCGTCCGACCCGATCAACTTCGCGCGGCTCTACATGCTCTCGCCGAACCCGGGTCCCGACGGAACGCCGCAAGGGCCGAAAGGATTTCTCACGTCGAACACCGTCGCCGACGGGTTCGTCGTCGTCGCGACCGGTCACGCGTTCGCGCGCGCGGCGGGCGCGCTTCCGTTCTTGCCGCCCGACGCGATGACGCGTTTGCCCGACTACGCCGATTGGGTGACGCCGCCCGCGATTTATCAGGAGCTCGGCGATCGCACGCCGAGCGATGCGCTCGCCGACAGCTACGTGATCGAGGGCGACGCGCGCCTCGATCGTGCGCCGGCGATTTCGTGCGGGCTCAATTACAAAGCGAATCCGGCGTGCAGCTCCCCCGCCCCGCAGCTCGATCCCAACGTGTGCGCCCAGACGGTCTTCGATCCCGATTGGCACGCCGAAGGACGCGACGGTTACGGCGCGCAGCACTTTCCGGTTCCGCTCCGGCTCGCGCGCCGCACCGACGTGCGCATCGCGAGCGGCGACGATCTCACGCAGGGCTGGAGCCCGCGTCTCCTCGGCGCGCCCTTCACGAGCGACGGCGGCTGGACGCCCGACGGCACGCCGCTCCTCGGCTTGATGGACGCGTACGTGAACCCGCTCGGCCAGCACGTCTGGACGACGTCCGACCCGTGCAAGGCTTGGGACGACGCGGTCTATTACGATCACGCGCTCGCCCGCTTCCTCGCGAGCTCGGGGAGCGATCTTTATTACCTGTCACACCCCGCGACCCACGCGTGCATGGCGGACCAGTCGTGTGATTTCTTGAAGTGAGTGGCACCGGGCCTGCAACTGCGCGGGCCGAGGTCCACCATGCTGCGCAAACGCTCGATTCGTTGTCTGCTCGCAGTCGCGTCCGTGTCGATTTTTGGCTGCAGTGCGGCGCCCGTGCCGAGCGACGGGACCGGCGCCACACCGCCGGCCGACGTGCACACCGCATCGGGCCAAGGGATCACGACCGAGCTTCAGCTTCGGCACGGGATGGATGCGGCATGGATGAGGCTCGCGCACTGGACCGACATTTTCGCCATCGAGGGCGCGACTTCGGCGGCGGACGCTCCGGCGGCGCGAGCGCGGATGATGGACGCGACGCGCGCGGTCGCCGAGACGATCGCGCCGGCCGCCGGCACCGAGGCTTCGAACGAGCTCCGCGTGCTCATGTTCGCGCGCAGCGGCGACATCGTCGCGTGGGTCGAGGCAGAACGCAGCGGCGACACGCTCGTCGCCGAGAAGGCGACCACGGCGTTGGATCGGAACGCATCCGATCTCGCCGCGTTCTTCGAGACGCTCGGCGTCGCCTCGGGAGGCGGCGCGGGATTGGAGTCCACCCTCAGGCAGGTCACGCAAGCGACGCAGGCCCTCGTGACGGCGCAAATGGCCGGCGACTGGCAGGGCGTCGTGGACGCGGCGAGCGGCAGCCACAAGGTCATGTCGAACGTGGCGACGCGAGTCGAGAACGCGATGATCGCGAAGCTCGCGACGAGCATCGTCCCCATGACCACAGGCGACTCGATGCAGGAAGGGCTCGCCTCGAATCTCGACGAGGCGGCCTTCTGGACGCGCATGACCGCCATCGATGGCGCCGGGGTTCTCCCGCGCGCGAACGACGCCCAAGCGGGGCTCGGTTTTTATCTCGGCGGCTTCTACGGCGCGTCGTTCCAGTCGCAGGCCGTGACGCTGCTGCATCAGGTCGCCGCTGACGCGTACGCCTACGTGAGCGCGGTCGCGACGGGCGAGCCGAGCGGCGTCGCGACGGCGCGCGCGCAATGGGACGCCGACGTCGCGCAGCTGACGCAGTCGCTCGCGGCCCAAAACACGAGCTGGAGCGATGCTGAGCTCCGCGCGCTCGCGCAAGCCGACGCCGTCAACGCACAAGCGCAGATCGACGCGCGACACGGAGGGCAGTGGCCCGCCGACGCGCAAGCTTACGACGCGAGCCTCGCGTCTTCGTGGGCGTTTGCCGCCGCTTTGGGCAAAGGCCTCGCCGAGCAGTTCCCGAAAGGGATTTGATTCTGCGGCGGCTCGCGTATCCCAGGGGCGTGCGCTTCGCTCTCTTCTTCGTCCTCTCCGCCGCGTGCGGCCCGGCGCCGGCTGCGACCCACGCGCCTCCGCCGGTTGCGGTCGCGCGCTCGCCCGAGCCGCCGACAGTCGTCGCGCTCTGCCGAAACGCACGCGAGTGCCGCACGCAGTGCGACCGCGCGCACGGTCCGAGCTGCACGCGCCTCGGGCGAATGCTGCTCTTCGCCGACGGCGCCGCGCGCGATCTCGCGGGCGCGCGAGACGCGCTCGGTCGCGCATGCGCGGCGAACGACGGTGACGGCTGCGCATGGCTCGCGCGGCGAATGGCGGCGACGGGCAGCCCGGCGGCGGACGTCCTCGCGACTGCGGCACGCGGCTGCGATCACGGCTCCGGGCTCGCGTGCATGACGCTGGCCTCGTGGACGCGGCACGGGTACGGCGCGACGGCCGACGCGGCCAAAGCCGACGCGCTCGAAGCGCGCGCGGACGGTCTGCTCGAAGCAGCGTGCACCGCCGGGGACGACGCCGCGTGCGAGCGGCGCGCCCAGCTCGTCGAGCCGCACGACCGCGCCCGTGCGGCGCTTCTCTACGGCGAGGCCAACGCAACCACCGCGAAACGCTGCGCCGAAAACGACGTCCTCGCGTGCTCGTCCGCCGCCGCGAGCGTCCACCTCGCGAATCCATTCCAGGCGCCGAGCGGCGAAGCGCTCACGGTCATGCGTCACGCGTGCGATCTCGACGCGGGCCTCGTCTGCGCGGCGCTCGCGCTGCACGACGAAGCGGCGAAGCCCAAAGCATGCTCGCTCGGCTTCGCGGACGCGTGCGACGCCGAGCGCGCTGCCACGTTGAACGCCAGCGCCTGCGCGGACGGCGAAGGCGACGCGTGCGTCAAATTGAAACGCATCGATCGCGCGCGGACGCTCTTCACCGCGACCTGCGTCTTCGACGATGGCTGCTGGCAGGCCGCGCGCATGGCCGAACATGGCGAGGGCGGGCCCGCGGATTTCGCGGAAGCGGTCCGCATGCTCGAAGTGCCGTGCGCGAGCGGCTCGTGCGGCTCGCTCGCCAGGCTCCTCTTGCGCGGGGACGCGGCGCAGCGCGCGCGCGGCGTGTCGCTCCTCGAGACCGAATGCGCGACGAGCACCGACGCGTGCTTCGACGCCGCCGCGGCGTTGCCAAAAACCGATCGCCGCGCGCGCGATCTCGTCGAGCGCGGCAACCGCACGCTCGAGGCCAAGTGCGCGAAAGACGACTGCGGCGCTTGTCTCGACCTCGCCAAACACGTCGAATCGAAACGCGCCGCCGCGCTCCAGAAGAAAGCGTGCGCGACCGGCTGCGGCTTCGCGTGCCCTGTGCGCTAACGTGAAGGCGTGAGAACCGAACGCGTTTCCGGCGGCGTCGTCCACGAGCTTCCCGACGATCTCCGCAAAGCGCTCGTCGCGAACCGCGCCGCGCTCGCGGCGTGGAACGACATCACGCCGCTCGCACGCAACGAGTTCATCTGCTGGGTCGAGGACGCGAAGCAACTGAAGACGCGCGAGCGCCGCATCCGCCGAACGCAAGAAGAGCTCGAAGAAGGCATGCGTCGCCCATGTTGCTGGCCCGGCTGCAGCCACCGCGCGCGCACGGGGAAGTAGACCACCTGTAGGCATCGACTGGCAGCGCGACTGATGGCGAACGTCGGCATCGTCCTCGTGTTCGGCGCGTTCTACCTGAGGTTCCTCAAGCGCCCGTGACGCGCGCGAGCACTGGAAGGCACCGATTGCCGGACCAGGTATTCTCGATTCTCCATGATGAAGCTCTACGGGTACCCTCCGACACGTTCGCTCCGCGTCGTCTGGACGCTGCGCGAGCTCGACGTCGCGTTCGACTTCGTGACCGTCAACCCCGGGAAGGGCGAGCTCCGGCGGCCCGAATTTCTCGCGTTGAACCCCGCAGCCAAAGTTCCGGTCTTGGTCGACGGCGATCTGGTGCTCACCGAGTCGGTCGCGATCGTTCTTTATCTCGCCGCGAAATATCCCGAGAAGCGAATGCTGCCGACGGGCTTGCGCGAGCGCGCTGAATTCGACCGATGGCTGCTGTTCACCGCGACCGAGCTCGAGCAGCCGCTCTGGCGCATCGCGCGCAACACGAACGTTTATCCGCCTGAGAAACGCGTCCCGGCAGACATTCCGATCGCGCGCCAAGACTTCCTCGACATGGCCGCGGTCCTCGAGAGGCACATGGAAGACCGGCAGTTCCTCGTCGGCCAAACCGTGACGGTCGCCGACTTCGTCGCGGCTTACACCCTCGACATGGCGAGTCTGATACCGAGCTTGCTCGACGGCTTCCCTCGCCTGCGCGACTACCTGAATCGCATGGTCGCGCGTCCCAAAGCCCCGCCGCGGATCGCCGAGGCATTCGCGAGCCTCGGTCGATGAAGGTCAACGAACCCGTCATGACGCCGCCGTCCGAGGCGGCGATGCGCAACCGCGCGCCGATCGCCGAGGTGCTCGAGCGGGTTCTTCCCCGACGTGAGGGCGCGCTGTTGCTCGACGTCGCGTCCGGCGGCGGCGAGCACGCCGTTTATTTCGCCGAACGCTTTTCGTGGCTCACCGTGCAGCCTTCCGACCGCAACGCGCGTGCGCTGGCAGACATCGACGCGCGAGCCGAGGGCGCGAGCCGCGTGCGTCGGGCGATCGCGCTCGACGTGCTCGACGCGCCCTGGCCCATCGCGCGCGCCGACGCCGTGACGTGCATCAACATGCTGCACGCTTCCGCGCCCGAGACGCTCGCCGCGTTGATGTCCGGCGCGGCCGCCGTCCTCGCGCCCGGCGACCCGCTCGTCACCTACGGGCCGTATCGCATCGGAGGCCGGCACACCGCGCCGAGCAACGAAACGTTCGACGCGTGGCTCAAGCGCGAGCGCGATCCGCGCTGGGGGATCCGCGATCTCGAGGACGTCGAACGCCAGGCGGCGCGCGCGGGGCTCGCGCTCGAGCAGCGGATCGCGATGCCGGCGAACAACTTCGTGCTCGTCTTCCGTAGAAGCGCGTGATGGCGCTCGACGGCTGTCTGTTGCGCGCTGTCTGTCAAATTTCAACAGACTGTCTGTTGCGGTATGACAGACGTCGCGCGGCGGCTCGGACAGGCGTCGCGCTCCTCGCGCTCGGGGCTTGCGCCTCGCCGCGCGCGGTCGTCACGCTCGAAGCGCCCACCGCGCTTCCGGCGCCGCTGCCGCCGCCCGTCGTGCTCGCGCTACCGGCGCTGTGGGGAGTCTCGCCGGGGATGACTGCCGACGAGGTCGCCGCCAAGCTCGGCGCCGCGCGAAGGCACCGCACGCACGCCGAAGCGGAAGCGTGGTGGACGAGCGCCGGCTACGATCCGAAAGTCGAGCTGCCCTTCGTCTTGGGCTTCGACGAGCAGCTCTCGTACAACGACGACGCCGACGCCGACCATGAGAGCCCCGCGTGGGACGTCTACTTCGCGCACGGGCGCGCGGTGCTCTTCAAAGCCGCGCTCTACGACGACCGGACGAAGCCCGAGCTCGCGCGCTTCGGGTTTCCGCCGTCGTGCTTCATCGGAGAGGACGCGGCCGCCATCGCGCTGACGTTCGGCAAGCCGGACGCCGTTCGCGACCTCGGCGCGCGCCGCCTCCATTATTACTTGCAGCGCGGCATCGCGGTCATGGAGGAGTCGGGCCACGTGCAGGTGCTCGACATCTTCACGCCGCTCCCCGGCGCGCGCGCGATCCGCGTGGCCGAAGCGCTCGACGCCGGGCGCTGACTCACGCCCGGCGCGAGAGCTTGATCGCTTTTTCGGGACAAGCTTCGACGCACTTGCCGCACGCGCGGCACGCGTCGGCCCGCGGCGTGTAGGCCGATTTCATTCCGTGCGCGCGGACCTTGAAGCGCGCGAAAAACGATAGCGCGTCGTAGTCCGCGTCGTCGATGCGGCGCACCTCGAAGACCTCGTACGGGCAGACGCGCGCGCAGTCGCTCTTGCCTTCGCACTTGGCGCGATCGACGACGGGCGCGAATTCGCCAGCCTCCTGCTTGCATTCCACGCGATCGATCTGCCACGGACCGGCGAGCTTGCGTGTGAAGAAGCGTGTCCCGAGGCAACACCGTCGGCACGTCGAGCGACGTCGAACGCTGGATCACGGTCGTTTTTCACGGCGCGCGGCTTGTTTCGGCCGACAGCATGCGAACGCTTGGTGGTCGTCCCGGTCGAGGATGTACCTCGTTCGCGAGTCGTGTTAAGTGCGCGCCATGCGGGCGCTCACGTTGGTACTTGCGGCTCTGACTTTTGCTTGCTCGTCCGGCACGACGACCGGCGACGACGGCGGAACGGGTGACGACGACGGGGGACAGGCGTCGGACTCGCAGCAAGAGGCCCAGGCGCCTGCGATCAAGCGCGTGTTCGTCACGTCGATCGGCTACGCGCCGAATTGGGGCGGGCCGGAGAAAGCCGACACGCTCTGCACGAACGTCGCGAACGGCGCTGGCCTCGGCGGCAAATGGGTCGCGTGGGTTTCCATCGGCGCGCCCAACGTCCCCGATGTGCCCATCGATCGCATCACGCAATACGGCGCCAATCCGAACGCCGGCCCGTGGTACCTCGTCGACCAGACGACCAAGGTCTTCGCGAACGTCGGAGCACTGTCGGGCGCGCCGCTCGTGCCGATCAACCAAGACGAAAGCGGCGGCGCCGTGCCGCCGCTCACGGGCGCATGGACCGGCACGCTGGTCGGCGGCACCGCGTCGACAGACGACTGTTCCGGCTGGTCGACGACTTTTTCGCCCACGACGGCGACCGTCGGCACGCCCGCGTACAACGGCGCCGACAAGAAGCCGGCCGATTGGACCGAGGGCAACGCCGCCGCGAGCATCCAGGATCAGCAATTCAGCTACTGCAACGACAAGCACAGCCTCATCTGCTTCGAGCAGTGAGGCGGCTACTCGTCGTCTGCCTGCTGCTCGTCGTCCGGCTGTCCGCGCGACCAATCGATGCCTCGCCAGCGGATGCCATCGTCGCGATTGCGCCGAGAGCGGCGGAGGTTCGCGCGCATCATGAACATCGTCAGCATGAGGCCGGCCGCGCCGATCAGCACCATCGTCAGCATGATCTCCTCTCAGTATGATGTAAGCTGCCGCCCGTGCGCTACTTCGTCACGTTCGCCGAGGAAAAAGAGCCGCTTCAAGTCGACGTGAAAGAGCTGCCGAGCGGCGCGCTCGAGGTGACGGCGAACGGCCGGCCCGTCGAGGTCGACCTCGCCGTCGTCGGGAGCGCGCTTTCGCTTCGCGTCGACGGCCGCGTCGTCGACCTCACGACCGAAGGTACGCCGCCGGAGCTCGGCCTCGTCGCGAGCGGACATCGCAGCTACGTGCGCGTCGAGAGCGACCGACAGCGCGCTGCCGCCGCGGCGATGGCGCAGTCGGGCGGCGCGGTCGACGACCTCGTTCGCTCGCCCATGCCCGGGCGCGTCGTGCGCGTGCTGGTCGCGCCGGGCGACGAAATCGAAAACGGTCAGCCGCTGGTCGTCATCGAAGCGATGAAGATGGAAAACGAGCTCCGCAGCAAACGAGCCGGCCGCGTCGCCGAGGTCCTGGTCGCCGCCGGCCAAGCCGTCGAGGGCAACGCCAAGCTCATCAAGCTCGGCTGAGCATGCTGCCCGAGCGTCTTCGCCTCGCGCACACGCCGACGCCGCTCGCGCGAGACGCGCGCCTCTCGGCGATGCTCGGGGTCGAGCTCTTCGTGAAGCGCGACGACGCGACCGGCGGCGCCGAAGCAGGAAACAAAATCCGCAAGCTCGAGTTCCTGCTCGCCGACGCGCTCGCGCGCGGCAAAAAGCACGTCGTCACGTGCGGCGGAATTCAGTCGAACCACGCGCGAGCGACCGCGATCCTCGCGCGCCGCCTCGGCCTCGAGTGCACGCTGCTACTGCGAGTGACCGATGGCCCCGTCAGCGGACCCGAGCGCGACGCGCCGAGCGGGGACCTGCCGCTCGGCGGGAACGTGCTCCTCGATCGTCTCGTCGGCGCGCACGTTCGCACGATCACGCCGGCCGATTACGCGCGTCGAAATGATTGCATGATGCACGTAGCGACGGACGTCGATGGTTACGTGATCCCCGAGGGCGGCTCGAACGGTCTCGGAGCGCTCGGTTACGTCGAGGCGATGCGCGAGATCGCCGAGCAGATTCGCGAGCCGTTCGACGTCGTCGTGCACGCGTGCGGCTCCGGCGGGACTGCCGCGGGCGTCGCGCTCGGCTCGGCAGCGCACGGCGCCGCGAAGAGCGTACGCGCGATCGCCGTCTGTGACGACGCGGCGTATTTCGAGCGCGCCATCGCCGGGATCGTCGGCGAGGCGCGCGCGATCGCGAAGCTCCCCGCGCCGGCGCCGCTCGTCGTGGACGATCGCAGCAAAGGTCCGCGTTACGCCGTGATGAGCGACGTGCAGCGCGCGTTTCTCGTTCGATGCGCGCGCGAGGCAGGCGTCTTGCTCGACCCGGTCTACACGGGCAAAGCAATGTTCGGCCTCGCGGCGGCCATCGAGCGCGGCGACATCGCGCGCGGCGCGCGCGTTTTATTTTTGCACACCGGGGGCCTCCCGGGTCTCCTCGCCGACGGCGCCGCGCTCTCTACGGAGCTCGCGTGACCACCAAACCCGAGCTCCGCGAGCGCGCGCGGATCGTTCTCTGGGGCATCGCGATCATCGGCGCGGTGCAAGCGGCGGGTGCGTATCTCGCGCAACGTCACGCGGCGGCCGTCGTCGTGCAGCTCGTCATCGCCGAGTTCGGAACCGGGCGGCTCGGCGTCGCGTGGTCCGACCCGCTCGCGCCGGCCCCGACCGGCACGATGATGACCAAGCGCGCGCTCCGCGGAGCCGCGTTCGGAGCCGCCGCGGCGGTCACGCTGGTCGGCGCGTCGGTGCTCGCGCACGCTGCCACGCTCGACGTCGGCATGTTCGGCGTCGCGCCGATCCTCGTCGGTCTCGTCTCTTGCGCGGCGACCGGCGCGCGCGACGAGCTCGTCTTGCGCGGTCTCGTGCTGCGCGCGCTCGGCCCGCGCGCTTCGATGCAATCCAAGCTCGCGGTCTGCGCGATGGCGGGCGTCGCCTGGCGATTCGGCATCGAGCCCGGCGCGAGCTGGTCCGCGCTCGCCTTCTCGGGTCTCGCGGCCGCGGCGCTCGGTGCGCTTTGGCTCCGCGATCGCGGCGCATGGCTCGCCGTGGGCGCGAACGCGGCGTTCACCTTCGTGACCGTCACGCTCGCGCAAGGCTCGCTCCTCGACGTCCGCAACAAAGCCGGTCTCGACGCCACCTCGGTCGCAGTCGTCTGCGCGGTCTTCTTCGCCGCGTCGGCCATCGCGTATGCGGGACGAAAAGATGTACCATCCGCGCGATGACTCAGGACGGCTCGACGCCCCCTTCCTCCACGGATTCCGTGCGCGAGGTCGCGAGCGAAGAGTTTCTCTTCCATTTGTATCGCGGCGCCGAGCTGCTCCAAGACTCGCGCGTCCACGAAGCGAAAGAAGAGCTCGAGGCTGCGCTTCATCTCCAGCCGCGTGACTCCAAGGGCCAAGATCTTCTCGCGGTCGTTTACTTCCGCATGGGCGTCTACCCGCGCGCCATTCAAATTTACGAGCAGCTTCACCGCGACAACCCGCGCGACACCGCGCTCATGGTGAACCTCGCGCTCTGCTACTTGAAGACGGGGCAGTCGCAGTCGGCGCGCGAGGTGCTCGAGGCGCTCGTTCAGATCATCCCCGAGCATCGGCGCGCGTGGGGCTATCTCGGGCTCGCGTACGAGCGGCTCGGCGATCTCGAGAAGGCCGAGCACGCGTTCGGCCGCGCGGGCCACGAGCAGATGGCCAGGCGCGTCGCGGCGCAGCGCGGGCAGTCGATGGCGCCGCCCGTCGAGACGGAGACGACGCGCATCGAGAACGCGGCGATTCGCGCGACGGCGGCGGTCGCGTTCCAGGAGCTCGACTCGGGCGAGCTCTCGTTTGCGCTCGCCGAGCCGGCTTCTCATCGCTCGGAGTCGGGGACGTGGCGTGCGATCGAGCTAGGAACTGCCGTGCGCTCGCCGTCGGCGCCGCCGCCGCCGATTCCCTCGCTTCAACCTGCGCTGCCGTCACCGACGCAGCTTCCGAACGTCCGGCCTTCGCAAAGGCCGCCCGCGCCTCCGCGTGCGCCGCGAACGTTGACCGAGATCGCCGCGGCGACGCGCGTCGGGTCGACCGACGCGCCAGTTCGACTTCTCTCGTCGGGTCTCGTCGTCGTCACGACCGCGTTCGCCGCGCGGCTCGGTGCGCTCCGAGCGTACGCGGGCGCGCTCACGACGACCGTCCTCGAGCGTCAAACGCGAACGCCCTCGCCCGAGCCGTTCGGCGGCATGGGCAACCCGCTCGTTCGCATGAACGCGGCGAGCCCCATCCTCCTCGGCCCGCGCTCGGCGCACAGGCTCGTGCCGATCGCGCTCGAAGAAACGACCTCGCTCTTCGTTCGCGAAGATCTCGTGCTCGGCTTCGAGCTCGCGCTCACGTTCGAAAACGGGCGCCTGACGTTCGGCGAGACCGACGCGATGGCGGTCGCGCAATTCAAAGGCGCAGGCACGGTCGTGCTCGAGCTCATCGACGCGATCGTTTCGCTCGACGTGACCGCAGGCAGGCCCGCGGTCGCGCGGCGCGAGGCGCTCGTCGGATGGACCGGCCGGGTCCTCCCGCGCGCCATTCCGATCAGCGAGGCGCCGTCGGGCCAGCGCGGTCTCGTCGCGTTCAGCGGCGAAGGCACCGTGCTCGTCGCGGGGCGCTGAGCATGGCGGGCCCTTCGTCGAAGCCGCCGAAGTCGCGCCGAAAGCGGCGACCGTCGATTCGCCAGGACGCGCTCAACGTCCCGAACCTCCTCACGATGGGACGCATCGTGATGATCCCGGTGTGCCTCTCGCTCCTCGGCGCGGACACGCCGCGCGGCGGTTTTTGGGCGACGATCGTCTTCACGCTCGCCGCGCTCACTGACCTCGTCGACGGCTGGCTCGCGCGCAAGATGAACGTCGTCAGCGTGCTCGGAAAATTGCTCGACCCGCTCGCCGACAAGCTCATCGTCATGGCGACGCTCGTCTGGATGGTGCCGATGAACCGCATCCCGGCGTGGGTCGTCGTGCTGCTGCTCGCGCGCGACATCGCGGTCACCGGCCTCCGCAGCGTAGCGGCGAGCGAGGGCGTCGTCATCGCCGCCGGCGAAGAAGGAAAAGCGAAGACCGCGCTTCAAATGATCGGCATCGTCTGCCTGATTCTCGGCTACCCGTATCACCTCTCGTACGTCGGCATCGACCTCGGCGCGGTCGACCTCGTGCACGTCGGGCAGATGCTCATCTATTTGTCGATCGTCTTTTCGCTCGCGAGCGCCGCCCAGTACGTGAGGCTCTTCGTGCTCGCAGTCGAAGCCAAAGAAAAGAGACAGAATTAAATAGTCTCGGTTCTTCGACTTCTGATCCTCTGACCTTCCCGTTAACTTTCTCCGCCCGCGTCGATGAACGCGCGGAACCAGAGCTCGAGGACGAGCAGCGTCCAGACGTGATCCGGGCTCGCGCGATCTCGGTCGAGATCGTCCACGAGCTTCGCGACCGCCGCCGGGTCGAAGAGGCCGCGCTCGGTCGCGCGCTTTCCGAGGAGCACGTCGCGCGTCATCTCGCGCAGGTCCCGCCGCATCCAGCGCTCGAGCGGAAGCGCGAAGCCGCGCTTGATTCGAAAGCGCGTGCGCGGCGGCAGGAGCTTTCGCGTCGCGCGGCGGAGCAAATATTTTCCGCGCGCGCGCATCAAGAGGCGCATCGGCAGGCGCGCGGCGAGCTCGACGACGGCGGTGTCGAGAAACGGGCAACGCACTTCGAGCGCGTGCGTCATCGCGGCGATGTCGACCTTCGCGTTGATGTCGCCCTCGAGGTACGTGTTGAAATCGAGATCGCACAGCCGGCCCATCGCGGTCTTCGCGCTCGACGCGGCGAGGACGCGCTCGAAGAGCTCGATCACCGAGCTCCCCGCGGCGTCGCGCATCGGCGCGAGGTAGAGCGCGCGTTTTTCCTCCGGCCCGAGCTGGCCGACGAGGCGCGCGTAGCGGGCGGCTTCGCCGAGACCGAGCGTCGCGCCGAGATCTCCGAGCGAGGGCTTCACCGCCGAGATGACGTTCGTGAGCGCCGCGCGGAGCGCGCGCCGTCCGCCCTCGGGGAGCGCGTCGTGGACGTGGCCGATTCGCGCGGTTCCGTAACGCTTGTATCCTGCAAGTATTTCGTCGCTCCCGTCGCCCGAGAGCGCGACGGTCACGTGCTTGCGCGTCATCTCGGCGAGGTAATACGTCGCGACCGCGGAGCTGTCGGCAAACGGCTGGCCGTGATGGCGCACGATCGATCCGAGCACGCTGGTCATCTCCGGCGTCACGACCTCTTCGTGATGCTCGGTGCCGAAGCGCTCGGCGACGAGGCGCGCGTACGGCAGCTCACTGTCGCCGCTGTCTGGAAAACCGATGCTGAAGGTCTTCACGGGTCGCGAGGATGCTTCGGCCATGAGCGCGACGATCGTCGAGCTGTCGAGGCCGCCCGACAGAAACGCGCCGAGCGGCACGTCGGCGACGAGGCGCCTTCGAACCGCGCGGCGCATGAGTCGAAGGAGCTCGTCCTCGGCCTCGCGCTCGGACATGTCGAGCTCGCCCGAAGGTTTCGACCAGTAGCGCGCGAGCTTGGCCTCGGGCGCGCCCGGCTCGAAGACGGCGACGTGCGCTGCCGGAATTTTGAACGCGCCGGCGTACGCGGTGCGCGGCGCGGGAACGTATTGGAGCGTCAGGTATTCGTCGATCGCGCGAAGATCGACCTCGGGTCGATGCTCGGGAAACGCGGTGACGAGCGCGCCGACCTCCGACGCGAACGCGATTCCGTGCGGGAGGACCCGGTAAAAGAGCGGTTTTTTCCCGGAGCGATCGCGCGCGGCGACGAGACGATTGCGGCGCGCGTCCCAGAGGAGGAGCGCGAACATGCCGTCGAGACGCCGGACGAAGTCGTCGCCCATCTCCTCGTAGAGATGAAGCGCGACCTCGCTGTCGCTCTCCGAGCGGAAGACGTGACCCTTCGCGCGAAGCTCGTCGCGGAGCGGCGCGAAGTCGTAAATCTCGCCGTTGACGACGACGGCGACGTCGCCGGTCTCGTTCGTCATCGGTTGATTCGCTTCGGGGCTGAGGTCGATGATCGACAGACGACGATGCGCGAGCGCACACGGCCCGCTGGACCACGAGCCCGACGCGTCAGGCCCGCGATGCCGCAGCGCTTCGGCGACGCGCACGGCGGCGCGCAGGTCCCCCGGCGCACGCGCGTCGTTCGCGAGGAAGCCGGCGATGCCGCACACGGTCAGCTCGCTTGCTTCGCGCTCGCGCGGACGGGCGAGGTCTTGCGGATGGGCGCCGCGCGACGGAGCACCCGATCGTAGACCTCGGTCGTGCGATCGATCATGCGTCGCAGCGTGAAGCGACGCGTCGCGTGCGCGCGGCCCGCTTCGCCCATCGCGCGCCGCGCTTCGGGCGAGAGCGCGAAGAAGCGCTCGAGCGAGCGCGCGATGGCCGCTGCGCTCGTGCCGCTCGTGACGAGGCCTTCGCGTCCGTCTTCGATCAAGCCGTCGACGTTGGCCGCGGGCGAGACGATCGCCGGCGTGCCGCACGCCATGCTCTCGATCACGGCGTTCGGCAGTCCCTCCCAGCGCGACGGGAGAAGTACGCCGTCGGCCGCGCCGACGAGCTTTTCGATCGCGCCCACCACGCCGAGAAACTCGACGTGACGGCCGAGTCCCAAGATCGCCGCGTAGGTCCGCAGGGCGTCGGCGTAGACCGGCGGTGAGCCGCGACCGGCGAAGACGACCTTCACGTCCGACGGGAGCGCGCCGCGCCGGTTCATCTCCGCGAGCGCGCGGATCACCTCGCGCTGATTCTTCTGCGCGCAGACGCGACCGGGCACGACGAGCACGAGGCCGCTCATTCCCCAGGAGCGACGCTCGCGCTCACGATCTTCGGGCGGCGCGAATCGCGCGAGATCGACGCCGTTTTCGATCACGTCGATCCGCTCCGCCGCGACGCCCGCGCGGCGCGAAAGCTCCTCGCGAATGCCCGTCGAGTTCACGATGATCGCATCCGAGATGCGATGCGTGAAGCGCTCGCCGATGACGTGCTTGCGCGGAAGCTCGGTGCACCGGACCGAGCTCACGACGGCCGGCACGCGCGCCATCCGCGCCGCGACGCGACCGAAGACATTTTCCCAGCCCATGGTCGTGTGGAGCAGCTCGGTGCCGAGGCTCGAGAGGAGCGACGCCAAACGCTGCACCGAAGTGAGCGTCGGAAACATCGGCGCGTCGAGACAGTGCACGCGCTCGACCGGCAACTTGTATCCGAGCTGATCGCGCGCGATGCAAACGACGAGGCTCGGCTCGAACGCCTCGCGGTCGATGCCGCAGATCAACTCCGCCAGCTGGCGCTCGGCGCCGCCTTGCTCGAGCGAGTTGATGAAGTACGTCAGTCGAACGCGGCGCACGCCCTTTGGGTTATCACAGAACGCGAACGCGACGGAGCGCGGCGCGCGCGAGATCCCGGTCGCCGCGCGTCAGCGCGAAAACCCACGCAGAGATCGCGTAGACGACTGCGGCGAGACCGACGCCCATGGCAAAACGCAGCAAGATTGGCGCGACGAGCGATGCGTAAGCGATGCGCCCGCAGACGAGCGCCGCGATTGCGCACGCGAGGACGGCGAGGAGGCGCGGCGTGATCGAGACGACGCCGACGACGCGCGCCGCGATGATCATTTGCGCCGTCTGCGCGAAGACGAGACCGGCCGAGAGCGCGCACGCGGCGCCGAAGAGTCCCCAGCGCGGAACGAGCAGCGCGCACAGCGCGCCTTGAAACACCAGCGCGCCGAGCGCGACGTACGTCGTGTAGCGCGCGTTTCCGCTGAGCGGCAGCGCGAACGACGAGAGCGCGAGCGCGTTCACGGTGTGACCGACGGCGAGCACGGCAAGCGCCAGCGTGCCTTGCGAAAAGCCGTGACCGAAGACGGCGAGCAGTGGATCGCCGAAGCCCACGAGGAGCGCAGCGAGCGGAAACGCGCAGAGCGCGAGCCACCGTGTTTGCCGCGCGATCGCGTCGCTCAGACCTTTTTCGTCGTGACGCGCGAGCGCCGGCGCGACGAGCGAGCTCGCGACCGGCTCGAACGCGCCGCGAATTTGGGAGATGCTCGCCGCGTAGAGCGCGCACGCCGCGTAAGCGCCGAGCTCGGTCGCGTCGCCGTACTTTCCGAGAAAGAAAGAGTCGATGCGCGCGACGAGCGCCCAGAGCAAATTCGCGAGCACGAGCGGCACCGCGACTCGAAGTGTTTCGCGATCGAGCTTGCCCGTGAAGACGGCGCGCAGCGTCTCGCCCAGCGGGAGCTCGCGCGCATAGAGCATCGCGGCGAAAAACGCGGTCGCCGCCATTCCGATCGCGACCGCGACGGCCGCGCCGGACGGACCCATCCCAGCGCGCAGCGCGATGCTCGTGGTCGCGAGAAGCACCACTGGCTGCGCGATGCTCCGCGCCCAAAACGCCCAGCGCATGACGCCGAGCGCCTGCGTCGCGACGAGAAAGATCGTCGCCGCGTGATAAAAAAGCGGCACGATCGCGAGGCACCGCAGCGGGCCGACGACGCCGGGCTTTCCGACGAACGCGGCGATCGACGGCGCGGCCGTAAAGATTCCAACGAACACGACGAGCCCCGAAACGAGCACGATGCGAAGCGCGCTCCCGACGCTGGCCGCCGAGGCACGCCCGGAGAGCGACACCTGCCGCATCACGGCTTGGTCGCAACCGAAGAGCGTCACGACCGAGAACAGATCGACGAACATCGCCGACCAGGTGTAGAGGCCGTAGCCGGCGGCGCCGAGCCAGCGCGCGAGCTGAACGTGAAACGCCGGGAGCGTCGCCTGCGCGACGATGCCGAGCACGTTGACCGCGGCGCCGCGCGCGTCGCGGGCACCGGCGCGTGCATCTTCCACGTATCGCTCGGTCACGACGCGGCGACTCGCTCGTAAATCGCGCACGTCGCGTCGACCATGCGGCGCACCGTGAATCGAGCGAGAATCGCGTCGCGTCCGCGCGCGCCCATCGCCGAGAGGGTCGGCGGGTCCGTCGCGAAGAATTTTTCCAATCCGCACGCGACGTCCTCGGCGCCGGCGCCCGCGAGGACGAAACCCGTCTCGCCGTCACGAACGAGCACATCGGCGTTGGCGCGCGGCGACACGATCGCCGGCGTGCCGCACGCGAGCGACTCGAGGACGACGTTCGGCAGCCCCTCGAAGCGCGACGGAAGAAGCGTTGCGTCGGCCGCCGCAAGGAGCGTCTCCGCGTCGCGCACAGGATCGATGCGTCGCACGATTTCGCGAAGACCGAGCACGCGGATCGCGGCGTCGACGACCCGCGCGTAACGCGAGTGACGCTCGACGCGGCCGGCGAGGATCACGCGCGCGCCGTCGGGCCATCGCCGGCGAGCACGCAGCTTCGCGACCGCGCGAACGACGGCGAGCTGGTTCTTTTGACGCGCGATGCGCGCGGCCACGACGACGGTCGGCCCGTCCATGCCGAATCGTTCGCGCGCTCGTCGCCGCGCCTCGCGCTCGAGCGAACGAAAACGTTCGCCGTCGACGCCGTTTTCGACCACGTCGACGCGCGCCGGCGCGATGCCCGCGCGCGCGAGCTCGTCGCGAATGCCCACCGAGTTCACGACGAGCGCGCCGCCGAGCTTGTGCGTGAGCCGCTCGCGCCGAATCGTGCGCCGCGCGAGCTCGGTGCATCGCAGCGAGCCGATCGCCGCGCCCGACCGCGCGAGCCGCACGGCGATGCGCGCGTAGCTGTTCTGCGGATCGTGCCACGCGTGAACGATGTCGGGCCGCAGCGCCCGAACGTGCCGCGCGAGCGCGACGAACGTGCGCGCGTCCGGACCGAGCGGCGAGCGCAAATCGATCCGCGACGAAAACGGCAGCGCGTACCCTAGATCGTCTCGCACGTTGCAAACCGCGAGGTGCGCCTCGAACCGATCGCGCGGCAAGCTCGCGACGAGCTCCGCGACCTGGCGCTCGGCCCCGCCCTGCTCGAACGACCCGACGAAATAGAGCAGCCGGATGCGCGCCACGGGCTTTGCGCTAGCATCCCGCGGCCCCGCCGCCAATGATCTCGCTCGTCATGCCCACGTACAATCGACGCGCGACGATCGGGCGCGCGATCGCGAGCGTGCGCGCGCAGACGCACGCCGAGTGGGAGCTCGTGATCGTCGACGACGGCTCGATCGACGACACGGCGAGCGTGGTCGCGGCATTTCGAGACGCGCGCATCCGCTTCGTGCGCGAGCCCGAAAACGCGGGCGTGACCGCCGCCCGCAACCGAGGTCTCGACGAAGCGCGCGGCGACTTCATCGGCATGCTCGACAGCGACGACGAGCTCGTGCCGCGCGCGCTCGAGACCCTCCTCGGCGCGCTCCGAACGGTGAGCCCGCGCCTCGACGCGATCTCGTGCAACTGCGTCGACTCGCTCACCGGTCGCTTCACCGGCCACGGTCTCGATCGCGATCGCTTCCTCACCGTGCCGCTCTCGCTCGACCGCGCGCGCGGCGAGCACTGGGGGATCTTCCATCGCCGCATCCTCGGCGCCCGTCGCTTCGACCCCCGCGTGCGCGGCTTCGAGGGTCACCTCTGGTACCGCATCCACGACGGCGCGCTCTGGTATTACCTCCACCAGGGACTCCGCATTTATCACCGCGAAGGAAGCGACCGATTGAGCAAGCGCGACGACTACGAGCTCTACGCGCAGATCTTCGATCACGATCCCGAGCTTCTCCGCCTTTACGCGCGCTGGTCGAAAAAAGCTTTCGTGCGTCTCGTCCGCACCGCGGGGCTCCATTTTTTGCGCGCCGGCGACGCGCGCCGACTCGGCCTCGCGTGGCGCGCGCTCCGCTCAGTAATGTGAGAGATCGTCGTGCGGCGACGGCCCGAGCGGCGCGCGCGTGCGCGAAGCGAGCGGATGCGCCGGCCCGACCTGAACGAGCCACAGCCCGAGCACGGCGAGATCGCGCGCCTCCATCGCGCGAAACGGCGGCGCGAGCTCGCCGCGAATGGCGTCGGCATCCGCCGCATCCATGACGTGCGTGGTCCTCGCCCAAATCGTCCGTAGCCCCACCGACTCGCCGAGCTCGAGATACGCCGGCGCGCGAACGCGATTCGGCAAATCGACGTGCGAGCTCATCGCCCGCCATGTCGTCTCCGAGAACCGCAGAAAATCGAGCCCATGACGATGTTCGATTCCGTGCGATCGCAGATCGACTTTGTGAACGAGAACGGCGTCGTCCTTCGCGACGCGCGCGACCGCCGCGAAGAGCGCGCCGAGATCGCGCACGTGCTCGAGCACCGCCCGCGACACGACGACGTCGAACCGCCGCCCGCCCCGCGCGAGCGAGTCGAGCGATGTGTGCATTCTGCAACCTTCGAGCAGCTCGCACGAACCGCGCCGCTCGCCCCGGCGCGCGAGGATGCAATCGTAGATCTCCTCGACGTACCGCCGGTCGCGCGATTGAATGTCGAACGCGTCGAGCCCCTCCCAACTTTCGGCGCCCGCGAGCCGCGCGAGGAGCGCGATCGCGCGCGTGTCGCCGGGACCCAGCTCGAGCACACGTTTTCCGGCGAAGAGCTTTTCGCCGACCCCGCTCGCGCGCGCGATCGTCTCGTAGTCCGACGCGACTGCTTCGAAATAATCCGCGCCCGCGGCTCCGCCCTTCCCACGGCCGCGCCCGGTGTCGCCGGTGACGCGCTGGACGAGCATCGCCGCCCGCGGCGCCGCGCGCGCGAACGCGTTGTACGCCGCGTGGTACGCGAACGTCCGCGCCGCCCATGCGCCTCGCGAGATGTTCATCGAACGTGTAAGCTATACGCCGCAAAACCATGAAGCTCGTCGTTTTAGGAGCAGGCTACGTCGGCTTGGTTTCGGGCACCGGCCTCGCGGAGCTCGGTCACGAGGTACGCGTCGTCGACATCGATCCCGAGCGCGTGAAGCGTCTCAGCGACGGGGTCCTCCCGTTCTACGAGCCCGGCCTCGGCGATCTCATTCGACGCAACGAGCGGAGCGGCCGCCTCACGTTCGCGAGCGCGATCGGCGACGACTTCAGCGACGCCGACGTCTATTTCATTTGTGTCGGCACGCCCGCCGACGCGAACGGCGACGCGGACATTTCGGCCGTCCTCTCCGCGGCCGAAAAAATCGCGGGCATCGCGCGCAAGCCCGCGCTCGTCGCGATCAAGAGCACCGTGCCGGTCGGCACCTGCGACGAAGTCGAGAAGAAGCTCGAAGGCGCGCGCGTCGGCCTCGAGGTCGTCTCGAATCCGGAGTTTCTGAAAGAGGGCGACGCGGTCGCCGACTTTTTCAAACCGGAGCGCATCGTCCTCGGCGCCGAGAGCGAGGCCGCACGCGCGCTCCTTCGCGAGCTCTACGCGCCGCTCCAGCTCTCGGGCGAGCGTCTCGTCGTCACCCATCGTCGTTCGAGCGAGCTCATCAAATACGCGTCCAACGTCATGCTCGCGATGCGCGTCTCTTTCATGAACGAGCTCTCGCGTCTCTGCGACGCGACCGGCGCCGACATCCACGCGGTGCGTCTCGGCGTCGGCGCCGACAAGCGCATCGGCCGCCGCTTCCTCTACGCCGGGCCCGGGTACGGCGGCTCGTGCTTTCCGAAAGACGTGCAAGCCCTCATGCACCTCGGAAAAAAACACGACGTCCCGATGCGCCTCGCCGAGGCCACGCACCGCGCGAATCAGGAGCAAATCGAGTTCGTGTGCAAGCTCGTCGAGCGCGCGCTCGGCGATCCGCGCGGCAAAATCGTGGCGCTCTGGGGTCTCGCGTTCAAGCCCGAGACCGACGACGTGCGCGACGCGCCCGCGCTCGCCCTCGCGCGCTTTCTCCTCGATCGCGGCGCGCGCGTCGTCGGCCACGATCCCGAGGCGAGCCAAACCTTCGCGCGCGCGCTCCCGCAAGTCGTCATCTCGCAGCGCGAGTACGACGCGGTCACCGGCGCCGACACGCTCGTCCTCATGACCGAGTGGCGCAGCTACCGCGCGCCGAACTTCGCCGAGATCAAAAAACGCATGCGCGGATCGATCGTGGTCGACGCGCGCAACGTCTGGCGCGCGGCCGACGTCCAACGCGCCGGTCTTCGTTATCAGGGCGTCGGCGTCAATCCCGCCGTTCCGCCCGCCGCGGGCAGCGCGAGCTAGACGATGCGCTGGGTCGTCACGGGCGGGGTCGGCTTCATCGGCCATCATTTGTGTCGCGCGCTCCTCGCGCGCGGCGACGAGCTCGTCGTCGTCGACGATTTTTCGGACGCGCCCTACCCGCGCTCGTGGAAGCTCGCGAACCAGCGCGCGCTCGAAAGCGTTGCTCCCGAAAATCGTTTTCGCGTCGTCACCGCGTGCGTCACCGATCGCGAAGCGCTCCGTCCGTGCTTCGAGGGCGCCGACGGCGTCGTTCATCTCGCCGGTCTCGCCGGCGTGCGTCCGTCCTTTCGCGATCCGGCGCGTTACGCGCGCGTGAACGTCGAGGGCACCGCGGTCACGCTCGAGCTCGCGCGCGAGGCCGGCGCCAAACGTTATCTCTTCGCGTCGAGCTCGTCGGTCTACGGCAACTCGACGCCGCTCCCCGCGCGCGAGGACGCGCCCGCGATCGATCCCGAGTCGCCGTACGCCGCGACCAAGCGGAGCGCCGAGCTCGTCGCGAGCGCCATCGCGCGAATCAGCGGGGACCTCCGGATTACCGCGCTTCGTTTTTTCACTGTGTACGGCCCGCGCCAGCGCCCCGAGATGGCCATCACACTCTTCATGCGCGCCGCCCTCGAAGGCCGGCCGATCACCCTCTTCGGCGACGGCTCGATGCGCCGCGACTTCACGCACGTCGACGACATCGTGCGCGGCGTCGTCGGCGCGATGGAGCGCGCACCGGCCGGTTTCCGCGCGTACAACCTCGGCTCGGGCGCGCCGATTCGACTCGACGCGCTCGTCGAGACCATCGGCCAAGTCGCCGGCAAGCCGCTCGCGGTCGAGCGCGCGCCGGTTCCGGCCGGCGACGTCGACGCGACCTTCGCCGACGTCTCGCGCGCCCAGGCCGAGCTCGGTTACGCGCCGCGCGTCCCGCTCCTCGAGGGCCTGCGAACCGTCCGCGACGCGATTCGAGCAGACTTGGCGTAAACGGCAGGTCCCGGCCATAATCGGGTCATGCGCTTAATCTTGATGGCTTGTGTGACGCTCGTCGCGTGCGGTGGCGCCGAAACGAGCCCGCTCCTCGACGACGGCGGCAGCGACGCGACGAACAGCGACGGCGCCGACGGCGATGGGAGCGGTCAGCCCGTCGCCGACGCGGCCGATCCGTGCACGAAGCTCCTCGCCGATCTCGAGACCAAGCGCCAAGCGGCCGTCCAGTGCTGCCTCACGTGCGGCACGCTCCAATGCACGCAACAAATCGACGGCCTCTGCTGCCCGCTCACCGTCTCGAGCGGCGACTCGCTCGACTCGAAGGACTACCTCACCGCCCTCAAAGCGGTGAAAGACGCTCACTGCTCCATCAATTGTCCGAACCTTGCTTGCTCGTCCAAACCGACCGACATCTGCGGTCCAAACGGAAACTGTTCCCAATGAAAACTTTCTTCTTCACTCTTTGTTTCTCGCTCGCCGCGTGCGGCGGCACCATCGACAGCGGCATCGACAGCGGAACCGACGGCGGCTCCGACTCCGGGAAAAACGACGCCGCGCAAAACGACGCGACCCCGACGCCCGACGCGCCCGCGCCCGACTGCGACACGCTCCAAACCGAGCTCGCCTCGCAAGAAGTCGCCGCCGAGCAATGCTGCGCGACCTGCGACAGCCTGCAGTGCGTCGCGCAAGTCGACGGTCTCTGCTGCCCGCTCACCGTCAACAACGCGCAGTCGCCCGCCGTGCAAGCCTACGAGTCGACGCTCGCCCAATTCCGCGCCGCCGGCTGCACGACCAACTGCCCGGACCTGGCGTGCTCGGTCAAGCCCACCGGCAACTGCGTCGCGAGCGGCCCGAACGGCGCCGACGGCACCTGCTCGCAGTTCTAATTTTTACTTCGCGAACTGCGGGTGCACCGGGCGAGGGAGGTTCTTGCCCGGTCGCAGATGGCCGATGAGGTAGACGCCCGCGTTCACCACGCCCCACGGGCGAATGTGCTTCATCGTCGTGAGCCACTGGACGACGCGCGGGCCCTGCGCCGCGGGGCGGAGGCCGTTCACGTCGGCGTGCGCGCGCGCGCTCTTGAACGCTTCGGCGATGCGCTCCATGACGACGTGCGGATGCGCTCGCTCGCGCGCCGTGCGGCTCGCCGAGCGTGAGAGCTTCGCGCGGAGCGACGGCGAGTCGAGCAAGCGGAGCACCGTCGCGCCGAACTGTTCGTCGGCCTCGCGCTCGGCGGCTGGACCTTTGCCCGGCTGGAGCAAGATGCCGTTCTCGCCGTCGACGACCTGCGACGACGCGCCCATTCCGTCGGCGAACGCGACGGTCGGCGTGCCGCAATAAAGCGCCTCGCCGAGCACGTTGCCGTAAGTCTCGCTAAGCGAGGTGTGCACGAACACGTCGGCGTACGCGTAATACGCGGGCATCTCGGTGAACGGCACCTCGCCCGGAAACGCCACGCGATGCATCACGCCGAGCTCGCGCGCGACGCGCTTGTAATAATCGGTGTCCGGCCCGACGCCGAGCATCGTGAGCGTCGCGTGCGGGTTCGCCGGAAGAACGTGCTTCGCGAAAATCCGAATCGCGCGGTCCTGCGATTTTTCGCGCGTGTGACGGCCCGCGCAAAGCAGCCGCGGCCCGTTCGTCGGCAAAAACGCAGCGTACGGATCCTCGCCGATCGCGCGATCGAAAATGTCCGGCTGCACCGCGCGCGGGATCACGTGAATCGGGGTGGTCACGCCGCGCTCGCGCCAATACGTTCGCAAGCCTTCGCTCAAGACGACGAGACCGTCGCCTTGGTTGTAGATGTCTGCGAACGTTCGCTCGTACGGACGCTTCAAGAAAAACTCGAGCCCCGAATGCACCGCTTCGATTTTCGAAACGCGCTCCGGCAGGAGCACGTCGTACGCCGCGGCGAGGTGCGTCGTGTTGACCATCAAGAGCGGGATGCCCTTCATCTCGCGGAGCCAAATCCCGAAGTGATGAACCAGCGACGTGACCTGCGCGAAAATGATGTCGAAGTCCCACCGCGCCGGATCGAACACCCAGCGCGCCGAGGGCATCGGCAAGTGGACGCCCGGGTAGGTCTTCAGTGGGACGCTCGGCAGCTGAATCGTTCCGGGCGCGAGGTCCTCGGGGATGGCATCCGGATCATGGGCGCCGATGACCGTGACTTCGTGGCCATACCTCCGAAGCTCCTGGTAAAGGAGGCGGGTCTGGAAGACTGCGCCGTTCGCGTAAGGGATTCGAACGAAGTCGCTCAAAAACGCGATGCGCAGCGGCCGCCCGATTCCGGCAGAAAGCCCAACGAACGGGTGCGGTTGAGCGACGTGCGGATCAGGCGGAGCGGGGAGCCGGCGTGGAAAGCGTAAAAGCGCGTTCATGGGTCCAAGGATGAAAGTCGTCGACGTTACGGAATTCTATTCGGAGCGCGGCGGTGGCGTCCGAAGCTACCTCGAGGCCAAGGAACACATTCTATGCCAACTCGGGCACGAGTCCTCGATGCTCGTTCCGGGTCCGCCATCGAAGGCGACCCGAACCGTTCGAAGACTGGGTGGACCTGCCATGCCGTACGACCCCACGTACCACTTGCTCTGGCGGCCAGACAAGATCCGTGACGCCATCGCGACAGCGTGCCCCGATGTGGTCGAGATTCATTCTCCCTATGTCGCCGCGCTCGGCGTTCTCGCGGCGAAGCGCGGGACGTACGGGATTCGAACCTTCGTTTGGCATTCGGACTTCATCGATACGTACGAGCGCGTCTTCGTCGATGACCTGCTCCGGCGCTTGCGCGCCGATGGGCATCGAGCGTGGGCGCGTCCGGCCGCGCGGGCGGCGAGCGTTCCGCTCTGGGCGTGGGTGCGAGCGATCGCGCGCGGATGCGCGGCGACGTTTTGCTCGAGCGCGTGGCAAACGCGCAAGCTCGCGCGGCACGGCGTGGCGGCAGAACATTTGCCCTTCGGCGTCGACAAAGAAATTTTCCATCCGCGACCGCGCGCGCCATCGGGGGTGACGCTCGTCGCGTCGGGGCGGCTCGCGATCGAAAAGCGATGGGACACCGTGCTCGAGGGCTTCGCGCGCTTCGCCGAAGCGCACTCGGGCGCGCGGCTCGTCGTCTACGGCGACGGCCCCGAGCGCGCGCGCCTCGAAAAACTCGCCTCGAAAAACGTGTATTTTGCAGGTTTCGAGAAGGACCGCGAAAAGCTCGGCGAGGCGATCGCCGCGGCCGACGCGCTCGTTCACGGGTGCCCGCACGAGACGTTCGGGATCGCGGTCGCCGAGGCGATCGCGTCGGGCGTGCCGCTCGTGGTGCCGGACGAGGGCGGCGCCGCCGAGCTCGCGAAGCCGGAGTTTTCGGAGACGTTTCGCGCGGGCGACCCGGCGGGATGCGCGGCGGCGATCGAGCGATTGCTGTCGCGCGGGCCGAGCGCGCGTGAAGCCGCCGCGCGCGCCGCCCGCGAAATCCTTTCGACACGCGAGCATTTCGAGCGGCTCCTCGCGCGCTACGAGGAGCTCCTCGGGAAGGTTCGCCGCGCGCCCGTGTAGAGCCTTCGCGCGCAGCCGGATCCGTAACCCCTTGCTATGGTGGGCGTGATGTCGCGCGCGCCGGTTCATGTCTCGATTCACGACGTCTCGCCCGCGTTCGCGTCGGAGATCGAAGACGCGCTCGAGGCGTGCGAGCGGGTCGGCGCGCGAGCGGCCCTCCTCGTCGTTCCGAACTTTCACGGCGAGTGGCCGCTCGCGGACCATCCGCGGTTCGTCGATCGGCTGCGCGAGCTCGCGTCGCGCGGGCACGAGATTTTGCTCCACGGTTTTTTCCATCGCGCGAGCGGCGAAGGACGCGGGTTGCGATCCGCGTTCGCGCAGCGCGTGGCGTCGGCGGGCGAGGCCGAGTTCGCGGATTTGGCGCGCGACGAAGGAGAGCGGCGGCTCGATGACGGCGCCTCCGCGCTGCGGGCGCTCGAGCTTCCGATCGCCGGGTTCGTCGCGCCGGCTTGGTCGATGGCGCGCTGGGTCGTTCCCGCGCTCGCGTCGCGCGGGTTTCGTTATGCCGAGGATCACATGCGCGTCTACGACCCGGCGGGCGGACGCTCGAGGGCGAGCCTCGTCTTGAACTTCGCGAGCCGAACGCCCGCGCGTCTCGCGTCGAGCGCGCTCTTCGTTCGCATCGCGCGCCCGGCGCGCGGTTTCCTGCCGACGCGCATCGCGCTTCACCCGGGCGACATGCGTAGCCTCATCTTGCGACGCGAAACCGAGAGCCTCCTTCGCGCGGCGCGAGGAAGCTTTACGTCTAAAGTTTCCGACTTGATCGCGGCCAACGAATCGCGTGGAGGAACGCGGGCATGACGAGGAGCGCCGCCGTCGCGCAGGCGATTTCGCCGGTCATCGCGAGCCGGCCGAAGGACTGAAGCGCCCGCTGATCGGAGACGAGCATCGACGCGTAGCCGATCGTCGTCGTGTAGCTGCAGAGCGCGACCGCGCCGCCCGAGAGGCGCAGCGCCGACGAGACGTCGCCGCGGAGGAGCCGCGAGCGATCGAACACGTTGAACGGATACTCGCTGCCGATGCCGAAGGTGATCGGCAGCGCGATGAAGTTGAAGAAGTTGAGCTTCATCCCGTCGTGCGCGGCGCTCCCGAGCGTGACGACGACGCCGAGCGCGAGCGCGAGGAGCACCGCCGCCGCGCCGCGGAGACTGCCGGTGGCGATGATGACGACGACGACGACCGCGCAGAGCGAGACGTAGGTCGCGAGCGGACCGTCGTGCTCCATCGAGCGAACGATCTCGGCGAAGATCGTCGAGCGGCTCGCGGTCTGGACGACGGTCCCGCCGCGGAGGTGGACGTTGTCGGTCGTGCGCGCGATGCGCAAGAGAATGTGCCCATCGGAGAAAGAAATGTCGTTTCTGAACTTCACGTAAAAGACCGTGCCGACGCGGCCGTTGATTTCTTCGAAGCGTCGGCGGAGGAGCGGCGGCAAATCTTTGGCCGTGATCGGTGCGAGATCCGGCGGTGGCTCGATCGCGTCGACGCGTTTTTTTTCGTCCGGGTCGAGCTTCGCCATCACCGCGGGCGTGAGGCGCGAGCGAATGCGCTCGAGCACCTCGATTTTTTTCTGCTGCTCGGCGACGGTCCCCGGAAGAAAATCGTCGACGGTCACGATGTCGTTGATGAGGCGGCCGTCTTTGTCGCGCGCGTCGTTGTCGAGGATGGCTTGCTTCACCTCGGGGACTTGCTCGGGCGTGTCGGCGAGCATCATCGCGCCGGCGATGTTCGTCTTGCCGCCGAAGACGCGATCGGCCTTGGTCGACCACGCGCCCGCGCCCGAGACTTGCGCGTGGCGCGAGCCGATCGCCGAAAAATCGTACTCCCACGGGTCTTGCAGATAAGCGTGCAGCGGACGCACCGCCCAAATCGCCGCGAGCACGCCGAGCGCGAGCACCATGAGCGGCGCGCGCTCGGTGATCCACGCGATGCCGCCCATGATCGGACCGCGCGCGTCGCGCTGGGGATTCGCGATCGGCCGGTCGCGCAGCCAGCTCGGCACGCGCGCCTGCACCCACTCGTCGACGACGAGCAGCGCCGGCACGCACGGAATCATCGACACCCAAACGAGCAACATGCCGACGAAACCGATGACGCCGAACTGAACGAACCCGCGAAAGCTCGTGACGACCAGCGAGCCGTACGCGATCGCCGCGACCGAAGCGCCGACGAGCTCGGCGCGAAACGCGTTCAGCACGGCCTCCCGCCGCGCGATCTCGGGCGTCATGCCGCGCGCGCGAAACTCGCGATACCGATGCAAGAGCACGATCGGATAGTTGATGCCGTTGCCGAGGATGATCGCGCCGAGGAACGCGCCGGTCGTGTTGACGTAACCGTAGTGCGCCATCGCGAACGTGTACGCGGCGCCGACGCCGATGAGCGCGGGCAGCGCGAGGACGAGCGGCGCCCACGGCGAACGAAAGAAAATGACGACGCCGAGGAAGATGCACAAAAACGCGCCGCCGGTCGCCCACGCCGCGTCGCTCACGAGCGAGTCTTTCTCCTCGACCGCGTTGGCGATGTCGCCCGCGTAACCGACTTGCATGCGTGAGTCGATCGCCTTCGGATCGATTTCGTCGACGATGCCCCGCACCCGCGCGAGGAGCGAGTCGCCCGCGGCGTCGCCGAGCCCGCGCGAGCCCGCGACGATGCGGAGCGCCATCATGCCGCCGTCGGGCGTCGAAAAATAACCGCTCGGAAAATCGTCGAACTTTTCGGTTTTGCCTTTCCAGCGCGCCTCGTATTCGTCGAGCCCGAGATCTTTGGTTTTTGTTTTCGGCGCCGGTGCGGGGTCCGGGTCGTCGAAGCTCTCCACGAGGCCGCTCCGAACGGCGATCTCGTGATCGAGACGCTCGTCGGCCTTTTCGAGATCGGATTGGTCGGCGTAGAGCCACTTGTGCGCGTCGAAGAAAGCGTGCACGTCCTTCGTGCCAGCTTCGACGTAGCTCACGAGATCCGGACGCGACTTGGCGAGCTTCTCGAGGCGGTCGTCGAGCGCGTCGATCATTTTTTCGTTCTTCGCGCGGTCGGGCGATTCGACGACGACGACCAAGCTGAAGCCGCCGCCGACGCGACCGAGCTGATGCTCGAAGGCTTGCACGCCCGGGCTGTCGCGCGGGAGGAGCTCGAGCAAATCGGCGTTGAGCTGGAAGTGCGTGTACGCGTACGACCAGAGGCCGGCGAGGACCGCGAGGGCGAGCGCGAGCACCACGAACGGCCGGCGACCGCTCTCGTCGACGACCCGCACGACGGCCGCCTTGAAGTGACGATTCACGCGGGCGCTCCGAAGACGGCGCGCGCGATCTCGTCGCGGATGCGCGTCGCGTGAAGGCCGGCGTCGAACTCTCGGAGCACGCGCTCGCGCGCGATCCGTCCGTCGCGGGCGCGAAGCGCGTCGTCGCGAAGGTAGGCGAGCATCGCGTCGGCGAGCGCGGCCTCGTCGCGCGGCGGAACGAGCTTCCCTCCCCCGGCCGAAATCATTTCTCCGACACCGCCGACGTCGGTCCCGATGACCGGCACGCCGAACGCCATCGATTCGATGACCGCGCGCGGCAGCGGGTCTTCGTAGACGCTCGGCACGACGGCGACGTCGAAGTCGCGCACGTACGGCCGCACGTCGCTGCGAAAACCGGTGAAGCGAAAGACACGCTCGAGGCCGAGCTCGCGCGCGAGATCTTTGCATTCTGCAAGATGATCGCCGCCGATGTCCTCGGGCGTGTCCCCGACGATCACGAAGTGAACGCGCGCTTTCTCGGCTTCGGTCATTGCGTCGCGCGCGAGACGCGCGGCGCGGATCATTTCGACGAAACCCTTCCGCGCGAGGACTCGCCCGTGCGCGCCGATGACGAACGCGTCGGCTGGCAGACCGAGCTCCTCGCGCGCCTGGCCGCGGAAAACGACGTCGGGCGAGAGCGACTCGGTGTCGACTGCGTTGTGGACGACGGCGACTTTGTGCGAGCAGTGAAGGAAGAGCTTCGCCGCCGCGCGCGAGACGCAGACGATCCGCCGAACGGTTCGGCTCGCGGCGAGACGCGCGTGCGCCGACGCGAGCGCGTCGGGGACGTGGGTGTAACGGACGTGCCAGAGCACCGGCGTGCCGGTGAGCGCGCCGATCGCCGCGCCGGCGAAGTCAGCGGTCGTGCCGTTGCAGTAAATCAAATCGAACTCGCCGCGCTTCGCGAGCCGCGACAGCGATGTCATGCTCCGGCCCATGCGAAGGACGTTGCCCACGCCGCGCACGGCGCGTAGCGCGGTCGGCGCGTCGAGATCGCGTCGCTCGAGCGGACGCGTGAGCGGCTCGATCGGGTTCTCGACGAAATCGGGCGCGAAGGCGATCGTCTCGCACGATCCGGCGATCAAATCCGACACCGCGCCCGGCCGCGGAAGCACGACGGCGCGATAAATCTCCTTCGGGTCGAGATGACTGAGAAGCGTGAAGAGGCTGCGACCCGGTCCGCCGTTGCGCGCGGTGTCGTTCAAGAAGAGCACGCGAACGGGACGAAGCGGCGCGAGAGGAGAAGCCATGGCGGCCACCGAGCACGGAGGTACCACATCATGGTGCCGGCAGGCGTTTTGCACTAGGATTCGAGGCTCCCTTTTCCACGTAGTCTTGCCGTGAAACGCCCTTCACTTGTCCGCACCTCGCTCGTGCTCCTCGCCGCGCAGGTGGTCTTCCGTGGGGGCGATGCGGCGCTGCCTCTTCTGTTGGCGATGTGGTTCGGGCGTTCGAGCGCGACCGACGTCTACTTTTTCTCGTGGGCCGCGTTCGCGTTCGCCGGGTCGCTCGTCTTCAGCGTCTATCAAGACTCGGCGATCGTCCCGATTTTGACCGACCTTCGCGTGCGCGGCGATCGCGACGAGCTCGCCGCCAAGACGCGCGGGTCGCTGCTCGCGCATACGCTCGTGCTGGGCGGCGCGCTCTCGGCCGTCATCGGCATGCTCGCCGTCGGCACCTTCGCGATGCGTTACGACGGCGCCGATCTCGCGCTCGCCGCGAAGATGGTGCCGCTCTTCTGTCTCTATCTCGTCGCGCTGAGCGTTCGCACGTTTCTCGTCGCGGTCCTCAACGCCGAGCACCGCTACCTCGCTCACCCGATGGCGGGCGCCGCGTCGATCGCCGTCACCATCGGCATGATCGCGGCGCTCCATCGTTCGGCGGGGATGCTCGTCGTACCGGCTGCGGCGCTCGCCGGCGAGCTCGTGTCGATCGGCATCCTCGGCCAGCTCACGATCGGAAATCTCGGGCTCAAGATGCCGCTCACCTTCGAACGCCCCGAGCCAGTGATGCGTTTCGTGAAGCTCGCCGCATCCGAAACGGGCGGCGGCGCGCTGACGCGCATCAACCCGGTCTTCGATCAGCTGATGGCGGGTTTCGCGGCGGTCATGGGCGGCGGCACGCTCCTCCGCTACAGCAGCGACGTCTCGTCGGTGCTCACGTCGCTCTTGCAGGCGAGCCTCTTGCCGGTGCTTCTCTCGGTGCTCTCGCAAGAAGCGGCGAGCGCCGGCCGCGACGGCGAGTTTCGCGGCACGGTGAATCGCTCGCTCGCGTGGTCGTTCGGCCTCTTGGCGGCGGCGAGCGCGCTCGTCTACGCGATCCGCGGCCCGCTTCTTCGCGCCGTCTTCTTGCGCGGCGAGATGGACGCGGGCGGCGTCGATCGCATGATCGAAATCCTGCCGTATCACCTCGTCGGCATCGCGCCGTTCGGTGCGCTGCTCGTCCTCGCGCGCGCGCACGTCGCGCTCAAAAACAGCCGCATCATGCTCTCGATGGGCGTGCTCAACGCGTCGCTCAACATTTTGTTCGACGTCGCGCTCGTCAAACCGCTCGGGCTCCGCGGGCTCGCGCTGTCGACGTCGCTCACGCACACGGCGGTCGCGGTTGTCTTCTGGCTCCGCCTCGAAAGCGCGCTCAAGACCAGCGCGGCGCGCGCTTCGGTCCCGACCATTCGCGAAGAGGCTGCATGACCGCGGCTCCGCATCTCGCGCTCGCGACGCTCCCGGCCGAAGCGCGCGTGCTCCACGTCGTCTGCGGGGGCGAAGCCGGCGGCGCCGAACGCCAACTGCTCGACCTCGTGACGCACGCCGAGGCGACGCGCGCGACGCACGCGATCGCGCTCTTCACGCCTTCCGAGCGCGTCGCGGAGCATTTTCATCGGCCCGGTCTGACGCTGTTCGATCGCGGTCGTGTGCGCGAAAATCCGATCGCCTATTTGTGGCGCTCGCTCGGTCCGAGCGACACCGCGTGGCTCGAGGGTGTCATTCGCGAGACGCGCGCGAACATCGTGCACCTTCACACGTTCGCGTCGCACGTGCTCGGGACGCGCGCCGCGCTCCGCGCAGGCGCGCGCATCGTCCGCACCGAGCACGACACACGCCACTTCGCGGCGCTGGACCGTTCGAGCTTCACGCGTTGGTCGCTACGGCGCGCATCGGCGGTCGTCGCGGTCGCCTCGCACGTCGCCGACTACGTCGCGCAGACCGCGCCGTACGCAGCCGAGCGGATCACCGTCGTCCGCAACGGCGTCGACGTCGAGCACTTTTCTCCCATTCTGCACATGCGCTCCGGCCCGTTCACGTTCGTCACCGCCTGCAGGCTCGAGCCGGGCAAGCAAGTCGACGTCGCGATCGAAGCGCTCGCGCGCGTGCCGCACGCGCGATTGATCGTCGCAGGCGACGGCTCGCAGCGAAAGAAGCTCGTTCGCATGGCGCGCGCGTGGCGCGTCGCCGACCGCGTCGAATTCCGCGGTTTCTTGCCGGATCCGCGCGCCGCGATCGCCGAAGCCGACGCGGCGCTCAGCGCGTCGCGACACGAATCGTTCGGCCTGAGCGTCCTCGAAGCGATGGCGATGGCCAAGCCGGTCGTCGCGTTCGCCGTCGGCGGCATCCGCGAGCTCGTCCAGCACGGAAAGACCGGCCTCCTCGCCCGCTCGCTCACCGCGTCCGAGCTCGCGGCGCGCATGCAAGAGGCCGTCGACCGCCCCGATCGCATGCGCACGATGGGCCTGCGCGCGCGCGAATACGCCGCGCGCGAGTGCGGCATCGCTTCGATGTGCGCCGGTTACGCCGACGTGTACGAGAAGCTCGTGCGCGCGTGACGCTGCCGACGCTCGCACGGAAAATCGAAATCTGCACCGCGTGCCCGCGCCTCGTTCGGCATCGCGAGCACGTCGCGCGCGTGAAGAGGCGCGCGTACGCCGGCGAGACGTACCACGGCCGCCCGGTCGCCGGTTTCGGCGATCCCGCTGCGCGCATCGTCATCGTCGGCCTCGCGCCCGGCGCGCACGGCGCGAACCGCACGGGCCGCGTCTTCACCGGCGATCGCTCCGGCGATTTTCTCTACGCCGCGCTCCACCGCGCCGGGCTCGCGAGCCAGCCGACCTCCACGCGCAAAGACGACGGCCTCGATCTCCGCGGCGCGTTCATCACGCTCGCCGTTCGCTGCGTGCCGCCCGACAACTTGCCGAACAAAGACGAAATCGCGCGCTGCGCCCACTGGCTCGACGAAGAGCTCGCGCTCCTCCCGAAGGCGCGCGTCTATCTCGCGCTCGGCGCGATCGCGTTCGCGGCCGTGCTCGCGCGCGAGCATCAGGCGCGCGCCAAGTTCGCCCACGGCGCCGAGCTCACCGTCGGCACGCGCACGCTCCTCGCGAGCTACCACGTGAGCCAACAAAACACGCAGACCGGCCGCCTCACGCCCGCGATGTTCGATGCGGTCGTCGCCCGCGCGAAAAAGCTCGCGGGCTTCGAATAACGTCACGCCTTCTTCGGCCCGACGAGCGTGACCATCGTTCCGCGCGTCGTGAGCGCGCCGGACTCGTCGGTGATGTCGACCGTGACCACGAGCTCGCGGCGCTCGCTCGAGCGCGGCACCTCGCACGTGCCGACCGCGCGGATCGTTCCGCGCGCCTTCTTCGAATATTCGATCGTCATCTTCGCGACGATGAACCGCGCATCGTCGGGCAGGCTGTAGGCGAGCGCCGTGTTGCCCGTGAGCTCGACCAGGTTCGCGAGCGCGACGGCATGGATGCAATCGATGTGATTTCGCACGCTGCGACGGTCATCCATCGTGACCTCCGCGCGGCCGGGCTCCACGCGGATCACGTGTGCGCGAATCGTCGACGTGTACGGCGCTGCGATCCCGACCAGGCGCGAGAACGCGCGCGTCCCGCCGGGGAGCGCGGACAGGCGATCCCACGTGCGCTTGATGAAGTTTTTCTTCGCGGAATCAGCCAGGAATGTCGCGAGCATGGTTTCGACTCAAACTATTGTAGAATACACATAATCGCAACAATGCCGCACAGTGTGGGACCAAAAGAATTTTTCACTGCGCTTTTTTGTTTCGCGAATCGGCGGTCGCAATTAAGACCTTTAATCGCATGACGGAGGGCGTAGTTTGATCGCGCGAGCCGGTGCCATCGCGCTGCTTGCCGCCAGTGCCACCTTCGCAGTCCTCGGCGGATGCACCAAGTCCCCGCCGGCGGGCAACGCCATCGCCGAGGTCGCGCGCGGCGACTCGCACCTCGCGAGCGATCGCATCGGCGCTTCGCTCGCGCGCATCCACACGGCGAACGAGGGGACGGATTTCTTCCTGCCGCACGGTCTCACGATGGACGCAGCGCCGCGCCCGAGCATTTTTCTCTACGGACATGTGCCCGGCGTGTGTCCGGACGGGATGGCCAACGTCGAGGGTCGCTTCTGCATCGATCGCTGGGAAGCGTCGCTCGTCGAGCTTTTGCCGAACGGCGACGAGCGTCCGTACGATCCGTACACGCCGGTCGAGCATCACGTCGTCCGCGCGGTGACCGCGGGCGGCGTCGTTCCGCACGGCTACATCAGCGAGGTGCAAGCCAAGGACGCGTGCGCGCGCTCGGGCAAGCGACTCTGCAAGCCGACCGAGTGGCGACAGGCGTGCATGGGACCGAAGCACACGACGTTCGGCTACGGCAACGTTCGCCAGCGCGGCGCTTGCAACGACGACGGCGTGAGCCCGATGATCAGCGTGATGCGCCTTCGCTACGATCGCCCCCACGAGTGGACGACGGATCGCATGAACGATCCGCGCCTCAATCAAGCGCCGCGCACGCTCAGCACGACGGGCGCGCACGCGAGCTGCACGAACGGCTACGGCGTCTACGACATGGTCGGCAACCTCCACGAGTGGGTCGACGATCCGGACGGCACGTTCCAAGGCGGCTACTACCTCGACACGCACATCAACGGCGACGGCTGCACGTACCGCACGGTCGCGCACGGGCCTTGGTATCACGACTACTCGACCGGCTTCCGCTGCTGCGCCGACGTCGAGGAGTGATAGCATCGCGCCTCGATGCGCAGACTCGTTGACGTGTTGCTCGTGATGGCCGTCGCCGCTTGCGCGAGCCGACCGCCTGCGACCGAAGCCGTAAAGTCGCCCGCGTCCACGTCGCCGATCGCCGCCGTGGCGGGTCCTCCCGTTCCCGCGACGAAGATCGCGACGCAGGCGCCGGCGCCCACCGCCGCCGCGCCGCAAGCTCCGGCGCCGCCGAAGGTCGTCCTCCAGCTCGGCGACTCGTTCGTCGGCGGATGGAACGGCCTCGCGAAAGCGCTCGCTCCGCGCTTCGAAGCGCTCGGCGCGAAGTTCGTCCGCGATTGGCAAGACAGCGTCAGCATCGCGACGTACGACCACGAGCACCGCATCGAAGATTTGATCGCGAAGAACCAACCGGACCTCGTGCTCGTCACGCTCGGCGCGAACGACGTCTCGGTTCCCTTCCCGGCTGCGCTCGCGAAGCACGTCGCGTCGATCGCGCACAAAGTCTCGGCCGGCGGGCGCGCGTGCTACTGGCTCTCGCCGCCGCTGTGGAAGAAAGACACCGGCATCGTCGACGTCATCAAGCAGAACGCGGCGCCGTGCAAAGTGTTCGACGGGTCGAACATCAAGCTCTCGCGCGGCGGCGACGGCATTCATCCGAACGACACGGGCGGGCGGACGTGGGCCGAGGCGTTCTTTGTATTCTACAACCAAGAAGCCGAGCCGCCGTCGAACGTCGCGACGCGCTAATCACTCGAGGCGCGCGAGCGCGCCGCACGGGATGTCGAGCTCGCGGGGTTTGCCCTGCGAGCCGATTTGAACCGTGTGGTGACCGCAGGCGGTGACGAGCGGCGCGCTGCCGTCGCCTTTGACGCGGCCGTCGACGTAGATGCGGTGCTCGCGAGCGTACGCGGGGAAGATGAGAACGCCCTCGTTGGGACCAGGCGTCGGGTACGCGGCCGTGGACGTTGCCGTCGCCGACGGTGTCACCGTGGCCGTTGCCGTGGCCGTGGCCGTGACGGTTGCCGTGGACGTTGCCGTCGCAGTCGCGGTTGTCGCGACAGTTGCCCTCGCCGTTACGGTCGCGGTGGCCGGTGCCGTCGGCGTCACGGTTGCGGTGGGCTTGGGCGCGGTCGCTAGCACTGGCGACGTGAGCGTCGCGACGGGCTCGTGCGTGCGCTGGTAATACCAGAGGCCGGTGCCGGCGGCGGCGACGACGAAAAGGCCGAGGACGATCGCGACCGCGATCACCGCGCCGTACGAGCGGCGCGGTTGCGGGCCGGGAAGAATGGGTGGCGGAGCGAACGCGCGCTGCGGCGGGAGGGTCGCGGGCGCTGGCGCGACGGGTTGCGGCGGAGGCGGCCACGGCGTGACGAGCGCGGCGGGCAGCGATCCGCTCGACGGCGGAAGCGCGACGTTGCTGTCGACGCGATGATTTTTTTCGGTGGGCGCTTCGGACGGCGCCGCCGGCGGGACTTGCTGCATCGGGTTGAAGCCGCCGGCGAGCGTTGCTTTGCTGAGCGAAGGCGCGCGGACCGGCGGCGGCGGCGCCGGCGGTGGCGGTGGCGCGGGCGGTGCGGGCGCGACCGCACGAAATCCGCTCGGCGTCTGCCTGCGCACCGCGTCCGGCATCGGCGCCATGATCGCGGTTTGTTGAAGCGCCGCCGCGGGCGATTGCGTGCGCGAGCCGACGTGCGGCGGCACCGCGAGATTGCGCTCCGACGGACGCGAAGGCGGTCGCGGCGGCTTGGCCTCGGTCGGGATCGGAAGCGTCACGCCCGGCATGACCGCCGCCTCGGCCGTTTCGCGCATGTCCTCGGCGATCGTGTCGGAGAGCGAGCGACGGCTGAGCGGCGCGAGCGGCTGCATCGCGCGAACGAGACGCTGGCGCGCGTCCTCGGGATCGAACTGCGTGCGCAGGATCCCGATCATCTCCTCGGCGGTGATCGCGCGGCGCGCCGGGTTCGGCTCGAGCCCGCGCGAGACCGCCTCGCGAACCGACTCGTGGATCTCGGGCCGCATGATGTCGAGCGTCGGAAGGTTCGGCTCGGCCATCGCGCGGAGCACTTCCATCTCCGGCAGCTTGTCGGCTTGGATCGCTTTGCGCCGCGCGAGGAGCTCCCACAAGACGAGCGTCGCCGCGTAGACGTCGGTGCGAATCGTGACGCGCTCGCCGCGCACTTGCTCGGGCGCCATGTAGCCGTACGTGCCTTTGATCAAACCCTGGCTCGTCTCGGCTTCTTCGCCGCCTTGAATCTTCGCGATGCCGAAGTCGGCGAGCTTGGCGTGACCGTCCCACGGAATGAGCACGTTCGAGGGGTTCACGTCGCGGTGAATGACCGGCGTCGGATCGCCGCTGTCGGGGTTACGCGCGTCGTGCGCCGCCGAGAGCGCGTCGAACACGCGCGCCGCGAGATAGAACGCGATGCGATCGTCGAGCTTCTGTCCGGCCTGCGCCGCGTGCGTCATGAGCCGCGCGAGCGAGATGCCGTCGACGTACTCGAGCACCATCACCAATTGCCCATTGGCCGTGAAAAAATCGAACAGCCGAACGATCGCCGGATGCGATAAGCGCGCGTACGCCGCCGCCTCGCGCGTGAACATGCGCGCGAAATCCGGATCGTTCTGATGCTCCGAGAGAAGCCGCTTCAGCACGACCGTGCGCTCGAAGCCGTGCGGTCCCTCGGCGCGCGCGAGAAGAACATCGCTCGTCCCGCCCGTCGCGAGACGTTTGATGAGCCGAAAGCCGCCGATGCGGCCGAGCGTCGCGTCTTCTTCCACGGCTCAACTTTCTGGTGTGCGCGCGAGGAGCGTGGAGAGCCAAAACATTACGAGGCGATGTTAATCGAGATCGGCTTATGATGGGGCCCAAACGTGACCACCCAGCCGTCTCTGCCTTCCAAGATCGGCCGTTACGAAATCCGCGCCAAGCTCGCTGACGGCGGGATGGCGAACATCTACGTCGGTCGCCTCTCCGGGCCCGCGGGGTTCGAGAAGCTCCACGCGATCAAAGTGATCAAGCCGGAGTTCTCGAGCGACAAAGACTTCACCAACATGTTCCTCGACGAGGCGCGCATCGCCGCGAAGCTCTCGCACCCGAGCATCGTGCAAGTCCACGAGCTCGGCGAGGACCAAGAGGGAAAGCACAAGCGGCTCTTCATCGCGATGGAGCTTCTCTTCGGCGAGTCGCTCTGGGACGTCTGGTTCACCGCGCGCGCGAAGGGACAGAAGCTCCCGGTCGACGTCGTCGCGTGGATCGGCGCGCGAATCGCGGAGGGCCTCCAGCACGCGCACGATCTCGCGTCGAGCGGCGTGAATCAAAACGTCATCCACCGCGACATCAACCCGTCGAACATTTTCGTCACCTACGACGGGCAGCCGAAGATCATCGACTTCGGTCTCGCGAAAGCGAAGAACCGCGTCACCGAGACCGGCCTCGGCGTCATCAAGGGCAAGGTCGCGTACATGGCGCCCGAGCAGACCAAGAGCTCCCGCGAGATCGATCATCGCATCGACATTTTCGCGCTCGGCGTGACGCTCTGGGAGCTCACGGTCGACAAGCGTCTCTTCAAGCGCGCCGACAACGTGTCGACGCTCGCGGCGGTTGCAGAATGCAAGATTCCGGATCCCACGACGATCGTGCCGGATTACTCGCCCGCGCTCTGGGACATCTTGAAGAAGGCGCTCGCGAAGGATCGCAACCAGCGCTACGCGTCGGCCCGGGAGATGGCCGAAGCGCTCGACGCGTTCTCGCGGAGCCGCGGACGCGTCGTGACCGCGGCGACGGTCGCGTCGTTCATGGAGGAAATTTTCGGCGCGCAGCGTCAGCGCTATCAAGCGTGGCTCGACGAGATTCGCTCCGAGCGTCCCGTGCCCGCCGCCGAGCAAAGCTTCCGCGGACCGCCGAGCGACGTGGAGGACCCCGCGAAATTCGACGAGAACGCGGTCATCGTCGGCGCTCCGTTGCGGAGCGACTCCGGCGTCAAGACGGGGCCGGTCACCGATCGCAAAGAAGATCGCCCGCGCCTCCCCGCCGATCGCACGAGCGGCATCCGCGGTTACGACAAGCCCGCGCCGCCCGCCGCCGCCGAGCCCGCGCCGCCGCCGCCGCCCGCCGAGCCGAGCCTCGAGCAAAAGACGGAGCAGCGAGAGACGAGCCGCGCGTGGATGTGGGCGGTGCTCATCCTCGTCGTCGCCGCCGGCACGGCGTGGTGGGCGATGCACCGGATGTGAGTCAGTCGAACTTGAAGAGATCTTCGAGGTCGGACTTCGTGAGCTTCTTCGTGCCGCCCATGTCTTCGCTCAAGACCGCGCCGACGAGCTCCCGTTTTTTCCCACCGAGCTCGAGGATTTTTTCCTCGATGGTGCCCTTGGCGATCAAACGATAAGTCGTGACCACTTTGGTTTGACCGATGCGGTGAGCGCGGTCGGTCGCTTGATCTTCGACGGCGGGGTTCCACCACGGGTCGAAGTGGATGACCGTGTCCGCGCCGGTGAGGTTGAGGCCGCTGCCGCCCGCTTTGAGCGAGATGAGAAAGACCGGCGCCCCGTGCTCTTGCTGGAAGCGCTCGACGATCGACTGGCGATCTTTGGTCGAGCCGTCGAGATATTCGTAGGAGACTTTGTCCTCGTCGAGCGCGCGACGGATGATCGTCAGCATGCTGACGAACTGACTGAAGACGAGCACGCGGTGTCCGCCGTCGATCGACGTCTGGATCAAATCGCGCAGCGCCATGAGCTTGCCGGAGTCTTCGTCGCTGAACTGACGCGGGAGGCCGAGCAGACGCGGGTCGCACGCCGCCTGACGAAGCCGCGTGAGGCCCGCGAGGATCTGGATTTGCGCGCGCGCGAGCCCCTGCCGCTCGACCTCGCCCATGACTTGGGCGCGCACTTCTTTGAGCACCTGCTGGTAGAGCGCGCCTTGCTCGCCGGTCAGATCGCAAATCTGATCGGTCTCGATTTTTTCGGGGAGATCTTTGGCGACCTCGGATTTCGTGCGGCGCAAAATGAACGGATGGATCGTCGCGCGGAGGCGCTGCGCGGCCTTCGGATCGCCCGCGTCGATCGGGCGCGAGTAACGCTCTTCGAACTTGGCGAGATCACCGAGGAGGCCCGGGCTGACGAAATCGAAGATGCTCCAAATCTCGGAGAGACGATTTTCGATCGGCGTGCCGGTGAGCGCGAGCCGGCGATCGCTCTTGAGACGTTTGGCCGCGCGCGCCGTCGCCGAGAGCGGGTTTTTGATGTTCTGCGCTTCGTCGAGGATCGCGTAGGTCCAGTTTTGTTTCGCGAGCAACTCTTCGTCGCGGCGGAGGAGCGCGTAGCTCGTGACGACGACGTCGGCTTGCGAGAGCTCGTCCTCGCGCTCTTTGCGCTCGGCGCCGTGCCAGAGCGCGTGCTTGAGGGAGGGCGCGAACTTGTCCATTTCGCGCAGCCAGTTGGTCACGACGCTCGTCGGGGCGACGATGAGCGCGCGGAATTTCTTTTTGTCCTCCGACTTTTCGACGAGGCTCTTCACGGCGAGGAGCACCGCGATCGTCTGCACCGTCTTGCCGAGACCCATGTCGTCGGCGAGCACGCCACCCGAGGCGATCTCGTGCAGGAACGCGAGCCACTGAAAGCCGCTCTCTTGATACGGACGAAGCGTCGCTTTCAGGTTGCGCGGCTTCTTCGTCGCTTTGATTTCGTCGATGTCGCGGAGCTTCTTGAAGAGCTCTTTGGCGCCGTCGCTCACGGTCGAGCGGTTCACTTGCGAGAGCAGCTCCTCGATGCGGCCGGCTTGCGAGAGCGGGATCTTGCCGCCGCTGCTGCCGGACGTCGCGAGGATCTCGGCTTGGCGCGCGAGCACCTCTTTCACTTTTTCGGGATCGATGCGCGCGAAGGAGCCGTCTTGAAGCCGCACGTAACGGCGGCCTTCAGCGAGGCAACGCGCGAGCTCTTCTTGCGTGACCGCGATGCCTTCGCTCTCGAAGCTCATGCGGAGCGAGAGCCAGTCGACGCCGCTCGAGACGCGCACGTTCGCGGCGAGCGAGGTGTCGCGCATCTGCACGTCGACGAGATCGTCGGGCGCGTAGAGATCCCACTCTTCGGGGAGGGTCGTGATGCCGTCGGTCCAGAATTTCAGCGCGCCGTCGCCGCGGACGACGAACCCCTGCCCGTCTTCGTCGGGCGCGAGGCCGAGATCGCGCAGCTTGCTCGCGGCCGCTTGCTGAGCGGCGATGTCGCAGCGAATGCAGCGCGCGCGCTTCGAGCCCGGGTTCGGAGGTTTGACGATCACGGGCGGCGTCATGCCGTCGGCGCGGACGTCGATCTCGACGTCTTCGTACGCGGCGCGCAGCGAGACGTGCGCCTCGGTGAGCGAGCCGCCCGCGCGCAAACGGAACGTCGGCTCGATGTCGACCACGTCGGCGACTTGCGAGAGCTCCGGTAGCTCGGCTCCCACTTCGAGCGCGGCGCGCGGGAGGCCCTGGGCGATGAGCTGCGGCAGTCGATCGATCGACTCGTGGATGACCGGCTGACGAATCAACCGGCGCAAGCTCGCGGGCGACACGCGCTTGTCGATCGGCCGCGCGAAGCCTTCGACGTCGACGTGCCAACCGGGGCTGCCCTCGAACCACGCGCCTTGCGACGCGAGGAATTTCCGGGGATCTCCGGTTCGCGTGAAAAACGATTTGACCAAGACCGAGGTGCCGTCTTGCGAGAGCTCGAGCTCGAAGTGCGCGCGGAGGGGCTCGTCGTTGTAACGGAGCTCCATCATCTGCGGCTCGAGGATGACGCGGCGACCGCGGAGCGCGTCGAGCAGATCGCAAGCGTCCTCGCCGCGCACGTCGATGCCGACGCGCCGTGGCTGCTCGCTCTCGAGCCGCGCGAGGAGACGGAGCGCTTCGCGATCGGGCGTCGGCGCTTGCGACTGCGGCACGAGGAGCGCGCTCGGCAAGAGCGGCAACCGCGCTTCGGATTCGAGCACGCGGACCGCGAGCGACGTCTGCCGCGCTTCGATGCGGTATTCGATCTTCGGCTGCGGCGGCATCGGCTCGGCGAGCCACGCGTCGACGCCTTGCTTGCCCTCGGTGCCTTGGCGCGCGATGAGCCCGTGCGCCGCCATCTGCGCTTGTTTGAGCGCGCGAGCGCGCGCGCGCCGGCCGCGACGACCGCCGCCTCCGCCATCGGAGAGCGGGACGGCGTACGCGCTGACGCCGTTCGGCCCGGCGGTCACCGCGGGGAGCGCGGCGGCCTGAGGCTGCTGCGGCATCTGCGGCTTCGGCGGACGAAACTGATCGCGCACCGCGATGAGCAAAGCTGCCACGTGCTTGCAATGCCCGTTGATCTTCGAGAACGCCGGACACGAGCACTGCGACGTGATCCCGCCCTGCCCGTTCGGCCCCGGAGGCGCGAGCTGGATGCTCACGTCGTACGGCTCGGGCTCGGTCCCGCGGACTTGACCCTTCGCCGACGCGGCTTCGATCTGCACGTTTTCGACCGCGTGACGCCGCACGTAGTCGTAGCCGCGCAGAAATGCGCGAGCGCCGAGCAAGCGACGGAGCGCGCGATCGTTGAGCGTCGCGATCGCTTCCGTAAAGGGAGTGGGCTGGGCCTGGTTCACGACTCCGCAAAGAGGGAGCTGTTCTTGGTCTTTGGTTCGGCCGGCGAGAAGCTCCGGCTTCGGCGGTGCGGACGCTCCGGACCTCGCGGCCTCGAGCGCTGACCTCGCACCTAAGGAGAATCGGTAGCATCGGAAAAGCGGCGTTGCAAGCGTCGGGAATGTGGAATGTGGAATGGGCCGTCGGGTAGAGTGCGGCGCATGCGGGGTTGGTTGGCGCTCGGGCTGGTTGCAGCGCTTTCGGGGTGCAACGTTGCGGTCGCCAACAATCTCGACGAGGACGACGCGAACCGGATCGTCCTCGCGCTCGACCAGAGCAACATCGACGCCACGAAAGAGGTCGATCCGCAATCCGAGGGCAAGGAGCGGGTCATCGTCGCGCGCGACGACGTGGCGCGCGCGCTCGCCGCGATGCGCGAACAAGAGCTGCCGCGGCCGCGGCCGGTCGGCGTGCTCGACTCGATGGACAAGGGCGCGCTCGTTCCGAGCCAGACGGCCGAGCACGCGCAGTACGTCGCCGGCGTCGCGGGCGACCTCGAGCGAACGCTCGAGAGCGTCGACGGCGTGCTCGGCGCGCGCGTCCATTTGAACCTGCCGGAGAACGATCCGCTTCGCGACGACCCGCATCCGAAGGCGACTGCGAGCGTGCTCCTCGAGCATCGCGGCGCGACGCCCCCGCTCACGCAGGGCGCGATTCAAAAGCTCGTCGCCGGCGGCGTCGCGGGCCTCGCGCCCGAGGACGTGTCGGTCGTGATGGTCGCGCGTGCGGCGCCCGCGATCCGCGGCGAGGCCGAGCTCGCGCACGTCGGGCCGATCGCGGTCGCGCGCGGCTCGGTGCGCATGCTCCAAGCGACGCTCGGCGCGCTCGTCGTCCTCGTCGCGGGCCTCGCGTTCGCCGCGCTCCTCTTGTGGGTCCGCCTCGGTCGCGCCCGCGCGGAGACCGAGAAGAAATAGAGATGCAGTCGCTGCTCGCGCTTCGCGGCGTCAGCAAATCGTTCCGCACCGCGGCAGGTCCCAACGTCGTCCTTCGCGACGTCACGCTCGAAGTCCCGCGCGGCTGTCTCTACGGCCTCATCGGTCCGGGGGCCGCGGGCAAGAGCGTCGTGCTCAAGCTCCTCGCCGGTCTGATCAAACCCGACCGCGGCGAAGTGATGGTCGACGGCGAGGACGTGACGCGCATGCCGGAGCTCAAGCTCCAAGCGGTCCGCGCGAAGATCGGCATGCTCTTCCAGAACAACGCGCTCTTCGATCACATGACCGTCGCCGAGAACATCGCCTTCCCGCTCCGCCGGCTCTACGCGCTGCCAGAGGACGAAATCGCGGCGCGCGTGAGCGAGCGTCTCGGGTGCGTCTCGCTTCCGGGCTTCGAGTCGCGCCTGCCGTCGGGCCTCTCGGGCGGACAGAAAAAACGCGTCGGCGTCGCGCGCGCCACCGTCGCCCGCGCCGGCATCGTCCTCTACGACGAGCCCGCCGCCGGTCTCGACCCGGTCACGAGCCAAAAAATCTTCGAGCTCCTTCGTGAAGAACAGCGCGCCGCCGGCGCGACGGTCGTGATGGTCTCGAGCGATCTCGATCGTCTGCTCACGGTCACCGACCGCGTCGGCATGCTCTATCGCGGCGAGCTCATTTTCGACGGCACGACCGACGAAGCCCGCGCCTCGCGCGAGCCGCGCGTCCGGCAATTCGTCCACGGCCTCACCGAAGGACCGCTCTGATTTTTTTCGTTGCGTCATTTAGCATTATTGCTAAATGACTCCCCATGTCCAAGCCCGTCCCCACCCTCGTCATCTACCACCCCAAAAAAGGCAAAGCCGCCGAGCTTCGCGCCCTCGTGAAGAAGCACGAGCCGGCGCTTCGCAGCGTCGGCCTCGTCACGAGCGATCCGTTCCGCGTGTGGCAAGCTCACGACAAGCGCAAAGACGCCGACTGCTTCGTCGAGCTCATGACGTGGCGCGACGCCGAGGCTTCGAACCTCGCGCACCAGACGCCCGAGGTCATGGCGGTTTGGGAGACGATGGGCCCGGTGCTCGAGGACATGAGCATCCTCCAGCTCGAAGAGATTTGAGCGACCGAGCCGAGCTCACCAAGGCGCGCCTCGCGGCCCTCGACGCGGTCTGCGAGGCGCTCGCGCACCCGGCGCGCCGCCAGATTTTGATGACGATCTTTTTCTGCGGAGGCGAAGCCACGGCCGGTTACGTCGCCGCGCGTTTCAAGCACGCGTGGCCGACGACCACGCGCCATTTGCAAACGCTCGAAGCCGCGGGCCTGCTCGTCCACGAGCGCCGGGGCCGCGAGCGCGTTTACCGATTCGTGCCGGAGCGTCTCGGCGTGCTCCGCGAGTGGCTCGGTTGGCTCGAACGGAAGTGATAAGTTGGGCTCGCATGGCGTCACGCAAAGGTCCGCGCACGAGCCACGAGGCGCCGTTCGTCATCCACATCGAGGTCGTCGCTTCGCGCGTCGAGAATCCACGCGCGTACCCGTTCGCGATCCCCGCGGTGCGCGAGCTCGGCGTCTTGCGACTGCATCCGCGCGTGACCTACTTCGTCGGCGAGAACGGGAGCGGAAAGTCGACGCTCGTCGAAGCGATCGCGGTCGCGATGGGCCTCAACGCAGAAGGCGGCTCGCAGAACTTCAACTTCGCGACGCGACGTTCGGAGTCGCCGCTCGGGCGGGCGCTACGCATCGCGCGCACTCCAGCGCGCCCGCGGACGATGTTTTTTCTTCGCGCCGAGAGCTACTTCAACGTCGCGACGAACATCGAGGTGCTCGATCGCGCGACGCCGGGCCCGCCGCTCATCGCATCGTACGGCGGGCGCTCGCTGCACGAGCAATCGCACGGAGAATCGTTCCTGGCGCTGCTGAAGCATCGGTTCGGCCCGGGCGGCTTCTACGTCCTCGACGAGCCCGAGGCCGCGCTCTCCCCGGCGCGGCAAATCGATGCGATCGCGCGTATCCACGAGCTCGTCGCCGAGGGCAGCCAGTTCGTCATCGCGACGCATGCTCCGATCTTGCTCTCGTTTCCGAACGCGGCGATCTACGAACTCGACGGCGACGGGATCCATCCGACCCGTTATGACGACACGGCGACGGTGCGCGTCACGCGCGACTTCTTCGACCGGCGGAAGTGATAATGTCGCGCGCGCTCATGAAGCGCGCACTCGCACTCGCTCCGCTCGTTTTTTTCGCCTGCACCGACGTGAAATCTCCGCACGCGTCGGCCGAGGTCGTCTTCGATTCGGTCGCGCCGTCGGTCGTCGGCATCGTCAACGACGACACGCAAGATCGCGAAGAAGAAACCAAAGAGCTCGAGCGTCAGATGGGCAAAGACCCGCGCGCGCCGAAGCACGTCATCGACGTCTCGATGCATCGCGAGGCCACGCCGCATGGAACCGGCTTCGCGATAGACGGCTCACTGTTGCATTCTGCAAATACGAGCGGCGTGCTCATCGTGACCGCGGCGCACGTCGTCATGCGGCCGGACCGGCTCGTCATCCGCACGCGCAAAGGTCAGTCGGTGCCGGCCGAGCTCGCCGCGATCGACGAGGTGCGCGACATCGCGATTCTGAAACCGAAGGCGCCGCTCGACGGCGTGCCGCCGCTCAAGCTCGAAGAGCACGATCTCCCCGTCGGCGAGCCGGTTTGGACGCTCGGTCACACCGGGCGCGGCTTCTGGTCGCTCTCGTGGGGCATGTCCGAAGGGATCGCGTCGGGCATCGTCGACATGTTCGGCAGCAAGCTGCTCGTGTTCGACGCGGCCGTGTATCCGGGATTTTCGGGCGGGCCGGTCGTGACGTTCCACGATCACGGACACGCCGAGGTCGCCGGCGTGAACCACGCGATTCTCTACACGGGGCTCGAAGAAAAATCGGCGGCGTCGATCTTCAGCGCGGTCACCGTGTCCGAGCTCCGCGCCGTGCTCGCGGGGCAACGGCCGCCGCTCGAAAAACTTCTCTTCGACTACGCAAACACGCAGCGCAAACGCACGTACGCCGATCTCTTCATCGCGAGCCGCTTTCAAATGGGCAAAGACGAAGCCGGCCGGCCGATGGCGCACATGCTCGGCGACGCGCGCTCGGTCGCGATCGACGACGACGGCAGCGTGGAGATCCCCGCGGTCGCGATGCTCTTCGGCCTTCCGCCGGGCGAGACGCACGTCAAATTCGAGGCGCGCGATCCGAACGGAAAAGTCGTCGCCTCCGCGCAGAGCAGCGCGTCGCTCGAAGAAAAGCAGCGCGTCGCGTTCGCGAGCGCCAACCTCGACTTCCACGTCGACCACGAAGGTCATTACTCGATCGTCGCGCTGAAAGACGGCACCGAAATCGGGCGCGCGGTCGTCGCCGCCGAGCAGCAAGACGAAGACGAGTCGCTCCACACGCACGATCCGGACGTCGCCGAGGACGGCATGCCCGACGTCGACGTGATCGTCGCGCGCGTCGTCAATCCGTCGCCGCTTCTCCTCGCCGGGATCAACTCGACGTGGACCGAGCGGAGCTATCCGAGACGCGTGCAGTTTACATGGTTCGCGCGCGCGACCCGCGGATGGTCCGGGCGCGACGTCATGATCGCGGCGTACGTGCTCGACGAGACCGGCCGCGTCGTCGGGCAGTCGGACGGCTGCTACTGGCCTGAGCTCCGGCCGGAGAACACGTGGTCGTGCGTCGGGAGCGGCGGGATGATGCCGCCGCCGCTCGCGCAGAAAGCCGGACCTTACGACATCGTCTTCACGGTCAACGAGCGGCCCGTCGCGTGGTGGCCGATGGAGGCGACGCTCCGCCACGACTCGCCGTCGAGCTCGGAGATGGAGCGCTGGCTCCAAGACATGCGGCGCATCGTCGTCCCGCCGCCGAAGCACCACCACTGATGCATCGCGAGACCGTCGGCGAGTCGCTCGTCGAGATCGCCGCAATGCTCGTGAGCGCTGCGGTGAGCTGGACCGCGTCGTGGTGGGTCATCAAACGCGACGAAAAAAAGCTCGACGAGACGATGCTCGCGCGCGCGTACGCGCCGGCGACGCTCGCGTGCAGCGTATTCGTCTTCCAGCAGATCGCGGTGCTCGTGCATTTCATCCGCACGCGCCGTTCGTTTCGCGGATTCTTGCTCGGCGTTCTCTGGACCGTCGTCGCGTTCGTCCCGTCGATCGCCGTCGAGTTGATTTTCGACGTGTTCCTTCCGGGCTAATCGCCGGCGGCGTCCGCGGCTCCGGCGTCGCAAGAGACGATCGTGATGCCGGAGCACGTCCAGCCGCCGCTCTCGCAGGAGCAGTTGCTCGTGACTTGCTCGGTCGTGCCATCGCACTGCTTGGCGATCGTCGGGCCCGCGCAGACTTGTCCGCTCGAGCACGCCGAGCCGAGGATCACGACCGGAGTGCACGCGGGCACCGAGTCCGCTCCTTCGTCGCGCGGCGCGTCGAGGCCGCCGTCCGTTCCGCCATCGCTGCCGCTCGGGCTCGAGCTGCACGCCACGCTCGCCGCGATCGCGAGGGTCCAAAGCATCTTCATGTCGAGGGCGTAAACGAAGTAGATTCCAAAGCGTGAACGCCGCCGCCTCGCCGCAGCGCAACCGCTTCTACGACGTCGCCGAGCAAGTCGGCGCCGGCTTTCTCGGCGTGGCGCAAGTCGTCGGCGGGATGGGCGTGCTGCTCGGGCGCATCGTCGCGCGATTTTTCCCTCCGCGAATCGATTATCCGGAGCTCCGGCGAAATCTCTACAAGATGAGCGTCAAGTCGCTCCCGATCGTCGTCATCACGGCGCTCTTCACCGGCGCGATCATGGTCATCCAAGCGGCGCCCATCGTGAAGCGGCTCGGCGCCGAGGGCCTCGTCGGTTGGGCGGCGGGCTTCACGACGCTGCGCGAGATCGCGCCGCTCCTCACGGCGCTCATGATCTCCGGCCGCGTCGGCGCGAACAACACCGCCGAGCTCGGCACGATGGTCGTCACCGAGCAGCTCGACGCGCTGCGCGTGCTCGCGATCGATCCGATTTCGTTTCTCATCGTGCCACGCTTCATCGGCATCGTCGTCACGCTGTTCATGATGACGCTCTACGCCGACGCGCTCGCGCTCCTCGGCGCGACTTACTGTGCGAAGGCGCTCCTGAACGTCGCGCCGACGAGCTTCTATCACGGCCTCACCGGCGGCCTCCTCCACCTCGGTGACGTCGGCGACGGGCTCGTGAAGAGCGTCATCTTCGGGATCGTCATGGCGCTCGCGAGCTGCCACTTCGGAATGACGACCAAAGGCGGCGCCCCCGGCGTCGGCCGCGCCGTCAACGCGACCGTCGTCGCGAGCGCCGCAGGCATCTTCGTCCTCGACTACTTCGTGAGCTTCATTCTCGGATGAGCATCGCCGAGGACATCGGGCTCGAGACGTTCGCGATGGCCCGCGCGGCGCGCGAGCTCTACTCGGTGTTCGTTCGCACGCTCTATTACGTCGTGCGCGGGCGGCGCGAGAAGGGCGCGGTCGTCCGCCAGATGTACGAGATCGGAAACAAGAGCTTCGTCTTCTTGACCATCACGATGGGATTCATCGGGATGATCATGGTCTACCAGTCGGGCCTCCAAACCAGGCGAATCCTGCCCGATTTCTCGCTGCTCGGCGCGACCTTCCTCGAGCTCCTCACGCGCGATCTCGCCGCATCGCTCGCCGCGCTCATGCTCGCGACGCGCGTCGGCGCGGGCATCGCCGCCGAAATCGGATCGATGGTCGTCACCGAGCAAGTCGACGCGCTCCGCATGAGCGCCGCCGACCCGATCGACTACCTCGTGAAGCCGCGTTTCATCGCGAGCATCGTCATGACGACCGTCCTCATCATCTGGGGCGGCTTCGTCATGTTCACCGTCGGCGGCGCCGTCGGTTACTTCGCGTTCGGCATCTCGTGGAAGACGTTCGCGTCGACTCAGCTCGTGAGCCACGGCGATCTCATCACGGGCCTCACCAAATGCGTCGCGTACGGCGGCGCGATTCCGGTCGTGAGCGGCTACTGCGGGCTCACGACGTTCGGCGGGTCCGAGGGCGTCGGCTGGGCGACGACGCGCGCGGTCGTGAACTCGTCGCTCGCGATCATCGTGCTCAACTTCTTCATCTCGGGCGCCGCGTACGTGATTTTTCCGAAGTGATCAGCGCGTCACGTCGATCGCGTAGCTGCCGCTCCCCGACGTCGCCGTGCCGGTGATGTGCGTCGAGCCCGCCTTGCGCTCCACGCCGCCGGCGTCGTTCGGCTCGAGCGCGCCGGAGAACGCGACGTTCAACGTCGCCTCGCCCTCGAGCGCGCCGGACATGCCGTAGGTGCCGACGAGCGTGCCGTCGACCGTGCCGTTCGGAATGTTGGCGAGCTTCATGTCGAGCTCGGGCAGGCCGGCGTCGGTGTTCGTGTCGTAGACGATTCCGCCGTCGGTGTCGGAGTAGCCGGTGAGCGTCTCCTGCAAGCGCATCGTCTTGTTCGCCGACGCGCCTTGATCGACCTGTCCGCCGATTTGCATCGTGCCCGAGAGATCGCCGGTCGTCTGCTGCGTGGGGATGTTGGCGCTCTGCGCCGCGTTGAACCCGTCGAAGCCCAAGTTGATGGCCTTGTCGATCGACTCGTCGAGCCCGAGGTACGCTTCCTTCGCGGCTTCGGTCGAATCGACGCCGCCGCTGCTGCACGCAAGAGCGGCGAGAAGAAGAAATGCTTTTCGCATGGGCGCGCGAGGTCGCAAACGACGTGCCGGACGCGAGCGCGCTAATTTTGGCCGAAAACGCGCGTCGCTGGTGGTCGAAGCGCGCGCGGAGCTGACAACTCGTTCGACCATCTTGCGTTATGCTGGCCGCCATCGTGCGACGTCCGCGAGGCATCAGCTACCGCGTGAGCTTGGTCGTCGCGATCCCCGTTCTCATCGTCCTCACCGGCGCGATCATCGCGTACAACTCGTACCGCGCGACGCAGCAATCGATCGACGCGCTCACGGCGCAGCTCTTCGACCAAGTCGGCGCTCAAGCGTCGGAGCAAACGCGCGCGCACCTGACGCTCGCGATCCCCGCGGTCGATCTCGTGAGCTCGCTGCTTGCAGATCGCGTCTCCGAAGAGGACATCACGAAAGACGACGCGCTCGTCGGAGACCTCGCGTCGGTGTTGCGCGCGAACCCCGGCTTCGCGTGGGTGAGCTACAGCGACGCGCGCGGCTCGTTCGTCGGCGCGTATCGCAAGGGCGACGAGCTCCGCACCAACCGCAGTAAAATCGAAAATGGAAAGACCGAGCTCTGGGAGCACGTCATCCAGCCCGACGGCACGCTCCGTCTCTTTCGGCACGAAGACGACACGCACTACGACCCGCGAACGCGCCCGTTCTACGTGCTCGCCGAAAAAGAAAAAGCGCGCGTCTGGGCGCCGCCGTACGTGTTTTACGATCAGGGCGTGCCGGGCATCACGTGCGCCGAGCCGATCTACGGCAAGGACGGCGCGCTTCGCGGGGTCGTCACGGTCGACTTCGATCTCGACGTGCTCTCGAAGTTCGTCGCCGCGCTTCACCTCAGCCCGCACGCGGTCGTCTTTCTCTATACGGGCGACGAGGGCGACGCGACGATCCTCGCGCACCCGACGCTCCACGTCGTCGCGCAAACGCACAAAGGCGATCAAGGCGAGCTCGTCACGAGCAAGAACATCCCGGACCCGCTCGTGCGTGCGTTCTTCGAGCACCACGTCTCGAGCCGCACGAAGCTCGAGCAGGGCGGCCAGCGTTACATCGCGGCGTCGCAGTCGTTTCCGATCGACGCGCACCTGACGTGGCGCGTCGGCGCGATCGCGCCGGAGAGCGATTTCACCGGGCCGCTCGAGAAGAGCTTGCGCACCTCGCTCCTCGTCTCCATCGTCAGCGTGATCGGCGCCGTCGCCGTCGGCGTGTGGTTCGCGCGCACGATGGCGCAGCCGCTCGCGAGCATCGCCCACGAGATGGAGCGCGTCGGACGCTTCGAGATCGACGACGCGCAGCAGCCACCGAGCCGGTTCACCGAGATCAACGCGATGCTCGTCGCGCTGGGCGCCATGAAAGGCGGATTGCGGAGCTTCGCAGCGTACGTGCCGCGCGATCTCGTGCGCGCGGTCGTCGCGAGCGGCGAAGGCGCCGTGCTCGGCGGCAAAACCAAAGAGCTCACGATTTTCTTCTCCGACCTCGCCGGCTTCACGACACTCTCCGAGACGCTCGCGCCCGAGGCGCTCGTCGAATTGCTCGGCGGCTACTTCGACGAGATGACCCGCATCATCCAGAGCCACGGCGGCACGGTCGACAAATTCATCGGCGACGCGATCATGGCCTTCTGGAACGCGCCGGGCGACGTGCCGAATCACGCCGAGCGCGCCTGCCGCGCCGCACTCGCCTGCCAAGCGAAGCTCGACGCGATGCGCCGCGCCGACGCGCGCCTCGCAGGCCTGAACGCGCGCATCGGCCTCGCGACCGGCAAAGTGCTCGTCGGAAATATCGGCGCGACCGATCGCATGAACTACACCGTGATGGGCGACACGGTGAACCTCGCCTCGCGCCTCGAGGGCCTCAACAAAGCGTACGGCACGCCCGTCATGGCGTCCGAGACGACGTTCGCGAAGGCGGGCGTCCTCGCACGCGCGGTCGACGTCGTCGCGGTGAAAGGCAAAGCTCTCGGCGTCCGTGTCTACGAGCCGCGCGCCGACGGAGCAAACGAAAAGAAATTCTGCGACGCGTGCGGCCGCGCGCTCGACCTCTACCTCGCACGCAAATTCGAGGACGCGGCGCGCGCGTGGGACGAAGCGCTCGCGATTCACGCGGACGACGAGGCCGCCAAGACGATGAAGGCTCGCGCGCTCGCGTTCGCCGCGGCGCCGCCGCCCGCCGATTGGAACGGCACCAACGTCATGCACGAAAAATGATTTCGTTTCGCGGCATCCAAAAATCGTTCGGCGACAAACGTGTCCTCGAAGGCGTCAGCTTCGACGTCGAGGACGGCGAGGTCTTCTTCATCATC